>JACPOB010000085.1 GCA_016185145.1 Rhodospirillales bacterium | reverse complement strand
CACGTCCGCGCACGCCCCGACACCCGCAAACCGCTCTGTCCGGCCACTTTGAACCTGCCAGATCGCAACTTCTTGTCCGCAGATGACAGCGAAAAAGTGCCCGACCCCCCACACAAAAGGCCTTTCGAGACAGAAACTAGGCTAGGTCAGGTGCCCTGCGATGCCGTCTCGCTCGCCGCCGCGGCCATTGATGTGACCACGTCCTTGTAGCCGCTCATGCGCAGCTCGGCCGCCTTCGCGTGCGCCATGGGAAAGCCGACGCACTCATAGACCATCTGCTGGCTGTTCCTGGGATCGGTCGCGCGGACGTGGAAGATGATCGTCTCGCCATGATCTCTCATGGGGCCATTGTATGCACACACCATCGCGGACAAAGCCCGCGGACGGCAAACCCGCAAACGAACACAATTAGGCCACGGCTGGGCGGCAGACGGGCCCGACTACTTGTCCGGGATCACGATCGTCCGATCGGCCGTGTCGACCACGAACACGGCAAGCAGCTTGGCCGGTGCCGTCGTGCTGGCATTCCGGCTGACCTGGTGATGATCACCCGGCTTCTCGGTCCAGCTCTCACCGGCCTGGTAGGTCCGCTCCGGCCCGTCGTTGACCTTGCTGCGGATCGCGCCCTCGAGCACGCGCGCGTAGATGAAGGCCGACGACGGATGCCGATGGGAGGGCGAGCCGCCGCCTGGCCCGTACTCGACGAGCACCGCGCGCAGGCTCTTGCCGGGCACGTTCGGCAGCTCGTGCTGGTCGACGACGGTCACCTTGGCGTTCTTGAACCCCGCGTCGTCCGCGAGGGCGCTGGCGAACGGCAGGGCGGCGAGAAGCAGTGAACAGAGGATGCGCTTCATGAGACTCTCCTGCGGTTGACGGTTGCGGATCAGGTGGTCGTCTGCGAGCGGCGGAGCCATTCGTCGAAGCCGATGCGGCCCAGTCGTGCCTCGCCCAGCGGCACAAGCGACCGCTCCTCGACCCGGCCGCCGAAGTATCGCGCTCCCGGATCGCGCACGACCTCGCGCGGATCGCCGACCGCCTTGAGATAGCGGGCGACGATCTCGTCGAACGGCGCCCGCTCGGGACCGGCGATCTCGACGATGCCGTTGCGCGGCGCCCCGAGCGCCACCTCGGCGACAATGGTGGCAACGTCGTCCGCCGCGATGGGCTGGAACAGGCCGGGCGAGATCCTGACCTTGTTGCCATCCGTGCCTTCGGCGGCAATGCCGCGCAGGAACTCCAGGAACTGGGTCGAGCGGATGATGGTGTAGGGGAGGCCGGAGGCCGCGATCAGCTTCTCCTGCGCGACCTTGGCGCGGAAGTAGCCGTTGTCGGGCGTCCGGTCGGTGCCGACGATGGAGAGCGCGACATGGTGGCGGACGCCGGCTGCGGCCTCCGCCGCGAGAAGGTTGCGGCCGGAGGTCTCGAAGAAGGCCAGCACCGCCTTGTCCTCGAATGACGGCGAGTTGGCGAGGTCGATCACCACCTCGGCGCCGGCCACGGCCTCCTCGAGGCCCTCGCCGGTGATGGTGTTGACGCCGCTGTTGGGGGACGCCGCGACGACCTCGTGGCCGCCCCGGCGCAGAATGGCGACGGTCTTCGAGCCGATCAGGCCGGTGCCGCCGATGACGATGATCTTCATGAGTCACCTCCTGTTGGGTGAGGCGATCAATGCACCTTTTGCCGGGCGGCCGATATCTGGCCTTTGGGATAGGTCTCCGATAACGTCGAACCGGCAGTGCGAAGGATCATGTCATGCTGAAGGATCGCTACGACCTTGCCTTGACGACGGCATCGGCTGCCGCGCGGGACGCCTACGTCGAGGCCTCGGGCTTGGCGCTGACCTTCTATCCCGGCGCGCTCGAAGCCTATGACCGAGCCATCGCCGTCGATCCCGGCTTCGCCCTGGCCTACGCCGGCAAGGCGCAGGTCCTGCTGAGACAGGGCGACGTCGGGGCCGCGCGGACGGCACTGGCGGCCGCCAAGGACCTGGCGTCCGGTGTGTCCGAGCGAGAGGCGAGCCACATCGCCTTTTTCGACCTCGTGTTCGCCGGCGAGATCGAGGCCGCGATCTCAGCCTTGTATGCCCATCTGGCGGCGTGGCCGCGCGATGCCCTGGTCGTCGCCAGCGCAGCGAACCCCAACGGCTTGATCGGCGGCTCCGGCCATCTCGGGCAGAAGCAGCGGATTGCGGCCCTGATGGACAGCCTGGCCCCGGCCTATGGCGACGATTTCTGGTTCGTCTCCTATCACGCCATGTCGCTCTCCGAGGACGGGCAGCTTGGCGTCGCGCGCGAGAAGATCGAGCGATCCGTGGCGGCGAACCCGAACAATGCGCATGCTGCGCACGGCGTCGCTCACATCTGCTACGAGAGCGGCGAGCTCGAGACGGCGCGCTCCTTCCTCTCATCGTGGCTCGCCACCTATCCGCGGGAAGCCTTCTTCCACGGCCATCTCAGCTGGCATCTCTCCCTGTTCGAGATCCAGGCCGGCAACTGGACCGAGGCGCTGCGGCTCTATCGCGATGCCATTGCACTCGACCGCCACAGCGGCGGCCCCCAGCAGAAAGTCTCCGACGGCGCATCGTTCCTGTGGCGGTCCGAACTCGCGGGTCACCCGCGCGATGACGCGGCCTGGCGCGCCTTGCATGCCTTCGCGCGCCAGGCGTTGCCGCGGCCGGGCAACGGTCTCGCCGACCTGCATGTCGTCCTGGCCGAGGCCGTCATGCAGGACGAGTCCGCGGCCGGCACGCGCGCCCGCCAGATCGAGGCATTGGCGCACGAGGGCCGCTACCCGTCGGGCTCCTACCTTCCCGAACTGGCGCGCGGATTCGCGGCGTTCGAACGCGGCGACTTCTCCGGTGCAATCGATGCGCTGGCGCCGCTTGCGGGCCAGAACGAACGCGTCGGCGGCAGCCGTGCGCAACACGACCTGATCGACTTCACCCTGCTCAGGGCCTATCTCAGCGCCAATCGGATGGACGAAGCACGGCAGATGCTGGGCGCGCGCCGTCCGGGTGCTTCCGGCGTTCCCGTCCTTGGCGTTGCTACGGCTTGAGTTCGATATCCTCGCAGGAAACGAACGGGCTCATCCAGACATCGGTGATCGTGTGCCTGGCGATGCGCGGGCCGACGGCGTTCAGGGTGCGGAGGTCCATGACCGGCGCGAACATCTCCCGCTCGATCGTGAGTTGCTGGATCTTGTGCAGCAGCGCTTCGCGCTTTTGGGTATCGCGCTCGGCCGCCTGTCGTTGAAAGAGGTCGTCGATGTCCTGATAGCCGCCATAGGCGTAGGCGCCCTTGGACTGGATGAAGGACTCGACGCGGCTGGCGGCGTTGCCGGAGTTTCCGGCCGCGGTCATGAACAGGCCGCGCAGCTTCTTTTCCTGCCAGGCGGCGTAGAAGGACGCGCGCTCCAACGGCCGCAGCCTGACCCGGATGCCGGCCGCGTTCAGGTCGTTCACCACGGCGTCGGCCACCGTCGGGAAGCCGGGGATCGCGGCGAACTCGCCGGCCTCGAAGCCCTTTGGATAGCCGGCTTCGGCGAGGAGCTGCCTGGCCTTGCCAGGATCGTAGGGCGGCGGCTCGACCTGCAGCGCGAAGTCCATGACCCGCGGCACGATCACGCCCGCCGGCGGGCAGAAGCCGAGGCACGCCGCCTCGTTGATCCGCTTGCGATCGAGCGCCAGGTTCGCGGCGCGGCGCAGCCGCGGGTCGTGCCACGGAGACTTGGCATCCCATTGCTCGGTGAACTCGATCCAGAAGATCGAGGCGTGCTTGGAAGCCACCACTTGCAGGCGCCGGTCACGCTGGATCTCCTCGGCTTCGGGGCCGTCGATGGCGTAGGCGATGTCGGCTTCGCCGGTTTTCACCATCACGGCGCGTGTCGTCGCTTCGGGGACGCTCTTCATGATCAGCGTCTTCACGCTCGGCACGCGGCGCCAATAGGCGGGAAAGGCTTCCAGCTCGACTTCCAGGCCGGGCTTGTTGCTGACGAATCTGTAGGGGCCAGCGCCGACCGGCTGCTTCCTGAAGCCGTCCTCTCCCACCTGGGCAAGGTATTTCTTCGGGACGACGAGGCCGGCGGCCGTGGCGGTCGTGCCGTAGAACGTCATGAAGTCGGGCCAGGGCTCCTTGAGGTGAAAGCGCACGACCAGGGGATCGGCCCGCCGGCGGAGCCGCTGCGGCTGCCGTGCCGAGCGCGGCGACCACGAGGAACGCCAGTCGGGAAAGCACGCGACGTAATCGGAGAACCCGGTACGACGTCATGTAACCCTCCAAGCGCCAATACGGTCGGACAAACTGGAGCGGCGTTGAAAGGATGGGTTGCAGCGTCGCGCGAGTCAAACTCGGCCCGCTCATAACCCGGCGCCGGCTTGCGCCGGATCAGCCTCCCCCGCGCCACCCGCGCCGCGGCATCGTGAGCGCCATCGCCATGCCCAGGACGTTGGCGCCGGCGGCGATCACCACCGCCGTGTCGTAGGCTCGCGTCAGGTCGAACAGATAGCCGGCCAAGACTGGGAGGCTGACGGCGGCCAGGCACCAGGCGATGTAGGTCCGCCCGGCGACGCGGCCGTAGTCGGCGGGCCGCCAGTAGATGCCGATGCCGCCCGCGGTAGCGCCGGAGACGAAGCCGTAGCCCAGCCCGATCATGCCCAGCCCTGCGACCGCGGTGACGGGCGCGGGCAGGAACGTCAGCAGCAGCCCGCCGCCAAGCGCCAGCGCGTGCGCCGCGCACGCCACGTTGGGCACCGCGAAGCGGTCGACCAGCCAGCCGCCGCTGATGCGCGCCAGGGCGATCGCGCCGGTGAGGGCGGTCGTCGCCGCCACCGCCAAGGTGGCAGCGCCGCCGTAGGCCGCCACGATCTCGCGCGCCTGGCTCAGCACCATCAGACCGGCCGAGGCGGCGAGGAAGAACGTCGTCGACAGCTTGAAGAACGTCGCGCTCAGGATTGGTGGTCCCTTCGTCGACTCCGTCGACGCGATGCTCGCCGGCGCGACCAGCCGCGCCCCGCTGTGCCAGGCGAGCAGCGCCGCGGCGATGCCGCTCGCCACCAGCACGGTCGCCAAGCCGCCCAAGGTGGTGCGCCAGCCGAAGGTTTCGTTGCAGGCATGGAAGGCCGGCGTCGCCAGCATCGCGCCCATGGGATAGAGGCTGACGATGTAGCCGTTCACGAGCCCCTGGCGGCGCCGGACCAGCATGTTCACGCCCTGCTGCAGTAGGATGTAGGTCGTGCCGCCGCCGGTGCCGAACACGACGCCGTATCCCACCAGCAACTGGGTTAGCCCGCTCGCCGTCGCCGCCAGCGCGATGCCGCCCGCGGCCACCAGCGCGCTTATGAGCACCAGGATCGACACGGGGGCGAGGCGATAGAGGAAGGCGGCGCCGACCGAGCCTGCCGTGAAGCCCACCGTCGCCAGGCCGAAGACCAGTGACAGCGCCGAGCGCGGGATGCCGAGCTCCTGCTCGATCGGGCGCAGCAGCACGCTGAAGGCGTAGACCGATCCCAGGGGCAGGTTCATCAGCGTCGCCGCCAGCAGCGCCGCCCAGAAGCGCTCGGTTCGGGCGGGAAGGGCCGGCGTGGCAACGGACATGGCGCAACCCTCGGATGCCGCCTCCGACCGGTCAAGCGTTCGAGGTGTCTCTGGCCCGCACACCGGCATTCGACGTATGATGGACGCTCTGTTGCGTCCTTTTTCGAATCGCAGAGTGCCAGGCCTTCGAGAGATCGAAGCGGGGAGGCGTCCATGGCTCGGGCATCGATCAAGGGGATCAGCGGTCCGCTGGTGGCGGTCCTGCTGCTGGCCGTCGGCGCGTCGCCGGCCGCGGCGCAGATCAGCATCCCGCTGCCGGGCAGCGGTAGTTCCATCCAGATCGGACCGCAGCAGCAGGATCAGCCGCGCTACCAGGACCAGAACCCGAGCTACGGCGGCGGCGTGTCGATCCGCGTGCTGGGTGCTGTCTACGGCAACAATTGCGCCGGCAACGTCAGCACCAACGTCACCGGCGATCTCGCCCGCCAGTGCCAAGGCCGCGACTATTGCGTCTACCGCGTCGACAGTCGCCAGATCGGCGATCCCCGGCCCGGCTGCCCCAAGGAGTACCACGCGCGCTACCTGTGCCGCGACGGCGGCAATGAGCGTCGCGCCTCGGCGAGCGCCGAGGCATCTGGCCAGTCGATCGTGCTGGATTGTCGCCGGCAATAGCTGGAGCTGAGTCCGCTCAACTCAGCCCAATCGCTCCTCAGCTGCCGGTCGCGAACGACTCTGCATGGGCTGCAGGCAAATGCAGTGGCGATCACCGCCCGGACGGCCAGTCATCTTGAGGAATGGACCAAGCGACTTTCGATGACGCTCAAGGGCCGGCGTCGCGTCGGGCCTCGGCGATGTCGCCGTTCTTCAGCCGCGGCGCGAGCTGGTAGATCGCCCAGTGCGTTTCCGACGGCGTCACCGCAACACCGATGCGCTGTTCCGAGCGTTGGCTTGGGCCTGCCGCTGACGTCGCTCGAAGCGACCAAGGCAATGGCGTCGATCGATGCCGTGCGGCAGAATGGTGCCTGCGTTCGCTGACGGGTTCTGACCGATGACTCACGCCAGCAGACAATTCGGCTCGCTGCTTCTTGCTTGCAGCATCCTTGCGATGCCTGTCTCGCTCGCTGCGCAGGAGCGCGCAATGGTGCCGGTTACGATCGATGGCGAACAGGCAAAGCTCGCCACGATCACCTACAAGCCGCCGGGCAACGGCCCATTCCCAACCCTGATCTTCCATCACGGCTCGACCGGACGTGGCCGCGATCCGGCGCTGTTCGAGCGGCCCTATGATCCCAAGGCGCTGGCCGGCTGGTTCACGGCCCGCGGCTGGGCCGTCATCCTGCCGTCGCGGCGCGGGCGCGGCGGCTCGGAAGGCGTCTACGATGAAGGGTTCGCCGCCGACCGTGCACGGGGCTACAGCTGCGAGCGGACCGTGGCGCTCGCGGGTGCCGAGCGCGCGTTGCGCGACATCGACGCCATCACGCCGGTGCTGCTGGCGCAGCCCTTCGTCGATCGCGAGCGGGTCGCCGTCGGCGGGCTGTCGCGCGGCGGCGTCCTGTCCGTCGCCTGGGCCGGTCGGCAGCCGGCGGTCCCGCGCGCGGTGATAAACTTCGTCGGCGGTTGGTTGAGCGAGCGCTGCCCGTCGATCGACGACGTCAATGCCGACCTCTTCCGACGAGGAAGCGCCTTCAAGCGATCGACGATCTGGCTCTACGGCTACAACGACTCCCTCTATTCACTGCGGCACAGCCGCAGCAACTTCACTGCCTTCCGGGCCGCCGGCGGCAGGGGCGCCTTCCGTGAGTTCGTCCCGCCGGAGGGCTTGGACGGCCATCAGATCGCCGCCGTGCCCGATCTCTGGACCGAGGCGCTCGAAGGCTATCTCGCCGACAACGACCTGCCGGCGAAGCCCTTCCAAGCGGTGGCGATCGACGGCAACACGATCAGGATGGACGGCACGACGTACAGGCTCTGGGGAATCGACGCTCCCGAGCTCGACCAGCGCTGCTATCCGCAGGGCTGGCGGGCCGGCATCGAGGCGGCTCGCGCCCTGGCCGCCATGATCGAGCGGCGCCCCGTCACCTGCGAGGCCAAGGCCCAGGACGCGCACGGGCGCACGGTTGCCCTGTGCCGCGCCGGTGGACGGGATCTCGGCGCTGCCATGGTGGTGTCCGGCATGGCGCTGGCGGCCGCCGGCAACGGCGAGTACGCCGGGCAGGAGGAACGAGCGAAACAGGCACGTGTTGGTGTCCATGCCCATGCCTGCCTGGCGCCCTGGGAGTGGCGAGCGCAGCGACGGCACGACGATTGAATCACTATCCGATGAAAGCAGATACTAGCGCCGCGCCATGAGCTTCTCGACATGTTCCGTCAGGTGACGGTGGAAATGGCCGATCGCCTGCTCGTAGTGGCCGAAGGTGAAATGACTGTTCGCGCGCGCGGCCAGCCCGGCCTGGATGGCGCAGGCCGCCTGCCGGTCTTCCGTGAGGCCGGCGTCCTGCACGAAATTGGCGTCGCGCCGGGCCTCGGCGACGTCGAGCGGCTTGCCGTTCTTCAGCCGCGGCGCGAGCTGGTAGATCACCCAGTGCGTTTCCGACGGCGTCACCGGTTCCAGGATGACGAGCATCGCGTGGCTGGAGAGGAAGCTGACATGGGTGTTGGGGAAGAGCTGGTGCACGTCGGTGAGGCGTCCCTGGACGCTCCACTCCTCGCGCGGCACCTGGCGCAGCTTCTCGATGCGGCGGAACGGAAAGACGATGCGCGAATTGCGGCCGTGCAGCTCGACCACGTTCAGGTTGTCGTAGCCGTAGGGATAGAAAGACTGACCGTGGAGAGCCTTGATGTGATAGCCCTCCATCGACGTCTCGCCGATCAGCTTCCAGTTGGCCTTGTCGTCGAACTCGATCCTGTTGAAGAGGATCCAGTCGGAGGGCAGGAGGCCGTCCGGCACGTCCGGCAAGGCGCCGTCCGACAGCGGCGTGTCCTGAGTCACGAAGACGAGGCCGCCTTTCTCGTGCACCGTCACCGGCACGAGCCCGTGCTCGTTCTTGTCCAGGCCGGGGAAGCCCTCTTCGCCGGGAATGTGACGCAGCGAACCGTCGAGGCCGTAGGTCCAGGCATGATAGGGGCAGGCGAAGGCCCGCTTGCAGCCGTCATCCTCCACGAGCTTCATGCCGCGGTGACGGCAGGCATTGCGGAAGCCGCGAACGATGCCGTCCGTTCCGCGCACCACCAGCAGCGGCGTGCCGACGGTCGTGCGCGCGATGTACGAGCCGGGCTCGGGCAGGGCCGCGGAAGGACAGAACGCCATCGGCACGCGGCGCAGCACGTCGAGCTCGGCCGCGAAGCGTTCGGGGCAGGTGTAGTTCGCGGTGGGCTCGCGCCACACCGACGTACCCTTGTCCGTCGACTTGTCTTCGACGTGCGCAAGAATGCGATCGACCAGGTCGAAATCGTTGAGGAGGGCGCTCATTTTTTCCTTCCGCTATGCAGGCTCGAGACGCGGGCCGATCAAACGTACGTACCAGAATGTATCCCTGCTCGTGAACAGCGACGGCTGCGTCAGCGGACCGTCCCGAGACCGGTGGCACCCTCAGCCCTCGACGCCGCGCCGCGCAGCGTGGCGGAAGGTGCTTCGCCGAAGGTTGCGCGGTACGCCGTCGCGAAGCGCCCCAGCTCCGAGAAGCCAAACTTTCGGGCAACCCCGGTGACGCTTGTCGTCGCCGCGTCGGTTCTCAGCAGAGCCCGGCGCGCGAGGTTCAGGCGTCGCAGCCTGACATAAGCCAGCGGGCTCATGCCGAGGAACTCGGAGCAGCGCATCCGGAGCGTGCGTTCCGGCACGCCAATGGCCGCGCAGAGATCGGCCATGGACAGCGACCGGTCCGGGCGGCAGGCCAGCACCTGCTCGAACCGGCTCATCACGTCGGCATGGCGCCAGCGTTTCAGGTCGCCGTCCTGCGGTTCGTTGCCGGCCAGCGCATCGATGAGCGCGTGCACCAGATCCTGCTTCAGGGCACGCGTGACCTCCGGATGCGAAGCGACGTCTGGCTTGCTTTGCACGAGGCGGCAGGCCTGCGCATGCAGTCGCCGGAATCTCGCGGTGCCGCCTGACGGCGCCTGCACCATCGCCGTCGTCGGCAGGACCAGATCCGCGCCCAGCAGAGCGCGGCCATGGGTCAGCAGCGTCGATCGGGACAGCCACGCCATGCCCCAGCGAGCGGCCCCTGCGATGCGCTGGTGGAATTCATCGCTGGCGCCATGAAGGACGAGCTGGCCGGGCCGCAGCGCCTCCCCGTTCCAGACCATCGGCGGATCGCCGCTGAGCGGAAACGACACGAGGATCGACCCGGGCGGCAGCGACAGGAAGGCGATGCGCGACGCGCGCTCCACGATCTCCATGACACAGAGCTCGGCCGTCCGGAGCCAGGTCAGCCGCGCCTTGAATCGCTCGCTTCCCGTCAGCACGAGATCGAAGTCGGGGCCGGGCAGGCCCGCCCGAAAGTCGTCGGGATCGGTGAAGGTGGTCGTGCCGCAGCCGATCATGGGCCATCGCTTCGAAAAGGTCGGCCGAAGTATGGAGGGCGGGTATGGGGCCGCTATGCAAATTCGGAAGCAGGAACCGCTTGCAGCATCATCTGGGCAAGCCGGTCGTCGGGGAAGCGCTCCAGGATCCTGCGATACCCCAGGCGCGCCAGCGAAAATTCGCCCCGTTCGAAATGAGCGCTGGCAGCCTCGGTCAGCTGGCACAACTCGGCATCGTCGGCGCGAATCGCCAGTTCAGGATCGTCTGTCCCGCGAATGCCGAGCAGCTCGTAGATCATGAACTCCTGCCGCCGCCCCTTGACCTGCAGCTTGCGCACGGGCCTTGCAAGGACGTGCAGCTTCACGGCGTCGAGCACGCTGTCGCTGATGCAGATCGAGGTGCCGAACTGCTTGTTCACGCCTTCCAGCCGTGACGCCACGTTGACCCCGTCTCCCATCACCGTGTAGCTGAATCGTTCGGCGGAGCCGACGTTGCCAACCAGGACGTCGGCGCTGTTCAAGCCGATGCGGACCCGGAAGGTGGGCTTGCCTTCGGCCTTCCAGGCGGCGTTGATCTTCTCCATTCGGCGCACGGCCCTCAACGCGCCTCGGCAGCCGCGAAGGGCGTGATCGGCTTGGAGCCCCAGAACGCCATGACCCCATCGCCGATGAATTTGTCGACGGTCCCCTATTCGAGGACCACGGCGGGCGGCGCGCCATCGTCCAGCAAGACGCTGGTCGTGCACACGCCGAAGTCGGCCTTGCCGCCCTGCACCGATTGCAGGGCGTCGACGTTGGGACCGCCTTCGCGGATTTCGACGTCAAGGCCGGCGTCGCGATAGAAGCCTTGCTCGAGGGCGGCGTAGTAGCCGGCAAACTGGAACTGATGCAGCCATTTGAGTTGTAAAGACACCTTGTCCAGGGCCTGACACGGCGCGGCGACCAGCCATCCGACCAGGGCGAGAATGGCACCGGCCTTGAGGCTCCGGATCTTGCGTCGTCGGTCAGTCGGCATTGTGAATCACGATGAACAGGACCGACAGCATCACCTTGGCCAGGATCGGGCGTTGATCAGGGCGAAGCCGTGCGGGCGGGTGCGATTGGACGCGACCCGCCCGGTTACGACTATGCATTTTCGGTGAAGTCGCTTCGCCTTACACAAAAAATTTCAAGAGACATTGGCCGCCAAAAGCGGCGGCTTGCCGGAAATGCATAGCGACGATTGCCACCCTCCCGTTTAGCTGCGCGGGACCCAGGAGGTCGGATTCCACCGGGAGAGGTGATCCCATGCTCAAGTTTCGTCCAACAGCCATGGTGGCGACGGCTTTGACTGCACTGAGCCTCGCGAGCCCCGTCAACGCGCAGCAGGCCGGCAGGCCCAACATCATCGTCGTCATGGGCGACGACATCGGCTGGTTCAATGTCGGCGCCTACCACCAGGGCATCATGGCCGGCCGCACGCCCAACCTCGATCGGCTGGCGAGCGAGGGCATGCGCTTCACCGACTATTACGCCGAGGCGAGCTGCACGGCGGGCCGCGCCAACTTCATCACTGGTGAACTGCCGATCCGCACCGGTCTGACCACGGTGGGCCAGGCCGGATCGCCGATCGGCATCCCGGAACAGGCCGTGACCATCGCCACCACGCTGAAGTCGATGGGCTACGCCACCGGACAGTTCGGCAAGAACCACCTGGGCGACCTCAACAAGTTCTTGCCGACGGTCCACGGCTTCGATGAGTTCTTCGGCTACCTGTACCACCTCGATGCGATGGAAGACCCGGCGCACCGCAACTATCCTCAGGCGCTCAAGGACCGCGTCGGCCCGCGCAACATGGTCCACAGCTGGGCCACCACCACGGACGACCCGACCGTGCAGCCGCGCTGGGGCAAGATCGGCAAGCAGCGCATCGAGGATGCCGGCACCCTCTATCCCGAGCGCATGAAGACCGTCGATGACGAGATCCTCGACTTCACGCTGAAGTTCATCGACAAGGCCAAGGCCGACAACAAGCCGTTTTTCGTGTGGCTCAATCCCACGCGCATGCACGTCGTGACGCACCTCTCGGACAAGTACGAGAACATGCGCAATTCCGAGAACGGCTGGTCGATCGAGGAGGCGGGCATGGCCCAGCTCGACGACGTCGTCGGCAGCGTGATGAAGAAGCTGACGGATATCGGCGTCGGCGACAACACCATTGTCGTCTTCACCACCGACAACGGTGCCGAGAACTTCACCTGGCCGGACGGCGGCCAGACGCCGTTCGCCGGCGGCAAGGGTACGGCGCTGGAGGGCGGCTTCCGCGTGCCGGCGCTGGTGCGCTGGCCGGGAAAGGTGCCGGCAGGCAAGGTCGAGAACAGCATCATGTCCGGCCTCGACTGGTTCCCGACCCTGGTCGCGGCGGCCGGAAACGACAACATCGTCGACGAGCTGAAGCAGGGCAAGCGGCTCGGCGACACGACCTACAAGGTGCATCTCGACGGCTACAACCAGATGGACCTGATCACCGGCAAGGGGCCGTCGAAGCGCAACGAGATCTTCTACTTCACCGAGGGCACGCTCTCGGCCGTGCGCATCGGCGACTACAAGTACCGCTTCACCGATCAGCCCAGCGGCTGGCTCGGCGCCACGGTCAAGGTCGACTGGCCAATCCTGACCAACCTCCGCCTCGATCCGTTCGAGCGGACCGGCCTGCCGGCCTCGACCAGCGGGTCGCTGGCCTACTACAACTGGTTCGCCTACGAGTTCTGGCGCTTCGTGTTCGTGCAGCAGGAAGTGGGCAAGCTCGCCCAGACGGCGATCGACTTCCCGCCGATGCAGGAGGGCGCCAGCTTCAACCTGGCGGCCATCAAGGCCCAGATCGACAAGGCCATGGCCGTCGGCGCCGCCAGGTGAGCGGCGAATGCCGATGCTGAACGCTTCGTGGCGCGGGATCATGGCCCGCGCCATGGCCGCGATCGTCATCGCGACCCCTGCCGTCGCCCAGGATGCGGCCGGCGATCCCGATGCCTGGCGCTTTCGCTTCGCCTTCTACGGATGGGCGCCCAGCGTATCGGGGAGCCTGACGGCGCGCGGCCAGACCGTCGGCATCAACGAGAGCTTCGTCCAGCTCCTGCAGAAGAGCGATTCACTGATCGGCTACATGGGCTATCTCGAGGCCAACAAGGGCAAGGTCGGCCTGTACCTCGACACGGTGTGGGCCAAGCTCGGCTTCGACGCTTCCTCGACTTCCTATCGCAACCCGGTTGCCGGCCTCAAGGTAAGCACCTCGAGCAACACCGCCGGCACCTACTCGTTTGCCATCATCGAGGCTGGCGGCCTCTACGAGCTGGGCCATTGGTCGTGGTCGGCCGGCTCCTTCACGGCGCTCGATGGCCTGCTGGCTTTCCGTTACTGGAACAACTCGGTGGATCTGAACTTCGACCTCGACGGCACCGTGAGTTTCACGAACCTCAGCAACGCGCTGGGCCGCAACATCGAATTCAGCCGCAGTCTGGGAATCGCCCACTCAGGCAACCTCGATTGGGTCGATCCGGTGGTCGGCCTGCGGCTGCGCCACCGGTTCACGCCGGCCCAGGAGATCATGGTGCGCGGCGACGTCGGCGGCTTCGGTTTCCAGAGCAACTTCCAATGGCAGGCGGTCGGCGTCTACAGTTACGCTTGGCAGTTCACCGGGTATCAACTGGCTGCTCTGGCCGGTTATCGCGCGCTTGGCGTCGACTACTCGAACACCGGCAACAGCAACAGCGTCAACCTCGTGCTGCACGGTCCCATCATCGGCTTCAGCGTCAAGTTCTGAGCGCTTCAGTGCTGCGATCGATGCAGCGACGCCGATGGCGGCTCGCCGAACAGGGAACGGTACTCCACCGAGAAGCGCCCGAGCTCCCAGAACCCATGCTCGGTCGCAACCTGCGTGACCGTCGTCGAATCCGCATCCGCACCGAGGAGCGCCCGATGCGCGAGGTGCATGCGCCTCAGCCAGAGATAGTGGATCGGTCCCATGCCCAGATGTTCCTGGCAACAGGTGCGCAGCGTGCGTTCGGAAACACCGATGGCGGTGCAGATCTCTGCGAGATAGACAGGCTCGTACCGGCGATGTTCCACGAACTCCTCGAAGCGGGCGACGACCTTCGCATGGCCGCGGGCCACTTTGGTGGCGGCGCCCGGCTCGGCGAGGCACGCAACCATGGCCCGCACCAGATCCTGCTCCAATGCCAGGGCGGAGGCCGGATAGGTGAGCTCAGCCGCCCCGTCCATCGCCAGCTTGGACGCCTTGTCGTGAAGCGCCATGAGACGCGCCATCGCCGTGGAGTCCGGGCGGATCACGCGTGTTTCGGTGCCCGGAGCGAGCTCGTGACCGATGATAGCCTTGGAAGCGGCGGCGAAATCGGCAAGCGTCAGCGACATGGCGGCAACCTGGCACGGGGCCTCGCTGCAATGATGAAAGGACGCGCCGTCGTGGAGAGCGATGATCTCGCCGGGCGCGACTTCCACGCCGCTGTGATGCACGGGCGCCTGGGCGGAATGAGTCAGGAACAGGATGGCGGCCCGGCCCGGATGGTGCGTCGCCTGGATGATCCGGGGAAGCTTGTCCGAGATGCGCTGCATCCACAGCTGATGCAGGTCGACGCGAATCACCTCCATTGACTGGAATTCGCCTCTGCCTTTGACCAGCAGCTCGCCGTCCGCTGCGCGTACGGCGGCGCGAAACTCGGCGGGATCGGCCAACTGAACGACTTGGCTTTGCGGCATGGCTCTGTCCCCCGACAGATCAGCATGGCCGTGCTTCGAATCTCTCAGCGGCTACGCTCATGCGACATACGATTTCGTCAGTTGCTGCGCCTGAAGGCAAGCAGGTCACAAAAAAGTTCCCGGCAATCTTACACGGAGTGCAATTTTCGGATCCTTACAGGACCACGGTGGCGGGCGGGCAACCGCTTGAGCGGCGTCCATAGGCGCGGTACGAGCTATCGAGTTCCGGTGACCTTCACCAAGTTCTGAGCTGCTAGCAAGAATGCCCTAGATTCGATTCGTTCAGATGGTGAATCCATCCTCCTCGCTGGATCAATCGAAGGCCCGAGCCGACGTCGCGGCTGGCCCCTGGCACCGGCTGCCCGGCCTGGCGACGCTGCGAGAGTACCGGCTGTCCTGGCTGGGCAATGACATCGTTGCGGGCATCGTGCTTACCACCATGCTGGTGCCCGTAGGCATCGCCTACGCGGTCGCTTCGGGCCTGCCTGGCGTATACGGGCTCTATGCCACCATCGTGCCGCTGCTGGCGTACGCCATATTCGGACCAAGCCGTATCCTGGTGCTGGGTCCTGATTCGTCGCTGGCGCCTCTGATCCTCGCCGTCGTGCTGGTGCAATCCGCTGGCGATCCCGCGCGTGCCGTGGCCTTGGCGGCCGCCATGGCCATCGTCTCGGGCCTGATCTGCATCCTGGCCGGCGTGCTGAAGCTCGGCTTCATCACCGAGCTGCTGTCCAAGCCCATTCGCTACGGCTACATGAACGGCATCGCCTTGACGGTTCTGATCAGCCAGCTGCCCAAGCTGCTCGGTTTTTCCATCGACGCCGAGGGGCCTTTGAGGAGCTCGTGGGCGATCGTGACCGCGATTGCCGGCGGCGAGATCAACTGGGTGGCGTTCGCCGTGGGAGCCGGCGTGCTCATCGTCATCCTCGTGCTGAAAGGCAGCAAGCTCCTGCCGGGCGTGCTGATTGCCGTCATCGGCGCCACGCTGGTGGTGGGTCTGTTCGACCTGTCAGGCCAGGGCGTGAAGGTGCTGGGCTCATTGCCTGAAGGGCTGCCGGCTCTGACCATTCCATTGATTGGCTGGACCGATCTGGGGCCGGTGCTGATCGGCGGCGCCGCGGTAGCCCTGGTGTCGTTCGCCGATACCAGTGTGCTGTCCCGCGCCTATGCGGCCCGCCTTGGCCGCCCGGTCGATCCGAACCAGGAAATGATCGGCCTGGGCGCCGCCAATCTTTCGGCCGGCCTGTTCCAGGGCTTCGCCATCAGCAGCAGTTCTTCGCGTACGCCGGTGGCCGAGGCGGCGGGTGCGAAGACACAGGTGACCGGCGTGGTCGGAGCCTTGTCCGTGGCGGTGCTCCTGGTGGCGGCGCCCGATCTGCTGAAGCATCTCCCGACCCCGGCGCTCGCGGCCGTTGTCATCGCCTCGGCGATCGGCTTGATCGAGGTCGCTGACCTGCGGCGCATCTGGCGCATCCAGCCCTGGGAGTTCTGGCTCTCCATCCTGTGTCTCGTCGGCGTTGCGGTGCTGGGCGCGGTGCCGGGAATCGGACTCGCCGTCGTCATCGCCGTCATCGAGTTCCTGTGGGATGGCTGGCGGCCGCACTCGGCAATCCTCGGTCGCCCCGACGCCGTCAAGGGCTGGCACGATATCGAGCGATATCCCGATGCCCGGCTGATTCCGGGCCTGGTGCTGTTTCGCTGGGACGCCCCGCTATTCTTCGCCAATGCCGAGCAGTTCGAAGCACGTGTGCTGGCCGCGGTCGCGGCGTCGCCGACGAAGCCGCGTCGCCTGGTCGTGGCGGCTGCTCCCGTTACCAGCGTCGATGTCACGGCGGCGGACATGCTCGCGGAGCTGGATGAGAAGCTGGAGAAGGCCGAAGTGGAGTTATGTTTCGCCGAGCTCAAGGATCCGGTGAAGGACAAGCTCAGGCGGTTCGGCCTCTACGAGCGATTCGGCGCGGACGGCTTCTTCCCGACCATCGATACGGCGGTCGACGCTTATTGCGCGGCCAACGGCATCGAGCCGCCGCCATGAACTGGCTGCTGGTCTTCGTGCCGTTGGCGATCGGCCTCGAACATTGGATGCCGCAGCAGCATCTCGCAGTCTTCGCGGCTTCCGGTCTCGGCATCCTTCCGCTGGCGATGTGGCTGGGGCGCGCCACCGAGCAGCTTGCGGAGCGCATGGGCGAGGGCGTGGGCGGGCTGCTCAATGCCACCTTCGGCAACGCCGCCGAACTGATCATCGCCGTGGCCGCCTTGCGCAGCGGTCTCTACGATGTCGTCAAGGCGTCGATCGCGGGCTCCATCGTCGGCAACATCCTGCTCGTGCTCGGGGCGGCGATGATGGCAGGCGGGCTGCGCCATCGCGAGCAGACCTTCAATCCGCAGGGCGCGCGTGCCCAGGCGACGATGCTGACGCTGGCGGCCATCACGCTGATCCTGCCGGCAGCCTATCGGGTGGCGTTGGGCGAGGGGGCGGGGCCGGGCCTGGTGCCGCTCAGCGTCTCGATCTCGATCATGCTGCTGGTGGTGTACGGGCTGTTCCTGGCCTTCAGCCTGGGCACGCACTCGGCGTTGTTCCGCGGGCCGCAAGGCGGGGATGATCATGCAACGCCATGGTCCACCAGGCGCGCCGCCTCGGTGCTGGCGGCAAGCACGGCGGCGATCGCGCTGATGAGCGAATTGCTGGTCGGCTCCATCCAGCAGGCGGCCCATGACCTCGGCCTGGGTAGCGCCTTCGTCGCGGTGTTCGTCGTGGCCTTCCTGGGAAATGCGGCCGAGCATGCGACTGCTGTTTCCGTGGCAATGAAGAACCGCATGGATCTTGCCCTGTCGATCGCCATTGGCTCGAGCGTGCAGGTGGCTCTGTTCGTGGCGCCCCTGCTGGTGCTGCTCAGCCTGGTGATCGGCCCGAAGCCCATGGACCTTGCCTTTCCAGGCGGGCTCGTCCTGATCGTGCTCCTCTCGGTGCTGATCACCGGGCAGGTCGCGGCGGACGGACGCTCGGACTGGCTGAAGGGCATCCAGCTGTTGGCCGCCTACGTCGTTCTCGGCCTCACCTTCTTTTTCCTCCCGGGCGCATTGAAGCCCTGATGGCTGCATGGAACAGGCGACCGCGGGAGGCAGAAGAACAATGATCTTCCTGTTGCATTCGAAAGGACCGTGTAAGGCTCGGCGTTCACAATATCGACGAGCCACCCTCCTCCCTGAAGCAACCTGAGGTGGCTTCTTTTGACGGCGCGGGTTGGATGGCCCGCGCCGCTTTTCTTGTCCGGCCCCGTCGCCATTCCCCGAGCGATAGGAAGGACGATGAAGGGGTACCTCGAAAGAGCGACGTGCAAGGACGCGGCGTTCGCGATGCCGCGACGGCGCCTCGTTGAGTCGCGCAACGACGTCGTCGGATGTCTCGGTCTGATTGCCGTGGTGGACCATCAGGCGTAATCTCGATGCCTAGGCGGTCGCGTACCGCTGACTGTGCCGCGTTCCGCCTGAGCTCCATTCAGCAGACTGGAGGGCACCATGCGGGTAACTTATCTTTTCCCGTCGCTTCTCGTCACAAGTGCTGCGCTGGGTTGGTTTGCCCCGTTTGCCGTTGGCAGGGCGCCGACCGACGGTACGGGTATCGCCGCCACCCAGCAGCAGTTCGGCATCAACGTCCCCATCTGTCATGGGTCGGCGCCGGCCGGCGCACCCCGCGGCATGATGTACTTGGCCCAGGCGCGGACCGAGGTGCCGCAAGCGGAAATGCAGGCAGCCTCTCCGGCGGGGACGTTCGCCGACACGGATCCGCCGCTGTGGGCGGGGCTCGGCGGGGTGACGTACAAGGTCACGACCGCGAACGAGACGGCGCAGTCCTACTTCGATCAAGGGCTCCGGCTCGCCTACGCGTTCAATCACAGCGAGGCGCAGCGCGCCTTCCGCAAAGCGCAGAAGCTCGATCCCGGCTGCGCCATGTGCTTCTGGGGCGAAGCGCTGGTGCTCGGGCCCAACATCAATCTGCCGATGCAGGACGACGCGGTCGCGCCGGCCTTCGCGGCGGCTGAGAAGGCGCGCACGCTCGCCGCCAACGCCAGCCCGCGGGAGCAGGCGCTGATTGCGGCACTCTCGACGCGCTATGCCAAGGAGGCCAAGGCGGACCGGACGCCGCTCGATGCCGCTTATGCCTCGGCCATGCAGAAGGTCGCGGCGCAATTCCCGGACGACAATGAGATCGCGGTGCTCTACGCCGAATCGGTGATGGACCTCAGCCCATGGGATTACTGGCAACCCGGCGGCCGGGAGCCAAACCCGCAAAGTGCTGCCATCGTACCGACTCTCGAACGCGTGCTGGCGCGCGCGCCGAACCATCCTGGTGCCATCCACTATTACATCCACGCCGTCGAGGCGTCGGATCGGCCGGAGCGCGCCGAGGCGCCTGCGGACCGGCTGCGTGGCGCCATTCCCGGCTCTGGCCACCTCGTGCATATGCCGAGCCACATCTACTATCGGGTCGGGCGCTATCTGGATGCGTTGGCCGACAACAAGACGGCGAGCGCGGTGGACGAGAAATACCTGGCGGCGACCAATGCGCCGATGGGCGTGTACCGCCTCGGCTACTACCCGCATAACGTCCATTTCGTGCTGGCGTCGGCCCAGATGGCGGGCGACGGACCCACCGTCATCGCGGCGGCCGAGAAGCTGCGCGGCCTCATTCCCGACGAGGTCGCACGCGGCATTGCGCTGGTGCAGCCGGTCAAGGCCGCGCCCTACTTCGCCCATGCGCTGTTCAGCCCGCCCGCGACCGTCTTGGCGCTCCCCGATCCCGGCGACGCCATTCCGTACGTCAAGGCCATGTGGCACTACGCGCGCGGCATTGCCTACGTGGCGCAGGGCGATTTTGCCGCCGCCAAGGCGGAAGCGAATGCGATCGCCGCGCTCGAGGGCGCGGATTTCACGTTGCTCAAGGCCTCGAATGTCCCGGCGCAGGACGTGCTGGCTTTGGCGCGCACTGTCATCGAAGCCCGCATCGCGCAGCGTCAGGCTGACAAGGCTGCGGCGGTCGAGAAGTTCGAGCGGGCGGCTGCGCTGCAGGACGGGCTGCCCTACATGGAGCCGCCCTACTGGTACTACCCGGTGCGGCAGTCGCTCGCTGTCGCGCTGATGCAAGCCGGCCGGCTCGACGAAGCGGAGGAACAATTCCAGCGCGCGCTGAAGCGCGCCCCGGCCAACGGCTGGTCGTGGTACGGGCTTGCCGAACTCTACAAGGCGCGCGGCAAGGCCGACCTCGCGAGCAGGCTGGAAGCGGACCTTGCCAAGCTGTGGATCGGAGACCGGCAGCAGCTGGACCTGTCGAAGCTGTGACACCTGAACGCGACCGCCCGCGGACCTCGATGGCCGCGGGCGGCCCTCGTGATTTCGTGGCGCGGCAGTTCGAACTGAGGGAGGCGGTCCATGTCAAAGCTCGTCCCCAACACCCAAACCGGGTCTCTCACGGACCACGAGCGCGGCACCAGTGACACGCTGATTGGCGCCGATGGCGGCAACGACATCTTGTTCGGTGATGCCTTAAGCATGTTTGACCACTCCCGCGGTGGAAATGACACGTTGATCGCCGGCGCCGCTTCGATGAGCGCCCTCTATGGCGACGCCTTCGAGATGCACAACCACGCCCGTGGCGGCAACGACCAGCTTCTCGGCCACGATAACTCGTCCAACTTCCTTGTCGGCGATGCCTCCCTGATGGATGGACATGCCCGCGGCGGCGACGACCACCTGACCGGCGGCCAGGACGCGTTCAACGAGCTCTTCGGCGACGCCTACGAGATGCGCGGCCATGCCCATGGCGGCGATGACACCTTGAACGGCGGCGGGGGAATTTTCCTGCCGTCCGGAGATCCCTCCGTGTTGGTCTACGGCGATGCCTTCGAAATGCACGATCATTCGCGCGGTGGTAACGACACGCTGAGCGCTGGTTTCGCCCTGCATGTCGTTCTCTATGGCGACGCGCACACCATGGCAGACGACAGCCGAGGGGGCGACGATGCCTTGACCGGTGGCCCCGTGAGCCTGGCCGGGACCAACGACCTCTTTGGCGACGCGTTCGAAATGCACGACCACGCGCGCGGCGGCGACGATCAGTTGGGCGGCGGTGCTGGATCGTTCCTCAATTTCCTCTACGGCGACGCTCGCGTCATGGATGGCGGTAGCCGCGGCGGCAATGACAGCCTGACCGGGGTTGGCATCAACAACACCCTCTACGGCGATGCCTTCGAGATGCACGACCACGCCCGCGGGGGTGACGACACGTTGACCAGCAGCGGCCGGTCCAACAACCTGTATGGCGATGCCTTTTCCATGTCCGACGACACTTGCGGCGGGAACGACACGCTGACGGGCGGTGGTGCGTTTATCGCCACTTCCCTCTATGGCGATGCCAGCACCATGGATGGCAACAGCCGTGGCGGCGACGACACACTGACCGGGTTCGCAGATACGCCTGCGCCCAACGTCCTCTATGGCGATGCCGGCACCATGGATGGCAATAGCCGCGGCGGCAACGACACGTTGACCGGGGGCGATGGTTCGACGAACTTCCTCTCGGGCGACGCCTTTTCAATGTCCGGCAACGCGCGCGGCGGCGACGACACGCTGGTCAGCGGCACCGGCACCGACCACATGTGGGGCGATGCCCGGGTCATCAATGGCGTTGCGGCGTCACCCACTGCCCCTACGGGTGCCGTGGTAACCGGTGCTGATACGTTCGTCTTCGCACCCGGCAACGGCAACGACGATATCAACGACTTCCGCCAGAGCGACGGCGACAAGATCGATGTGAGCGCCTATGGGTTCCACAGCCTCGCCGACATGACGATCATCGACACGGGCGTCGACACCAGGATCGAGTTTGACGCAACCAACAGTGTCACCCTGATCGGCCTCAGCGACCCCATTGTCCTGCAGCCGTCGGACTTCATATTTGCTTGATCTTCTTCAGCCATACGCGCTGAGATGACGTCTTCGGAAGGCGTTCCATCGCTCGAGCAGTATGGGGGCACTCGTGAAGGTACACCGCCGCGCTGTAACGCTGGGTCTGCTGGGGTGTGCGTTGGAGTCTTCAGGTGTTTCGGCCCAGCAGAACGTGGTGTTCTTCCGCATCGGTACCGGCGGTCACATCGGGACGTATTTCCCCGTTGGCGGCTTGATAGCCAACGCGATCTCCAACCCTCCTGGTTCACGAGCTTGCAACGATGGTGGTTCCTGCGGCGTGCCGGGCATGATCGCTACCGCGGTGGCTACGGATGGATCCGTCGCCAATGTCGCTGGAATCGCTTCGGGGCGAATGCAGTCCGCGTTCATCCAATCCGACATCGCCCATTGGGCCCACACCGGCACCGGGCTCTACGACGGAAGGCCGAAGGTGGAGAAGCTTCGCGCCATAGCCAACCTCTATCCGGAAAGCGTGCATGTCATTGCGCGGAAAGGGTCAGGAATCTCTACAATCAGAGACCTCAAGGGCAAGCGCGTATCGCTGGATGAGCGTGGTTCGGGGGCATTGGTCGACGCCCGTCTGATTCTGGCCGCCTATGGCCTCTCGGAGAACGATCTGGCCGCCGAGTATCTGAAGTCCCGTGCAGCGGGGGACAAGTTGAAGGCTGGCCAATTGGATGCGTTCTTCAGTGTTTCAGGTTGGCCGGAAGGCGGCGTAGCGGAGCTTGCCGCTGCTTGGGACATCGAACTGATACCGATCGTTGGTGAAGAAGCTGCCGCGCTGATCAATGAGCACAGCTTCTTCTCTCCGGATGCCATTCCTGGCGACGTCTATAGAGGAGTGGAAGAAGCAAGAACGATCAGCGTGAATGCCATCTGGGCAACGTCGAGCGACGTGCCGGAGCAGCTGATCTATGACGTCACGGCGGCGTTGTGGCATCCGGCGACACGAAAGCTGCTCGACTCGGGCCACGCAAAAGGCCGCGCCATCAAGATCGAAACGGCCGTCAAAGGTCTGGGGATTCCGTTACATCCAGGGGCCGACAAATTCTACAAGGAAAGGCAGGCGAAGTAGGCCGCAATGTCCGAATGATCATCTGCCCACCGTGGCGAGCATGGCATGAGCTGGACCGCTCGGCAGCTGCAGCAGGCCCCCGAATGGCGTGTTGAGCTCCTCGATCAGGAAGAGGGCGCCCGACACCGCGATGGCGGCGAGGGCCAGCGCGAGGACGACGGTCGGATTGGGCTGCACGAACAGGCTGAACATCGCGAAGATCGTGGCGGCGACGGCCAGCAGCACGACAACGATGGGGATCGGCAAGCTGCGTCCCGATTCGTCGTTCGACATCAGCTGGCGCATGCGCACCAGCTCGTTGGCCTGCTGCAGCGCCTGGGCCTGGAACCACTTCTGCTTCGGCGTCGTGAGGTCGAGCTCCAGGATGCGATCTTCCAGATCGATCGCAGGATTGGCGCCTGCGTCGATCTTGATGTCCGCCGTGCCGAAGTCGTCGCGAGGCCAATGTTGCCGAAGGTAGTGCACGACGGTGCGCCGCAGCTGGTCGCGGATGCCCTGGGCTTCCGGCCCGATGGCGCGCAGGTACTGGTCGAGCTGGACGACGTTCGCCAGCCCCTGCTTGTACTGTGTCTCGATCTGGCCGTGGAAGGTGTTGGCCGACGACACCAGGAGGCCGAGGATCATCGCGACCAGCGTCGCCATCAGGCCGGCCGCCAGCTTGATCACGTCCGTCGACTCGCGTGCGAGATGATGCTCCGGCAGGCGCTGTCGAAGCACCCAGCCGATGCACGCTCCGGAAAACAGGCAGAGCAAGGCGACCACGAAAAGAACGATGGTGTTCATCGGCTCTCGCCCCCGCGCGCGGCAACGATCTCGCGGGTACGGTAACATAGCTCGGCAGTGGAGGAGGAGCGATGCCAGGGATGCTTGCCGGAAAGTGCTTCTGCGGCGCGGTTCACTATGCCGTGGCCGATTCCTTCGCCTACGCCATGAACTGCCACTGCTCGAACTGCCGGCGGACGACCGGCTCGGCCTTCAAGCCGTTCGCCGGCATCGAGCGCGACAAGCTGGCCGTCACGCAGGGCCAGGACACGCTCCTGATCTATGGCGACGACGAGGCGAACGACACCCACTGCCGGGTCTGCGGCTCGCTGCTCTTCTCCGTCGTCCGAGAGGGCGCGTTCGTCCATGTCGCCATGGGCACGCTTGTGGACGATCCGTCTATCCGCCCCAGCCGGCACATCTTCGTCGGCTCCAAGGCACCGTGGTTCACCATAACCGACGATCTGCCGCAATTTCAGGAGTATCCGACCGCAGATTCCTGAACGATCCGAACGCGCTGCCTGCACTGACAGCATGGACGGAATCGGGGCGCTCGCTCAGAGGGTTGCGCGGCGATTGCAATTCTTGCGTTCCGCCCCAAGGCGCAAGGCGTTCGCCGTAAACGATTCATGCCCTGAATCGACCCCCTCTACGGTGCGAAAAAACTACCCGCTGTCCACCGACACTTCAGTAATTTAAAAGCACCAAAGTTATTGACGAGTCATCCGTCATAGGCCATGATGGCGGCATGCCGCGCCGTGGGCAGATGCGGAGCTCAGACGTACTCGACCTTCACGATCTCGATCTCCTCCTCGCCGGACGGCGTGCGCATCTTCACGACGTCGCCTTCGAAGGCGCGCATCAAGGCGCGGGCGATGGGGGAGATCCAGCTCACATGGCCCTTGGTGAGGTCGACCTCGTCGACGCCGACGATCTTGACGGTGCGCTCCTCGCCCTTCTCGTTGGCCCAGGCGACGGTGGCGCCGAAGAAGACCTGCTTGGTGCTGGGCCGCTTGGCCGGGTCGACGACCTCGGAACGCTCCAGGCGCTTGCTGAGGAAACGGATGCGCCGGTCGATCTCGCGCAAACGCTTCTTGCCGTAGAGGTAATCGCCGTTCTCCGAGCGGTCGCCGTTGGCGGCGGCCCACGACACGACCTGCACGACCTCGGGCCGCTCCTTGCGCATGAGCGTCATCAGCTCCTCGCGCATCCGCTCGAAGCCCTGCGGGGTCATGTAGTTCTTGGCGCCGGCGGGCAGGCCTGCGATCTCGTCGGGCAGGTCGTCCTCGTCGTCGCCGTCGCTTTCCTTGGTGAAGGCCTTGCTCATTTCGGCTCCTGTTCTATCAAGGACGGGCCGATGACCACCAGCCCACCCCGCCTGCAGCGCGCCTCCGGCGAAAGCCGGGTCGCCTTCGACCTGCGGGACGGCCGGACGCGGCTCGGCGATCTCTATCAACGCGATCCCTGCCGGGTTTTGTTCCCGGAACCCGAGCCCGGGGAACCGCCCTTGGCGGTCCTGCTGACCACCTCGGGCGGGGTGACCGACGGCGATTCCCTCAAAATGGCCATCGAGATCGGACCTGGGGCGTCGGCCGTCGCGACCACCCAGGCGGCGGAGAAGATCTACCGGGCCGCCAAGGGTGGCGGCCATTGCGCCATCGCTGTCGCCGTGCACGTGAGCGAGGACGCCGTCCTCGACTGGTTGCCACAGGAGACCATCGTCTTCGAGGGGGCACGGCTGAAACGCCGCACCGTGGCCGAGGTCGAGCCGGGCGGCTCGCTGCTCGCCTGCGAGATGGTGGTGCTGGGTCGCGCCGCCTCCGGCGAGCGGTTCACCCGGGGCCTGTTGCTCGATGCCTGGTCGGTGCGGCGAACCGGGCGATTGGTCTGGACCGACACGCTGCGGGCCGAGGGCGAGACGCCGACGGGCGCGGGCTTCGGTACCGCCAATGCGTTGGCTACCGTGATCGGCGTTTGGGACGAGCCGCAGTCGCGGTTCGAGCGGGCCCGCGCGCTTCTCGAAACTGCAGAGGAGGTGCGCGCCGGCGTGACGTTGGTGAACGGCGTGATGGTGGCGCGCCTGCTGGGCGAGGCGACCGTGGTGCGCGCCGCGACCATCCGCTTTCTCACCGATTTCCGCGGCTCTCGCCTGCCGCGAGTCTGGCATGTTTGATGCAGCCTTTTATAGTCGGGCTCAACCGGCAGGGGGAAACGGTCGATGAATCTGACGCCGCGTGAGAAGGACAAGCTTCTGGTCGCCATGGCGGCCGTCGTGGCCCGCCGCCGCCTCGAACGCGGCGTGAAGCTCAATCACCCGGAAGCCATCGCCCTGATCACCGACTTCGTCGTCGAAGGCGCACGCGACGGCCGCTCGGTCGCCGATCTCATGCAGGCCGGCGCGCACGTACTGCGCCGCGAGCAAGTGATGGAAGGCGTGGCCGACATCATCCACGAGATCCAGGTCGAGGCGACGTTCCCCGACGGCACCAAGCTCGTCACCGTCCATGCGCCGATCCGCTGAAGTTGGAGCGCGGACCTCCAGGTCCGCTCGTGAGCATGATGCGGACCTGGAGGTCCGCGCTCCGCATGAACGAGGCACGAACCCATGATCCCAGGTGAAGTCAAGGCCGCCGACGGCGAGATCGAGCTCAACAAGGGCCGCAACCCTGTCACCATCGAGGTCGCCAACACCGGCGACCGGCCGATCCAGGTCGGCAGCCACTACCACTTCTTCGAGACCAACGAGGCGCTGAAGTTCGACCGCAAGCGCGCCCGCGGCATGCGGCTCGACATCGCCGCAGGCACCGCTGTGCGCTTCGAGCCCGGCCAGTCGCGCAACGTTCGGCTGACGCCCTACATGGGCGGCCGCGAGAGCCACGGCTTCCAGGCCAAGGTCTCGGGCAAGCTCGGGCCCATCGCCAAGGTCGGCCCGTCGAACGAAGGCCCGACCCGCATCAGCCGCTCGGCCTATGTCCACATGTTCGGGCCGACGACCGGCGACAAGGTGCGGCTCGCCGACACCGACCTCTTCGTCGAGGTCGAGAAGGACCACACGACCTACGGCGAGGAGGTGAAGTTCGGCGGCGGCAAGGTGATCCGCGACGGCATGGGCCAGAGCCAGCGTACGCGGGCGCAGGGCGCGGTCGATACCGTGATCACCAATGCGCTGATCGTCGACCACTGGGGCATCGTGAAGGCCGATATCGGCCTCAGGGACGGGCGCATCGTCGCCATCGGCAAGGCCGGCAACCCCGACATCCAGCCCAAGGTCGACATCGTCATCGGTCCGGGCACCGAGGCGATCGCAGCCGAGGGCAAGATCGTCACCGCGGGCGGCATCGACTGCCACATCCATTTCATCTGTCCGCAGCAGGTCGACGACGCGCTCTACAGCGGCGTCACCACCATGATGGGCGGCGGCACCGGTCCGGCGCACGGCACGCTGGCGACGACGATCACGCCCGGCCCGTGGCATCTCGGGCGCATGATGCAGGCGGCCGAGGCGCTGCCGATGAATCTCGGTTTCTTCGGCAAGGGCAACACCAGCAAGCCCGCCGGCATCAAGGAGCAGGTCGAGGCCGGCGCCTGCGGGTTAAAGCTGCACGAGGACTGGGGCACCACGCCTGCCGCCATCGACAACTGCCTGACGGTGGCCGATCGCATGGACGTGCAGGTGGCGATCCACACCGACACCTTGAACGAATCGGGCTTCGTCGAGACCACGCGCGCCGCCTTCAAGGGCCGCGCCATCGCCACCTTCCACACCGAGGGCGCGGGCGGCGGCCATGCGCCGGACATCATTCGCCTGTGTGGCGAGAAGAACGTGCTGCCGTCGTCGACCAATCCGACGATGCCCTACACCGTCAACACGGTGGACGAGCATCTCGACATGCTGATGGTCTGCCATCACCTCGACCAGGCGATCCCCGAGGACGTGGCCTTCGCCGAAAGCCGCATCCGCAAGGAGACGATCGCCGCCGAGGACATCCTGCACGACATGGGGGCGTTCTCCATGATGTCGTCCGACAGCCAGGCCATGGGCCGCGTCGGCGAGGTCGTGATCCGCACCTGGCAGACCGCCGACAAGATGAAGAAGCAGCGCGGCCGGCTGAAGGAAGAGACCGGCGACAACGACAACGTGCGCGTCAAGCGCTACGTCGCCAAGTACACGATCAATCCGGCCATCACCCACGGCATCTCGCGCCATGTCGGCTCGGTCGAGGTCGGCAAGCGCGCCGATCTGGTGATCTGGTCGCCGGCCTTCTTCGGCGCCAAGCCCGACATGGTGCTGATCGGCGGCTCGATCGCGGCGGCGCCGATGGGCGATCCCAACGCCTCGATCCCGACGCCGCAGCCCGTGCACTATCGGCCGATGTTCGGCGCGCTGGGCAGAAGCCTGGTGACGAGCCCGGCGCTGTTCGTGTCGCAGGCCGCCATCGCCAAGGGTGTGGCGAAGAAGTGGGGCCTGAGCCGCCCGCTGCTGCCCGTGAAGGGCACGCGCAAGATCGGCAAGAAGGACATGGTGCACAACACGCTGTGTCCCAGGATAGAGGTCGACCCAGAGACCTACGAGGTGAGGGCCGACGGCGAGCTTCTGACCTGCGAACCCGCCGAGGTGCTGCCCATGGCGCAGCGGTACTTTCTGTTTTGACCTCCTCGTCATCCCGACCGGAGCGCCGCAGGTGCGGAGTGGAGGGACCTCTTCATATTGGCCAGCGACGCGGAAGAGGAGGCCCCTCGGCTTCGCTTCGCTTCGCTCGGGGTGACGGGTTGCCATGAAACGCGCCACCGAAGTCCTGCGCGCCGGCCACTGGCCGACGGCGCAGCGCACCGACACCGTCACGCTCCTGTTCGACGACCGCTATCGCCGCCGGCTGCGCATGCTGGGCGATGGCGGTCTCGACTTCCTGCTCGACCTGGTCGAGCCGATCGTGCTGCACACCGGCGACGGCCTCAGGCTGGAGGAGGGGGGCTTCGTCGAGGTGCGGGCCGCCGACGAGGACCTGGTCGAGGTGAAAGGCCGCGACGCCGCCTCGTTCGCGCGCATCGCCTGGCATCTCGGCAATCGCCATCTGCCGGCAGAGATCACCGCCGACCGCATCCTGATCCGCGACGATCACGTGATCATCGACATGCTGAAGGGCCTGGGCGCCGAGGTGCGCAAGGTCAAGGCGCCGTTCGATCCCGAAGGCGGCGCCTACGGCCAGCACAATCACGACCTCGGCCACCGCCACGGCCCGCTGCATGAGGAACGGCATGGTTGACGCGTATCTCGTTTCCACAAACACACCTCACCCTGAGGAGCACCGCGTAGCGGTGCGTCTCGAAGGGTGGGCACCACCAAGATTGTGGCACACCCTTCGAGACGGCGCTGCGCGCCTCCTCAGGGTGAGGTGGAGGGTTGTGTCGACGATTGCGGGTCTGCGCCATGCCTGACCCGCTCTATCGCCTGCTCGCCTGGCTGTCGCCGGCCTACCCCATCGGCGCCTTCAGCTACAGCCACGGCGTCGAGACCGCCGTCGAGGAAGGCTTCATCAAGGACCGCGCGACGCTCGTGACCTGGCTGGAAAGCGTGCTGCTGCAGGGCACCGGCGTCGTCGACGGCGCATTGTTCGCGGCGGCCTGGCGCGCGGCCGAGGCTGCGGACTGGACGTTGTTCGACGCCATCGCCGAGCGCGCCGCCGCCTGGCGCGGCACGTCGGAGATGGCGCTGGAATCGCGCCAGCAGGGCGGCTCGTTCCTGTCGATCACGCGCACCGCCTGGCCGCATCCGTCGCTCGATGCCGCGCACGAGCGGCTTTCAGGCGAGCTCGCGCTGCCGGTGGCCGTGGCGCTCGCGGCGGCGGGGCACGGCATCGCGCTGGACCGCGCCCTCGAAGGCTATCTTCACGCCTTCACCGCCAACCTGATCTCGGCCGCGGTGCGGTCGGTACCGCTCGGCCAGAGCGACGGCCAGATCGCCCTGGCGGCGCTGGAGCCCGCCGTGCACCGGGCCGCCGAGGCGGCGCTCGCGGTGGCCTCGCTCGACGAGGTCGGCACGGCCACGCCCCTGCTCGACTGGTGCTCGCTCCGCCACGAGACCCAGTACACGCGCCTGTTCCGCTCATGACCGTCCTGTTCGCCTTCCTGCTGTTCATCGGCGTCGGCGCTCCCGCCGTCATCCATGCGATGTGGGGCCTGGGCTACAACTGGCCCGAGGCCGGCGAAGAGGCGCTGGCGCGCAGCGTCGTCGGCGACGGTCGCCGGCGCATGCCGCCCGCCTGGCAGTGCTATGCCGTCGCTTTCGTCCTCGCGGTGGTGGCGCTCTGGCCGTTCGTCATGCTCGGCCGCGACGAGGAAACCTGGGTCCAGTCCATCACCTACGTCATCGCCGGCGTGTTCGTGGCGCGCGGCGTCGCGGGCTATACGCCGACCTGGCGCGTGCATTTTCGCGACGAGCCGTTTGCCACGCGCAACAGACGGTACTATTCGCCATATTGTCTGCTGATGGGTATCGGCTATCTCGCGCTGCTGGCCGGGGAGATGGAGCGTCAATGAGTCTGCGTGGTCCCCTGAGGGTGGGAGTGGGCGGCCCGGTCGGTTCGGGCAAGACCGCGCTGGTCGAACGTCTGTGCAAGAAGATGCGCGAGGACTACGACATCGCCGTCGTCACCAACGACATCTACACCAAGGAAGACGCCGAGTTCCTAACCCGCGCCGGCGCGCTGGCCCCGGAACGCATCGTCGGTGTCGAGACCGGCGGCTGCCCGCACACGGCGATCCGCGAGGACGCCTCGATCAACCTGGCGGCCGTGTCCGACATCGTGCGCAAATGGCCGAAGCTCGAGATCGTGTTCGTCGAATCCGGCGGCGACAATCTCGCCGCCACCTTCTCGCCCGAGCTGGCCGATCTCACGATCTACGTGATCGACGTGGCCGCCGGCGAGAAGATCCCGCGCAAGGGCGGGCCCGGCATCACCCGGTCCGACCTGCTGGTGATCAACAAGATCGACCTGGCGCCGCTGGTCGGCGCCAACCTCGATGTGATGGACCGCGATGCCCGCAAGATGCGCGGGGTCCGGCCGTTCCTGTTCTCCAATCTCAAGGAGAACAAGGGGGTCGACGACATCGCCGCCTTTATCGTACGGCAGGGCGGCCTACCAATGCGCAAAGAGCCGGCCCGGCCGGGGAAGTGAAGAGGGGAATGTTGTGATGCGTATGAAAATCGGTTTGACCGCTCTGCTGCTCGTGGCCGCCGGCCCGGCGCTCGCCCATCCCGGCCACGAGGCCTCGGGGTTCCTGCATCCCTTCACGGGCCTAGACCACATGCTGGCCATGGTCGGCGTCGGCCTGTGGGCCGCCTTCATGGCAGGCCGCAAGCCGGTGATCGCCGTCGCCGTGCCGGCCGCCTTCCTGGTGATGATGGCGATCGGAGCAGCTGCCGGTTTTGCGGGCATAAAACTGCCTCTTGTCGAGGCGGCCATCCTCGCCTCGGTGTTCGCGATCGGCGCTCTCATCATAGGTGCAGTGCGCCTGCCGGTGGCCTGGGCGATGGCGGTCGTCGGCCTGTTCGCGTTGTTCCATGGTTATGCCCACGCCCTCGAAGCGCCCTCGACCGGGGCCGGCGGCTACATCTTGGGCTTCCTTGCGGCAACGGCACTTCTGCAGGGCGTCGGCCTGGCGATCGGCTGGGTTGTGCACAGGGTTGTGGGCGATCTCGGCCTGCGCGCTCTGGGCGGCGTCGTGCTCGCGGCCGGCGCGGTGGTTCTGATCGCCCACTAAAAGTCATGCCGGACCCTAGCTGAGGTTTGGCACGGCTTTCGCTCTTGCAGCAGTTGGCGGGGGTATTCCGTCGACAAAAAGGAGAGCGGGATGAAGTTGGGATCGATCCTCAAGACGGGCATGGTCGCCGCCGGCCTGTTGGCCGGCGCCGCGGGCAGCGCCCTGGCGCAAGGGGCGCCGATCAAGGTCGGCGTGCTGCATTCTCTGTCGGGCACGATGGCGATCAGCGAGACGACGCTGAAGGACGTCATGCTGATGCTGATCGAGGAGCAGAACAAAAAGGGTGGCGTGCTGGGCCGCAAGCTCGAGGCCGTGGTCGTCGATCCGGCGTCCAACTGGCCGCTGTTCGCCGAGAAGGCGCGCGAGCTCCTGCAGAAGGAGAAGGTCGCCGCGGTGTTCGGCTGCTGGACCTCGGTCAGCCGCAAGTCGGTGCTGCCGGTGTTCGAGGAGCTGAACGGCATCCTGTTCTACCCCGTGCAGTACGAGGGCGAGGAAAGCTCGCGCAACGTGTTCTACACCGGCGCCGCGCCCAACCAGCAGGCGATCCCGGCCGTCGACTACCTGATGAACAACGAGAAGGTGCAGCGCTGGGTTCTGGCCGGCACCGACTACGTTTATCCGCGCACGACCAACAAGATCCTCGAGGCGTACCTCAAGCAGAAGGGCGTCAAGCAGGAAGACATCATGATCAACTACACGCCGTTCGGTCACTCCGACTGGCAGTCGATCGTGGCGGAGATCAAGAAGTTCGGCT
>JACPOB010000146.1 GCA_016185145.1 Rhodospirillales bacterium | reverse complement strand
TCGACGCACACAATGCCCAACCCAAACCCTTTCGCTGGACCAAGTCCGCCGATGATATTCTCGCCGCTATCAATCGATTCTGCCGGCGGACTCTCGACACACAGGCCGCTTTGCGGCGAACTTAGGAATCAGGACACTAGGTGAGGGGGCGCAACACGAAGATCGTCTCCTGCATCACCCCCTCACCCAACCTCTCCCCCAAGGGCCCCCAAGGGGGAGAGGAGCATGAAGAAGAGAATGAGCGGCCTTAGACCGGCATGATCCCGCGACGTGGCGCATCGCCGGCGTAGGTCTCGGCGCTGACGGGTGCGCCCAGCGTCTTGAGCGCATTGCGTTGCTCGGCGATCGGCACGCGCAGCACCGCATCCTCGATCTTGGCGAGCTTCGCGAGCGGCGGTGAGGCGAGCACGCGGCCGATCCAGCCGGCCGTCCTGGGCCAGCGCCCCGCGTCGATCTGGAAGCGCACCCAGCCGGCGTTTCGGAAGAAGGCGGCGATGGCGATGTCTGCGACCGACAAGGTGCTGCCGAACCGGAAGCCGTCGACTGGCGCCTCGCTCTCGAGATAGTCGAGCACGGCCGGGATCTCCTCCTTGAGCGTGCGGTCGACCAGTTCGCGATCGCCCTTCTCGCCCCACACCGACGGCCGGATGGCAATCTGGTTGAAGAAGCGCCAGATGAAGACGTCGCCCATGCGCGTATCGGCGAACTCCTCCAGCCAGCGTGCGCGGGCACGGTCGGCGATATCCTGCGGAAACAGCGCCGGCGAAGGCTGCTTGTCCTCGAGGTACTGGCAAATCACCGAGGAGTCCGACAGCACGAGGTCGCCGTCGACCAGCACCGGGATGCGCCTGAGCGGGCTCAGCCTGGAGAACCGGTCGTCGCCGAAGAACGGGACGATATGGTCGACCTCGTAGGCCATGCCCTTGACCTCGAGACAGGCCAGGACCTTGCGCACATAGGGAGACAGGTAGCTGCCGACGATAAGGATTGGCTTCATGGCGGCGCCGCTGCTCATACGAGGTTGATGCGGCAGCCGCAGACCTCGACCTGAGCCGGTCCGCGATCGCGGTGCCGCTTCTTGGCGGCCGCCAGCACGCGCTCGCGATCGACCACCTTCACGTCGTAGGCCGACACGCCCGGCCCGCGTCCGTCGACGATCGGCGTGAAGCGGATCTCGCCGTCATCGTCGAGCCGGATGATGTCGTCCTTCACCGGACGATCGAGCAGCTTCGACCAATGGGCGGCCGCCTTGTCCGGATCCTCGGCCTGGATCTCGACGCCGGCCAGCCCGTTGGTGATGTCCGAGCGCGCATGCTTCAGCCAGTCCTTCTCAGCCGGCGGCCACCATAATTTGGGATCGACGCCGGGCGGCGCGAAGGTCGTGTCGAGCGACAGCAGCACGCCCGACGTGTCGGAGGGATGGAAGTGGGTGTAGTTGTATTCGGGCAGGTCCTTCTGGGCGACGGCACGCACGCCGAGCCCGGTCACGCGCGCCCGCTCGGCCTTGGCGTCGGGCACCTGGATGATCACCATGTAGCCGCCATCGCCCTTGCGCCGCTCGATGTAGCGGCCAGCCGAGGTGCCGGGCTGCTCGGGCGTGACGATCTCCAGGAAGTCGTGGCCGATCGGGCAGACGACGTTGACCAGGCCCCACTTGGCGACGCCGGGATCGCGATAGGCGACCTCGATCCCCAGGATGTCGCACAGTTCCTCGCGCGAGCTTTCGAGGTCCTTGGCTACGAAGACGCACTGCCTGAGCTTCATCGTTCCACTCCCTAAGCTGTCGATTGTCCCTTATGGTAACGCCATGCGGACCGTGTGGACCATGGGCTTCGTGGCGGCGGCCGGTCTCTCGTTCTGCTTCCCGGATTTCATCGTCTTCCGCTTCAGCCAGGCCGTGATCTGGTCGATCGCGCTCCTGGGCCTGGTGCTGCTGTGCGGCGTGAGCGGCCAGTTCTCCTTCGCCCAGGCCGCGCTGTTCGGCGTCGGCGGCTACAGCGCGGCCATCATCGGCACGCACACGCCGTTGTCGGTCTACTGGGGCCTGCCGGCAGCGCTGCTGACGGGCTATGCCGCGGGCTGGGGGCTGGGCCGCATCGCCGGCAGCCACAGTCTCTGGACACAGGCGCTGGTCACCTACGCCTTCGCCATCGCCTTCCCGCAGCTGCTGCGCTGGCGCCTGATCGAGCAGTGGACCGGCGGCGTGCAAGGCCTCTATCTCGACTTCCCGACGCCGCCCGGCGGCATCAGCGCCGACCGCTGGAACTTCATGGTGGCGCTGGCCTTGCTGGCGATCGGCGTCTGGCTGGCCGGCAACCTGATCGCCAGCCGCTCGGGACGAGCCCTACTGGCCGCGCGCGACAACGACCTTGCCGCCGCCGCACAGGGCATCCGCGTCGCCGAGGTACGCGCCACGATCTCGGGCATCGCCGGCGCCTATCTTGCGCTGGCGGGATGCCTCTCGTCCTACCAGTTCGGCTATGTCGGGCCCGCCGGCTACAGCTTCGCGCTGTCGGTGCAGATGCTGTTCGGCCTGGTGATCGGCGGCATGCATTCGCCCGCCGGCGCCATCGTCGGCGGGCTGTTCCTGCAGTTCTTCCCCGACCTGCTGGCCGGGCTGGGCAAGGGCCTGTCGGGGCTGCTCTACGCCGTGCTGCTGATCGCGGCGATGGTGCTGATGCCGCGCGGCGTCGTGGGGATGCTCGGTCGTGCCATCACTTCCTCCCCAGCGAAGCTGGGGAGGTGGCGCCGTCATACGGCGACGGAGGGGTCATGAGCACCCGTACTGCCGCTCATGACCCCTCCGCCCTCGTAAGACGAGGGCACCTCCCCTTCGCGGACTCCGCGGAGGGGAGGAAGTACGTCAGTACCCCTTGAACACCGGAGCGCGCTTTTCGACGAAGGCGCGGGCGGCTTCCTTGTGGTCCTCGGTCTCGCCGGTGCGGATCATCCGCGCGGCCTCGGAGTCGAGCGCCTCGGAGAGCGTGCCCTCCTCCGCCACCTTCATGTTCTTCTTCACATGCCACCAGGCGACGCGCGGGCCGGCCGCGAGCTTCCTGGCAAAGGCCATGGTCTCGCTGTCGAGGTTGGCGTCGTCGACGATGCGGTTCGCCAAGCCGAGCTTCTCGATCTGCTCGGCGTTCAGGATCTCGGCGGTGAAATAGAGCTCGCGCGCCTTGGCGGTGCCGACGAGCTTGTGCAGGAAATAGTGCGAGCCGAAATCGCCCGAGAAGCCGACCTTGGCGAACGCCGTGGTCATGCGCGCGCTCCTGCCGGCGAACCGCATGTCGGCGGCGAGCGCCAGCGACAGGCCGGCGCCCGCAGCCACGCCGTTGACCATGGCGATGGTGGGCTTGCCCATCTCGTGCAGCAGCTCGGAAACCTGCATGCGGATGCGGATGTCGTGGACCTTGTCCTCGTAGGTCTTGTCCTGGTCGCGGCCCGCCGCCATCGACTTCACGTCGCCGCCGGCGCAGAAGGCCTTGTCGCCGGCGCCGCGCACCACCACGCAGCCGATGTCGCGCGAACCCGCCGCCTCGTTCAACGCGTCGGTCAGGCCTCCCATCATGTCGCGCGACAGGGCGTTCATCGCCTCGGGACGGTTGAGCGTGATCTTCATGACGCCGTCTTCGACGGATTTCAGCAGGTGGGACATCGACTTCCTCCGGGATTGCGGATCGGCTGTGTTGCGGCGAATGTTTCGTAAACTACGCGGTCGCGCAACGGCATTCGGTCTTGCGCAGCGGAATGGAAGGATGAGGAAATCTCCATGACCTACGAGACCTTGCTCACCAGCCTCGAGGACGGCGTCATGACCGTGACCCTGAACCGGCCCGACAAGCTCAATGCCTTCAACACGGTGATGAGCAAGGAATTGATCGACTTCTTCCAGGGCGTGAATGCGATGGATGAAGTGCGGGCGATCGTCGTCACCGGCGCCGGCCGCGCCTTCTGCGCCGGCGCCGACATTTCCGGCGGCAGCGGCGCCTTCCAGGTATGGAACGACGGCAGCAAGCCACAGAAGCGCGAGGCTCGCGATTCGATCACCTTGGCGATCTTCAACTGCCTGAAACCCATCGTCGCGGCGATCAACGGCGCCGCCGTGGGCGTCGGCATCACCATGTGCCTGCCGATGGATCTGCGCTTGATGTCCAACGCGGCCCGCATCGGCTTCGTGTTCAACAAGCGCGGCATGGCGATGGAGGCGGGCTCGTGCTGGTTCCTGCCGCGGCTGGTCGGCATGCAGCAGGCGCAGGAATGGGTGATGACGGCCGAGCTGTTCGGTGCGGAGGAGGCATTGAAGGGCGGCCTTGTGCGATCGGTGCACGCGCCGGAGGATTTGCTGCCGGCGGCACGGGCGTTGGCGAAGAAATTCGCGGCCAGCACGTCGTCGTCCGTGGCGGCCGCGGTCAACCGCCGGCTGATGTGGAGCATGTTGGGCGCGCAGGACCCGCTCGATGCCGTGACGCTCGATCTGCAATGCGTCGGCTACCTCGCCGCCGGCGCCGATGCGCAGGAAGGCATCAAATCATTCTTCGAGAAGCGGCCGCCGAACTTCCCGCTCAAGCCCAGCAAGGACATGCCGCCCTTCGGCCCGTGGACGAAGTGATCTTGTCGGACCTACGCGCATTCACATGCGCGATAGGGCCTCCAGGCCCGCTCATGGTCATGCTCTTCTGGACCGCGCGCGTCCTCGCGCGCTCATGATCATGAGGCGCGCGGGAAGGTCGCGTCAGACGCGACCCAGCGCGCGGTCCGGAAGACCATGAGCGGGCCTGGAGGCCCGCGGTCCGGCAAGACCAAAGGTTCTCCGCCACCGGCGCGGCAATCGGCAGCGCGCGGCTGCGATGCGATTTCGGCTGCCGGCCCGCAGGAGTCCGCGCAGGCCGCCAGCTCGCCCGTCGGCAGCGCCTCGGCGCCGGCCGCGAAGCCGCCCCATTTGATGCCGCTGCGCCGGATCGCGTCGGTAACGTAGTTCAGCGTATCGCCCGACACGCCCCAGCAATGCTTCACGCCCGCGCCTCGATGGTCTCGACGATCACTTCGGCAACGGTCTGGCTCATGACGGCTCCTGCCTTCCCGAACTCAGCTGCGACGCGGGGCATTCTGCGAAACTGCCGGCTTGGAAGGCCACTCATACGAGCGTTTAATGCCATCTCGTGGAGGTTGCCCTGATGTCACCCGACTCCGTCACCGCTACGCGTCCCGCCGATTCCCGTTACGCTGCGCTGGAAGAGCGCATCATGGCCCGCGACCAGAAGGGCGCGAGCGAGGTCTACTACGGACTCGTCCGCGACGGCCGGCCGATCACCGAGATGCTGCGCGAGGCCGTGCGCATCCACGCCCCCTACACCCACGTGCCCTATCACGAGCGCATGGACGACGGGTACGTGAACTTCGTGAACAACGACCATTGCCTCCTGAGCGCAAGGGCGAGCCTCAACCTGTCGAAGATGCTGCCGGGCGCGGCCTCCGGCCTGCCGCTGGCGCAGACCATCTGGTACATCCCGACCGGGCTCGATATCTGGAACCAGAAGATCGCCAAGGCGCCCGGCCATTATTCGCGCGGCTTCCAGATGCCCGACGGCCCGCCGCCCGTGCCGGTCGTGCACTGGCCCGACCAGACGCCGATGGCGCTCGACGGCCCGCTGAAGCAGCGGCTGGGCCAGTGGATGACGCTGGTCCATCGCGGCAATGTCGTCGACGCCTACCGCGTGTTCCTCGGCCTGATGCAGAACCCGGCCGAGCGCCGCGCCGCATTGGCCGAGCTCTGCTTCGCCGGCCTGATCGACGTGCAGGATCGCTCCTTCCAGAACCGCTCCTACACGACCGGGCACAAATCCTTCCGCGCCCGCGCCACCGTCGAGCTGGGCGAGGCGATCGGTTGGGACGATGCGCACGACGTGCTCTACGCCGGCGCGCTCGACATCGCCGTCGGCCCGCGCTGGTACTCGCTCTACGAAGTGGCCTGCAACGCCGTCACCGTCTACCTCGAAGGCCAGAGCCTGCACGCCGTGCCCTACAGCGGCACCACCGAGCTGGAGCGCGCGATCCTGGCCAACAACAAGGCGCCGCTCGACGCCGCGGAGACCGAGGCGCTGATCGAGGTCGTCGTTCGCGAGCCCGAGCCGGCTTACCTGACGCACCTGACGGAGCTGCTGAAGGCCGGCAAGAGCCCGCGCGCCATTTTGGATGCGATCCAGGTCGGCGCCGCGACGGTCGCTCTGGAGACCCACGGCGAACTCAACTTCTCCCTGCCGCAGCATTGCTACGAGTACGTCAACACGCAGGGCTGGTTCTGGGATACGTTCGAGCATCCGCAGCGGCTGAAACTGCTCTATCTCGCCGCCGCCTATCTCAACCAGAACGCCTGGCATCAGAGGCTCACTGGCGATCTCACGCCGCCGCGCATCGAGACGCAGTCCATCCGCGGGCTCGACGCCGAGGCGGTTGCAAGCCGTGTCGAGGCGGCCTGCGTGGCGCTCGATTCGCCCAAGGCGCTGGGCTGGATCCAGGCCGCGCTCGCTGGCGGCCTCGACTGTAACAGTGATTTTGGGCCGCTGGTGCGCGCCATCGCCATGGCCTGCTCGCGGCTCGGCAACGATCCGCACAACCAGGAGATCGCCCTCTGCATGCTGGAGGATTTCGGCAAGAACCGGAATCCCCTGAGGAGCCGCCTGCTGCTGGCCGCCGCACACCACACGGCGCGGCATCGCAAGTACGGCGATCCGCTGGATTGCAGCCGTCGCTTCGGCAAGGCGCTGGGTGTCGCCGCACTAGGCTGATCTCCCGGACTGCCGGCTGGAAGCCGGCAGACCGGGAGAGTATGATCGCCTCGCTGCTGTAGGGCGCATCGGCTGCGGCCGAAGGGGCCATGCCCACCTACGTGACGTAAACCCGTAGCTGCGCCCATGCCCAACCTCGAGAACCTCCGCAAGCAGGCCAAGCTCTACCTGCGCTGGCACCGTGACGGTCACCATCCCGTCGCGGCGCAGATCAGGGCCGTCCTGCCGCGATTCCGCGACCTTAGCGACCGCGAGGTCCTGCAGCAGAGCTTCAAGCTTGCCGATGCGCAGGAGCTGGTGGCCCGCCAGGCCGGGTTCGAGAGCTGGCAGGCGCTCAGGACAGGAATGCAAGCCATGACCGATAGCAAAGTCCCCGCCGCCGCCATCACGCCGATGCTGAACGCGGCCGAGCCCAACTTGTTCGTCGCCGACTTCGAGGCGGCCTGCGCGTTCTACACCGAGCAGCTCGGCTTCGAGATCGTCTTCACCTATGGCGAGCCGCCCTTCTACGGCCAGGTCCGGCGGCAAGGTGCAGCTGAACCTGCGCCAGGTCCGCCGGCCGGTCTTCGTCGACGACATCCGCGAGCGCGAGGAGCTTCTGGCCGCCTCGATGACCGTCGGCAGCGCGGCCGAGATCCGCGCCCTGTTCGCCGAGTTCCAGGCGGCCGGCGTGGCATTCTTTCGTCCGCTGAAGCAGGAGCCCTGGGGTGCGCGCACCTTCATCGTGCGCGATCTCGATGGCAACCTCCTGCTGTTCGCCGGTACGGCGACCTAGAGCGTGATGAGTTCAAGTCAATTCCGTCGTCCCGACCGGAGCGCGAAGCGCGGAGTGGAGGGACCTCCTCTCAACGAAAAGCGGCTTGTCGTGGGAGGAAGGTCCCTCCGCTCCGCCTCGCTGCGCTCGGCTCCGGTCGGGACGACGAATCGACTTAAATTACATCACGTGCTAGCTGCCGGTGGCGCGCCACCTCAGTGGTGCGCCCCGCCCCCGGCGTCAAAGCTTGAAGACGTACATGGCGAATGGCTCGACCGGCAGGCTGCGCCGCTCGTAAAGCATCTTCGCCGGGAGATTGTCCGGTTCAGTGCCGACCCAGGCCTCGGCGCAGCCGAGCTCGCGTCCCAGCGCGAAGGCATGCTCGAGCATGCGCCGCGCGATGCCCTGGCGCTGAAAGGCGGGCGCTACAGCGACCTCGTCGACATAGAGCTCGACCGGCCTGAGGTCAGGATGACGGTGCAGCACCGCGGCGAGTTGGCCCACCATCTCGCCATCGGCAAAGGCTGCGATGAAGTAATGGCCGGGCGTGGCGAGGTAGGCTGCAAGGCGATCCGGCTCGATGGCATGGTCGAACACGCCTTCCGCGACGCGGTCGAAGAGGGCAGCATCGCCTGGGCCGAGGCGCCTGATCTCGATGGTCATGACGCGACATAGTAGTTAGCCTTCGCGCCATGGCCTACGTCTTCGACCTCGGCAATCCTGCGACCAACGCCAATCCATTCCCGGAGTTCGCACGCCTGCGCATCGAAGACCCGGTGCACTGGTCGCCGGCGATGAAGGCGTGGATCATCACGCGCTACGCCGACGTGAAGCAGGTGGCGCTGAACAACCGGCAGATCTCGGCCGACCGCCTGACGCCCTTCTTCAAGGCCAACCCGGAATACCAGAAGGGTTCCATCGAGAGCCTGGTGCGCTACCTCAATCACTGGATGGTGTTCCGCGACCCGCCGGACCACACCCGCCTGCGCCGGCTGTTCACCAAGGCCTTCACGCCCACCGCCGTCTCGAACCTCACGCCCAACATCGAGGACATCGTCAGCCATCTGATCGACGGCATGCAGGCCAAACACAGGCGCGGCGAGCCGGTCGATTTCATCGCCGACTTCGCCTATCCCCTGCCCGCCTCGGTGATCATGGACCTCCTGGGCGTGCCGCGCGCCGACCTCGAGCGCGTAAAGGTGTGGTCCGACGACATCGCCCTGTTCATCGGCACCGCCCAGGTGGCAGGCAACAAGTATCTGCGCGCCGAGACCGGCGCCAAGGCGATGTCGGGCTACTTCCGCGAGCTCGTCGAGGCGCGCACGGCCGAGCCGACCGGCGACATGATCAGCCAACTCGTGCTGGCGCGCGACGACCGCGATGCGCTCTCCACCGACGAGATCATCGGGACCTGCATCCTCCTGCTGTTCGCCGGCCACGAGACCACGACCAACCTCATAGGCAACGGCTTCCTCTATTCGATGAAGAACCGCGACCAGTGGGAACGCCTGGTCGCCGAGCCGACGATGGCGGGCCGCGCGATCGAGGAGTGGCTGCGCTACGACGGCCCCTCGGGCGCCTTCGCGCGCGTCGCCGCCGCCGACCTCGAGATGGGCGGCCGCACGATCCGCGAAGGCCAGCGCGTCTTTGCCTTCATGAACTCGGCCAACCGCGATCCCGAGGCATTCGACGATCCCGAGCGCTTCGACATCGGCCGCGCCCAGAACCCGCACATGACCTTCGGTCACGGCATCCATTTCTGCCTCGGCGCGCCGCTGGCGCGGCTCGAATCGGAAATCGCCGCCGCCCGGCTGGCCGAACGCCTGCCGCAGATCCGTCTCGAGGGCGGCGAGCCGCAGTGGCACGATTCGCTGATCCTGCGCGGGGTGAAGAGCCTGCTGGTTGTCTTGTAACCGCCTCACCCTGAGGAGCACCGCGCAGCGGTGCGTCTCGAAGGGTGGCAACACCAAGACTGGTACCAACCCTTCGAGACGCGCCCTGCGGGGGCTCCTCAGGGTGAGGTCGAGGCTGTGCGAACGGAGTTGAAATGAAAGCGATGATCTGCCGCCGATGGGGCGGGCCCGAAGACCTGAAGCTCGAAGACGTGGAGCCGGCGGCGCTCAAACCCGGCCAAGTGCGCATCCGCATCGAGGCCGCGGGCGTGAGCTTCGCCACCACCCTGGTGATCGCGGGCAAGTACCAGCGCCGACCGCCCTTCCCCTTCGCGCCGGGCACCGAGGTTTCGGGCGTGGTGACCGAAGCGGCGCCGGACTGCAGGCGGCTGAAGGTGGGCGACGAGGTGGTGGCCGTGCTCGACTGGGGCGGCCTTGCCGAAGAGGCCGTGGTCCACGAGGTCAACGTCTTCTCCAAGCCGAAGACGGTGGGCTTCGTCGAGGCGATCCAGCTTGCGATTTCCTATCCGACGTCCGCCGGCGCGCTCACCTGGCCGATGGCGCTCGACGTGCAGAAGGGCCAGACGCTGCTGGTCCATGCCGCGGCAGGCGGGGTCGGCATGGCCGCGGTCGAGATCGGCAAGATTCTAGGCGCCACCGTGATCGCGACCGCGGGCGGAGCGCGCAAGACCGCCTTCGCCAAGGCGCGTGGCGCCGACCACGTGATCGACTACTCGAGCCAGGATTTCCGCGAAGAAGTGCTGAAGCTCACCGGCGGACGCGGCGTCGACCGGGTCTACGATCCGGTGGGCGGCGACGTCTTCGCCCAGTCGCTGCGCTGCATGGCGGTCGAGAGCCGCATCTGTCCGATCGGCTTTGCCGGCGGCACCATCCCGCAGATCCCGGCCAACATCCTCCTGGTCAAGACCATCGCCGTAACCGGCTTCAACTACGGCTACTATGTCGGATGGAGCCCGCACGACGCGCGCTTCGAACAGGGCGACCGCACCTTCGCGCTGATGGAACGCATCCGGGGCTGGTGCGAGGCCGGACTCTGCCGGCCGCACGTCGACCGCACCTTCCGTCTCGATCAGGCGGCCGAGGCGATGCGCGCGCTGCTGGAGCGCTCGGTGACCGGGCGCGTGGCGATCGTCATGGCGTGACCTTCCGTCGTCCCGACCGGAGCCGAGCGCAGCGAGCAGCTCAGCTCTGACGCAGGCGCAGGAAGGCGGCCCGTTCGGTCGGCGATTCGATGTGGGTCGCAAGCGCCTGCCACAGAAGCTCGACCGACGAGCAATTGACGGCCGCGCGGCGCACCAGCACGCGGGCGATCGGTCCGACGAACTGGGTCAATGCCGCCTGCGCCCGCTCGAGCTCCTGTTCGGGCAGGCTGATGCTGCCGCGGCGGCCGCTGCTGTCGCTGAGCGGTGGTCCGCCCGTCGGCGTGGAGGAGCGGAGCCGCGCCAGCGACGCCGTCTCGCGGAGGAACCGCTCGCGGTCGGCCTCGTCGGGCACCGACTGCGCGAGCTCTGAAACGAGGTCGGCGGCGGAACGGCCGCGCGCGGCGACCGTCTGCACCAGGACGCGCGCGACCGGGCCGACATAGGTCCGGAGCTTGTCCTCCACCGTCTTCAGCAGCGTGGGATCGAGCGCCGGCTGCGGGTTGCGCCCGGCGGAGTCCTCGCGCGGCGCGCGCGGCGAGACCACCGTCGTGACCTTGGCCTCGGGCGCGATGCGCGTGCTGTCGGGCCCCGCCTCGCGCAGCACCTGGCGCAACGCCTCGGCCATGTCGGCGCCGGTATCGAAGCGGTCAGCCGGGTGCTTGCCCATGGCGCGCTCGAGCACCAGCTGCAGGCGCGGCGCCGCGTTGCGCACGTTCGCCGGCAGGAGCGGCAGGTTGTCGTTCTGGATGCGGCGGCTGACCTCGGTCACGTTGCGGCCCTGGAAGGCCCGTTCGCCGGCCACCATCTCGAACAAGGTCGCGCCGGCCGAGAAGATGTCGGACCGGCCGTCGACGATGTCGTCGCCGCGGCACTGCTCGGGCGACATGTAGGACGGCGTGCCGATCGTCGAGAAGACGGTCGTGGCCTCGACGTTCATCAACTTCGAGATGCCGAAGTCGCCCACCTTCACCCGTTGCTCGGCCGTCAGCATGATGTTGCCGGGCTTGATATCCTGGTGGATCACGCCCTGCTCGTGCGCGCTGGTCAGGGCATCGAGGACCTGCAGCATGACGGCGATGGCGTTGGGAACCTCCATGACCGGCGCATCGTCGAGAAGCTGGCGCAGGCTGCGTCCGGAGACGAACTCCATCGCTAGGTAGGGCTGCTCGTCGTGCAGGGCGAAGTCATAGACCGCGACGATGTTGGGATGCGCGCAGCGGGCGGCCGCCTCGGCCTCGCGCCGGAAGCGCTTGATGTAGTCGGCGCGGTCGGCGCCGCTCATCAGCTTGGTCGAGATCAGCTTGATGGCGACGGTCCGGCGCAGGACGGGATCGTGTGCCCTGTAGATCTGGCCCATGCCGCCAACGCCGACCAACTCCTCGACGACATAGCGGCCGATGTTGGGCGGGAGCGGCTGCATGCCTACCGCCCCAGAACACCGCTCATGTGCCCTCCAGCATCCTCATGGCGTTCTGAAGACTGCGATGCATGAGATTGAACGAGCGGCCGAGCGAGGAGATCTCGTCTCGTCCCTTGACCGGATACTCCGCCACGTCGGTCTTGCCGGCGCTGACATCGCGCGCGAGCGCAGTGATCTCCTGTATCGGCTTCAGGATGACGAAGTGCATCAGCACGTTCAGAACCACGAGCATCACCAGGAACACTGCACTGAGCGAACCCACGAACGCCAGCAACGACCGGTTGGCGCGATCGAGGGCGACGCTCATCGGCACCGAGACGATCTGAGCCCCGATCACGTCGTTCAACTGCCAGCCGAATCCGTTGCTGTTGCCGTAGAGGTCGACCATGGTCGGCGGCGCCGCCGCCGGCGTCGAATGGCAGGCGAGGCAGGCCTTGTCGGTCAAGCGAAACGGTCGCGCGAAGGTCAGGAACGGACCGGTCGCCGTCTCGCGAAGGCCGACGAACTCGGCGAGCTTGGGATCGTTCTTGAAGGCGTGGATGACGTCCGATTCCCAGTTCGTGGCGCGGTCGGCCGGATTGGTCGGGTTGAGGGCCGCTTCCTTGTAGGAATAGTCGGGGAAATCCTTCTGCAGCTGATGCAGCACCGTCTGCGCCGAGTAGGACGGAACCGAGTGGGGCAGGAAGCGCACCGCGAGCTGGTCGACGATGAGCGGCCGGATCTCGTTCTGGGTGTAGCCGCGGACGGCCGTGCCGCTGCGCATGATGAGGTTCGCCTCGTTGAGCATCTGCCGCCTGGCTTCCTCGATCGTGATCTCCCTGGCAAGGAAGGTCGCGATGGCGAGGCCGATCAGGAAAGCGCTGACCATGACCAAGTTGAATTTCGTCCGGAGACCCACGGCGTGACCCCTTCGTCTTGATATTCAGCTCTTGATGCTCAGCGCACGCTGTTGACGAGCTTTGTCGCCTGCTCGGCGGTGAGATGGCCCGTCATCTCGCCTTTGATCTCGAACTGATAGCGACGGATGGCGGCGCGAGTTTCGGGCCCAAAGGTGGCGTCTATGCGGCCGGAATAATACCCCAGCGTCGCCAGCGCCACCTGGACCTGCCGCCGCTCCTGATCGGACATGCGGTCCTCATCGACCATGACCTGCTGCGGCGGTGGTGCCGGCGCGGGAGCGGGCGCGACCGGCGCCGCGGTCGGGGCGGGCGGCGGTGCCGCGGCCACCGGCGGAGGCGGCGGGGCTGGAGGAGCGGGCGGCGGCTTGCCGCCGACCAGGAATGAGGGTCGGCCGGCCGCGGCAACGAAGAAGGCCGTGCCGGCGCCACCCTTGGTGAGCTCGGCCCGCATGCCGGCGATGAACTTCTCGAGGCTGACCTCGTCACCCGTGAGCTGGCCGTGCACTGCCTGTGCCGTCGCCGTCGGTCCAAGCGCCGCGGCGTCGTTGTTGGCGCCGACAACGGCGAAGCTGCCCGGCTGGATCTGTTCGCCCAGTCGGGCCAAGCCGGTCGCGGCGGCGCCCGGCGGCTGGAAGCCGTCGAGCAGGATGACACCCGAGCTGTCGCCGACGCGGGCCAGGCTGTCGACCAGGCTCTTGGCGATGAGGCCCTGGGTCAGGAGGTCGTTGTCGCGCGCGATGTTCGCGGCCGCGGGCAACAGGAACGGACGGCCGTTGAACTCTCGCGCGTAGCCGCAATAGTAGAGCACCGCCACGGACGGCGGCGACGCGGCGGTGCGCTTGGCCAAGGCGCCGATCGCGGCGTCGAATTCGCCCCGCCGCACGTCGCTTCGCTCGACCACCTCGAAGCCCTTGGCCTTCAGGGCATCCCGCACGACTGCGGCCGAGGCGGTGCAACGCGGCAGTGGCGGCAGGTCGGCATACTGTGCGTTGGAAATGACCAGGGCGGTCCGCAGCGGCTGGGACTGCGCCGTGCTGGCGTTCCAGAAAAGGCCGGCGAACCCGAGTAGGACAGTGACGAGACAAGCGCGCATCGGGCGTAACCCATCAATCTGTCGGGAGCCTCCCGACGTCGCACAACTCGTGCTGTCAGTGTCACCCGTTCCCGCTGCCGGGGCAATAGCGTGCTCCGCCGGGGCTCGCTAGGTAGCCGATTTTTTTCGACGGCAATGTGAGTTTACGCACTTCCCGACCTTAGGCCACGTCGCTCGCCTGGATGCGTTTGACGCCCGCCTCGCTCATCTTCTTCCACGCCGCCGCCAACGAGCCGTTGAGGTCGATGGCGCGCGTTGCATCCTCGATGACGTAGGCCGTGAAGCCGAGCTTGCGGGCGTCGAGCGCCGTCCAGGCAACGCAGAAGTCGGTGGCGAGCCCCGTCACGAACACCGTGTCGACGCCGCGCTCCTTCAAGTAGCCCGCCAGGCCCGTCTTGGTCTTGTTGTCGGCCTCGACGAAGGCCGAGTAGCTGTCGACGTCCTTGCGAAAGCCCTTGCGGATGATCAGCCCGGCGGTCGGCAGCTTGAGATCCTTGTGCAGGGCCGCGTCGTCGGAGCCTTGCACGCAGTGATCGGGCCACAGGACCTGCGTGCCGTACGGCATCGACGTCGTCTCGAACGGCTTCTTGCCGGCGTGGGTGCTCGCGAAAGAGGCGTGGCCCGGCGTGTGCCAGTCCTGCGTCACCACGATGTTGTCGAACGACGCCGCGAGCTTGTTGATCACCGGCACGACCGCCGCCCCGCCCTTCACCGGCAAGGTCCCGCCGTCGATGAAGCAGTTCTGGACGTCGACCACGATCAATGCCGATTTCGGCCCTGGCTTGATGGTGCCGGCGGCGCGTGCTGCGCCGACACCGGCGACGAGCCAGGCGGCAGTCGAACCCAGAAAGATGCGGCGCGAAAACTCGAACGATGCATCGGCTGGCATGACAACCTCCCATCGAGATGCGCAGCCCAACTCTATCATGGATCGCGCTTTGCACCGCGCATGAGGTGAGGCGGCACCCGCGCCCTGACGAATGAGCGAGCGGTCAATAGGGTTCGATCGTCCGCTTGCGGCCGGCGCGCGGCGGCACCGGCGGCAGCGTGGCCAGGGTGTTCAGCAGGATCCGCCGCGTGTCGGCGGGATCGATGACGTCGTCGTAGCCGAAGCGCCCCGCCACTTCCAAGGCGGTGTTATAGTCCTTGAGCTCGTCGGTGCGCTGGCGATGGACCGCCGCGCGCGCGCCGGGATCCTCGATGCCCTCGAGTTCCTTGCGGTAGATGATGGCCGCGGCGCCGTCGAGACCCATGCCGCCGAACTCCGCGGTCGGCCAGGCCAGCAGGATCGACGGCTCGAGGGGTCGCGATCCCATGATGTAGTAGCCGAGGCCGTAGGCCTTGCGCAGCACGACCGACATGATCGGGATGGTGGCATTGGCCATGGCGGCGAGGAGCCGCGCGCTGCGGCGCACCAGGCCGGTCTTCTCGATCTCGGGCCCAACCATGAGGCCCGGCGTATCGCAGAGGATCAGCAGCGGGATGTCGAAGGCGTCGCAAATCTGGACGAAGCGCGCGGCCTTCTCGCAGGCCGGGCCGTCCATGGCGCCGGCGAGGAACATCGGCTGGTTGGCGATCACGCCCACGGTGTGACCACCCAGCCGCGCCAGCGCCGTCACCATGGCGCGGCCGAAGCCGGCGCGCAGCTCCTGCACGCTGCCGACATCGGCCAACCCCTGGATGACGCGGCGTACGTCGTAGGCGCGGCGCGGATTGTCGGGCACCATGCTGCGCAGGCGGGTCTGGTCCGGCGCCTCGCCCGGCGGAAGCGGCGGGCCGAAATAGGCGAGATAGCGCTTGGCCGCGGCAACCGCTTCGGCCTCGTCCTCGACCAGGATGTCGATCGCGCCGGAGGCGAAATGAACCTCGGCCGGGCCGATCTGCTCGGGCGTCAGCTTGAGGCTGAGCGCTGCCTCCACGAGCGGCGGTCCGGCCATGCCCATGGTGCTGTCGCGCGTCGCGATCAGCGCGTCGCACATGCCGGCGAGGTTCGCGTGCCCGGCGAAGGCGCGGCCCGGCAGGATGCCAACCGTCGGTACCAGCCCCGATAGGCGCGCGAAGACGACGAAGGTCAGCGACGAGCCGCGGCCCTCGACCTTCATGTCGTGCGGCCGGGCGCCGCCGCCGTCGAGCCAGCACACGACCGGCAGGCGATGCTGCAGGGCGTGGCCGAACATGCGGCTGATCTTGGTGTGATTGTTCGCGCTCTGCGTGCCGGCATAGACCGTGTAGTCGTAGGCGACGATGTCGACGGCACGGCCCTCGATCTGCGCCGTGCCCATGACCAGCCCGTCCGCCGCGCCGTGCATCCCGGCGATGGCCGGCCGCGCCAGCCCGCCATACTCGACGAAGCTGCCGGCGTCGGTGAGCGCGGCGACGCCCTCGCGCACCGTCCAGCGCTTGCGCTTGCGCTGGCGCGCGACGGCATCGGGACGCGCCGCGTCCTGCAGTGCCTGGTGCGCCGCCGTCACCTCCTCGAGCGTGACGCGCGGCTTCGGCGTCGACGAGCCGTCGTCGGCCATCACTCGGCCTTGATGCCGGCGGCTTCGATGACCGCGCGATAGCCCTTGCGGTTCTCCTGCATCGTCTTGGTGAGCGTCGCGGCGTCGGTGTAGGCCGGCACCATGCCGTTATCGAGCAGGCGGCGGCTCACCTCGGGATCCTCGACGGCCGCCTTGAGCGCCTGCTCCCAGCGCTTGATCACGGCCGGCGGCAGACCGACGGGCCCGCACAGTCCGAACCAGGCATTGGTCTCGAAGCTGGGCACGACTTCGGAGATCATCGGCGCGTCGGGGAAGAAGCGCTTGCCCAGCGGATCGCCCAGCGAGATCAGGCGCAGCGTGCCCTGGCGGATATGCGGGATCGTGTCGCCGAGATTGGTGATCGAGAAATCGGTCTGGCCGCTGGCCAGGTCCTGGATCGCCGCCTGCGAGCCGCGATAGGGCACGTGGATCATCTTGGTGCCGGTCTTCTGGCCCAGCAGCTCGCCCGCCAGGTGCTGCACCGAGCCGACGCCGGGGCTGGCATAGCTCACCTTGCCGGGGTTGGTGCGTGCCGCATCGATGATGTCCTGCGTCGTCTTGAACTTGCTGTCCTTGCCGACGACGAGGCCGAAGGTCGAGCGCAGCATCTGACCGACGGCGATCAGATCGGTCGCCGGGTTCACCGCGAGCTTGGTGCCCGGCAGCTCGGTGATGATCGTGGTGTTGCCGGTCGTGCAGTAGAGGATGCTGGAGCCGTCGGCCGGGCCGCGCGCGATCATCTCCGCGGCGATCATGCCGTTGGCGCCGGTCTTGTTCTCGACCATGACGCGCTGGCCCAGCTCCTTGCTGGCCACCTCGGCCAGCAGGCGTGCCGCGAGGTCGCCCGAGCCGCCGGGGGCGAAGCCGAAGACCAGGCGGATCGGCTTGTCGGAGAGCGGCGGCTGCTGTTGCTGCGCCATGGCCGCCCCGATGCCCGATCCGATACTCGTCGCGGTCGCCGCCATCAGCGCCAGGCCCATGGCCGTGGCGAACAGTCCTGTCTTCATCGCGTTTCCTTCCTCGCTTCCTTGGACGACAAGCTAACACTTGCTTGCTTGTTGACAAGTAAGTGTTAGCGTCGGTGCATGACCGCAATCTCGACCCACGAAACGACACGCGATTCAGCCAGACGATCGCAGGCCGCGCGCCGGCGCGAATCGGACCGGCGCATGCTGGCCGCCGCCGCCACGCTGATCGCCCGCCACGGCGTCGCCGGCACCACGCTGGCCGAGGTCGGCACCGAGGCAGGCTACAGCCGCGGCCTGCCCGTGGAGCGCTACGGCAGCAAGCTCGGCCTGATCACCGCCCTGCTCGAGGCCACCGAGCGCTGGTTCGAGAGGCACCTCGAGCGGGTGCTGGCCGGCAAGAGCGGCCTCAAGGCGCTCGAACGGCGCATGGAAGCCCATATGGGCAGCGTCGATCGCAGCCTGGAGGCGACGGCGGCGCTCTATGCCATCTACACGGAATCCCACTCGGTCATGCCCGAGCTCAAGGACGCGGTCGCCGCCTTCACGGCGCGCTGGGCCGCCGGGCTGGTGGCGCACATGCGCGAAGGCCAGGCGCTCGGCGAGATCCGACCGGACCTCGACTGCAAGGCCGAGGCCCGCTTCCTGCTCGCGGCCATGCGCGGCCTGATGATTCAGTACCTGATGGATCGCTCGTCCGGCGACCTGGCGCGCGGCAAGAAGATCCTGCGCGCCCATTGCCGCGGCTATCGGGCCTAGACTTTCATGGCTCGCGCTTGGCACCGCGCATGAAGGCGGCCAGCGGCATCGCCGCCAGGGCGGCAAAGGCCATCAGGTAGAAGGCGTTGAGGTAGCCAATCATCGCCGCCTGGCGCAGGATCTCGTTCGACAGGGTCTGCAGGCTGGCCGCGCCGTCGAGGCTCCACTGCGGCGGCAGGCCGGGCTCCGTCAGCGTCTTGTTGTAGGGCGTGATGTACTCGGTCATCCGCGAATAGTTCGCGGCGGTCGAACGGCTGACGACCAGCACGGCCACGGAGATGAACAGGCTGGAGCCGAAGTTGCGCATCAGGGTGAAGACGGCCGAGCCTTCCGTCACCTGGCGCGGCGGCAGGGTCGAGAAGGCCATCACCGTCATCGGCGTGAAGGCGATCGACTGGCCGAAGCCGAGCAGGAAGTTGCCCCAGAACACGTCGCTGTCGGTCAGGTTGATGTTCCAGTGCGCCATCCAGAAGCCCGCCGCCGCCTGGATGCCCATGCCGCAGACGATGGCCGAGCGCGGCGCGATGCGCGTGAGCTGGGCGACCACCAGGAAGGCCGCCCAGTTGCCCATGCCGCGCGCGGCGATCAGCATGGCGATGGCGTTGTCGGGATAGCCGCGCAGATCGTGCAGCAGCGTCGGGAACAGCACGATGCTGGTGAAGTTCAGCATCCCCATGATCAGGGCGAGCAGGATGCCGATGGTGAAGTTGCGATCGAGCAGCAGGCGCGGATTGACGAACGGCTCGGCCACCGTCAGGCAGTGCACGACGAAGATCCAGAGCGCCAGCGCGCCGGTGAAGGCGTAGAGCACCATCTCCGTCGATTCGAACCAGTCGAGGCGATGGCCGCGATCGAAGATCAGCTGCGCGCAGGTGATGGCGACGGAAAGCGCGATGAAGCCCGTCCAGTCGAACTTCACCGGGCTCTTCGCGGTGTAGTCGCGCAGGGCGAACCAGATGCAGGTCAGCGCGCAGAGGCCGGGCGGCACGATGATGAAGAAGGCGGCGCGCCAGTCGTAGGCTTCGCTCGCCATGCTGCCCACGATCGGGCCGAGCACCGGCCCGAACACCGCGCCGATGCCCCACATGACGATGGCGGCGGGCTGCAGGTGCTTGGGGAAGGTCGCGAGCAGGATGGCCTGGCCGAGCGGCATGATGGGCGCGCCGAAGGCGCCCTGCCCGACCCGCGCCAGGATCAGGGTCTCCAGGCTGCCGGCGAAGCCGCACAGCAGCGAGGTGACGGTGAAGCCGAGCACGGTGAAGAACATCAGGTTGCGCCAGCCGAGGCGGCTGGCCAGCCAGCCCGTCATCGGCGTGGCGACGGCGGTCGCCACCAGGTTCAGCGTGATCACCCAGGAGATCTCCTCCTGCGTCGCCGACAGGTTGCCGCGCATCTGCGGCAGCACCAGGTTGGCGATGGTGATGGTCATGCCGAACAGCATGTTGGCGAGCTGGACCATCAACAGGATGAGCCACTGCCGCCCGCTGATCGTGAACAGGCCGCCTTTTTCCTCGGCGACGACGGTCGTCATTCCCCACGATCTTCGTTGTTCTTGCCGCGATCATTCGGCAAGACGCCGCCGAATGACAGGATAAAGATGTGCTGCGTTGCAACAATCAGACTCTGTCCGCTCATGATCTTCCGGACCGCGAGCTTCCAGCTCGCTCTGAATCATGAGCGAGCTGGAAGCTCGCGGTCCGGAAGAGATCAGAGGCCGAGGCGATAGACCCTCGACGCGGTACCGCTGAACAGGCTCTTCTTCTCGGCGGCGCTCGCCCCCGCAGCGAGTCGCTTGCAGGCGTTCCAGTACACGCCATAGCCGTACGAGCCCTTGTCGACGGGGAAATTGCTTTCGAACATGGCGCGGTCGGCGCCGAAGGCTTCGATGCAGGTCTCGATGTAAGGCCGCCACAGCGTCGCCAGCTGCTCGGAGCTCGGCGCCGCTTCGCCCTCGTGCACGTCGAAACCAAGCAGCCGCATGCCGAGACCGCCCAGCTTCACGTTCACATTGGGGCATTGGGCGATGGCGCGGATGCTCTTGTTCCACTCAGCGAACACCTCGTCGCGCTTGCCCTTGTAGCGGCCGAGCCCGATCGGGCCGCCGACGTGGTTCAGCACGATCGTCGTGCCGGGAAACGCGCGCGCCAGGTCGAGCACGTCGCCGAGCTGCGTGTGGTAGAGCCAGGCGTCGAAGCTCAGCCCCAGCGGCGCCAGCTGGGCGAAGCCTTCGCGCACCGTCTTGTCGAGCAGCAGGCCTTCCGGCCGCACGGCCGTGGCGCCCCACTGCGCCTGGTCCGGATGAGTCGAGGCGATGAAGCGGATGCCGCGGAAGCGGCCGCCGCCCGCCACGATCATGGCCTCCAGGACCTCGCGCACGCGCGCGCCGAGCGGCAGGTCGGCGTGGCCGACGATGCCGGCGCAGACACGCGGCTTGCCGTAGCCGCCGCTGGCGCTCATGGCCGCCACGCCGTTGGCGAACTCGATCTCGCCCACCGGGCGCATCTCGGCGGGGCCATCGGCGCGGTACATCGACAGCCACTCCAGGTAGACGGTGGCGATCACGTTGTGGCCGCCCTCGGCGATGTCCCTCAGCAGGTCCGGCAGCAGGTAGGTGCCGCTTTCGGGACGATCGATCAGATGATGGTGCGGATCGACGATCGGCAGGTCGGGCTCGAGCGCCGCCTCGCAGCGCTTGGCGAGCCATTCGGGCCGCACCGCGAGGTGCGAGCTGATCGCGCTTGGCGAGGGCGTTGACGACATCTTCTTTCCTCCCGGTTCAACAGTACGACCTCACCCTGAGGAGCGCACGCAGTGCGCGTCTCGCCCACCCTTCGAGACGCGCACTGCGTTGTGTGGTGACCGCCCTAACGCTGGAACTTGCCGGTCAGCGTCGCCTTCTCGAGCGTGTTGAAATGGAGCTGGAAGCCGACGATGGCGGCCGAGGTGTCGGCGTTGACCGGCAGCGTATCCTGCTTCACGGCGAAGAGGGTGAAGACGTAGCGGTGCGGACCGTGGCCCTCGGGCGGGCACGGGCCACCGTAGCCTGGTGCGCCGAAGTCGGTGCGGGTCTGCAGCGCGCCCTTGGGCAGCAGACCGGCCTTGGGATTGCCGGCGTCGAGCTTGAGTTCGGTCGCGTCGGCCGGGATGTTCACCACCACCCAGTGCCAGAAGCCGCTGCCGGTCGGCGCGTCGGGATCGAAGCAGGTAACGGCGAAACTCTTGGTCCCCGCCGGTACGCCCGACCACGAAAGGTGCGGCGACTTGTTTCCGCCGCCGCAGCCAAAGCCGTAATCGGCCGACAGGATGTGGTCCATCGCGAGGGTCTCGCCCTCCTTGAAGCTGCTGCTGAGCGTGAGCGCCACGGTTTCCTCCGGTTTCCCTGTACAGGTGGGTGCCGAGAGTGGACCAGCCCTGCCGCGCAAGGCAACTCGTTCAGACAGTGTCGGGATGCGAGACGATCGTGGCCGGACGATCCGCATTGCGACGCCTCAGGACGGCAGCGCTTCGTTCGGCCAGGTCGGTCGCCGGGCCGAAGGTCGGATACGGCGTCGGCCGGCGTCGACCGGTGATTGCCGCTTCTTCCGATCGCTGATGCAGCACGCTGGCGGCGGCGCACAGAAAAATCACCGCCCAGCAGGTCGGGCCGACATAGGCGCCGGATGCCTGTCCGAGGATTGCCCATGCCACCCAGCAGAAGGCGGGGCTGGGCACACGGAGCACGCGCAGCCAGGCCGTGATGACCGCGATCATGGCCACACCCCAGACAAGCCCCAGGTAGATCCAGTGCAGCCAGAAATAGTTGATCAGCAGCTCCGTCGACGGCGAGACGACCGCCCAACCGGCGGAATAGAAGCGCGAGCGCAGATAGAGGTTCGTGACTTCCCTCTCGATGAAAGGCTCGCCCGTCAGGCCGGCCCCGGCAATCGGGTAGCGCGTCATGATGTCGATGCCGGCCATCGCCGGTCCCTGCACCCTGTAGAAGGAGCTGGGATCGTTGCCCGCCATGATTGACGCGAGCCGCTCGGCGAACAGCGTCTGGGCCAACACGAAGAACAGCCCAAGGGAGAGCATTGCCGCGCAGGCGACGATCAGGAATCGTGTGGCGTCGATATGGCCGCCGCGGCGGCTGTTGAGGAAAAGCAGGTAAGGCAGGAGCAGAAGCAACATCAGCAGCAGCGTCGGTCCGGGCATGGCGAACAGGCCAACGCCGACGAGCGCGAGGTATCCCGCGAGCTTCCCGCGCCACGGGCTCGCGACCAGCCAGACGAAGCTGAACAGCGTGTAGCAGAAGGTGACGCTGGCCGGCTCCGAGGCGAAGAACTTCGGGCGCACGCGGTTGTAGAACAGTATGTCCCGGAGATCGTTCTCGTAGACGCCCTTGCTGTAGAGGACGTTTCGCACGGCGTCGCTGACGGGCCGCAGGCCCGCGTAACTCTCGAGCAGGCAGCCCACCAGGATCACCAGGGCGAAGCCCAGGAAGAGGCCGGCGATCTGGCGGCGGCTGGCGTGGCTGACCGTCAGGAAGAGCCCGTAGCCGATGACCAGGGAATAGGTGAGCTGGATCAACCCGTTTGTGCGCCGCGACAGGAAGGCGACGTTGGTCGCGCACAGGACGGAGATCATGTACAGCGCCAGGACGGCCAGAAGCCCGACGAGGGCGCGCTGGGTGATCAGGTCACGCCGCCGCCACAGCAGTATCAAGCCGGCGATGCCCGCCGGCGCCGACGGCAACGGCACCTTCACCGAAATCATGATCGTGAAGTTGGTGTAGAGGCCGATCAGGAAGAGGCCGATCAGCGCGAGGTCGACCCAGTCGAGTCGTGTTTCGGCGGGGCGCGCCATGTAATACGGGCGCGGCTGCGCGAAGCTCGTCGTGTACACATCGCGGAGCGAGCCTGAGCCCGTGGCCATCCGTGACGTCTTTCACGCCGCATCCCTTCCCCGCTCAAGGGGGCGAGCGGACGGCACCCGCCGTCCGCATCGCAGCGTGGCCCTGCGGAACCAGCCACGCCGTGTCCTTGCACAATACGCCTAACTGAGCCGAGTGGTGACACGCCGGCCGTCTCGTCACCGCCTTGACACGGCTACAGCCCCTGCCCGCCCGCCACGGCGATGGCCTGACCGGTGACCCACGACGCCAGCGGCGAGGCCAGAAACAGCGCCACGTTGGCGACCTCCTCGGCGTAGCCCATGCGGCCGAAGGGGATCGAGGCCAGGGTGGTATTGTAGAGCTTCGGATCGCTGGTCTTGCGACGGTCCCACACGCCGCCGGGAAACTCGATCGAGCCCGGAGCTATGCAATTCACGCGCACGCGGTCCTTGGCGTACATGGCAGCCTGGGTGACCGTGTAGTGGATCACCGCAGCCTTTATCGCGCCGTAAGGCGGCTGGCGCGCCGCGGGATGCAGGGCGGCGATCGACGAGATGTTCACCACGCTGCCCTGGACCTGCTTCAGCGCCGGATAGGCCTCCTGCGTGGCATGCACGATCGCCATCATGTCGACCGCGAGGTTGGCGCCCCAACCTTTATCGTCGTCCGACGAGCCGAAGGCCGAGGCGTTGTTTACCAGGAAGTCGACGCCGCCCAAGGCGGCGACGGCATCGCGCACGTAGCCGCGCACGGCGTCACCCTTGGCGAGATCGGCGCTGGCGGCATGGGCCTTGCGCCCAAGCCTGGCGATCTCGCCCTTGGTCTCCTCGAGGGCCACAAGATCACGGGCGCAGATCGAGACGTCGCCGCCCGCCGCCGCGAAGCCCATGGCGATCGCCTTGCCGATGCCCCGGCTGCCGCCGCAGACGATCGCCTTCTTGCCCGTGAAATCGATCTTCATCACGCCTTGCTCCTCTCAACGCTGATTGACACAGACAGCCGACAGCACCGGCGCGGGCGAGCCATCGCTTCTCGCCGTGCTGCCGGTCACCGGCGCACCGGCCGGGGTGCGCACCGTATCGCCGAAGGCACCGAGCCGGCGCGCGTCGTTGCGCAACTCGGCCAGGGCGATCTCGCAGGCCTGCCGCGACGCAAAAGCGACCTGGTAGCTCGTGGTCGAGGCGCCGCCCAGGAACCACGTCACCAGCAACAGGTATTCCATTCGTTCTCCCCCGTTCCCCCGGCGCCAATTCAACCATGCCGTCCAGGCCCGTGCTAGGATTTGCCAAGGAACGACGTCCGGGAGGACATGATGCGATACGTGAAAGCCGCCGCGGCGGCAGCGTTAGCGTGCGTCCTGTTCAGCATTCCCACCGCGTTCGCCCAGAACAATGCCGTGAAGATCGGCGTGCTGGACGACATGTCCGGCCCCTACGCCGAGAACACCGGACCGGGCGACGTCGCCGCGGTACGGTTCGCGATCGCCGATTTCGGCGGCTCCGTGCTGGGCAAGCCGATCGAGCTGGTGACGGCCGACTTCCAGAGCAAGGTCGATGTCGGAGTCGGCATCGCCAGGCGCTGGTACGACGACGAGAACGTCGACATGATTCTCGGCATCCCCAACTCGGCCATCGCACTCGCCCTGGTGCGCATCGCCCAGGAGAAGAACCGCATCGTCATGCCGACCGCGGCGGCGACGTCGGAGCTCACCGGCAAGTCGTGCACCGGCCACTCCATCCACTGGATCTACGACACCTACGGCCAGACCAAGACCATCGTGAACGCCATCAGCAGGATGGGCGGCGATTCGTGGTTCTTCGTCACGGTCGACTACGCCTTCGGCCTGGCCGTCGAAGCCGACGCCACCAGCTTCATCAAGGCGGCGGGCGGCAAGGTGGTGGGCTCGGTTCGCCATCCGCTGAACACCGCGGATTTCTCGTCGTACCTTCTGCAGGCGCAGGCCTCCAAGGCCCACGGCCTGATGTTCGCCAACGGCGGCAACGACATCATCAACGGCATCAAGCAGGCGGCCGAGTTCGGCCTGGCCAGGCAGGGCATGAAGATCAGCGCCCCGCTGGCGCAGTTCCCCGACGTGCGCGGCGTCGGCCTGAAGGTGGCGCAGGGGCTCTTGATCTCGAGTCCGTTTTACTGGGACATGACGCCCGAGGCGCGCGCCTTCAGCGACCGCTTCGCCAAGGTGATCGGACGGCCGCCGTCCTTCATCCAGGCCGGCACCTACGGCGCCGTGCTGCACTACCTCAAGGCGGTGCAGGCGGCCGGCACCGACGAGGCCAAGGCGGTGATGGCCAAGATGAAGGAGCTGCCGATCAACGACTTCATGACCAGGAACGGCAAGGTCCGCGAGGACGGCCGCGTGATCCGCGACATGTACCTCATGCAGGCCAAGACGCCCGAGGAATCCACGGGCGAATGGGACCTGGTGAAGATGGTCGCGACCGTGCCGGGCAACGAGGCGTTCCGGCCGCTGAACGAAGGCGGCTGCCCGCTGGTCGGCAAGGTGAATTAGTAGGCTCGGTGGAGCGCGGACCTCCAGGTCCGCCTCATGTTCTTCCGGACCGCGAGCTTCCAGCGCGCTCATGGGTCATGAGCGAGCTGGAAGCTCGCGGTCCGGGAGAGCCTGAGGTGCATGCAGTGAAGTCGCCGCGCGCGTGAATTTCTGCATTTTCTGCATATTTTCGGCAGGTCGGCCAATGTCCGACAAGCCTTTGAATTCACGCCGCTTTTTGATTTTCTGCATTTTTTGCATTTTCTGCAGGCCCTGCCGTGGTGGGCGGCGCACTTATTCCTTCCGCCCGACTTGCACCCAGCCGGGCGGAATGACCGGCTCCAGGGCGGGAGCGGTCTGGCACATGGTCGGATAAACGATGCATAGAGCGGGAACGCCGCAGAGCAGCGTAACGGGATCCAATCATATAACCTAAGTTCGGAACAGTCAAGAACTACGGTTGATGTCGCCAATTTCGTTTTTGCGAATTTTTGCGTACCGTAGAGTGCCACCCGTGGCGGGTCGAACCGACGGCCACGCCATTCGTTGTGTCGCTCGGCCCGAATGCCAGCAGTGCTTTCATCGCCAAGCCGGCGTCATCGCCAACGATGACGCCGGCCGCGGTAGTCGGTTCAGGCTCAGGCGAACAGGAAGTCCGACTGGTGCAACGTCGCGGGATCGAAGATCCCCGACAGGGTCACGCCGTTGTTCTGGTCGAAGGCGATGTGGGTGCCGCTCTCGACGGCGGTGATCGCCATGTCGCCAAGGCCGTGGAACCCCCAGGCGCTGACGTCGATCCGGTCGCCGTCGCTCGAGCGGAAGTCGGCGATCATGTCGTTGCCGCCGTGCGGCGCGAAGACGAAGGTGTCGGCCGCCGTCGTCACGAGGGCCGTCATCTGCGCGGCATCGCCGTACATGAAGTCGGTCCCCGTGCCGCCGATCAGCACGTCGCTGCCGGCCTGCGCCTGGCCGTACAGGAACTGCGCGTCGCCGTAGAGGAAGTTGACGGTGCCGACGCCGTTGCCGGCCACCAGCGTGTCGTTGCCGCCGACATTGACGCCGCGGAAGAATTGACTGCTGTCGCCGATCGTCATGGCGTCGCCGAACAGCTGATTGTTGGTGTTGTCGCCGCCGCGCAACACGTCGTCACCGCCGGTCGCATCGACGAACATGCGCGAGGCGTCGCCGACCAGCAGGTTGTTGTCGGAATTGGCGGCACCGACCAGCGTGTCGCTGCCACCGGTGGCGCCGGACATTTCGGTGCTGTCGCCGAACAGGTTGTTGATCGCGCCCTCGGCGCCGAACAGCGTGTCGTTGCCGCCGCGGCCGCTCAGCAGCTGGCCGGCATCGCCGACCAGGATGTTCAGCGAATCCCGGCCGCCGGTCAGCGCGTCGTTGCCGCCCGCCGCATCGCCGACGATGTGCGAGACGGCGTCGCCGTAGAGGTTGTTGGTGGAATTGCTGCCGCCGACCAGCGTATCGTTGCCGCCCGTTCCGTCGAATATGCTGTCGGCATCGCCCGAGAGGGTGTTGGTCGAATTGTCGCCGCCGACCAGGTGGTCGTTGCCGCCGGAGACGTCGCCGCTGAAGTCGCCGCTCGAGAAGCTGGCGGCGTCGCCGTAGAGGAAGTTGGTGGCGTTGTCGCCGCCGATCAGCAGGTCGTTGCCGCCGCGGCTCTGGTCGTGCATCACGTCGGCATCGCCGTAGAGATGATTGGTGGTGCCGGCGCCACCGGTCAGATGGTCGTTGCCGCCGCGGCTCGTGCCGAACATCTGGTTGGCATCGCCGTAGGCCGTGCCGCCGACATTGTCGTCAAGGATCAGGTGCTGGTTCTTGCCCTTTTCGTCGTCGATGAAGTTGCCGGCCGTGTCTCCGAAGACTGCCATCGCGTCACCTTTGTGCTTGCTGCATGAACAACGAGCGTCGTTGCGCTCGACGCAGGAACGACTGCGCCCTTAGCCGGTAACGCGCATCCGAAGGCTGTTGGAGTGATTATCCAGTGATTGTCGGCGACGCCGTTCAAGCCTTCAGCAGCTCATGCACCAGCGACTCGCATTCCTTGGTGATGCCGCTTCTGAACCAGCGCTGCGCATTGATCTCGGGGTCTCCCGAGTACAGCCGCTCATAGAGCCCCGCTCGCGAGCCGAACTCGCTGCCGGTCATGTCCCAGGCGAGCTTCATCAGCTCGAGCCGCCGCTTGGCGTCGATGCCGGGGCCGACCAGCCATTTATCCATCAACGGACCGATCGCGGGGTTGGCGTAGTCGGCGCCGCTCATGGCGAGCACGCCCGATCCGGCGGCGATGCGCAGCACGTCGGCCGCCTTGGTGTTGGCGTAGGGAAAGAAGAAGTTGATGGCCGCGCCGCCGCAGACGCCGGTTACCTTGGGCTCGGCGAGTCCGTCGCCTTCGATCCGCGTCTCGCCGCGCGCGAAGGCCTCGGCGCGCCGCAAGCCCTCCTCGACCGCGCCGGCGCGGATACCTTCCGCCACGCTCACCAGTGCGATCAGTTCGCCGATGGCCGCCTGGAAGCGGGGCAGCTTGTCCCGGCCGTTGGCGCGGGCGATCGCCGTCGCCATGCCGGCGAGGAAGCGCAGCTTCATGGTCGAGCGGATGGTGGCCTGGATGGGCGTATAGCCCGGCCGCGACGACAGCATGCCGTTGTAGGCTTCGAGATCGCCGTCGATGATCATGCGCTCGTGCGGCACCAGCACGCGGTCGAACATCAGGATGGCGTCGCCCTCGTCGAAGCGGCTGCTGAGCGGCCGGTCGAAGGCGCTCTGGCCATGGTGGAAGCTCTCGCGGCAGAGGATCGAGAGGCCGGGTGCGTTCATCGGCACCACGAAGGCCAGGACGAACTTCTCCTCCCCCGGCTTGCGCGGATAGTACGGGCCGACATAGCACTCGTTGGCGACCGGCGCCAAAGTCGAGAGCATGCGGCAGCCGCTGACGACGACACCCTCGGCCGTGCGCTCGACGACCTGCACCGCCTGCGAGGGCGCATCGAGCGTCGAGCGGTCGGACTGCGGATCGATCAGCGCATGGGTGACCTGGAAGTCGTTCTCGCGGCAGAGCTCGACCATGCCCTGGGCGCGCGCCGCCGATTCGTTCTTGCCCAGCGCCCGCAGCGCCACCGCCTGGTCGACCAGGAAAGCCGACATGAAGTCGGTCAGCCGCCCCATCAGGCCGAAGGTGCGCTTGGCGCGCAGGTGGAAGCAGCCGGCGAGCGCCGAAAACTCCTCGCGCGTGCGCGCCTCGAGGTAGGTCGTGCTCACCGCCGCGCCCGTCGTCGGCGACGTGCTGGCCAGCAGGCGATGCAGGGCGGGATCGTGCTGATCGTCGTGCAGCCCGGCAATGGTGCCGATGACACCCTGCAATGGCGGATAGTCGGTGACGTCGGTCACGACCCTGCCGTCGATGAAGAGCCTGCGGCCGTCACGCAGGGAGTCGATGTACTGCTTTCCGGTCTTGATGGGCATGGCGGTCCTCTCCCCCTGCATCCTTGGCCGCGTGCGGCTTGGCTTCCATGCCGGAATCTGAAATGTTCGCGGCGCGAACATGTCGATACACCGCTCCGTCCGGGCGCTTTCGCGCGGCCTTGCCCTGATCGGCGAGCTCAACACCAACGGGCCGTCGAGCGCCCAGCAGCTCGCCCGCCGGAGCGGCATCAACCGCACGACGTGCTATCGGCTGCTGCAGACCCTGCAGCAGGACGGCTACGTGACGTTCGACGAAAGCAGCGGCCTGTTCGGACTGACGCCGCAGGTGCGGCGGCTGAGCGAAGGGCTGTCGACGCAGGACCTGTCGAGCCAGGCCGCCCTGCCGCCGATGTTCAGCCTTCTCGAGCAAGTGTCGTGGCCGAGCGACTTCGCGGTCTTCGAGCTGGGCCGGATGATGATCCGGGAGAGCACGCACTCCTTCAGCCCGTTCTCGGTCCATCGCTCGATGGTCGGCTTCGGGCGTTCGCTGCCGCGCAGTGCACTCGGCCGCGCCGTGCTGACGGCCGCCACGCCGACCCAGCGGCGCGAGATGCTGGAGATCGCCGCCTCGCTGGTGCCCGAGGATGCCGCCCTCGCGCGCGATCGCCGCTACGTCGGCCGCTTCGTGTCGCGCACGAAAAGCGACGGCTACGCCTCGTCGGTCGGCGAGACCGAGCAGGGCATCAGCGCCATTGCCGTGCCGATCGGCGGTGTCGGGCCGGTGATCGGCAGCCTCAACATCGTGTTCTTCACCTCGGCGATGACGACCGAGGTCGCGGCGAAGCGCTATCTGCGCAGCCTGAAGCAGGCCGCCCGCGACATCGAGCGACGGTGGCGCGCCGCGCAGGCGTAGAGGATTCATTCCTCCCCATCGTTCTTACGATGGGGAGGTGCCCTCGTCATACGAGGGCGGAGGGGTCATGAGCACCAGTACTGGCGCTTATGACCCCTCCGTCGCCGTATGACGGCGACACCTCCCCACGCTTCGCGTGGGGAGGAAGTGATTCAAGAGAAACCGGCCGGCGCAGCGTCGTGCAGGGCGGCCAATTCTGCGGCGAGCGACGAGCCTCTCCCCGTGCCGCGCACCAGGGCCTTGCGCGCGAACCATTCGGTCGCGGCGTCGAGCGGCTCGACGAAGCGGATCTCGCCGCCCGACAGGGTCGCCGCCGGCACGCCGTCGCGATAGAGCAGGCGGTTGCCGGCGAGTGCGGCCAGTCGCGGGCCCGGCGTCAGGATGCCGGCAAGATTGAGCGGGTCGGCTCCCGACACGGCCGTCCATTCGCCGGAGGGCGGCCGGCGGCGCACTTCGCGCAAGGTGCCGATCGCCTCGGGCAGGGCGAACTGCTCGCCGGTGAAGCCCGCCACGAAACGGCCGCCGCGGATCTCGCCGCTGCCCTCGAGCCGGCGATAGACGCGCAGGAGCTCGCGCCAGGGCGGCAGCCACGACGTCTCGCGCTCGAGCAGGCGCCAGAACACCACGCCGTAGCGCCGCAGCAGCGCGCGGGCGATATGTTCCACCGCCGCGGCATCGAGCGCGCGGTCGGCCGAAGCCGGTGCGCGCACCAGCGACCAGCGGCCGGAATCCTCCATCGCCGCGGCGGCGGCGCGGCGCCGGCGGGTGCCGCCCGGCTTGCGCTCGGAGAACGGCACCAGGAGCGCGCGCAGGCCGGCGAAGCTGTCGGAGGTGACGAGGCCGAGCGCCACCAGCTCGGCCAGCGCCTCCTCGAGCTGCGAGCGCAGCAGGCCGCAGTGTTGCAGCAGCTCGTCGAAGAACGAGGCGCCGTTCGCGGCCATGTAGTTGACGACGGCCTGTGCCTGCGCACCGGGCCGGGCCGGCTCGGACGATGCCATCGCCCGCCACAGCGCGGCATGGCGGCGCGGCACCAGCGTCACCGGCGTCGTGCGCACCGTCGTCGGCCGGCCCGTCGCGGCGCGGGCGCCGAGCCGCAGCCAGGTGGCGTGGCCCGCCAGGCAGCGCGCGTCGAGCCACGACGGGCGATAGTCCTTCAGCCGCGCCGGCAGGATGTCGCTTTCCCAGGCGGCGGCCGGTGCGCCGAATCCTTCGAGCTGGGCGACGACCGCATCGAGCGAGGCCGCACCCTCGACCTGGGTATCGGGCACGACGCGTTGCCAACGGAGCAGGAAGCGCAGGAAGTCGCGGGCCGAGACGGGCTCGATCTCCGCCCGCAACCGCTTGATCGTGTAGCGATGGATGCGCGCGAGCAGGCGACGCTCGCACCATTCGTCGACCGCCGCGTCCGGCGTGAACCGGCCACGCAATGCGAAGCCTTCGGTCTCCAGCGCCGCCAGTGTCGCAGCGATCGCCTCGGGCCGTAGGCCAAGCGGTGCGGCGAGTGCAGCCTGCGTCGCGGGCCCCGAGCCTTCGAGCCGGCCCCGCACGATCTCGACCAGCGCCTCGTCGGCCGACCATTCCTTGTCGTAGGCGGCAGGCGCGGCGATGGCGGGCATCGTCGAGAGAGCCGGCCAGAGGGCACGGAAATGCGGCAGCCGCTCGGCCGCGACCCAGAGCTTCACGTCCGGGGCATCGATCTCCGCCGCGCGCTTGTTCGCCGCGAGCTCATCGAGCCAGGCTCGCCAGCCGACGCCCGCCTGCACTTCGTCGTCGGTGAGGAAGCCCAGCCACACCAGGCCGTCATGCAGCTCGTCGGCGTTCGCCGCATCGGGCCATGCCTCTCCCCTCACCCGCTCGATCGCCTCGGCGTCGAGGCGACCCAGGTCGGATGCCTGCTCAGGCGCCAGCCAGCGGCGCGCCATCACCGCCTGTGTGCGACGCTCTTCCAGCGGTGCGTCGTCGAGGAAGGCATAGGGCCGCGCCGTCAGGACCTCGAGCGCCAAGGGCGAGGGCTGCGTCAGGTCGCGCGTCACCACGCGGACCGCGCCCGATTCGATCCCCTTCAACAGGCGCTCCAGCCCGTCGGCGTCCATCGCCTCGCCGAGGCAGTCGCCCAGCGCCTGGCGCACCAGCGGATGGTCGGGGATCTCGCGCTCGCCGACCAGGTTCTCGGCGCAGGCGATCTGGTCGGGGAACACCGAGCCGATCAGGTCCTCGGCGGCCATGCGGGCAAGCTGCGGCGGCACCTTGCGGCCGCCACGGAAGCGCGGCAGGGCGAGCGACACGCCGCTCACCCAGCGCCAGCGCGTGGTGAACATCGGCGAATCGAGCACCGCCTGGATGAGCACGTCACGCGCCGAAGCCGAGTGCAGATAGCGCGGCACGTCGTCGAGCACGAAGCTGTGCGCCTCGGTGAGCGAGATGACGATGTTGTCCTCGGTGGCGGCAGCCTGGATCTCGAAGTTGAACTTGCCGCAGAAGCGCTTGCGCAGCGCCAGGCCCCAGGCGCGATTGAGCCGGCTGCCGTAGGGCGAGTGCAATACCAGCTGCGCGCCGCCCGCCTCGTCGAAGAAGCGTTCGAGGACGATGATGTCGCGCGTCGGCAGGCAACCCAGCGCGCCAAAGCCGGCGCGCAGGTAGTCGGCGAGCTGCTGGGCTGCGCCGGTGTCGAGGCCGAGTTCGCCAGTCAGCCATTGCAGCAGGCTGGCGCCGGTCGGATCTGTCTTCAGGCAGGCCTCGACGTCGCTGCGCAGCCGCGACACCGAGACCGAAAGCTCGTCGCTGCGGCCGGGCGCCTCGCCCAGCCAGAACGGGATGTTCGGCGCCTGGCCGTGGGCGTCCTCGACGCGCACCGTACCGCGCTCGACGCGCTGGATGCGGTAGCTGCGGTTGCCGAGCTGGAAGACGTCGCCGGCCATGCTCTCGACGGCGAAGTCCTCGTTGACCGAACCGATGACGTTGTTCTCGGGCTCGAGCAGCACCTGGTAGTCGGCGTTGTCGGGAATCGTCCCGCCCGCCGTTAGCGCCGTCAGCCGCGCGCCGCGCCGGCCGCGCAACGCGCCATTGACGGCGTCATGATGGACCAGCGCGCCGCGCCGGCCGCGACGGGTGTGGAAGCCCTCCGCCAGCATGGTGACGATGGCGTCGAAATCGGAACGCGGCAGGTCGCGATAGGGCCAGGCGCGGCGCACCCGGTCGAACAGAGCGTCCTCGCTCCAGTCGCGCGCGGCGACGTCGGCCACGACCTGCTGGGCCAACACGTCGAGCGGTCGATCGGGGATCGCGAGGCGATCGAGCTCGCCGCGGCGCACGCTGTCGAGCAAGGCGGTGCATTCGACCAGCTCGTCGCGCGACAAGGGGAACAGACGGCCCTTGGGCGTGCCGTCGACGGCGTGGCCGGAGCGACCGACGCGCTGCAGGAAGCTCGCGATGGAGCGCGGCGACCCGAGCTGGCAGACGAGGTCGACGTCACCGATGTCGATGCCGAGCTCGAGCGAGGCAGTGGCGACCAGGGCGCGCAGCTTGCCTGTCTTCAGGCGTTGCTCGGCGTCGAGCCGCTGTTCCCGGGCGAGGCTGCCGTGATGGGCTGCCACTTCGGCCTCGCCCAGAAGCTCGGACAGGCGGCGGGTAGCGCGTTCGGCCATGCGCCGGGTGTTGACGAAGATCAGCGTCGTGCGGTGCTCGCCGACCAGGGCCGCCAGGCGTCGATAGACCTGCTCCCAGACGTCCATCGACATGACGGCTTCGAGCGGCGATTCAGGCACTTCGATCGCGAGGTCCCGGCGACGACGATGACCGGAATCGACGATGGCGCAGTCGCAGCCGCCGGTGAGGAAGCGCGCCACCGCTTCGATCGGGTTCTGGGTCGCCGACAGGCCGATGCGCATCAGACGATCGCCACACAATGCCGACAGGCGCTCGAGCGACAGGGCGAGATGGCTGCCGCGCTTGTTGGGTGCGATGGCATGGATCTCGTCGACGATCACCGTGCGCGTGGTCGCGAGCATCTTGCGGCCCGACTCCGAGCCCAGCAGCACGTAGAGCGATTCCGGCGTCGTAACCACGATGTGCGGCGGCTTGCGGCCCATGCGCTGGCGCTCGCCGGGCGAAGTATCGCCGGTCCGCACCCACGCGCGGATCTCGACATCGGGCAGGCCGCGGCGCTCGAGCTCGGCGCGGATACCGGCGAGCGGCGCCTCGAGATTGCGCTGGATGTCGTTGGACAGCGCCTTGAGCGGAGAAACGTAGACGATCTGCGTCTCATCCTTCAGATCGCCCTCGACGCCCTGGCGAACCAGATCGTCGATCGCGGCCATGAACGCCGCCAGAGTCTTGCCCGACCCGGTCGGCGCGGCGATCAGCGTATGGCGGCCGGCCTTGATCAGAGGCCAGGCGTCGGCCTGCGCGGCCGTCGCGGCGGCGAAGCTCGCTTCGAACCACGCAGCCACAGCAGGATGGAAAAGCGATGCGGCGGGCATTGGGGACCCGTGAAATATGGGCCGTATAGGCTTTGAATCAACCAGCCGGGCGGCCTCACGACTTCGCATTTGACCAATTTTCCGTCATCCCGAGCGGAGCCGCCCGAAGGGCGGCGCAGTCGAGGGACCTTTTCTTGTCGACGCATCGACAAGAACAGGTCCCTCCGCTGCGCCTCGCTACGCTCGGCTCCGGTCGGGATGACGGAGACTTTAGAGCCACACGTGCTGCGCGCCCCGTGTCAATTCCTGTTGGCCGGGCAAAGCGACAGCAGCAGCAGCAGGAAGAGGATGGGAAAGACCCACCAGTTGAGCGCCTCGCCGGGCGGTGTGCCCATGGCGGTGACGGGCTTCAGATGCCCGGACAGACCGCGCAGACAGGGTTCGATGACGAACACCAGCAGCACCAGCGGCGTGAGCCCGCGCCAGCGCAGCAACAGGACCCACAGAAGCCCCGCCAGCAGGAGCTGGATGGCACCCCATTGGCCGAACATCGCGACGATGTTCGAGCCGCCGGCGACATTGACGTCGATGCTGGCAATCGACTGGGCGCCGCCATCGGGCAGCAGCAAATGGATCAGGCTGCGCACGGTGATGAAGACCAGATAGGCCATGGCCAACCAGGTAGCGAGCCGCGGTCCATCGTAGATCGCGGGATTGGCCGGCAGCAGCGACGCCGGCACAGGTCGCCAGGATGCGGGAAGAAGCGAAGTGCTCATGGATCAGACCAGCCAGTGGTGGCCCGAGGCGCTGGTGAAGTCGAAGCCCACGACGAGGTCGTTGAAGTCGCGATCGCCGCCGCCATGGGTGTCCTCCCAGCCCCAGGTGTTCAGGCCGAAGTTCCACAGATGACCGACCTTCTGGCCCGCCACGCTCTCGTTGGCCGTCGAGAAGGCCCAGTATTGCTGGCCGGTGGTCTGGTTGGTGAGCTTCATGGCGATGAGATCGTTGGCATCGACGTCGAGCAGGCCGGCCTGCAGGAAGTTGCCGTAGCCGGGACCGTGCAGCGCCGTGCCGCCGGTGGTGAGCTGATAGGCATTCGCGTCGGCCAATGCGGCATAGCCCGCCTCGCCCGGCTTCTTGCCGGCGATGGCGCCTGACAGATCGTCGACCTCGTAGAAGGTGAGCGACAGGTCGTTCTCGCCGTTCTGCCTCACCCGCACGATGGCGATCTGGTCGCCGGCATTGCCCACCGTTTCGGCCACGGCCACCGGCCGCGCCGCGCGCACGGCGCCATCGCCCGACAGGAAGTCGGCGAAGCCGAAGGGACTGGTGAGCGTGCCCTGCACGGCATGGGTCGCCACGCCGTCGATCGTCACCGAAACCTGGTCGCCCGAGGCCACGACCGACTGCGCCGTCCAGCCCACCGCCTGCTTGTCGTACATGCGGACCAGTTGCGGATCGAAGTCGGCCTGCAGCGACTGTTGGGCGAAGCGGTTGGTCCAAGCGAAATGATCGGAATCGCCGCCGATGAAGACCAGCCCCTGGCTTCCCAGGCTCACGCCCGCCGTCACGGCACCGTCGGACATGGCCTGGAACAGGAGGCTCTGGTCGGCGCCGCTGGTCCAGCCGTGCCCGCCGTCGTCGTCGAGCATGTCGGCATTGAAGCGGTAGGAGATCTGCGAATGGCCGATCGCGGTGAGCGCCCGCGCCAGCAACAACCCGTTGGGCGAACCCAGCCCGGAGACGAGATCGTAGCCGGGACCCGCGTAGTAGCCGAAACCGGTGGGCGTGATCGCTTCACCGTTGGACATGTAGGTGGTGCCGCCGCTCACCCAGGAGGAGATGTTGTTGCCGAGCGTGACGTCGTTGAACGAGGCCGGCGCGATCGCCGAGGCAGTGTAGAGCAGGTCGTTCATGTAGCCGAGATTGGGCAGCCCCTGGTCGTTGAAGATGGTGTCGATCTGGGCGATCAGTCCCATCCACAGCGGCGAGGCGGCGCTGGTGCCGTAGTCGTAGCCGTAGGCCTCCATGTTCTCGCCCGGCACGTAGTAGGTCGCATTGCCGCCCGCATTCGCCGTCACGTCGGGCGCGCCGCGGCCGGATTGATGCAGCGGATCGGAGGTCACCGGATTGAGGCCATAGGCGCTCTGGTAGGACGGCACCGGCTGGGTCGGGTCGACGCCGCCCGATGTCGCGGTATTGCTCAGGTAGCCGCCGGGAAAGCCTGGGTTCGCGCTCGTGATCTGCCCGTCGCCGACGCTGTACCAGTTCCATGCCGTCTCGACGAAGAACTGAGTGGCCTGCATGTTCGTCGGCAGCACGGTCAGGCCGCCTTCGATCAGCCGCCAGATGACGTCGCGATCGCCGGCAAGCGCCGGCGCGACGATGGGGTCGAGCAAGGTCGGATCCGTGATCGCGCCGCCCAGCACCGAAAGCGAGCTGCCGCCCACGAGAAGTCCGTAGGGCTGGGTGCAGTTGTACTCGAGATTGGTGAGCCCGTTGCCGGTCTCGTTGCCTGAGCCACCGTCGCCGAGCGCGCTGATCGCGGTCTGGTTGGCGAGCGCTGCGTCGACGAAGAGATCCCAGTAGGCCCGATAGAACGGCGAGCCGGGCGCCATGCTCTGGGCGTCGCCGAAGGAGTCCGACCATGCCGCCACCGGATGCACTTTCTCGAAGGTGGCGCTCTGGATCGCCGTATAGGTCGTGGCGAATGTGTTGTAGCCGACCAGGCCCGAACCGTTGAACAGGACGATGTCGCTGTTGGGGTTGACCGCGGCGACGACGCCGACGTCGAGCGAGCGCTCGCCGGCGCCGATGTCGTATTGCTGGCCGTTCTGCCCCTGGACATGGACGACCCCGTCGCCGTTCTGGCCGATGGCATCGAGGTAGGCCGTCAGCCGGCTCTGGAACTGTGAGCCGCTGTTGTCGTTCTTGAGCGCCGAGCCGATGCCCGGCTCGATCAGCCCGACCGTCACTGTCTGCACCGCCTTGCCGTCGAGCGGGAAGTTGTAGAGCGCGGCCATGTCCTGCGGCGCGAGGTTGGTCGGCAACGGCCCGGCGCTGTTGCCGATGCTCTGGTCGCCGTTCGGCAAGGTGACCGGCGTGTGCGCCATGCTGGAGCCCGGCGGCGCGATCGACCTATCGAACCAGAGGCCGTCGACGGTGACCTGCGTCGGCAGCGAAAGGTTGCCGTTCCAATAGGGGATGCCGGCGCTGTCCGAGTAGTACAGCGGTGTATTGAAGAGATCCTGCCACTGGGCCTGCGTCTCGACATAGACCCAGATCGTCCGGGATTCGGCCGACGTCACGTAGTTGCTGTTGCCGGCATCCAGCACCGTGAGGTGGAGATCGTTCTTGAGGAAATCGACGGTGTCGTTGAACTGGGTCTGGTCGGCGCCGAACGTCGACCACAGCGAGCTGCTGTCGTTCAGCGCCTTCAGCGCGAGCTGGCGGCTGCCCCAGTCGCCAGCCAGCAGCGCCGTAGGGTCCTGGACGCGCGGCAGGACGAGGGCGACGTCGAAGCCGTACTCGGTATTGCCGTTGAACGGACGACCGTCGGTGATGTTGTAGGCGGCTTCGGCGGTGGTCGCGTTGGTGATCCGGTAGCCGGTGAAATCGATGAAGCTGGACTGGCCGACGGGGTCGTAAGTGATTGGTGGCGCCACTGCCGGTATCCTCACTCTTACACTACGGTGAAGTTAGAGCCCTTTGATCGGGCCGTCATCCGCGTCGTTGCACATCAACTGATGCGGCGAAAGCCCGTGCGCGCAGCGCATCGCAGCGTCACGGTTCGACCGCTCGGCCCGTCATCGCGCGGTAAACAAGAGGCGCAAGAATCAGTGTCAATCGCACTCGGGGGACGATCGATGACCGACACTGCCTTGCAAGCGCCGCCCATCGAGCCGGCGCGGCCCAGCTCCCGGCCCAACCTCGACAAGGGCTTCAATCCGCTGACCGGCATCATCTTCTTCGGCGTGCTGGCCGCGGGTTTCCTCTTCGTCATCTACAGCGTCTATTCCGATGTCGAAGCGTCGGGCGCGCAGGTCACGACGTTCCTGCCCTTCGCCCTGCTGCTGGTGGCACTGCTCATTGCGCTGGGTTTCGAGTTCGTCAACGGCTTCCACGACACGGCCAACGCCGTCGCCACGGTGATCTACACCCACTCCCTGCCGGCCGAAATGGCGGTCGTGTGGTCGGGCGTCTTCAACTTCCTGGGTGTGCTCACGTCGACCGGCGCGGTGGCCTTCGGCATCGTCTCGCTGCTGCCGGTCGAGCTGATCCTGCAGGTCGGCAGCAGCGCGGGCTTCGCCATGGTGTTCGCGCTGCTGATCGCGGCCATCATCTGGAACCTCGGCACCTGGTGGCTCGGCCTGCCGGCCTCGAGCTCGCACACCCTGATCGGCTCGATCATCGGCGTCGGCATCGCCAACGCGCTGGCGCGCGGCATGGACGGCACCTCGGGCGTCGACTGGAGCAAGGCCACCGAGATCGGCTACGCGCTGCTCCTGTCGCCGATATTCGGCTTCGTCGCCGCGGGCCTCCTGCTGCTGGTGCTGAAGTTCGTGGTGCGCAACCCCGCGCTCTACGCCGAGCCCAAGGGCCAGCAGCCGCCGCCATGGTGGATCCGCGGCATCCTGATCCTGACCTGCACCGGCGTGAGCTTCGCGCACGGCTCCAATGACGGCCAGAAGGGCATGGGCCTGATCATGCTGATCCTGATCGGCACGGTGCCGACGGCCTATGCCCTGAACCGCTCGCCCGCGCCCGAGCAGCTGCCGTCCTTCCAGGCGGCGTCGGCGGCAGCGGCAGCCGTGATCGAGAAGCAGGCGGCGGGCTATCAGGTGCTGGGTAATCCGCGGCCGGCCGTCACGCTCTACGTCTCGCAACGCAAGATGAACGAAGGCACCTACGTGTCTCTGGCGGCGCTGGTGAAGGAAATCTCCACCCAGGTGGGCGAGTACGGCTCGGTCGCCAAGATCCCGGCCGCCTCCGTCGCCAACATCCGCAACGACATGTACCTCGTCTCCGAGGCGCTGCGCTTCCTGATGAAGGACAAGGAGAACGCGCTCACCAAGCAGGAGGTGGCGGTGCTCAACACCTACAAGAAGGAACTCGACGCGGCGACCCGCTTCATCCCGCTCTGGGTCAAGGTCGCGGTGGCAATCGCGCTCGGGCTCGGCACCATGATCGGTTGGAAGCGCATCGTCGTGACGGTCGGCGAGAAGATCGGCAAGAGCCACCTCACCTATGCGCAGGGCGCCTCCGCGGAGCTGGTGGCGGCCGGCACGATCGGCGCGGCCGACGTCTTCGGCCTGCCGGTCTCGACCACGCACGTGCTGTCGTCGGGCGTCGCCGGCACCATGGCGGCCAACGGCTCGGGCCTGCAGATGGCGACGGTGCGCAACCTGCTGATGGCCTGGGTGCTCACGCTCCCCGCCGCCATCACGCTGTCGGCCTCGCTCTACATCCTGTTCCTGAACATCTTCTGAGGCTCACCTCTTCCACCTCCCCCGTCATACGGGGGAGGAGAAGAGGTTTAGGTGAAGGCCTCTATCCGCGCGGTGGCGAAGGCCGGCCGCGCCTGGATGGCGGCCCACCAGGCCGCCACCTTGGGATGGCGCGCCCGGGTCATCTCGTCGGGCGCGATCTCTTCGTCGATGCGCTTGACGAAGGGCACCGCACCGATATCGGCCAGCGAATAGCGGTCGCCGACCAACCAGCCGCTCGGGCCGATCGCGTCTTCCATGCGGTCGAGCAGCGCAGTCTTGAGCTTGTCGCGCGCCTCGGCCCGCTCCTCCTCGGTGTAGGGCTTGCGCGCCGTGCGCAGCCAGGCCTCGCGCCGCTCCTTGCTCGGCACGCGGGCGAGCCGCTCGGCGAGTTCGGCGTCGGTCCATTTCCGGGCGACCTGCGCCATGCCGTGCACCCAGTTGAAGATGATCAGGTTGCCGATCAGACCGTCGACATGGCGGATCCAGTTGCGCATCTCGGCCCGCCCATAGGCGTCGGCCGGCCGCAGCGGCGGCGCGGGCCAGGTCTCGTCGACAAACTCGCAGATCGTGCCGCTTTCATAGAGCGCACGACCGTCCTCCAGGATCAGGAGCGGGATGACGCCGTTGGGATTGAGCTTCAGGAATTCCGGAGAATGGTGTTCGCCTTTCACCAGGTCGACCACCTTGCTCTCGAAGGCGAGCCCCTTCTCGGCCAGGCACAGGCGCACGCGGCGCGATGCCGACGATCTCCAGCCGTGAAAAAGCGTAAGCCCCGCCACCATCGTCTCCCAGTCTCTTTCAGGGGCACTCTAGCCCGCCTAAGCTCCGGCGACAGCAAAGGAGTACCGCATGGATACCGAGATCGACGCCAAGACCTTCTGGAAGGCGATCGGCTGCCGGGCGATCGGCGTGGCCATCGTGACCGCCAAGGGCGCCGACGGGCCGGCCGGCTTCCTGGCGTTGTCGGCCACCCACCTTTCGGCCAGCCCGCCCATGATGATGGTGTCGATCGGGCTCACCACATCGGCGCTGGGCGCAGTGCGCCATTCCAACCATTTCGCCATCAACTATGTGGCCAAGGGCGCCGACGCCCTGGTGAAGGAATTCGCGGGCCAGGGATCGCTCAAGGGGGCGGACCGCTTCCTGCCTGGCGCCTGGGGCGAGCTCAAAAGCGGCGCGCCGACGCTGATCGACTCGGTCGGCGTCATCGACTGCCAGCTCGACGAGATGATCGAGCGCCACGGCGCCGTCATCGCCTTGGGACGCGTCGTGGCCTACAGCGCTTCGACCAGGGAACCGATGATCAGCTTCCGCGGCGGCTATATCTAGTACTTGCTTTCATAGTGATTCACAGATGACCTCATCCTCTTATGTCCGATAGTTCAAGGCGTGGGACGAGCTTTTTCATCGCGCTGCGATGGAGCAGTGCGTGATGGGAGGGACAGCGAGGCTGCATGGGTCTGGGGGCAGGCTTTGCTGC
>JACPOB010000145.1 GCA_016185145.1 Rhodospirillales bacterium | reverse complement strand
GAGATCGATCAACCGTCGCAGCAAAGCCTGCCCCCAGACCCATGCAGCCTCGCTGTCCCTCCCATCACGCACTGCTCCATCGCAGCGCGATGAAAAAGCTCGTCCCACGCCTTGAACTATCGGACATAAGAGGATGAGGTGTGCACGTATCAACCCGCCGCCCCGTGCCTGGTGATCTCGACGATGTGCATGTCGCCGAACGCGTAGGGTCCGTAGCGGTGGATGGCGCGGCCGTCCTGGACGGCGAGCACGCTCGCGGTCATGCGCGAGAGCTTGTCTTCGGGAATGTAGACCAGCGTGGTGAGCGCAACGTTGAGCGCCATGCCGCATGCGGCCACGATCTCGCGCGAGCGCCCGAGATCGACAAACGCGTTATGGGTGATGATGGCGCGCCCACCGGCGGCCAAATGCGCATCCAGCCCTTCGAGAAAGGGATCGAGCAGCGCGCGGCCGTTGCAGCCGCCGGCGCTCCAGGTCGGCAGCCGGCCTGGAACGTCGCTGCGCTCCATGGGGAAGTGCGGCAGGTTGGCCACGATCAGGTCGAAGCGGCGGCCGGTGACCGGCAGCCACATGTCGCCGAGGTAGAGTTCCGCCGTCTCGCCGTGGCCGAGCTCGGCCAGCAGCAGCATGCCCGACGCGACGGCGTCCTCCTCGATGTCGATGCCGCACAGCGAGGCTGCGCCCAGCTCGCCCAGCGCCGCCAGCACGACGCCGCTGCCCGAGCCGATCTCGAGCACCTTGGCGCCCTGCACCGTGGCGGACTTCGCCTGCAAGACCTGGATCAGGGCTGCGGTGTACTCGCTCGGTCGCAAGGCGGCGAGCGACAGCTCGACTCTGGCGTCCGGCGCCAGTCTAGGCTTCGACACGTTAGTTACCCCCAAATCACACTCTTCCTGGGCACGGTCCCCACCGGTGCCCCTCCCAAAGACGGCAATCTCTCCTATGCCGTGACAAGCCGTTTGACCAACGCCGACGCAACCGGATCGTCGGGAAACTCCGCCAGTATCTCGCGGTAGCGGCGCGATGCCAAAGCGTAGTCCTCCCTGACCAGAGCCTCATAGGCGAGCCGCGTCAACTTGGCTAACCGTTGCGTTTCGGGGCTGGGCTCCAGGCCCGGATCGTCGGCGCCATAGACGCCCATCAACTCGTAGATCGGAATCTTCGCGCGCCGTCCCTTGACCGTGACGTCGTCGATCGGCCGCACGCACAGTCGCTCGCCTGCCTCCTTGAACACCGGGTGGCTGATCAGGATGCGGGTATTGAACTCCTTGTTGGTGCCTTCCAGGCGGGCGGCGACGTTCACGCCGTCGCCCATCACCGTGTAACTCATGCGTTCCTTGGAGCCGATGTTGCCCACCAGGACGGCATCGCAGTGGATGCCGATGCGGATGTTGAGCGGCTTCAGCTCCTCGGCCTGCCAGCGCTCGTTCAGCGCATCCATGCCGCGCTGGATGCGCATCGCCGCCACGCACGACCGCCAGGCATGGTCGTCGAGCAGCGCCGGCGCGCCCCAGAACGCCATCACGCCGTCGCCGATGAACTTGTCGATGGTGCCGTGTTCCTGGTTGACGGTCTTGGTCACCAGCTCGAGATAGGCCGAGACGCGCAGCAGCAGTTCCTGCGACGGCACCTCCTCGGAGAGCGTCGAAAACCCCTCGAGGTCGGAGAAGAAGATGGTGAGGAAGCGGCTGTGGCCGCCCAGCTCCAGCTTCTGCTCCGAGTGCAGGAGCTGGGTCACCAGGCCGATCGGCACGAAGGCGGAGAACGACTTCACCGCGGCATCGAGCGTGTCGATTGCCTTGGACAGCACCGAGATCTCGCGGATCGGCGAGTTCACCGACGGCAGCGTCTCGGTGCCCAGCTCCTGGATCTTGCCGACCTTGAAGGCGAGCCGCTCGAGCGGCGAGGAGACGATGCCGGTCATGAAGAAGATGACGACGACCTGCAACGCCATTGCCATCAGGCCGAAGATGGCCAGGCGGATGTTGTTGGCCTGGAACGTGCTGGTGAAGTCGGCGAGCGGCGTGATGATGAAGAGCTGCCACTTCTTGCCGAACTCGGCGGGCATGGTCGCCAGGCTCGCGACATACTCCTTGCCGTCGTGCGCGAAGATGTAGAGCCCTTCGCTGCCGCGCGGGCGGGCGCTGTAGGCGAAGGCCGGCAGGTCGTTGTCGAGCGCGGTGACGTGCAGCAGCTCGAGCTTGCCCTGAACGTTGGCATAGGTCTTCGACAAGTCGGAGGCCGCGATCACCCGGCCCTGATGATCGAGCATGTAGCTCACCGTGCCGGGGCTGATCTTGCGCTCGGCGAGATACTCGCCAAGTCCCATCAGCGTCATGTCGATCGCCGCCACGCCGTGCAGCTTGCCACCGGAATAGAAGGGCGCGGCCACCGTGAATCCGATCAGGCCCAGGGTCGCGAAGACGTCGGGATCGGAGATCATCTCCGTGTGTGCATCGGCGGCGCTGCGGTACCACAGTCGGGTGCGCGGGTCGTAAGCGGTTGGCTCTTCGCTCGAACCCAGCTCCTTGAGATCGGCGTCGAGATAGAGGAAATGGTCGAGCGTCCGCTCGCCCGGCTTGGGGACGATCCAACGGTAGGCGTACTGCGAGCCTTTGGGCGGCAGCGCGCCCTGGACCTTCACTTCGGGATCGATGCGGCGCGTCTGGCGGAAGCTGCCGTCTTCCAGGCCGACATAGACGCTGACGATCTTGGGGCTGTGCACCAGGATGGTCTGGAAATACTTGAAGCAGCGGCTCGACGCGTAGAAGTCGGGGAACTCGTCGCCGATCGCCGCGGCCGAGCGGGCCAGCGACTTGATGGGATTGAAGTCGTCCTGGATGTTGTCGATCGCCTCGTTGCGGAAGCGCTCGACGAGCTGCTGCGCGTTGGCCCGGGCGATGCGGTCGTTCGAGAAGTAGGTGACAGCGATGATGGTGAAGAAGACCGGGACGGTCAGGACCACGAACGACGTCAGGATGCTGGGCTTGAGCCGCACATTGCGGAAGATTTTCATGAACCAGCCGTCGTGGAGCGCGCTGTCAGCGGCTTTTGAGGGGACGGCCGATTCTAGCCGATTGAGCCTTCACCGTCCATGCAACGATCGGTGCGACTAAAGCGGCGGACGCCTCGTATGCCAGTCGGTGACCTGCTGGAAGGCATGGCCGGCGGCCAGGATTGCCGCTTCATCGAAGCTGCGGCCGACGATCTGGAAGCCGACCGGGACGCCGTCGGCCGTCATGCCGCCCGGCAGGGTGAGTGTGGGATGACCGCTCATGTCGAGCGGAGCGGTGTAGCGCAGCCGCGACGTGATGGTCTGCGGCGTGCGTGCCTTCATGGCGGCCAGGGAGGGAGCAGCAACCCCCATCGCCGGCAGCAGGAGCAGGTCGATCGAGGCCAGCAGCCGCTCGAGCTCGCCGGTCACCCGTGCACGCGTGCGCTGCATGCGGGCGAGTTGGAGACCCGAAACGTCGCGGCCAAGGTCGAGCAGGGCCGCGAATTCGGCGCCGTATTCGGCGCGCCGTGCCGGAAATGTCGCCTCGTGGGCCAGCGCCGCTTCGACGCCGCACAGCGGCAGCCACTGCTTCGTCGCCTCATCGAGATCCGGCAGCGTGACGTCGACCAGCCGGGCTCCCTGCCGTGCCAAGGCCGCTGACGCGCCGTCGAGCGCGCGTTGGCAGTCGGGATCGGCGCCAAGCAGGTTTTTCGGGACGCCTATCCGCTTGCCTGTCACACCGGCGCCGGTCGCGGCGGCATAGTCCGGTACGGGCTGTGGTGCGGAGGTCGGATCGTCGGAGTCGACGCCGGCAATGATGCCGAGCACGATGGCGGCATCCAGGGCGGTGCGGCACATCGGCCCGACATGATCGAGCGATTCGGCGAGCGGAAAGACGCCGGCCCGGCTGACGCGCCCCCAGGTCGGCTTGAGCCCGCTCAGTCCGCTCATGGTCGAGGGAAAGCGGATCGAACCGCCGGTATCGGAACCCAGCGAAGCGAAGCAGAGCCCCGCCGCGGTCGCCACGCCCGAGCCCGACGACGAGACGCCGGTCCAGTAGGCGGCGTTGAACGGGTTTACAGGCGGATCGATCGATGGGTGATGCAGACCGTAGGCGCCCTCGGTCATCTGCAGCTTGCCCAGGATCACCGCGCCCGCCTGCTTCAGCCGGGCTACGACCGTTGCATCCTTGGTCGGCACATGGTCGCGACGGATCGCCATGCCGGCGGCCGTCGGCACGCCTTCGGTATCGCACAGATCCTTGACCGCGATCGGCACGCCGTGCAGCGGGCCGCGCGACTTGCCGGCAGCAGTCTCGGCATCGAGGTGCCTGGCGTCGGCCAGCGCGCGCTCGGAGGTGACCGTGGCGTAGCTCTTGAGCTTGGGATCGAGCCTGGCGGTGCGATCGAGCAATGCCTCGGTCGCCTCGACCGACGAAAGCTTGCGTGCCTTCAGTCGCCGGGCGACCTCGTCGAGCGACAGGTAATGCAGGTCGTCAGGCATGGCTTCTCCCCTTTCATGATCTTCCGGACCGCGAGTCTGGGGCTCGCCCATGATCATGAGCGAGCCGCAGACTCGCGGTCCGGAAGATCATGACGCGTTCCAAGACTACAGCGTCTTGTCCATCACCTGGATATGTTCGCCGCGATACTCGCGGCGCTCAAGGGCGCGCCAGCCGAGGCCGGCGTAGAGGCGCGATGCCGATGTGGTGAAGAGATAAAGAGTGGGATAGCCGATCCGGCGCGCCGCATTCTCGATGGCGGTAACCAGCGCCGACGCAATGCCCTTGCCACGTTGCTCGGCCGGCACGAACACGCTGGCGAGCCACGGGTTGCGTGGATCGCCCTCGAGATCATCGAACAGAAGGGAAGCAGTGCCGACCAGGGTGCCGGCGTCGTCGAGAGCGACGAGTACGATCGGCACCCGATCGATGTTCATCATCTCGCGGATACAGGCAGAGCGCGATTGCAGCGTCTGGCCTGGATTGAGATGCCCCCACTCGCCGAAGCCCCAGGCCGCGACTTGATCGACGAGCTCGGGACGTTCGACGAGGGGGACGATCTTCAATTAATCAGTCGGCCGACTTGAGGTTCACGGCCGCCGAACGGCCGCGCTCGGTGGCGATCTCGTAGCTGATCTTCTGGCCCTCGTTGAGGCCGTTCAGGCCCGAACGCTCGACCGCGCTGATATGCACGAACACATCCTTGCCGCCGTCGCTCGGCTGGATGAACCCGAAACCCTTGGTGGCGTTGAACCACTTCACCGTACCAGTAGCCATCACTCTCTCTCCTCGGCCGTTCTAGTCTTGACGAATACACGCACGGCCCGCGCGCTCGTTGCAACGGTCCGCGACAACTCGAAGAATTTGGGAATTAGCGCGTGGGGGGAGTCCGTAGCCGCTGTGGGCAGGGCCGCCAAGGCAAGGCCAAGTTCGTAAGTCGTAGGGCCGCATATGGGCACCTAACGCCGCCAAGTCAAGTTGGTTGCCTAAACGCTGTTCACATTGTGGCGCCGATTTTCCAGGGCTCGAATTCGTCATCGCCTATGCCTAAAGCTTCGGACTTGGTCTTCTGTCCCGATGCAGTGCGCAGAATCAGGTCGAAGATACGCTTGCCGTTGTCCTGAATCGTCTCCTCACCGTCGACGACCGTGCCGCAATTGATGTCCATGTCGTCAGTCATGCGCCGATAGAGGGAGCTATTCGTTGCAAGCTTGAGTGAGGGCGTCGGCTTACAACCGAACACGCTGCCGCGGCCGGTGGTGAAGCACAGCACATTGGCGCCGCCGGCTACCTGGCCGGTCGCCGAGACGGGGTCGTAGCCCGGCGAATCCATGTAGACGAAGCCCTTGGCGGTGATCGGCTGTGCATATTCGTACACATCGACGAGGTTGGTGGTGCCGCCCTTCGCAACTGCACCCAAGGACTTCTCCAGGATGGTGGTGAGTCCGCCCGCCTTGTTGCCGGGCGATGGATTGTTGTTCATCTCACCGCCAGTGCGAGCACAGTGATCCTCCCACCACTTGATGCGGCGCACGATCTTCTCGCCGACCTCTTTGCTCACCGCGCGGCGCGTCAACAGATGCTCGGCGCCATAGATCTCCGGCGTCTCCGACAGCACGGCGGTGCCGCCATGACGCACCAGCAGATCGACCGCCGCACCCAGCGCCGGATTGGCCGAGATGCCGGAATAGCCGTCCGATCCGCCGCACTGCAACGCCAGGATCAATTCGCTGGCCGGGATCGGCTCGCGCTGGACGTTGTTGGCCTCGGGCAGCAGCTCCTTCAGGAAGCCGACGGCGCGCATCACGGTCCTGGAGACGCCGCCTTCGTCCTGGATCGCCATCGGGATCAGCTTCGGCCCTTCTTTCAGTCCCTCGGCATTCATCAAGCCTGCGATCTGGTTGGTCTCGCAGCCCAGCCCCAGCACGACAACGGCCGCCATGTTGGGATGGCGCGTGTAGCCGGCGAGCGTACGGCGCAGCACGTCCATCTCGAGTCCGGACGCCGCCATGCCGCAGCCCCCGCCGTGCGTCAGCGGCACGACGCCGTCGATGTTGGAATATTGCGCGAGCATGGGTTCGAGCCTGGCCGCGATCATGCGGCTGGTCGCGGCCGAGCAGTTCACCGTGGTGACGATGCCGATATAGTTGCGCGTCGCCGCGCGGCCGTCGGCGCGGCGATAGCCCATGAAGGTCGCGGCCGGCGTGATGTGATCGGTCGGCCGAGCGTCGGCACAGAAGGCATAGTCGCGCTCGAAGTCACCCATCACACAGTTGTGCGTGTGGATGTGCGCGCCGGGTGCGAGATCCTCGGTCGCGAAGCCGATGATCTGATTGTACTTGCGCAGCGGCTCGCCCTGCTTCACCGCGCGGGTCAGGATCTTGTGGCCCGGCGGCACGCGCGTCGCTGCCGCCACCTCGCCCGCGATCTTGGTGCCGGGCAGGATGTCCATGCGCGCCACGACGACGTTGTCGGCCGGATGCAGCCGGATGGTGAGCGGTGCCGCCATTGTCATTTCCTCCGATGAGGCGAGGGTACTCGCTGGGCGCGCGCCACTCCAGTGGCGCGTCATGCTCTTCCGGACCGCGAGCCTCCGGCTCGCTCATGAGCGCGCGGGGACCAAAGAAAAGCGGGCCCGTTTTGCGGGCCCGCCCTTCCTACGCGACGCAACGCTACGCTTGGCTAGCGACGACGGTTGTCCCAGGCATCGAAGGCGTTGGGCACGCCGTCGTGATCGCGGTCGCCCCAGGCGCCATTGCGCCGGTTGTCGTACCGGTCGTAGCGGTTCGGGATGCCGTCGCCGTCGCGATCCCAGCGGCTCGGCGTGTACTGCCAGCGGTTGTTGACCTGCGCCCAAGTCGGCGCCACGTAGCGGTAGCCCGGGCGCGCGGTCAGCCACTGACCCGGACGCCACACGTACTGATCGTGGATCAGCTCGTAGTGGCCCGGCGACCAGATGTAGCCGGAGCGCGGCGCCGGCACGACCTCATAGCGAGGCGGCGGAGGCGGCGACCCGAACGTGATGGTCACCTGCGCGTCAGCCGGTGTGAACGGCGCCGTGACGACCGTCGCCGTCGAGAAGAACGCGGCGGCGGCCAGGGACGTGATCGCCAAACGCTTCAACATGACTTGCCTCCTATTGCGCGGTTCAAACAGAGGGGTACCGCGCTGGTGAAGGGTATTACGCAAGCCATCCCCCGGGCGTTTCGGGCCAATCGGAGGAATTCAGGCGCCCATTCCGCCGCTTTTCCGCCATCGTCAGGTTCCCACCAGCAGCAATATGACGCCGGCAACGCTGACGACGATTCCCAGCAAGCCGATCACGTGCAGCTTCTCATCGCGCAGCAGGAAGTAGCTCAGCACGACGGCGATCAATGGAAAGATGGCGACCAGGGGCGCCACCACGGCGATCGAGCCCAGGCCGAGCGCCGCATAAAGAAGAAAGGTCGCCGTGCCGTTCGACATGCCGACACCGATGAACCACAGCAGGCCGATGCGATCGGGCGGACCGGCGGCAAGCGCACGTCGGCCGACGAGCAGCAAGATCACCACCGTCGACAGCGAATAGCCGATCGCGGCTGCCGCCAGCGGCTCGTGCCAGATCGCCAGCGCCGCCTTGATCGCGGGCTGGATGGCGCCGCGCACGAGGGCGGCGGCGAGCGGCAGCCCCAGCACCCAGATCGGCCACTGTCGGCCTCCGGCGCCGCCGCGCAGCGCCATCAGGGCGACACCCATCACGACCAGCAGCAGGCCCGCGACCTGTCCCAGGCCGATGCGCTCGCCGAGGAGAAGGACGGCGAACAGCACGGCAAAGAGCGGCGTGACATTGCCCGCGGCGCCGGCGACGGCGGGACCCAGCAGCTCGTTGGAGCGCACGGACAGGATCGACACCACGACCGGAAAGACGACGCAGCCGACGCCGGCAAAGATCAGCGCCGCCCGCCAATCGAAACCCTGCCAGTCGACGAACAGCAGTGCGCCCACCCATGCTGCCACCATGGAGCTGCCGATGGTGTAGATCGGCGAACGCCAGGACGGGACGGTGCGCAGGCCGTACTGGGTCAGGATCAATGCCAGGGCGAAACAGAATGCCGCACCCAGCGCCAATAGGGTGGGGGCCAGGATGGCCGCGCCGGTCATGGTCTGCTAGAAGCGCCGGCTTCCGACCGGAGAACTGAGGAAAATGGACACGCTCACCTACTGGAACGGCACCTGGCACGAGGGCAACCCGGCGATCCTGGGCCCGCGCGACCACGCCTTCTGGCTAGGCTCGATGGTATTCGACGGCGGCCGCGCCTTCGAGGGCTGCGGGCCGGATCTCGATCTCCATGCGGAACGCGTCGTGCGCTCGGCGCGCGCGCTGGGACTGAAGCCGACCAAGACCGCCAAGGAGATCCTCGACCTGATGCACGAGGCGGTCCGCCGCTTCGGGCCCAAGGCCGAGCTCTATGTGCGGCCGATGTTCTGGGCGACCAAGGGCGGCCAGGGGCCGATCTCGGTCGACGGCGATTCCACGCAGTTCCTGCTCTGCGTCTATCACGCGCCGATGCGCGCCGGCACGCCGCTGACGCTCGGCCTCTGCCGCTCGATCCGCCGGCCGACGCCGGAGAGCGCGCCGACCGACGCCAAGGCCTCGTGCCTCTATCCCAACTCCAGCCGCGGCGTCGCCGAGATGCTGGAGCGTGGCTTCCAGAACGGCATCGTGCTCGATGCGCTTGGCAACGTGGCCGAGACCTGCAGCTCCAACATCTTCCTCGCCAAGAACGGCGTCGTCAGCACGCCGGTGCCCAACGGCAGCTTCCTCGCCGGCATCACGCGCAACCGCACGGTGAAGCTGCTGCGCAACGCCGGCATCACGGTCGACGAGCGCACGGTGACGACGGCCGACCTCGACAATTGCGACGAGATGTTCACCACCGGCAATGCCGGCAAGGTGCAGCCGGTCAGCCGCTACGAAAGCCGCGACCTGCAGCCCGGCCCGATCGGCCGGCAAGCGCACGAGCTGTACATGGCGTTCGCGCGGACGCAGCGGGTCATCTGACTCTCATGTCGGCCTGAGCGCAGTGAAGGCCTGCCCTGAGCGTAGCCGAAGGGACCTCATCGCCGCTTGCTACCGGCATGAGATCCTTCGCTGCGCTCAGGATGACCCTGGGTGATCATCAGCGGCAACGCCAACAGGGCCAACGCGGTAATCGCCGCCAGCATCGCCCAGGCCTCGTTGATGGCGTTGACGAGGCCGGCGCGTTCGACCAGCGGGCGCACCGTCTCGATCATGGCGGCGTCGATCGTGCGGGTCGTGGCGGTCGCGACAGTCTCCGGCGGGATGCCGACCAGCGGCGCGACCGAGACGTCGCCGCGCTTCAGGCGCTGGCCGATCTCCTCGGCGAGGATCGGCGCGCGGCCGTAGATGACGGTGTCGATCAGAGCGAGACCGATCGCGCCGCCGAGGTTGCGCATCAGGTTGAAGAGGCCGCTCGCATCGGCGACGCGTTCGGGCGGGAACTGGCCGAGCGCAAGGCGGGTCGGCGGGAGCAGGCAGAACATGATGGCCGAGCCGCGCAGGATCTGCGGCACCAGCATCTCGTCGAAGTCGGTCTCCCAGGTCTGGAAGGCGCTCCAGCCCAGGCCGAGGGCGAACAGCGAGAAGCCGCCCAGCATCAGCAGGCGGCCATCGACGCGGCGCTCGAGCTCGACGGTGATCGGCGCGGTGACGAGCTGGGCCACGCCCGTCACCAGCATGATGCGACCGATGTCGAGCGGGCCGTGCTCGCGCACGAAGCCCAGGAACACCGGCATCAGATAGACGGAGCCGTAGAGGCCGACGCCCAGGGCGAAGGAGAGAACGCAGCCGATCGCGAAGTTGCAGTCGGCGAGCGCGCTCAAGTCGACGATCGGCTGGGAGCGGCCGAGGCTGCGGCGGACGAAGGCAAATCCCGCGAACAGCGACAGGCCGAGCAGGCCGAGAACGCGCAGCGAGGCCCAGCCGTGCTTGGGTGCATCCTTCAGCCCGATCTCCAGCGCCGCCAATGCGATCGCCATCAGGATGAGGCTGGCGACGTCGAGCGTGCGGACATGCGTGTATTCGCCCGCCTCGCGCGGCAGGAAGAAGGCGGCAATCGCGGCGGCGATGATGCCGGGCGGGACGTTGACGAGGAACAGCCAGTGCCAGGACCAGGTCTGGGTGATGTAGCCGCCGACCAGCGGACCGACGGTCGGCGCCAGCACGGCCATCACGCCGGCCAGCGTGGTGGCGACGCCCTGCTGGCGGAAGGGAAAGAGCAGGAAGACGGCGGAGAACACCGACGGGATCAGCACGCCGCCGGCAAAGCCCTGCACCACCCGCGCGACGATCAGCGTCTCGAAGCCGTCGCTTGCGGCACAAGCGGCCGAGGCCACGGTGAACAAAATGAGCGCGCCGACGAACAGCCAGCGCAGGCTTAGCACGCGCGTCAGAAGGCCGGTCAACGGGATCGCGATCACCTCGGCGATGAGATAGGCCGTCTGCACCCAGCTCATCCGGTCGGGCGCGATCGACAGGGCCTCGCTGATCTCGGGCAGCGACGTGACGACGATCTGGATGTCGAGCACGGCCATGAACATGCCGAGCGTCATGGCCGAGAAGCCGACCCAGGTGCCGGCGTTCGCTCCTCGCCCGTCGGTCATTGCCTGAGCGCCGCCCCTTCCGCGCGGATGCGGATCCACAGCACCAGGGCGTTCAGCCCTGAGAACACGATGCCGTACCACACCAGGCCGAAGCAGAGCGGCAGCACCAGGATCTCGGCGGCGACGATGCAGTAGTTGGGATGCGACACGAAGCGGTACGGTCCCTCCCTCACCAGCGGCGCGCCGGGCAGCACGATGATGCGCGTCGTCCAACGCGGCCCAAGGGTGGCGATCACCCACACGCGCAATCCCTGGAGGACGACGAATACGGTCAGCCAGGCCAGGTTCACGCCGACATCGGCGCGCCAGACCGCGAAATACCAAAGACCGGCGAGCCACGCGGCATGCAAGGCCACGATCAGCGGATAATGACCGGCCGCGACTTCGTGCGCCCCCTGGGCCAGCAGGCGTTCGGTGTTGCGTCGCGACAGCACAAGCTCGCCGAGGCGCTGCAGGGTCACCAAACCGAGAATGGCCCCCGCCAGGAGCATCACGCGGCTCGCGCGAGCGACAGGCAGCTGCAGGTGAAGCCTGGTCCCAGCGCCGTCAGCACGGTGCGCTGCGGCAGCCGCTGCTTCGCCAATCGGTCGAGCACGAACAGAACAGTCGGCGCCGACATGTTGCCGTACTCCTCGAGCACGGCGCGCTCATGATCGAGCGCGCCCTGGTCGAGGTGCAGCGTACTCTCCAGCGCAGTGATCACCTTGGCGCCGCCGGGGTGGCAGGTGAAGCGGTCGACCGACGCGCGCTCGACGCCGATGCGCGCCAGGATGCCGTCGACCGCGGCGCCGACATGCTCCTCGGCGAACGGCGGGATGGCGCGATCGAAGATGACGCCGAGCCCGGTCGGATCGACCTTCCATCCCATGATGTCGAGGCTGTCGGGCCACAGATGCTCGCCGGCGCCCTCGATGCGCGCCAGGCCGGTCTCGCCGGTGCGCACGAGGCAGGCCGCCGCGCCGTCGCCGAACAGCGCGGTCGCCACCATGTTGGCGCTGGTGAGCTGGTCCATGCGGAAGGCCGCGGTGCAGATCTCGATCGCCACCAGGAGCACGGTCGAGCCCGGCCGCGCCCGCGCCAGGCGATCAGCGATCGCCAGGCCCGAGACGCCGCCGGCGCAGCCCAGGCCGAACACCGGCACGCGCTCGACGTCGGAGCGGAAGCCCATTCGGCCGGCGACTCGCGCCTCGAGGCTGGGCGTGGCGATTCCGGTCGAGGAGATGGTGACGATGGTGTCGACGTCGCTCGCCTCGCACCCGGCATCGGCCAGCGCGCGGGAGGCGGCCGCGACGAACAGCTCCTGCGCGCCGGCGAGATAGGCGGCGTTGCGCTCCGGCCAATCGAGGTCGGAGAAGTACCAGTCGATCGGCTTCACGGTGTGGCGCGTGCGGATGCCGGACGTCTCGAACACCGGCGCCATGCGCTCGAAGGCGGCGTAGCGATGGGCGAAGATACGGCGCGCCGCCGCCGCGGCGTCGGACTGCAGCAGGCGGTGCGGCGGAACGGCGTGGCCGATGGAAAGCAGCGCCGCTGACCGGCTGGCATCGTTCTGCATCGGCTTCCTCATGGTCGGCTTGGACAACTGGGCGCTCGCCTCCAGCAGATCATCAACGTGGTCGCTCACCGCAAGTCACGATAGCGCGAAGGCCTCTTCCCGTGCTGCCATGATCTCCGCACATTTGGCGGCTCGCCGCGTCGGCCTGAGAGGAAGAATGCTGCTCATCGGAGTGAACCGCTCGCCCTACACACGGCGCGTCGCCATCACGCTCAAGGCCTACGGCCTGCCCTTCGAGCAGCGTGACCTTTCGGGGTTCGGCAACCGCACCGATGTCCGCGCCGCGAACCCGCTGGGGCGGATTCCGGCCCTGGTGCTCGACAACGGCGAAACCCTTTTAGACAGCGCCGCCATCATCGACCATCTCGACGAGGTCGCCGGCCGCGAGCGGGCAATGACGCCACCGGCGGGCGCCGACCGGCGCGCCGTGCTGCGCGTGGCGGCGCTGATGATGGGCGCCTGCGACAAGGGCCTGCACGCCGCCTACGAGCGCAATCACCATCCGCCGGAGAAGGTGCACCAGCCGTGGATCGACGATTGCATGGCGCAGATGAAGCATGCGCTGGCCGCCGTCGAGACGATGGTCGGGCCGGGGCAGGATTATCTGATGCTGGGCCGCCTCACCCAGGCCGACGTCACGGCCTTCATCGCCGAGCGGCTGGCGCGCGGCCTCGAGGTCGACACGGCGGCCGAGATGCCGCGCCTGCACGCGCATTGCCGCGGGCTCCTGGAGCAGGACGCCTTCCGCTCGACCGAGCCGTGACGAAGCTATGGCCGGTGCTTACCCGTGTTCCGGTAGAGATTGGCCAAACGCGCGATCAGGAAGGCGACGTACATCACGCCCAGCACCTGCTCGATGATGATCAGGCTGCGCGCCATCTTGGTGACCGGCGTGATCTCGCCGAAGCCGGTCGACGTCAGTACCGTGAACGAGAAGTACATCATGGTCGGCCAGTCCAGGTGCTCGTCCGGCGCATGCACCAGCGAGGCGTAGAAAGCGTGCGGCTGAAGCTGCTGCAAGAGGCCGAACAAGCTCGCGAAAGTGAAGGCGATCAGGACATAGGCCGCGACCGCACCGAACACCTTGTCGGTGGTGATGGGGCGCCAATCCAGCACGTAGTAGAGCAATCCGGCCGTCACGGACCCGATGAACATCGCGGTGACGCCAAGCGTTGCCGGCCGCAGCCAGTGCGCGCCCAGCCGGTCCACCGCGACCGCGTTGACGGTGAACAACGCCAGCAGGCCGAGCGCCAGCAGCGTCCGGCGGCGCGCCCGCAAGGCCCACATCGCGAGCACCAGGATGGTCACCATTCCGAGCGCCAGGAACACGGCTCCGAGCGAGCCGGCCACGAAGGGATTGATCAGGATGAACAGGCAGAGCGCCACCAGCAGCACGCCGCAACGGTTGCGCCGCATGTAGGCGATTCGACGCTTCATCGGGAAGTCGATGGGCATGGCGCTACTTCCACTCCGCCAGTTCGACGGTGATGCCGTCCGGCCCCTCGAGGAACACCAGCTTGCGGTCGTGGAAGGTCATCGGGCGGTTGCGCAGGCGCACACCCGCCGCTGTCACCTTGGCGATCAGGTCGTCGATGTCCGAGACGGCGAAGCAGATATGGTTGAAGCCGATGCGGTCGAGCCGGGCGATGTCGCCTTCCCGTTTCACCGGCGGATTGAGGAAGTGCAGGAGCTGCACTTCGCATCGAGGCTCGGAGCCCTTCAGCATCAGGGTGATGTGGCGGGCCTCGAGGTTGGCGATGCCCATGTACTGGTCCATCACCGGACCCTTGATCACCACGTCCTTGTCGAGTTCGAAGCCCAGCAGGGTGAAGAAGCCAATGGCGGCGGCGGGATCGGTCACGGCCACGGTGACGTGGTCGAAGTGTCTTAGCATCCCGCCATGTTAGCACTGGAACAGAGACGGCGGTCGTTCGTTGTTGGCGGATGCAAGTCCAGGTCGTCTGCTGCCATCCCCTGACCGACAGCTATGACCACGCGCTCTTCCGCGCCGTCATCAGCACCCTCGAGCAGAACGGTCATGGCGTCGTGGCGACGGACCTCTATCGCGAGGGCTTCGCGCCGGCGATGACCGTCGAGGAACGCCGCACCTACATGGGCAACGACTACGACGCCAGCGCCGTCGCCCGCTATGTCGAGATCCTGAAGCAAGTCGACGGCCTGATCCTGTGCTTCCCGCACTGGTGGTTCGCCATGCCGGCCATGCTCAAGGGCTGGGTCGATCGCGTCTGGGGTCCCGGCATCGCGTTCAGCTACGATCCCGACGACGGACACCTCAGGCCCAGCCTGCGCAACATCAAGCTGTTCGGCGTGGTCACCAGCTACGGTTCGTCATGGTGGATCGTGCGGGTATTCGCCGGCGACGCCGGCCGCAAGGTCCTGATGCGCGGCATGAAGCCGTTGTGCGCCAGGGACGCGCAGTCCTTTTACCTCGCCCATTACGGCATGGACGCCTCCACTCCCGCCTCGCGCGACGCCTTCCTGGAAAAGGTCCGGCGCCGCATTGGTCGCATCTGAGCGCGCAACCAAGCAGCAAGAACGGCGTTTGTGTCGCTGACGGAGGGCCGCCATGTGGCGTAAGTGTCTGATTTCACTCGGCCTTTTAGGGATCGTCGTGACCGGCTGCGATCCCCAGTTGCTGATCGCCGGACCCGATCCCAGCGACTACGAAGTGATCGCGCTGATCGCGGGATGAGCGGCCGCTAACGGCCGAGCACCAGCCCGACGGCAACACCAACGCCTATCCCCAGCAACGTCAACGCAAAGAAGGCGCCCAGCCAGAGGAAGCCCCGCTTGAGATGGTGGCGCCCCTGGTCGGGCAGCTCGTGCCATCGCAGGCCACTGGAAAAGACGGCGGGCTTGCGGACATGGCCCGCCGCCTGGGCGCGATGCGTCGCCAGCCATGCATGCACTATGTGCCACAGGCCGCCGATCAGGGCGGCCATTCCCAGGATCCAGAACGGCGCGAACAGCAGCCAGATTTCGATGTCGGTATTCACGATCACAGTTAGGCCACAGCACGAAGCCGCAGTCGATACGTAAAGCTAGACGACAATATCCAAACAGGGTGCCTTCACATGACGAAATACTTGGTCCTGGCCGCCATCCTCCTCGGCACCACGGCCTGCGGCGATACCTGGGGCCAGCGCGCCGTCACCGGCGGCGGCATCGGCGCCGGCTCGGGCGCGATCATCGGCGCCCTGACGCCGATCGGCCTCCTGCCCGGCGCTCTGGTCGGCACGGCGGTCGGCGCCGGCCTAGGCGCGGCGACGACTCCCCGCTACTGATCCTCTCCTCCCGACTCACCACGCTTCTTTCCACGGCCTGAGATCCATCTCGAAGGTCCAGGCCGAGCGCTTCTGCCGGTGGATCTGCCAGTAGACCTCGGCGATATCGTCCGGATCCACGATGGCGTCGGGGCCGGCGTCGTAGCGCTCGGGAAAGTTGGCCTTGATCCATTCGGTATCGATGGCGCCGTCGATCACGACATGGGCGACGTGGATGTTCTGCGGCCCGAGCTCGCGCGCCATCGATTGCGCCAGCGCGCGCACGGCGTGCTTGCCGCCGGCGAAGGCCGAGAAGCCGCGGCCGCCGCGCAGGCTGGCGGTGGCGCCGGTGAACGGCATGGTGCCGCGGCCGCGCGGCACCATCGCCTTGGCGGCTTCGCGCGCCGTGAGGAACCCGGCGAAGGCCGTCATCTCCCAGACCTTGCGGTAGACGCGGGCCGTCGTGTCGCGGATGTCGAAGCGCACGTTGCCGCCGATGTTGAAGACGAAGACTTCGATCTCGCCGATCTCGGTCTCGATCTCGCGGAACAGTTTCAGCACCTGCTCCTCGTCGCGCGCGTCCGAGCCGAAGGGATGGACCTTGCCGCCGTCCTCGGTGATCTGCGCCACCAGGTGCTTCAGCTTGTCGGCGCTGCGTCGTGTCACCACCGCGGTGTAGCCCTCGCGTGCAAAGCGACGGGCGATAGCACCGCCCGTCGCATCGCCCGCACCGATCACGACACAGACCTTGTCACTCGCCATGGACGGTCTCCTTCGCCGCCAATCTGTCGGCGGCCGGCAGACCGCTCAAGGAGATTACGTCATGACCGGCTGAGCCGCCCGAGTGGTGGCCAGGCCGGCCTTGCGGCGGATGTCGACCGTGGTCAGGCCCTCGCCGCCGGGCCGCCAGCCCGGCGCGCCGAACACGTACATCCAGGCCTCGGCCAGCGAGCGGGCGGAGCGCACGTCCTTGAAGAGGCCGACCCACGGCATGAAGTTCAGGAAGAACGGATTGCGCGAAGAGACATCCGGCGTGACGGTGCCGTAGTCGCAGGGCACTTCCTTGCGCTCCGCGATGTACGTTCCGAACAGGCGGTCGAACACGATCAGCACGCCGCCATAGTTGGCGTCGAGATACTCCGGATTGCGGGCGTGGTGCACGCGGTGGCTCGAGGGCGTGTTCAGCACGTACTCCACCCAGCCCAGCCGCGGGATCCAGTCGGCGTGCAGCCAGAACTGGTAGATCAGGTTCAGGAACAGCGCCGAGAGCACGACGGTCGGCGTGAACCCCAGCAGCACCAGCGGCGTGAAGAACAGCGCCGTCCCGGTGAAACGGCCGAACCAGCCGAGGCGATAGGCGGCGGCCAGGGCAAGCTGGTTGGGCGAGTGATGGACCTGATGCGACATCCAGAACCAGCGCACGGTGTGGCTGGTGCGGTGATACCAGTAATAGAAGAATTCCAGGCCGACGAAGAGCACGACGACCGACCACGCGCTGTCGAGCGACAGCGTGAACAGCCGGTGATCGTAGGCCCAGGCCAGGTAGGGCGCGGCCAGCGCGTAGGGGATGAGGCCGAGCACGCGGCGACCGGCGAGATCGCCGAGCGAGCAGGCCCAGGATTTCCAGTCATATCCTTCGTGGCGGGTGCGCTGGAGCCACAACGCCTCGAGAATGCCAGCGCCGATCACGATCGGCAGGATGATCAGGTAGAGAGTGCCGATTTCTTCCATGGCGCTATATTATGAGCTTTGCTCATATTCCGTACTCGCCTTTGCCGAGAGCGCCGACGCCATGACCATCCACCGCCAAGCTCCTGAAAGAAAAAGACGAATTCCGCGCCAGGCACGCGCCAACGAAACCGTGGCGCTGATCCTCGAGGCGGCGGCTCAGATTCTCGAGGCCGGCGGGCTGGAGGCTTTCACGACCAACACGGTGGCCGAGCGTGCCGGCGTCAGCATCGGCACGCTCTACCAGTACTTCGCCGACAAGCAGGCGATCCTGTTCGCGCTCGGCCGGCAGGAAGTCCAGTCGACCCTGGCCGAGCTGCGGCGGCCGGAGGGCCATCAGACGCCGGAAGAGCGCGTACGCTACACAGTGCGGGCCATCATCAATGCCTTTCGCGGTCGCATGCGCGTGCGCAAGGCCGTGGTTCAGGCGATCCTGGCGCAGGGCACGGGCATAGAGGCGATGACGCCGGTCGCCGCCTTCATCGCGAACTACCCGAGGAGCCTGATACCCGCCCTGACTGACGAACAGGTGTTCGTCCTGTCGCGCGCCCTGCTCGGCACGATCCGCGCCGCCGTCCTGGAGGAGCAGCCGTTCTTCCGCGGCCGGGCGTTCGAGGACGAGCTGGTGCGCCTGGGCGCCTCCTATCTCTCCTCCGTGATCGCCTCAACGGCCGGGAGCACGAAGGGATAGAAGGCCGTGCCGTCGCGCCAGCAGGCGGCTCCTGGTCCCTTTTTCGCTTCCCTCCTCTCCGCTACCTTCGGCGTGGGGGCACTTCGTCATGCAGCTGCAACGACAACCGTCGCTGCCCGGGACACCGCTTTCGTCCCGGCGTGCGGCAATCGCCGCGATCGTCGCGTGCGTGCTGCCGCCGGCACCGCGAGCCTTTGCGCAATCGCCGCCGCGCGCCGCCACGCTCCCGGTCATCGGCTTTCTCGCGACGGCGATTCAGGCTTCGAGCCGCTACGATTCGATGCAGGATGCCTTCCGCGAGGGCCTCAAGAGCGAGGGCTACGTCGAGGATCTCAATGTCGCCTTCGAGATCATCGTCGAGCCGGACGTCCCGAAGTTGCGGGATATACTCGGCCGGCGGCCGCCCGATCTCCTCGTCGCCGGCGGCGCCTCGGCCATCGTCGCGAAGACGGTGGCGCCCACCGTTCCGTTGGTCTTCTCCGTCGCCTTCGACCCGGTCGAGGCAGGCCTCGTCACGAGCCTCAGTCGGCCCGGCGGCAATGCCACGGGGGTCACGACGCTTTCGGCCCAGGTACTCGACGCCAAACGCCTGGAATACCTGCGCATGCTGTTCCCCGATACGCGGCTGATCGGCGTTCTGCGCAATCCCAGGGGACCGGCCAACACGGCCCGGCTCGCGGCGTTCGTGGAAGCCGCGCAGGCCATGGGCCAGCCGCTGGAGGTCGCCGAGGCCAGCCGCGTCGACGAGCTGGGCTCCGCCGTCGCCGGCCTCGCGGCCCGCGGCGCCGCTGCATTGCTCATCATGGCGGACCCCGATCTCATGGCCTTCCATCCCGAACTCGCCCGGCTCGCGACCGCAAATCGCCTGCCTTCGATCTCCGGCTGGCAGAGCTTCGCGACGTCGGGCGGCCTCATGGCGTTCAACCCGGACACCCTCGAGTCGGCGCGGGAGACGGGCGCCTATGCCGGCCGGATCCTGAAGGGCGCGAGGCCGGCGGAGCTTCCCGTGATCCAGCCGACGCGGTTCAATCTTACCGTCAATGCCAAGACCGCGCGGCAACTCGGGATTTCCCTCCCCGACCGGCTGCTGGCGCTGGCCAACAACGTCATCGAATGAGCGAGCGGGACGCAGCCTTGACCGCACCGGCGAGCGGGGCTGCAGACCGGCGCGAACCCGTGCCGTCGCTGATCCGCACGCGGCTCTTTCGCAAATACGTGCTGCTGTTCATGTCCGTGGTGTCGCTGGCGCTCTTTGCCAGCGGCCTGACCGAGCTTTGGTTCACCCATGCCGAAGCGGAAGCGGCCCTGATCCGGCTGCAGCGTGCCCAAGCCAGCGCAACCGCCGACAAGATCGGCCAGTTCCTGAAGGGGATCGAGGATCAGGTCGGCTGGACGACCCAGCTTGCCTGGAATGCGGCCACCATCGAGGCGCGATGGTTCGACGCGCAGCGCCTGCTGCGCCTGGCTCCGGCCATCGGCGAGCTCGTCGAGGTGGACGGCAGGGGCCGCGAGCAGCTCCGGGTGTCGCGCATCGTGCCCGACATCGTCGGCAGCGGCACCGACCTTTCCGGTCGCCGCGGCTTCATCGAGGCGCTGCGCGACAAGGTGTATTACAGCCCGGTCTACTTTCGCGGCGGCTCCGAGCCGTTCATCTCGCTGGCCGTTGCGGGCGCGCATCGCGACGCCGGTGTCGTCTTCGCCGAGGTGAACCTTCGGTTCATGTGGGACGTCGTCGCCATGACCAAGGTCGGCGACGAGGGTCGCGTCTTCGTCGTCGACCGCGACGGACGGCTCATCGCCCATTCCGATCCCGTGCTCGCGCTGCGCGATCTCGACCTCACCGCGCTGCCGCAGGTGGGTGCCGCGCTTGCCGGCCGGCCGCAGCCCAATTCGGACGCGCGCGGCCTCGACGGGCAGCCCGTGCTCAGCGCCTACGCTCCGGTCCCGTCGCAGGGCTGGCTCGTCTTCGTCGAGGTGCCGCTGGCCGAGGCCAATCGGCCGCTCTATGCCGCGACCGCGCGCTCGATCGGCCTGCTGGCGGCGGCGCTGGCATTCGCCTTCCTGGCGGCCTTCTGGCTCGCGCGCCGCATGGTGGTACCGATCGCAGCGCTGGGCGCCGGCGCGGCACGACTGGGGCTCGGCCGGCGCGGCGAGCGCATCGCCATCAAGACGGATGACGAGCTCGAGACGCTGGCGCAGCAGTTCAACGACATGGCCGAGCGACTGGAAGCTTCCCATGGCGAGCTGGAGCGCAAGGTGGCGGAGCGAACGCGTGAGCTCGGCCGTCTCTACACCGAGCTCCAGGAGACGAACCGGCAGCTCGAGGATGCCAACCGCGCCAAGTCGCGCCTGCTCGCCGCGGCGAGCCACGATTTGCGCCAACCCTTGCACGCGCTCGGCCTGTTCGCCGCTCAGCTCGGCATCGAGACGAATCCCGACGAACGCACCCGTCTCGCCGAACGCCTGGATCGCGCTGTCGGCGCGATGAACGAACAGTTCAACGCGCTTCTCGACATCTCGCGGCTCGAGGCGGGAACGCTGGTGCCGGAGCTCTCGGCATTTGCAGCCGCCGACCTGTTGCAGCGCGTCGAAGGCGCCTTCGCCGGGCCCGCCCGTGAAAAGGGCCTCTCCTTCCGCATGGTCGAAAGCTCGGCCTGGATCCGCAGCGATCCGCTCCTGTTGGAACGCATCATCGCCAACATCGCCGCAAACGCGGTGCGCCACAGCAGGACGGGCGGCGTGGTCATAGGCCTGCGCCGGCGCCGGCTGCGCCTTCACATCGACGTATGCGACACCGGTCCCGGCATCCCGACGGAGTGGCGAGCGCGCATCTTCGAGGAGTTCGTTCAGTTGCCCGGCGCCGGCGAACGTCGTTCGGCGGGCCTTGGATTGGGCCTTGCGATCGTCAGCCGGCTTTGCCGATTGCTCGATCACGAGATCCGGCTGAGCTCGGTGCCGGGACGAGGCTCGCGCTTCTCGGTCGTCGTACCCATGGCCGATCCGGCAGAAGAGCGCGAAACGGCCGGCGGCCTTCCCAAAGCCATCCCTTAGCCGGCGGGAACGGTGCTGGTCATCGACGATGACGAGCTCGTGCTCGAAGGGATGGGCAGCGTGCTGAACGGCTGGGGCTATCGCCCCCTGCTGGCGCGATCGCCGACCGAGGCCCTGCAGCGCCTGGCCGCCGAAGCCGAGCCGCCTGCGATCGTCATCTGCGATTGCCATCTGTCGCCTGCAGAAAGCGGCATCGAGACGATTGCCGCCGTTCGCGCGAAGGCCGGGCGTCAGATTCCCGCCTTCCTCATGACGGGCGACACGACCGAGGAGCGTGCACGCGAGGCGGCTGCGGCGGGCCTGCACCTGCTGCGCAAGCCCGTGCCGCCGATGGCGTTGCGCGCCATGATGATGCAGCTCCTCAAGGCGCCGCCATTGGCCTAGGCAGGCTCGAACCACTGGTCGGCATGAATTTCGCTGGATTTCGCTAGTCCCGCAAACACCGACGAAGTCATTGAATCTTCGGCCTTTTTGAATTTCGCTAGTTTCGCTGGCCGTTTTACTGACCCACCGAACGCCCTTCGAGCGTCGCTCGGGATGACGGAAACCTGGACCCGGCAGGGCTGCCGCCGGGCGCGATGATATCGGATGAACGATGCATAGAGCAGAGCCGCCGGGAGGCGAGCGCGAGGTAAATATAACTTAGGTGATCTACAGAGTCAACTCTGGTTCTAGTATTTTGGCGGACCGTAGAGCGCCAAAATACCGCTCTTGGTCGAGCACCGGTGCCAGCAGTGCTGGCAATCTCATCGGCCTCACATCAACCGTCTAACCTCTGTGATGGGCTGCTAGCGCTTTTCGTTATCCGCAATCGTCCATCCCCTGCGGTTTGCCGCCGCCACCGCTGCCGTTCGATTGTGAGCGCCGAGCGCCTTCAGGATCGCCGTGACATGGTTCTTGACCGTGGGTTCGGCGAGATCGAGCCGATGGCCGATGGCCTTGTTGCTCAAGCCCTGCATCAGGAGCGCCAGCACTTCCTGCTGTCGCTCGGAGAGCCCGGCGGCTTGCAGCGGTGCGGAGGCGCTTTCGGCGCCGGGCCTGCCCCCGTGGGCCAGTATCTCGGGCGGCACGTAGATGCCGCCCGCGAAGACGAGGCGCAGCGCGTTCAGCATGATCTCGCGCTGCGCCGACTTGGGAATGAAGCCCGAGGCGCCGGCGCCGAGCGCGCGCGTCACGCTCGCGCGATCCTGCACCGCCGACAGCACCACGACGGGAACGCCCGGCCGATCGCGCCGCAGCCGCTCCAGGAGGAGAAATCCGTCGCCGTCCGGCAGCGTCAGATCGAGCAGAACGAGCGAGAGGTCGGCTTGGCCCATCACCGCCTCGAGCGCCTCCGCACAAGTCGATGCCTCGATCACCGCCGATCCGGGCTGGAGCTGGGCGAGCACGCTCGCAAGCGCATCGCGAATGAGCGCGTGGTCATCGATCACCAGGAACTTCATCCCCGATCCTTCGCGGTTACGTCAGCCGGGAGCATAGCGCAGTGTCGGCGCCGACCCGAAGCCGACATGGTCCCGGGATATTCGGATGAGCCGAAGGTATGAGGCAAGCACGATAGCGCATACCTGCGGACGATGGACGGTTGCGACGTGAATGAGCGAAGAGAGACGGAGCCATGCCCATCTCCTACACGCCGCTCGCGAACTCCACGTTCCTCGACTACACCAGCTATGGCACGACGTCGGAAACAGACGTCGTCGTCGCCTACGATATCGGCTCCTATGTGGCCGCAGCGCCGACCGACACCGTCAACGTGGCGCTGACCCTGTCGCGCGCCAATGACCCCACGACGCTGCTCGCAAGCGACTGGGCCACGCGCCAGACGACGCTGGCCGAGCTCAACGCCAGCGGCACCTTGTGGTCGACCTATGGCGCCTCGCAGAACGCCTTCAATGATGCGGTGACGGCGCTGTCGGGGCTCGGCCTCACGGTCCTCGGCGACGACCCGAGCCAACCCGACGGCTACATCAGTTCGGCCGAGTCGCGCACGATCTGGGTGCAGCTCAGTGCGACCGATTTCAAGACCTTGTTCGATGCCACGCTCTACCGTTCGACGGACGGCAGCAACCTGTACTTCTGGAAGACAGGCCTATCGCTGCCGACCAACCTGAATGGCGTCGAAGGACTCTGGTTCGACTTCGAAATGTATGGTCCAGACCCGGCTGCGTCCGATCTTTCCGGCGGGGCGAGTGCGGCGATCACGCAGGGGCCGCAGAGCATCGGCAATGACGCGGGAACGGGCCATACGGAGCTCTTTGCCAGCCAGATGGCGGAACTCCTCTACAATTTTCCGCTGTCGAACATCGACACGCCGACCGCGACCATCGGCCTGCTCGAGCCGGGCAGCGGCGACGTCCTCGACCCCGGCATCACCGGCACCGCCACTTTCCAATCGCTTCTCGACAGGTTTCGCCGGGAGGCCGGCATCGAGACTCCGGCCGTGTGGTACGCCATCGAGCATGGCGGCACGAGTTACAGCTCCAGCAACCCTACCGAGCGCTCGCTGGATGTCGGCGTCGTCACCGCCGCCGCTCCCAACAGCGTGATGGGGCTCTATGCCGGCTCCGGCTTCTACACCGGCGCCACGTCGGGGCCGGGCTCGATCAAAGGCGCCGCCTCCAGCACCTATTCGGCCTACCAGGCCGCCTTCTGGGACCTCGAGCACAATCCGGCCGTCGTCTCGGCTTCCTACGGGCTGAAGCAGCAAGCCATGCCCGCGCAGAACGGCATGCCCGGCTCGCCGTTCGCCATCGCTGCCCAGGAACTCTTCATCGATGCGGCGCTGCGAAACATCACGTTGGTCCAGGCCAACAACGACTACGGGTCGAGCTGGGGTTTTGCCAATGGGCTGGCCAACCAATCGATCTCGCTGAGTTCGCCCTATGCCCTGATGGTCGGAGGGACGTCCGTCACCACGTTCGCTTCCGCGCCGTTCGATCAAACGGTTTCCGGCGCTGCGCAGTCGGTCTACGGCCTCGCGATGGCCGGCGACCTGGCGACACTCTGGCGGCTCGTCGAAGGCGGCCTCACGGTGCTGCCCAGCGCCGCGACCAGCTCGGATGCGCAGCTGACGTTTCTTGAAGCGGTCTGGAACACCACGACAATAACGGGCTCGCAGTGGAATGGCGGCGGCGCTGTGGCGGGCGACGGCGGCGTGGACACGACGCAGTCGACGCCCTGGTACCAGACCGCCTTCGGGCTCACGCCCACCTCGGTCAATCCCGACGGCGGCACGGGCCGCGGCGCCCCCGACGTCGCAGCCAATGCCGGCGGCAACCTCTTCTACAAGTGGCCGGGAGCGGCCATGAATATCGTGGGCGCCGGCGATGGCACCAGCGCGGCGGCGCCGCTCTGGTCGGCCTTGATCGCGCAGATCGACACCATCTTCCACGACCAGGGCCTGCCCAATCTCGGATATGCCACTGACCTGTTCTATATCGCGGCGGCTGTTGCACCGGCATCGTTCAACGACATCACGTTTGGCAACAACACATCTTCGTATTACTTCGGCGGCCCGCTCACCGACTCTGCCGGCAACGCCATCACGCTGACCGGTTACGGCTTCTATGCCGGCCCCGGCTATGACCTGACGACGGGTCTCGGCACGCCCAACGGCACGCTGCTGGCACGGGCGCTCAGCGGGATCGCCCATTCGCAGATGTACTTCGCCGACCAGCCGGACATCATCGATGCGGACGGCCAAGGCGGCTGGACGAGCGGCGCCGATCAGAGCCTGATGCTGCAAACAGCGTCCAGCGCCGGAGTGCAGATCGGGGTGACCGACGGACAGGGAGCGCTCGATTTCTTCTCGTCGGCCTCCGCCGCCTATTCGTGGACCAGCCGGCTCGCCCAGCAATCGCTGCAGGACGATTTCGATCCCAATCTCGTGCGCCTGTACGACAAGTTCAGCCAGGGCACGGTCAGCCAGACGACGCTGTCGGCGAGCGAGAGCATCGCGGTCTCCATCAACGGCGCGCAAGCCAGTGCGCTTCGAGGCACGCTCACCAGCTCGTCCGGCTTCGCGGACTTCTCGACGGGCGACGGCGCCCTGCGCGTCGCCCGGCCCGTCGCAATCGCCGAGACCGCCGGCGGCCAGAACGATCAGATCGCCATCGTGCGCCTTCGGCAGAACGGCGAGGACAGCCTCACGCTCTCCTTCTATCGGGTCGACGATCTCACCGGCGCGATCGATGGGCTGCATCCGGGCGATGCCGGCTACGCCGCGGCAGCGCAGGCCCGCGGCTACCAGATGACCACGGGCGGCACGGCGATCAACGGGCCGGGCTACGGCAACTATGCCCAGACCGGCCTTTCCGGCGTCGATGCCGGCGACCTCATCGCCATGACGCTCACCAACAACACCAGCGGCAACACCTACTGGGCCTTCGCCCAGGCCAACGAGAAGGTCGACGGCCAGCACGTCGGGCATCTGTGGAACTACGGCGCCAATACCTGGGGCTGGGAGGACACGAAGGGCGGCGGCGACCGCGATTTCAACGATCTGATCGTCGGTCTCGATTTCACCTCGGCCTCGGGGCACGGCTGGCTGATCTAGACTGGATGCGCCTCGTGTTTGCGTTTGCCAGAAGCGATGTGCCGATCCTGTCGACGGTGCCTCGCTCGGGAACCTGGTTCCTGCGTTATTCGATTTCGTTTCTATGCCACCTCGATCGCGGCGGCCGGATCGACGACAGATTGACCGGCAGGATCGTCGGCAACCCGTCGGGAGCGCCCTTCGACTTCCGGTCCTTCAAGGGTGGTCCGCTGTTTCGCGTGCGCGGCACGATGCCGGTCGATCATCTCTTCGTCGGCCATACGGTGTGCCCCGGCTTCGCCGGCACCGCCGACGCGGCCGACTGGTGGAGGCGCACGCCTTTTCACGTCCCCGGTTACGACTACCTGCACGAGGGGATGAACTACCGCCATACGCCGGTCGAGCTGGCTTCCTGCGCCTACACGCCCCTCGACGTGGCATCGTTGGAGCGCGCCGCGGCAAAAGGCCGTGGACCGCAGGTCGTTCTCGTCTATCGCAACCCTCTCGACCAGGCGGCTTCGTACTATCAGTATTGCCTGGCTCACAGGGACACCGCCTACAGCAGCGTGAAGGGCCGGGCGCTGCGAAGCCTGTCGTTCGACGACTATCTGTTCGGATACGCCCTGCCGTCCTACGCCAAGCAGTTCATCTCCTTCCAGGCCATGGCTGCCCGGTATCCGCGATGCGTCCGGCTCATTGGCTACGAGAGCCTGATGGCCCGACCGGTCGACGTGCTGACCACCATTCTCGACCACCTTTCGGGCGGCAGGCAATCGCGCCCGGCCTTGCACGACGCCGTATGGCTGGCGCGCAGCGAGCACATGAAGGCCATCGAACGGGAGCTCGGCCGGTCGCTCGACGGAACACGCACCGGCCACGACAGCCACATGCGCAAGGCGGAGGCGCGCCAGCTCGATGCCCACAGCTACGAGTCCAGGCGCAGGCAAGCGTTGCGCATGCTGGAGCAGATGGGCGTCGATACCGAGCTGATCGAATGGACAGCCGAGAAGCAGGCTGCGTGATCAGGCCGTCCGCGGCAGCGGAACGTTGAGCAGCACGCCGAGCTCGTTCGCGAGGTCGCAGCTGACCCGTGCGTGCACCCTGCCCTGCTTGTCGAAGAAGCGGCCGGCCGGCGTTACCGGGAACACTCCTTCGTGCCAGATGCCGGGATGGATGTAGATGCCGAAGCTGCCGTCGGACCACAGCGCGACGAAGTCCTCGGGCCTGAGGTCATCGCCCGGCCTGGCGACGGGCACGACGAACGGCTGGCCGTCGAGCGGGAAGAAGAGCTGGCCGCCGTCGGGATGGTAGTTGCAATGCCACAAGAGCACGCGATCGCCGGCGAGCGCCACGCCGGCCGCCGCCTGCTCTGGCCGCTCGCGGAAACCGATGATGTAGTGGCCGCCGACCGCTTCGTTCCGCCCTAAAAGCTCATTGTTGCGCCACTGGCAGGCGAAGATGCCTTCGGTCGTGCCGCCTTCGATGCCCGTGCCGGCATCGAGCTTGCGCCGGCCGGCAAGCGGCCACGGAACGATCTCGATGCGATGGTCGCGGGTGGGCGCGATCTCGCCGTAGCCCTTGATCGACTGCTCGGTGGCGCGCACCAGCGGCACGTCGACCAGGCGCAGCCCGGCCGGGATCTTGGGATTGAGATAGTCGAAGACGACCTGGTCCATCGGTCTCTCGCGCATCGTCAAATGAGGGGAACCATCTCCACCGTGTCGGGCCCGAGCACCAGGTCATCGCTGGCTCCCAGCAGCCATAGTGCCTCGGCCTGAAATCTCACGATAGGTCTATCCCACCAGCGGTCGAGGAGTTCGGCCAGGGCCGAGCACTCCGGCGCATCGAGGTCGTCGGTCAGATTGTAGATCCCGACGACATAGAGATCGGTTGGGCGGCGACCCATCGCTTGCTGGATGAGGTGAAACACGTTCGTCCCATCGCGCTTCTCCGGATAGACGCGCAGGTAGAGCCGCCCTTGATTGACGCTTCCTGAGAAAAGGCCTCGCAGCTCGACGGCGACAGGCCCGAGCCGCCTCAGAGCATCGCGCTGCGCGGAGTCGAGAACCGGCGGCACCTGCCCGATCGCCAGCGAGCCGCAAAGGGTGGCGTGCAGCTTGTGACGTCGCCGCTCGACAACGTCCCACGCGATCTTGGGTCCAAGCGGCGATGCCTTGAGCTCGGCCTCGAGGGACAGATAGGCCGCCGATCGCCGCAGCAGCTCGTCGGCAACCGGCAGCGACAACGAGAAGACGGGCTCGTGCCGGCCCATCTCATAGTGCCGGCCCAGGCGGCGCGAGATGACGCGTGGATGATCTGGCGCGACCAACGGAAGATGGGCGAGACGATACGATTCATCGAGCAGGAGTCCTTGTCCCTGCTCGAACGGCGTCCGGCTGGCGAGGTAGTCCAGCTCGTCGTCGCCGCAGAGCGTGACCACCTCAGGCCGCTCGGCTCAGATCCTCTCCGGCCAGCGCCCGCTCGATCAGCTTCACGACGTTGTCGCGCCCGTAGAGCTTGATGAAGGCGCCCATGCGCGGGCCCTGCTCGCTGCCCAAAAGCACCTCGTACAGGGTCTTGAACCACTGGCGCAGCTCGGCCTGCGCGAAGTGGCGCTTGCCGGCCTCGTAGACCTCGTTCTGGATGAACTCGGCCGTCGACTCCTCCGGCAGCTTGGCAAGCGTCTCGGCGAGATCCTGCAGCGCCTCGCGCTCCTTGCCCGCGGGCAGGCGGAACTTCTTGGAGGCCTTCACGAAGTCCTGGTAGTAGGCCACCGCGCCGGTCAGCAGCCGGTCGAGGTAGGGCGCATTCTCCGGCGTGGCGCCCGGCACGTAGCGGCGCAGGTACTGCCACAGCACGTCCTTGCTGTCGGTATGCGCCACGCTCGCGAGGTTGAGCAGCATGCCGAAATTGACGCCGGGCACGCTGTTGGCCGGCGCCTTGCCGTCGTGGATGTGCCAGGCCGCGTTCTCCAGCGCCTTGGCCGGCTCCTCGGCCGGCAGCTTCTCGACCGCCGCGAGGTAATCGTCGACGGCGCGCGGGATGACGTCGAAGTAGAGCCGCTTGGCGCGCCGCGGCTGCTGCTGCATGTAGAGCGCCAGCGATTCGGGCGGCGCATAGCGCAGCCATTCCTCGACCGAGAGGCCGTTGCCCTTGGACTTGGAGATCTTCTTGCCCTCCTCGTCGAGGAAGAGCTCGAAGTTGAAGCCTTCCGGCGGCCGGCCGCCCAGGATCCTGACGATCTTCGCGCTGAGCTCCGCCGACGGGATGAGATCCTTGCCGTACATCTCGTAGTCGACGCCGAGCGCGAACCAGCGGCCGGCCCAGTCGGCCTTCCACTGCAGCTTGACGTTGCCGCCGGTCACCGGCGTCTCGACCAGCGTGCCGTCCTCGTCGCGATAAACGATGGTGCCCGCATTGGCGTCGGTCTTGATTACCGGCACCTGCAACACGCGGCCGGTCTTGGGCGAGATCGGCAGGAAGATCGAGTAGGTCGCGCGCCGCTCCTCGCCCAAGGTCGGCAGCATGACGGCCTGCACCTCGTCGTAGTGCTGCAACATGGCTAAAAGCATCTTGTCGAAGCGGCCGGACTTGTACCAATCGGTCGCCGACTGGAACTCGTACTCGAAGCCGAAGGAATCGAGGAAGGCGCGCAGGCGCGCATTGTTGGCCGCGCCGAAGCTCGGATGCTCGTTGCTGAACGGATCGGGCACTGCGGTCAGCGGCTTGCCGAGATGGGCCGCCAGCATCTCCTTGTTGGGCACGTTGTCGGGCACCTTGCGCAGCCCGTCCATGTCGTCGGAGAAGCAGAACAGCCGCGTCGGCACATCCGACAGACGCCTGAAGGCCTGGCGCACCATGGTGGTGCGCACGACCTCGCCGAAGGTGCCGATATGCGGCAGGCCGGACGGGCCGTAGCCGGTTTCGAGCAGCACGTATCCCTTGGCCGGCGCTTTGCCGCCGATGCGGGCGACCAGCTTGCGGGCTTCTTCGAATGGCCACGCGCGCGCGGCCTCGGCGAGGGTACGATCGATCTGGGACATGGATCGGTCAAAGTAGGTGCGAGGGCGATTTGCGTCAATGCGGCCGGAGGCCCAAAGTGCCGCGCACACAATGAACAAAAGCCCTCTCATGCTGGCATTAGGTGGCCTTTTGGCGATGGCCGCCGGCATCGGCATCGGCCGCTTCGTCTACACGCCCATCCTGCCGCCCATGGTCGAGGCGCTGTCGCTCAGCAAGGCCGAGGCCGGCCTGATCGCCTCGGCCAACTTCGTCGGCTACCTCGCCGGCGCGCTGCTGGCGGCCGTGCGCCTGCCGGGCTCGCGCCGCGCCTGGCTGCTCGCCGGCCTCGCGTTGAACGCCGTCTGCCTGGCGGCGATGGGCGTCGCGACCTCGCTGGTGCTCTTCCTGCTGCTGCGGCTCGCCGCCGGCATCGCCAGCGCCTTCTGCCTGATCTTCAGCTCTGCCCTGGTGCTCGACCGGCTGGCCACCACCGGACGCAGCGGCCTCTCTGCACTGCATTTCTCCGGCGTCGGCATCGGCATCGCCGTATCGGCGGCTTTGGTGGCGACGCTCAGCGACTGGCGCGCCATGTGGCTCGCAAGCGCGGCCCTTGCGCTGGTCGCGGCCGTCGCCGTCGTTATGACGGTGCCGGCAGAGGCCGCTCCATCGACGGCTGCAGAGCGCGCGCCGCGCACGAAACTCTCGTCGGCTTTCGTCATGCTCGCCGTCGCATATTTCCTGTTCGGCATCGGCTACATCATCACCGCGACGTTCCTGATCGACATCGTGCGCGGCTCGCCCGCGATCCGCCATCTAGAACCCTATGCCTGGGTGCTGGTCGGCATCGGCGCGGCGCCCTCGGTCGTGCTGTGGGGCGCGCTCGGCCGACGCATCGGCATCCTGCCGGCGTTTGCCGTCGCGAGCCTGGTCGAGGCGGCCGGCGTGGTCGCGAGCGTGCTGTGGCTGCAGACAATCGGCGTGGTGATCGCAGCCCTGTTCCTCGGCGGCACCTTCATGGGCCTGACGGCGCTCGGCCTGATCGGCGCGCGCGAGGCGGGCGAAGGCGACCCGCGCGGACGTATCGCCCTCATGACGGCGTCGTTCAGCCTTGGCCAGATCATCGGGCCGGTCTTCGCCGGCATTGTCTACGACGCCACCGGCAGCTTCACCGTACCGTCGTTGGCGGCGGCGGCAGGTCTCGTGCTGGCCGCGCTGTTCTCGCTGATGGCGCAAAGGCAGCGACACCGTCGCGCATAGTCTTCACTTCTTCCCAAGAATGGCCAGCGCTTCGCGCGCAGCGCGCACGCCCGAGGCATAGGCGCCGCCGACGCGCGTCGCCCACACCGGATCGGTCGCTTCGCCGGCGAAGAACAGACGGTCGTGATGCGGCTGGGCCAGCACCAGCCGCTTGTCGGCGTTGCCCGGCGTGGCCATCGACCATGAGCCTCGGGCGAACGGATCCTTGCCCCAGCGCGTGACCGACGAGCGCACCATCAGCCCACGCAAGTCGTTGCCGTAGATCTCGGCCAGGGCCGACACGGCGAAGGCCAGCGCTGCTCCCGTGCCCTCCTCCTCGAGCTGGCGGGCCTGCGCGCCGCCCACGAACACGATGGCGGCATCGCGGTTGTAGGGCCGCACGACGGCGTCGAACGCCTGGTCATTGCGGGTCAGCCCGGTGACGCTGCGGCCGGCCGGCGCATCGATCACCTTGCGGCCGAACGACAGGGCAATCTTGTTGTAGAGCGCCATCGGCACCTGGGCGATGGCCTCGCGCCTGGCCACGCTGAGCTGCGGGGCGAAGCCGAACGGGCCGCTCGCCAGCACGCCGGTCGGCACCGTCACGATGACGGCCTTGGCGCTCAGCTGGCCGTTGGTCGTGACGACCAGCACCTGCGGGCCCGTCGAATCGACACGAACCACGCGGGTACCGAGCTTCACCGGGACCTTGGCGCCCCAGCGGGCAACCAATGCACCCAGGCCCTCAGCCACCGAATATTGCGGCTCGGTCTCGGGCTGGCGCATGAAGTCACGCGCCGACAGCTCGCCGAGCTCGACACCCGATTCCAGCGGCCCGACCATGGCATAGGCCAGCCGCTCCAGCGGATCCTGCGCCACCAGCACGCGGCCGACCGGCGCGTCGGGCGCCTTCTTCAAGGCCTCGACCAGCTTGCGCGAGGCGTCGATGGCGATCTTCTCGAAGCGTGCGTATTCCTCCCGGGGCGCCTCGGTGCCGGCGACGTAGATCGCCTGTTCCAGGCGATCGGGCAGCGGCTTGGCGTTCATTTCCTTCAGGATCGCCATGGCGGGGTTCGTGCGGCCCGCCTCGATCCATTGGGCGCCCAGGTCGAAGGGGAAGCCGAAGGTCGTGCTGTCAGTGACGGCACGGCCGCCGATGCGCTCGCGCGCCTCGACCACCAGCACGGCCTTGTTGGCCGCCATCAGGCTTCTGGCCGCGGCAAGGCCCGCCACACCCGCCCCGATAACGACCACGTCGGGATCGGCGGCCCGCGCCGGAAGCGCTGTTCCTGTCATCAACATGGACAGGAAGAGACGACGACTGAGCGTCATTTGCCTGACAGTGTATGCTATCCGGCTGTTGATGGTGTCGTTATCCAACCGCCCTTCCCTGGTCGCGACCGCCCGCGGCGCGTTGTGGCGCGGACCAGACGGCACGACTGAACGGCTGAAGGCAGCCGACGCCGCGATGCGCGCCGCCGCCAATCCGCCGCTGGTCTGCCACGCGCCGGCGGTGGCGGCGCGACTCGGCCTCGACGACCTGCCGGCGCTCGATCTTCTGCAACTCTTCGCCTTCGTGCGGCCGGCGAAGTTCTGCCTGCCGACGCCGCGCGGTCTCTGCGAGGCGGTCGATCTCGCGGTGCCGACAACGCCGGAAGAAGAGGTCGCCGCGCTGCCGCAGGTCGCAACCCTGCTGCTCGACGAGCTCGAGGACATGGCGGCCTTGGCCTCGCGCGAGCTCACCGAAACGGCGCTCGCCATGGCGCGTGGGCAATGGTCGTGGGGCGACGCCGTGCTGGCCGCATTGGGCATCGACCCGGCAGGCAAGAAGCCCCGGCCCGGCGCCGGGCTCGATATCTGGAAGAGCCTGCCGCAATGGGAGGAGCCGCCGCCCGCGCCGCCGCCATCGAGCCAGCCGGTCGAGCCGCGCGAGGCGCGTCTCAGGCTCGCCCAGATGGTCGCGGCCGGCGCCAACATCGCCGAGGCGCGGCCGACGCAGAGCGACTATGCCTCGGCCGCCTCCCAGGCCTTCGCGCCGCGCGAGCGCGAGGACCAGCCCAACGTCGTGCTGGTTGAGGCCGGCACGGGCGTCGGCAAGACGCTGGGCTATGTCGCGCCGGCCAGCCTGTGGGCCGAGAAGAACGGCGCGCCGGTCTGGATCGCCACCTACACCCGCAACCTGCAGCGCCAGATCGACAACGAGCTCGATCGCCTGCATCGCGATTCGGCCGAGAAGCGCCGCAAGGTGGTGATCCGCAAGGGCCGCGAGAACTATCTCTGCCTGCTGAACTTCCAGGAAGCGGTGCTGCGCACCGGCCTGCAGCCCGAGAATGCCGTCGGTCTCGGCCTGCTGGCACGCTGGGCGCTCAACAGCCGGGACGGCGACATGGTGGGCGGAGACCTGCCGGCCTGGCTGCTCGACCTTCTGGGCCGCGGTCGCATCTCGCGGCTCGCCGACCGGCGCGGCGAATGCATCTACTCGGCGTGCGAGCACTATCGGAAGTGCTTCGTCGAACGCACCATCCGCCGCGCCCGCCAGGCCGACATCGTGATCGCCAACCATGCGCTGGTCATGGTGCAGGCCGCGATGGGCGGCCTCGACGACGCCACGCGACCGCTGCGCTACGTGTTCGACGAGGGCCATCACCTGTTCGATGCCGCCGACGGCGCCTTCGGTGCGCATTTGAGCGGCGTCGAAGCCTCCGACCTCAGGCGCTGGCTTTTAGGCGCCGAAGGCCGCCGCGGCAGCCGCGCGCGCGGCCTCGAGCGACGCCTCGCCGACCTTTTGGGCGACGACCTCGAAGCCCACAGGGCGCTGCGCCGCCTGCTCGACCTCGCCCAGCAACTTCCGTCGCCGAACTGGCAGACGCGACTGGCCGACGGCACCGTGTTGGGTCCGGCCGAGGAGTTCTTGGCCCTGGTGCGCCAGCAGGTACGCGCGCGGGCGTCGGGCGACGACCAGGGCTTCGGCCAGGAATGCGACGTGCGCCCGCTCAATCCCGGCCTGATCGCGGCGGCGGACCGGCTGGGCGAGGCATTGGAGCAGATGCTGGCGCCGGTGCGCCGGCTGCGCCAGGCGCTGCGCACCAAGCTCGAGGCCGAGGCCGACAAGCTCGATTCGGGCCAGCGCGGGCGGATTGAAGGCGTCGCCCGCTCGCTCGCCAACCGCTGCGAGCTGACGCTGGAAGCATGGCGCGCCATGCTGCGCGGCCTGCACAACGAGCCCGATTCCGCCTTCGTCGACTGGTTCGCCATCGAGCGCAGCCAGAACCGCGAGATCGATGTCGGCATGTACCGGCACTATCTCGATCCGACCGAGCCGTTCGTGAACTCGGTGATCGTGCCGTCGCACGGCGCCGTCATCACCTCCGCCACCCTGCGCGATTCGCTGGGCGTGCCGGCGGCCGCCAACGACGAGCAGCCGGAGACCTTGGCCGACTGGATGGTGGCCGAGGCGCGCACCGGCACGCGCCATCTGCAGGCGCCGGCGATCCGCGCCGCCATGGCCTCGCCGTTCGACTATGCCCGGGCGACCCGCGTGCTGATCGTGCGCGACGTCAAGCGCGACGACGCCGACCAGGTGGCGGCGGCCTATCGAGAGCTGTTCCTGGCGTCGGGCGGCGGCGCGCTCGGCCTGTTCACCGCCATCGGCCGGCTGCGCGCGGTGCACCAGCGCATCGCGCCGACGCTCGAGGAAGCGGGGCTGCCGCTCTACGCCCAGCATGTCGGCGGCATGGACGCCGCGACCCTGGTCGACATCTTCCGCGCCGAGGAGCATTCCTGCCTTCTCGGCACCGACGCGGTGCGCGACGGCGTCGACGTGCCGGGCCGCTCGCTGCGCCTGATCGTGTTCGACCGCGTGCCGTGGCCGCGACCCGACATCCTGCACCGCGCCCGCAAGGCGTCGTGGAAAGAGGCCGGCGCGGGCGCCAACGCCTACGACGACATGCTGGCGCGGTTGCGCCTCAAGCAGGCCTACGGCCGGCTGATCCGCCGCGCCGACGATCGCGGCGTGTTCGTCATGCTGGATTCCCGGCTGCCGAGCCGCCTGCTGGGCGCCTTCCCGACCGGCGTCCCCGTCGATCGCGTCGGGCTCGCCGAGGCGGTCGCCGCGGTGAAGGTGTTCCTCGAACCGACCTAGAGATTCCTCCCCATCGCTCAGCGATGGGGAGGTGGCCCGCAGGGCCGGAGGGGTCATGAGCAACAGCGCTGATGCTCATGACCCCTCCGTCGCCGTAAGGCGGCGACACCTCCCCAGCTTCGCTGGGGAGGAAAGGCCGTTCACTTCGCGAAGCGCTGCAGGGTCCAGAACAGGGCGGCGCCGAACATCACGCCATAGACGCCGAATTCCGCCGTGGTCATCAAGCGCTTGCGGCGGCGGCGCGCCAGGATCGACGACCGGATGCGTTCCTTGGGGATGATGTCGGTCGACCATTTCGAGCCCGGGCGCCGGTAGAGAATGCGCGTGTCCTTCCACCAGCCCAGGCAGGCGCCTATCAGGCCGAAGACCGAAGAGGTAATGATCAGCACGACTAGCGAGTGTAGCCGACCGCTCCGGCAAGAGTCGATGCCGCGTCCCGCACCGCGCGCGGCTCCGGCGACAAGGGCGACCTTGTCCTTTAGAGAGGATGCCATGGTGTCCTCCTCTACACACCGTCATCCCGACCGGAGCGAAGCGGAGTGGAGGGACCCATTCATTGCCGGCCCACGGGCCGGCTTCGCTCGGGATGACGGGATTGGATAGTCAGTAGCCGGCGCTGCGATCGACCACTTCCTTGAGCGGCGCACCGTCGAGGAAGCGGCCGAGATTGTCGACGAACAGGCGGGCGACGAAGCGGTCGCGCTGCGGATGCGGGCCGCCGATATGCGGCAGCACGATGATGCCGTCGGTCGTCCAGAACGGATGCTCCGACGGCAACGGCTCCTGGCGGAAGACGTCGAGCAGGGCGCCGGCGATCCTCTTCGCCTTCACGGCGGCGATGAGATCGTCGTCCTTGATGATGTGGCCGCGGCCGAAATTCAGCAGCCAGGTCGAGGGCTTCATCTTCGCGAGCCGCGCTGCGTCGATGAAGTTGTCGGTCTCGGGCGTCGCCGGCAGCAACAGCAGCACGAAATCGGACTGCGCCAGCACCTCGTCGGTGCGCGAGGGCGGCAGCACCTCGGCGACGTTCGCCATCGGCGCCACGCGCCGCTTGGTGCCGATCACGCGCATGCCGAGCGCCGCCGCAATGCGCGCCACCTCCGCGCCGATCGCGCCCAGTCCCAGGATGCCCAGTGTCTTGCCGGTCAACGGCTGGGCCACGGTGTGCACCCACTTCGACTGTTTCTGGTGGTCGGCGACCGTCCGGTACGGCTTGGCGACATGGAACAGCGCGCCGATGATGTTCTCCGGCATCGATTCGGTGTGCGTGCCGCGCGCGCAGGTGAGCGTGAGATCCGCAGGCAGGTCGGGCAGCGCCAACCAGCCTTCGACGCCCGCGCTCATCGCCTGCGCCCAGCGCAGCTTGGGCATGCTGGGCAGCAGGCCCGGCGGCACGCCGCCCGCCATCAGCGCCTCGGTGCGCGCGAGCTGCTCGGCCGTGGGCTTGTCCTTGCGCGGCAGCGTTTCGATCGCCACGCGATCGGCAAGGCCGGCGGCCTTGATGGCGTCGAGATAGGCGGCGGTCTGGTCGGTCCACAGCAGGACATGCGCGCGATTGGTCACGAGGTCGGCTCCGGTCTTCGGGTGAGGCCGGTACGGTAGCGGATCAAGGCCGCGTTTCAACAGAAACGCCTCACCCTGAGGAGCACCGCGAAGCGGTGCGTCTCGAAGGGTGGGCCACAATCTTCGTGTTGCCCACCCTTCGAGACGGCGCTACGCGCCCCTCAGGGTGAGGTGGTGCTTAAATCAATCAGCGCCAATCCCAGCTCGGGCCGCTTGCGGCGGCGCAGGCGGGCCGGGGTCTCGACGATGGTCACTTCCAGCGTCGGCCGCACGATGCCGCTCAGGAAGTGGCCGCCGCGTGTCGTGCCGTCGCTCATGCCCAGCACGGCGTGCATGTGCAGGCTGGGCTTGCCGTCGTCGCCGAGCGCGATGTCGCCCAAAAGGCTCAGCGCCTCGCACTGGCTGGAAATCTCGATCGGCTTATACGTCTTCCTGGCGAGGTCGAACCAGCCGACCGTCGCTCGTTCGAAGGCGCCGATCGCCGAGAGCGACGCGGCGTCGAGCTTGGTAGCCGCAGCGAAGGCGCTGATGGCGGCGAAGGCCTCTTCCCCGGCATCGAGGACGAGGACGTAGGTGCGTTCACCGGCATTCTGCCAGACGAGCTTCGATTCCATTTCCGGTCAACCCGGCAGGGATGAAAACGTTGCATCGCGCCGCATTTTTGCCCGCATTGGGATGATGCGCCGCGACCTTGCTCGTATAAACTCCGCCGCCATGAAAAAGTTCAGTGGAGGTTTCGTACCAATGAAAAAGCTCATCCTGCCGCGCCGCCGCGCCCTCATCCTGTCGGGCGGCGCCTTGGCCGCGCCGATGATCGCCTCAGGCATCGCTCGCGCCGAGGCGGACTGGCCGACCAAGCCGGTGAGGTACATCAACGTGTTTCCCCCCGGCGGTCCGACCGACACGCTGTCGCGCATCGTCTGCCATCAGCTCTCCGAGCTGACCGGCCAGCAGTTCATCGTCGAGAACAAGGCGGGCTCCGGCGGCAATGTCGGCGCCGATGCGATCGCCAAGTCGGCGCCCGACGGCTACACGATCGGCCTCTACACCGTGGCCAGCCACGCCATCGCGCCGACGCTCTACGCCAAGCTGCCGTTCGACGCGGGCAAGGATTTCACCGGCATCGCCATGCTGTGGTCGGTGTGCAACCTCCTGATGACGCGCCTCGACCTGCCGGCGAAGACCGTCCCCGAGCTGATCGCCCTCGCCCGCGACAATCCCGGCAAGTACTCCTTCGCCTCGTCCGGCCCCGGCACCAGCCCGCAGATCAGCGGCGAGCTCTTCAAGCAGCTCGCCAAGGTCAACCTGCTGCACGTGCCGTACAAGGGCAGCGCGCCGGCGCACCAGGACCTGCTGGCGGGCCAGGTCGACATGATGTGGGACAACATCCCGGGGCCGCTGGCGCTGATGCGCTCCGGCAAGGTGCGCGGCCTCGCCGTGACCTCGGCGAAGCGTCATCCCGCCGTGCCGGACCTCCCGACCATGACCGAGTATCTGCCGGGCTACGAGATCACCTCGTGGGGCGGCATCTGTGCGCCGGCCGGCGTGCCGCCGGCGATGGTGGAGAAGCTCTCAGGCCTGGCCAAGAAGGCGCTCGAGGCCGACGCTGTGAAGAAGGCCTTCGACCAGCAGGGCGCCACCTCGATCTGGATGAACCCCGCCGACACCGCAGCCTTCCGGGCAGCCGAGGAGAAGCGGTTCGCGCCGGTCATCAAGGCGTCGGGCGCGAGGGTGGAGTAAAGCCATCGCTGGGACCGCGCCACTCCGTGGCGCTCATGTCTTACGGACCGCGAGCCTCCGGCTCGCTCATGATTAACGAGCGCGCAAGATGCGCGCGGTCTGGAGGAGCATGAGCGGCCCAGCGACTACTTGAAGCGCGGCATCACCTCCTGGCAGAGCAGCCGCAGCGCCTCGAGCACCTGGGCGTGCGGAATGAGACTGCCGGGATTGAGCTCGGCTAAAATGCCGTCGAGGCCGAGCTCGCCGCGCAATTGCTCGAGGCGATCGATGACGCGCCCGGGCGTGCCCACGATCATGCGCTCGCGCAGCACCTCCTCGTAGTCGATGTTCTGCATCTTGGCGCCGCGCTCGGCGCGGTTCTCGATGGCGCGGGCGCCCGACGAGCTGGCCGACGCGGCCAGCCGATCGCCGATGTAGCGCAGCAGGTGCATGATGCTCTCGCGCGGCTCCTCGCGCGCCTTCTCGTCGGTATCGGCGACGTAGACCGGCACGCGCAGATAGACCTCGCCGTCGCCGGGGTGCCCCGCCTTCTTCCAGGCCGCGCGATAGGTCTTCACCAGCGGCGCCAGCTCGGAGAGGTTGCCGGTGCGCGCGGCGACGAAGATCGGATGGCCGAGCTCGGCCACCTCGACGTAGGTGTCGGGGCTCGCCGCGGCGACGCGGATCTCGGGCCACGGCTGCTGCAGGGACTTGGGCGCCAGGCGGACGTTCTCGTAGGTGAAGTACTTGCCCGAGTGGCTGAAGCGATCTTCGGTGAAGGCGCGCTTCAGGATGTGCAGCGTTTCGGAGAAGCGCTCGCGGCTTTCGCCATAGTCGACACCGTAGGTCTTGTAGGTGTGGGCGAAGCCCGAACGGCCGACGCCGAAGATCAGGCGGCCGTGGCTCAGCTGGTCGACCGTGGCCGCTTCCTCGGCGAGCCTCAGCGGATGGCAGAGCGGCAGCACCTGCACGGCCGTGCCGATCTTCATGCGCTCGGTACGCTGCGCGATGGTGGCGGCGATGATCATCGGCGAGGAGAGCACCGAACGCTCGGGCGCGAAGTGCAGCTCGGCGAGCCACATCGCGTCGAGGCCCCACTCTTCGGCGGCGTCGACCTGGGCCAGCGAGTTGGCGAAGGACTGCGCGGCGGTCTCGCCAGGCAGCGCCTGAAACTCGTGGAACATTCCGAATTCCATCGGTCCTCCTCGGCAGGCCGCCATGGTATGACCGAATCATGCCGTCCAAAAGGGTCCTGATAGCCGGTGCGACCGGCCTCGTCGGCTACGCCGCGTTGAAACACTTTGGCTCGCAGAAGGACTGCGAGGTGATCGCTCTCTCGCGTCGCCAGCCGGACGAGACTTTCGGCGCGCGATGGCATCCGCTCGACCTCACCGATGCGGCGGCCTGCGCGAGCCTCGTCTCCGGGCTCGGCGACGTCACCCATCTGGTCTACGCCGCGCTCTACGAGCGGCCGGGGCTGGTCGCGGGCTGGCAGGAAGACGAGCAGATCCGCACCAACGACCTGATGCTGCGCAACCTTCTCGGGCCGCTGGAGCGCTCGCCGTCGCTGCGTCACGTGGCGCTGCTGCAGGGCACCAAGGCCTACGGCGTGCATGTGCGGCCGCTCGCCGTGCCGGCGCGCGAGAACCGGTCGGAGATGCATGAGCAGCCGAACTTCTACTGGAATCAGGAGCGCTATCTGCGCGAGGCGCAGGCAGGCAAGGCCTGGGGCTGGTCGATCCTGCGGCCGGTGCTGATCGTGGGCGATTCGGTCGGCAGCGCCATGAACGTGATCCCCGCGCTCGGCGTCTATGCCGCGATGATGCGGCGCGCCGGCAAGACCAGGCTCGACTATCCCGGCGGCGTCGGCCGCGTGGCGCAGGCGGTCGACACCGACCTGCTGGCGCGCGCCATCGCCTGGTCGGGCGAGTCGGACAAAGCCCGCAACGAGATCTTCAACGTCACCAACGGCGACGTGTTCGTCTGGCCGAACGTGTGGCCGGCCATCGCCGACGCGCTGGGCTTCGAGGCGGGCGAGCACGTGCCGCTCCGTCTCGACAGCGAGATCCGTCCGCAGGAAGCGGCGTGGGCCGAGATCCGCGCGGCGCATGGACTGAAGTCAGGCACCTTGAAGGACTTCGTCGGACTTTCCTTCGAGTATGCCGACTACACGATGGGCTACGGCCGCGACCGGCCCGGCCCGCCCGCCATCGTCTCGACCATCAAGCTGATGCAGGCGGGCTTCTGCGAGGTGATGGACACCGAGGCGATGTTCGCCAAGGCCTTCGCCGAGATGCAGGCCAAGAAGCTGCTGCCGCGCCGTTGATTCAAGGCTCCGCCTCACCCTGAGGAGCGGCCCGAAGGGTCGCGTCTCGAAGGGTGGCGACAACGATGCTGTGGCCCACCCTTCGAGACGCGGCCTTCGGCCGCTCCTCAGGGTGAGGCGGAGGTCCTATCAAGGCAACGGAAACCGCCCATCGTCGTAATAGTGTCATCGCTGCCGATCACTTTCGGAACGAACCACGACGGAGCACGCCGATGGATGCCGAAAAGGACAGAGCCGTAGACGATCAACAGAGTTTCGAGGACCGGGTTCGCGACGAGCTCGAAGACAATGTCGACGAGGAGCTGGAGCTCGAGCTGGGCGACGATCTTCTGGCAAGGCTGCCCGACAACGTGCCCGATGCGCCGCGCGCCGAAGGCGTCGACCGGCGCCGCTACTTCACCGAGCTGCTGCGGCTGCAGCGCGAGCTCATCAGGCTGCAGGACTGGGTGGTCGACCAGAAGCTCAAGGTCGTGGTGCTGTTCGAGGGCCGCGACGCGGCCGGCAAGGGCGGCGTCATCAAGCGCGTCGCCCAGCGGCTGAACCCGCGCATCTGCCGCACCGTGGCGCTGTCGGCGCCGACCGAGCGGGAGCGCTCGCAATGGTATTTCCAGCGCTATGTCGCTCACCTGCCGGCGGCCGGCGAGATCGTGCTGTTCGATCGCAGCTGGTACAACCGCGCCGGCGTCGAGCGGGTCATGGGCTTCTGCAGCGAGGCCGAGGTCGAGGAATTCTTCCGCACGGTTCCGGAGTTCGAGCGCATGCTGGTGCGCTCCGGCATCATCCTGATGAAGTACTGGTTCTCGATCACCGATCCCGAGCAGAACCTGCGCTTCCTGATGCGCATCCACGATCCGCTGAAGCAGTGGAAGCTCAGCCCCATGGACCTGCAGTCGCGGCGACGCTGGGAGGAATACACCAAGGCCAAGGAGGAGATGCTGGCGCGCACCCACATCCCCGAGGCGCCCTGGTGGGTGGTCGACGGCAACAACAAGCGCCGCGCCCGGCTGAACTGCATCCATCACCTGCTGCAGCAGGTGCCGTACCGCGACGTCCAGCACCAGCCGATCGAGCTGCCCGAGCGCGAGCACAAGCCCGACTACGCGCGCACGCCGGTGCCCGAATCGATGTACGTGCCGCCGGTCTACTGAAAAAAATCGGCCCGGACCGCGATCCAAGGATCGCGGCCCGGGCCCCTCGACGCCCCCTCAAAAACGGCGCGATTACTTTAAGCTGTCGGAAATCTGCTTGAGACCGGCCTGGGTCATGTTCGCGAGGTCACCGACCTGATTGTTGCGGTCGACCCATTGGCGGGCCTGGGCGGGCACCTCGACGCCCAGCACCGTCTCAGGCAGCTGGACCTTCAGGTTTCCGGTCATCGCGAGATAGACGACGGCCAGGAAGCCGAGCTTCACTGTCCATCCAAGAAGAAATCGCATGCCCGGATGATAGTTTCACCGCCTCCGACAAGACAGCGAACGATCGTATCAATTGTGTAGGGCGTTCCGCGTCACGTTCTTCTTCCGGACCGCGCGCATCCTGCGCGCTCATGAATCATGAGCGAGCCAGGAGGCTCGCGGTCCGGAAGAACGTGACTCATCTCATGGCGAAGCTCGCGCGCACGTGATCGGCGAGATCGCGCGCGGCCGGCGAGAGTCCGGGCGGTGCGTAGAGGTTGATGCGGAACTCGGGCAGCGGCGGCAGGCGCGCCTCGCGCGCCGCCTTGCCGTCGAAGATCTCGAAACGCTGCGGCACCGATGAACGTAGCAGCGGCGCCACCGCCAAGCCCGCCTCGATCGCGGCGTAGACCGGCTCGAGCCGGCTCACCTCGCAGACCGCGCGCCAGTCGCGCCGCAGGCGGCCCAGCGCCTCGACGGCGACGGGACGGAACACGCAGGTCGGCGCGCCGAGCGATACCGGCAACGGATCGCGCAGGTGCGCCTCGCCGCCCGCCACGCCGACCCAAACCAGCCGGTCGGTGCGCAGCGTCTCGCCGTGGCGGCCGCATTCGGTCTCGGTGGTGAGCGCGAGATCGACGCCGCCCGACCGCAGCTCTTCGCGCACGACCGCTGAGTCCTCGCACACCAGGCTGACGCGCACGCGCGGCTGGGCCTTGGCGAAGCGGCGCAGGATGGGCGGCACGACGCTGCCGATGATGTCGTAGGGCACGCCGAGGCGCACCTCGCCCTCGAACGAGGGCGTGCGCATGGCCGACCACACCTCGTCGTTCATTGCCAGCAGGCGCCGCGCCTGGGCGAGCAGTCGTTCGCCGGCCGGCGCCAGCACGAGCTTGCGGCCCTGGCGCTCGAACAGGCGGCAATCGAGCGCCTCCTCCAACCGCTTGATCTGCTGGCTGGCGGCAGCCTGGCTGACGCCCAGCGCCGAGGCGGCGGCGGTGACGCCGTCGGCATCGACGACACCGACGAAGGCGCGGATCAGGGAGATGTCGAGGTCTCTTCTCATAATCAATTCTGAACGATCATATCGAAAACATTCGTTTTCATTATAACACGTCCGCTCCTACCGTCATCCCACCGGAGGACGACGAATGATCACAGGTCTTTGGCTTCCCATCGTCACGCCGTTCAAGGACGGCGCGGTCGACTTCAAGAGCTATGAGCGGCTGATCGAACATTACCTGGCGTTGGGGATCGACGGCTTGTTCCCGCTCGGTACGACGGGCGAATCGCCGACGCTCGACGAGGCGGAGAGCGACGAGCTCGTCGAGCGGACGGTAGCGACGGTGGCCGGCCGCGTGCCGGTGTTCGTCGGGGTGGGCAGCAACGCCACGGCCAAGGTCGAGAAGGCGTTGAGGCGGCTGGAGCGCCATGCCTTCGATGGCATCGTCTCGGTCTGCCCCTACTACAACCGGCCGAGCCAGGACGGTCTTGTGGCCCATTTCCGCGCCATCGCCGCGGCGACGGACCGCGACGTGCTGATCTACAACATCCCCTATCGCACGGCGGTGAACCTCGCCAACGATTCACTGCTCGAGCTTGCCGAAGTGAAGAACATCGTTGGCGTGAAGGACAGCTCGGGCAGCATCGCCCAGTCGCTCGAGCTGCTGGCGCGCAAGCCTGCGGATTTCTCGGTGCTGACCGGCGAGGACGCGCTCTATTTCACCATGATGGCCAACGGCGCCGAGGGCGGCATCCTGGCGGCGAGCCACGTCATGACCGAACGCTTCATCGAGGTCGGCCGGCGCTTTGCCAAGGACGACGTCGCCGGCGCGCGTGCGGCCTGGGCGCCGCTCGCGCCCCTGGTGCCGCTGCTGTTCGCCGAGGCCAATCCGATGCCGATCAAGCACCTGCTGTGGCGACAGGGCCTGATCGCCTCGCCGGAATGCCGTTTGCCGCTGACCCGGATATCCGACGGCCTGGCGCGCCGGCTCGACTCGTTCTTCGCCGAGCGCCGGGCAGCGTAGCGCGGACCGCGGGCGTCCCGCCCGCTCATGAGTCCTCCTGCCCTCCCCGCTAGAGGAAGAGGAACACTAGAAAAAGCATGAGCGGGCGGGACGCCCGCGGTCCGCGTGTGACTAAGCGCGCGTCTTCAACAGATCGCGGATCTCCGTCAGCAGCTCCTGGTCCTTGGTCGGCGGGGCGGGCGGCGGCGGGGCGGCGGCTTCCTGCTGGAACAGGCGGTTCATGCCCTTGATCACCAGGAACAGGATCCAGGCGATGATGATGAAGTTCACCGTCACGGTGATGAACTGGCCGTAGCCCAGGGTCGCGCCCGCCTTCTTGGCGGCGTCGTAGTTCGTGGCCTCGCTCGACGCCGAGGTGAGGCCGATGAAGTAGTTGCTGAAGTCGAGCCCGCCGAAGATGCGGCCGATGATCGGCATCATGATGTCGTTGACCATCGAATCGATGATCTTGCCGAAGGCGGCGCCGATGATGACGCCGATGGCAAGGTCGACGACGCTGCCACGCATCGCGAATTTCTTGAACTCCTGGAGCATCTCCACCCTCCGTCGGTTGGACTCGTCCTCATCAGGACACGCGAAGCAGCACAAGCAAAGCAGAAACCGTGATCACCGAGAAGGCCGTCGAAAGCAGAACCGACGCCGAATTCTGCTCGACTGCGATGTCGAACTGCTTGGCCAGCACGAAGGCGTTGGCCGCCGTCGGCAGGGCGGCCATCAGGAGCGCGACCTGGCCCGGCACCGAACCCAGGTCGACGAACAATGGCAGCACCAGCCAGGCCGCGAGCGGCTGCAGCACGAGCTTGATCACCGTGGCGCATCCCGCCTCGGCCAGCCCGCTCCTGATCGACTTGTCCGACAGGAAGAGGCCGATGGCGAACAAGGCACAGGGGGCGGCTGCCGCGCCCAAAAGGTCGAGCCACTTCTCGACCGGCGTCGGCATCGGCAGGCCGATCGCCGACACCACGATGCCCAGCCCGATCGACACGGGCAGCGGATTGCGCGCCACGTTGAACGCCGCCCGCAGGAAAGTCCGGAGCGGCCCGTGGCCCGCCGCCACCTCGAGCTCGATCAGCATGACGCCGATCACCATGGCGACAATGGCGGTAACGATCACCGTCAGCATGGCGGGCGGCAATCCGGCCTCGCCGAACGCCGCGAGGCAGAGCGGCACGCCCATGTAGCCGACATTGCCCCACGAGGCGGCAATGCCCTGCAGGCTCATGGCGGCCAGGCCGCCCCCCGTCCCCGTTGCCCGCGAAACCAGGCGGGTGGTCGCCATGCCGAGGCCGAAGGTCGCCAGGACGACGATGCCGAAGCCCAGCATCAGGGCGGGATCGAGCACGGCCGCCACCGGGGTGCGCGCCAGGGTGCCGAAAAACAGCACCGGCAGGGCGAAATAGCTCACGAAGGCGTTGAGGGCGGCGGTCGATTCGCCGCCCAGGATGCGCCAGCGGCCGGCCAGGTACCCCGCCAGGATGACGCCGAAGATCGGCAAAGCGACGTTGAGGATGGCCTGCACGAGGGCTCAGGGTTTTCGATTGCAGTTGCTGTAACTCATTAAGAAATTGACATAAATGACACGAATCTCATAACATTTTACCTCCATAACGAGGCCGCACCCGTCCCCTCCGCCAGCGGCCCGGGAGAAGTCGAAAATGCGTCTGTTGATCGCCAGCATGGCCGCTTTGGCGGCCGTCGCCTTTGCCGCCCCGTCCTACGCCCAGACCCAGGAAGACACCACGACGGCGCCGGCTGCCCCTGCTCCGGTTCCGACTGCCAAGCCCAAGCCCGGCACGGCGGCCTATTGCCAGAGCCTGAAGACCTCGAGCTCGCGCAGCTCCTGCCTCAAGAAAGTGAGCAGCAGCACCAAGGCCACCAAGACCACGACGGCGAAGAAGACCAAGAAGACCACGACGCCGCCCGCGGCTCCCAAGCAGCCCGACGTCGGCCAGCTCAGCGCCCCGCCGGCCGCCGCGCCGGCGGCCGCGATGCCGTCCGGCACCGTCGCCGTTCCGCCGCTGCCGCAGAAGACCATCTAAGCTTCGCTTCGCGTCGGGCCGCGGATAGAGTCGCCCTCCTTTTTCGGGAGAGCGACATGGCCCATTCCGCTGCACTGATTTCGACCGAAGAGCTTGCACGCCGCCTGGACGCGCCCGCGCTTCGCGTCTTCGACTGCACCACCTATCTGCGCCCCAGGCCCGAGGGCGGCTACAACGTCGAAAGCGGCCGCGCCAACTACGACCAGGGCCACATTCCGGGCGCCGCCTTCCTCGATCTGCCGGGCGAGCTGTCCGAGCCGGACCCCAAGCTCCGCTTCACGCTGCCGTCGCTCGGCGAGCTCACCAAGGCTTTCGCCGCCAAGGGCATCGGGCACGGCACCTTCGTCGTGCTCTACAGCCACGCCACCCCCAACTGGGCGACGCGCGTGTGGTGGATGCTGCGCGCCGTGGGCTTCGACGACGCGGCGATCCTCGACGGCGGCCTCGACAAATGGAAGGCCGAGAACCGCCCGCTCGCAACCGAGCCCACGACCTATCCGCCGGCGACGCTGACGCTGCGCGGTCGGCCCGAGATATTCGTCGACAAGAACGACATCAAGGCGGCCATCGGCAAGGACGACACGCTCACCCTGAACGCGCTCAGCCATGAGCAGCACAAGGGCAGCGGCGGCGTGGTCTATGGACGTGCCGGCCGCATCGCCGGATCGTCGTGCGTGCCGGCGGCGAGCCTGTTCGGGCCGGACAAGACGCTGAAGCCGATCGCCGAGCTGCGCGCGGCCTTCGAGGGCGTCGGCGCGGCGCCGGACAAGCGCGTGCTGGTCTATTGCGGCGGCGGCATCGCCGCCACGCTCGACGCTTTCGTGCTGACGGCCCTGCTCGGCCACAAGAACGTCTCGGTGTATGACAATTCGATGCAGGAATGGTCCAACGATCCCAGCCTGCCGATGGAAACCGGTTGAGAGGAGAAGCCGTGCCCGCCTACATGATCGTCGAGGTCGAGACGACCGACGAGGCCCTGATGGCCGAATACCGCAAGCACACGCCGGGACTGGTCGCCAAGTTCGGCGGCAAGTTCATCGTGCGCGGCGGCAAGACGCGCACCCTCGAAGGCGACTGGACGCCGTCGCGCGTCGTCGTGCTGGAGTTCCCGACCTACGAGGCGGCGGAGAAATTCTACGATTCGACCGACTACAAGCCGGTGCTCGATATGCGCCTCAGGGCGGGCCAGTGCAAGGCCATCATCGTCGACGGCTACGATGGCTGATTCCGGGGCTGGCACGGCCGCGTATCGCGCGGTCGGTACACTCTACAACGCGCTGATGACCGCCCTGATCCTGGGGCTGGTCACGCGGCGCGGCGAGGACACCGCGCGGGAGTACGTCTTCCGCCATTTCCGGCGGCAACACCTCGAGAAGTTCCTGCCGGGCCTGCAGAAGCTCGGCATCGCCGGCGAGCCCGACGCGCCAGCCTGCGCGCTTTATCACTACCACTCCAACGCGCTCGGCGGCGTGAAGACAGGCTATCTGCGCGAAAGCGACAAGAAGGCCTGGGTGCGCTATCCGCCGCCGCGCTGGATCTGGCGCGGCACGGCGATCGCCGCCGTACCGCATGCCGTGTCGGCGGCGATGCTGCACGGCTGGCACGGCCACAACGGCGTATCGCTCGGCAATCCCGGCCTGGGCTTCGTCTGCACCGGCATGACGGTCGACGGCATGCCCGGGCTGGAAGGCTACTACTTCGACTACGGCCGGCCGATCAAGGAGGAGGAGCGCGTGCGCTTCGCCTACGGCAGGGAGGAGATGCCGCGCGTCGACTGGGCGGCGCAGCCGAAGCTCGAGACGGCCAGCTGGCCCGAGGAGCGCCGGCAACGCACGTTCCGCTCCTATGCGCTGGAGTATCTGCGCACCATGCTGCCGACGTTGCAGGACCTGCTCGGTCCCGCCGACGCGCAGACGGAACTTGGCCGCGTCGCCCGCCTGGTCGGCCTGCAATTCCACGAAGAGACGGCGCGCGACATGGACCTGCCGACCGACGTCGAGCGCGGCGACCTGCAGAGCGCACGGGACTTCGCGCGCTGGCTGGCGGCAGTGCTGAAGGCCGGGGGCGAAGAGGTCGAGACCATCGCGGGCGATGACGCGGTCACGGTTCGCCAGTCAGGCTGGCGCGCGGTGCGCGGCCTCGAGCTCGACGATCCGCTCAAGGCCTTCGACGCCTGGAACGAGTTGTGGCTGGGTGCCGCCGCGGCGCACGACCGGTTCCTCGGAATCGAGACGACCCGAACGCTCGATGGCCAAGGGTGGAACATAACCTGGAAGATTTCGGCCAGATTTGCGCCTTGAATTGCGGCGCCGATCAAGGCCCCCTCGCTACGCTCGGGTGACAGCGATGAGTCACCCTTCAATCAGAGCGTCCGTGACTCTTACCATCGGCCATTTCACCAGGTCAGGCGCATACCGAGACTGAGGGAGTGGCTGTCGGTGCCCGAGCCGATGTCGCCGTCGTAGCGCAGGTAGAGTTGCGTCGCCGCGGCGATGCTGGTAGCGGCCCGCAGGCTCACCACTGCCGAGTCGGGCTGCGGCGTGGCGCCGTAGACGGTGAAGGCGGCGAACGGCGCGCCACTCAGCGCCGCCGTAATCGGCCGCGTGGTCGAAGCGAACTCGTGCTGCCAGCCCAGCCGCAGGCCGATGTCCAGCGTGCGGTCGGCGCCGAGCGGCAGTGCGCCGGCAAGGTCGAGGCCGAACAGCGTGCGCAGCGAGTTGATCGTCTGCTGCGACACGTTCAGGCTGAGCGAGCCCGCGCCCCATTCCGAGAAGGCGTTCTGCGTCACGCTCGAACCTTGCAGCCGCGCAAACGGTGCGAGCGTCGCGCCGGCCGGCTGGTACACCGGGATACGGTAGCCGGTCTCGACCTGGCCCAGCGCCTGGTTGGCGCCGGTGCTGCCCCAGGCCGTGCGCTGCAGTCCGGGGATCGTGATCTGCCGCTGAAGCTGGTTATTGAACCAGGCATAGCCGCCCAGCAGGTCGGCATAGAACCCATCCTGCGTGAAGCTGCCATAGGCCGCCACGCCGATGCTGTTGGTCCAGCCCTTGCCGGGGAAGCCGTTCACCCACAGGTTGCCCGACGTGTAGCCGACGCCGAGACCAACCAGGAAGCGCGGGTCGAGCCGGTAGTCGATGCCCGCCGCCACGCCGCCGAGGTTGTAGGTCGCCGTCGAGGCGTTGTAGTCGCCCGTCACCGAGCCCACGCCGCCCAGCGCGCTGCCCCATACACTGAGCGGGCTCACGCCCTCGCAGGCGGCGATGTCGCAGGCCTGCGCCAGTGCGGCGCGCTGGCTACCGCTCGCCGCGGCGCCGCGCGCGAGCGCCATCTGCTGGCCGATGGCGTTCATGAACATCGCCGAGTTATTGACGTTCATGGTCCCGAAGTCAGCGTACTGCTCGCCGCTGATGGCGCTCAGCGCCGCCGGGCCCTGGAAGGCGCTCAGCCCGGCTAGCGTGCTGATCACGGTGGCGTAGTCGCCCGTGGCAGAAGCGAACGACTGGTTCAGCGCGTATCCCACCGCCTTCTGGTTGGGCGTATAGGCGCTCATCAGGAAGCCGCCACCGCCGTTAGCCGGCAGCAGCGCCAGGGTCAGGTAGACGTTGTTGGCGTCGTAGCTGAGGGAGGGCGTCAGGAAGGCGAAGTTGCTGGTGACGCCGTTGTAGGTCCCCGTCCGGCCACTGGCGGCCGAGAGGATGGTGTAGGTCGTGCTCGGCCCGTAGGCGCCAGGCTGAGCCAGCGCCTGCACCATCCCCCCCTGGATGGCGGCAGTACCGCCGATGAGGATGCGGTCCGACTGACCCTGCGCATTGATCTCGACCTGGTAGATGCTGCCGGCGGTCTGGGTGAAGTTGCCGCTGACATTCAGCGTGCCGATCGAGTTGCCGGGAGCGAGCGTACCGGCAATGGTGGCCGCACCAAAGATCGCGCCCGTGCCACCGAGCGTGCCGCTTGGCCCCACCGTCACGCTGCTGGTGACACTACCGTTCACCGTCAGCGTGCCGGCATTGACGCTGGTCGGACCGGTGTAGGTATTGTTGCCCGTGAGGTTCAGCAGACCGCCGCCCTGCAGGGCCACGCTGCCGGTGCCCGATATCACCCCGGCATAGGTGCCACTGCCGGCCTGGTTGAACGTCACGTTGGCGTTGTTGAGGATGTTGCCCCGCAGGCTCATCGTGTCGCCCTGGAGCGTGCCGCCGGTCACTGTCGTGCCGCCGCTGTAGGTGTTGCTGCCGACAAGCGTCAGCGTGCCGCCGCCCTGCTTCACCAGCGCGCCGTTGCCGGTGATGGTGCCGGCGAAGACGGTCGAGTTCGCCGCGCCTACCGTCAGGGTCCTG
>JACPOB010000144.1 GCA_016185145.1 Rhodospirillales bacterium | reverse complement strand
TTGGTGACCTGGACGTTGAGCGAGAGCTGCGGCTGGGTCTGCTCGATCAGGCTCTGCGGCGCGCGCGGGTTCTCGAAGCTCAGGTCCTTGATGTACTGGCCGTGCATGATCAGCGGCGCGTTCGGCGCCTGCTGGGGGGCGCCACCCTGCGGCGGCTGCGGATTCTGCGGCGGAGGAGGGGCGTTGGTCATGGCCTACTTTCTCTGTTTCGGGCGGGCGGTACCACGCAGCGCTGCACTGCACAAGCCGCGGACAGGCGCGGCAGCCTGCCATTTGCAAAGCCCTTGCCCAGATAAGAGAATATGGGGAGCTATTTTGCACGCTTCGGCAAGGGATATGGATCGTTCTTCTCTGCGTTCCCCCATGCGCCCACTCGTGGGGGTCACGGCCTGTTTCAAGGAAAACGGCCGCGGCGGTTGGCATCACGCGGTTGGCGACAAGTACGTCCGGGCCGCGATACAGGCGGTCGGCGCCCTGCCGGTCCTGATTCCGGCGATTGGTCCGGAACTCGGCGAGGACACCGACGCCATGACCGAGGCGCTCGACCGGCTGCTCGATTCGCTGGACGGCGTGCTGCTGACCGGCAGCCCGTCCAATGTCGAGCCGCATCACTACGGTGGCGAGCGGAGCCGGCGCGGCACCGCGCACGATCCGGCGCGCGACGCCACCACGCTGCCCCTGATCCGCCATTGCCTCGACGGCGGTGTGCCCCTGTTTGCGATCTGCCGCGGCCTGCAGGAGGTGAACGTGGCGCTGGGCGGCACGCTGCACCAGCTGGTGCACGAGGTCGAAGGCCGGCGCGACCATCGCTCGCCCAAGTCGCCGGACACCGACGTCAACTATGCGCCGGCGCACGATATCGAGATCGTCGAAGGCGGCCTGCTGCATCGTCTTGTCGGCGAGCGGCGCGTGCAGGTGAACTCCCTGCATGCCCAGGGCGTCGATCGCCTGGCGCCGCGGGCGCGTCTCGAAGCCGTCGCCGAGGACGGCCAGGTCGAGGCCTTCAGCGTCCCCGACGCGCCGGCCTTCGCGCTGGCGCTGCAATGGCATCCCGAGCATCGGGCGCTCGAAAATCCGGTGTCGATGAAGCTGTTCGACGCCTTCGCCGCCGCCTGCCGCAGCCGCGCCGCCGCCCGTCTTGCGCCGCCGATGCGCGCCGCCGCGGAGTAGCCATGTCCCGGCCCGCCGCTCATCAGGCCACCCGCAACAATGCGCGCCGCGACTTCTACGAGCGCATCGGCGGCCTGTCGATGGCGCCGCTCTGGGAATCGCTGCACCAGCTCGTGCCGCCGCAGCCTGCGCCCCGGTACCGGGCGGCGCATTGGGACTACGACAAGGTGCGGCCGTTCCTGATGGAATCGGGCTCGCTGATCACCGCCAAGGAGGCGGTGCGACGCGTGCTGATCCTGGAGAACCCGGCGATGCAGGGCAGCGCCTGCATCACGCCGTCGCTCTATGCCGGCCTGCAGCTCATCCTGCCGGGCGAGGTGGCGCCGAGCCATCGCCATACCCAGTCGGCGCTGCGCTTCATCGTCGAGGGCGAGGGCGCCTATACCGCCGTCGACGGCGAGCGCACCATCATGCGCGAGGGCGACTTCGTCATCACGCCGACCTGGACATGGCACGACCACGGCAACGACTCCAGCAAGCCGATGGTGTGGCTGGACGGCCTCGACATTCCGCTGGTGGCGATGTTCAACGCGGGCTTCGCCGAGAACGGCGAGAGCGACGAGCAGGCCGTCACCGCGCCCGAAGGCACGTCGGACGCCAAGTTTGCGAGCGGCCTGCTGCCGGTCGACTGGAAGCCGGCGCGCCAGACCTCGCCGATCTTCAACTATCCCTATGCGCGCACGCGCGAGGCCCTGGCCGGGCTCGCCAAGGCCGGCCCGCCCGATCCCTGCCACGGCTACAAGCTGCGCTACGTGAACCCGGCGAGCGGTGGCGCGCCGATCGCCACCATGGGCACCTTCATGCAACTCCTGCCCAAGGGCTTCAGGACCGCGCCCTATCGCTGCACCGACGGCACGGTGTTCTCGGTTGTCGAGGGCACGGGCGAGAGCGTGATCGGGACGGAGATCTTCCGCTGGAAGAAGCGCGACCATTTCGTCGTGCCGAGCTGGGCCAAGGTCGAGCACCGCGCCGATGACGACGCGGTGCTGTTCTCCTTCTCCGACCGACCGGTGCAGGAGAAGCTCGACCTGTGGCGCGAGGATCGCGGCGGGAAGTAAAGCTCAGATCCTTCCGGACCGCGCGCTTCCAGCGCGCTCAGAAGCTTGCGATCGAGCGCTGAGTGGCCAGCGACAGATGTAGAGCCTCGATGGCTCGATCGGCGTCGAGTAGCGCTGGATCCGCACGACCTTTGATGCAGTCGACGAAACGCTGCAGCTCGACCTCGTAGGGGTTGCGGTTGATCACCGGAACGGCACGCGCGAGTGTCGTGCCGGCGGTAATAGTGAAGCTGCTCTTCGGCGGAATCTCGCTGAAGGTCGTGAGATGCACGAAGGCCGCTCGTTCGAACAGCGCACGGAAGCCTACGGTGAAGGGCGAGCCGGGCGGCATCAGGCCGCTGGCGATGAGGGTCGCGTGACGGCCGCCGGGATAGCTCAACAGGGCGGTGATCTCGCCTGGCCGGCCGTCGGGCGTGCGCGCGGCGCTGGCCGACAGGGACTGCGGCTCGCCCATCAGCCAATGGACGAAATCGAAGTCGAAGGTCATCAGCTCTGTCGACGGGTCGCCGTAGTGGTCCTTGCGATCAGGCGCGCCGGCATGGAGGTAGGAGCTCAGCCGCCACGTGGTGACGCTGAGCAGCCGCCCGTGCTCACCCGAGCGCGCCGTCGCCTCGATGTGTCCGTAGGCTGCCACCGAGCGCATGAGCAGGCCGACCTGCAGCAGTCGGCCGGTACGGCGGGCGCAATCGCGCATGCGCCTTGCCTGGCCGAGGTCGAGCGCCAAGGGGCTTTCGCAGAACACATGCTTGCCGGCCTCGAGGGCCGCAATCACGACGTCATGATGAACGGCGCTCGGCAGGCAGACATCGATGGCATCGACATCGCGGCGATCGATCAAATCGGCGGCGTCGATGAAAGGCCGGGCTCCGCAGATGGCGCCGACGGCAGCGGCGCGGGCCGGATCGCGCGAGAACACGCCGGCTACGGAAACCTCGGGCATGGCGGCGTAGGCGGCCGCATGCGCCGTGCCCATGCTGCCGGCGCCCAGGATGGCGATGCGGACCTCAGCCAAGCCAGCCTGCCTGCTTGACCTGATCGCGGAAGGTCTTGCTGACCGGCACGCGCAGGCCGTTGCGCAGCACCAGCATGGGCCGGCGTGCATCGCGCTCGGCCGAGGCGACCGCTCCCTCGGCGACCCACCACGAGCGATGGACTTGTCGGCCGAGCGACGGCTCGAGCTCGGCCAGCGCATCGCGCAGGCGCAGCAGGATCAGGTCGCTGCCGAGCGCGGTGTGGATGCGCAGGTAGTGGTCTTCCATCTCGAGCGCCAGGAGATCGCGGCCGAGCGCCGGCGGCACGCGGCGGAAGAAGTCCGGCGCGGCCTGCTTGGGGACATCGGCTGCCGGCAGCGAGGCGACGCGCGCCCGCTCGTTGTCGGCGTCGGTGTGCAGGCGCTGCTCGATGAACAGGCCGACCATTACCGAAACGAAGACGGTCAGGAAGGCCGTCTGCGGATAGATCTCCAGTGCGGCGCGCAACGGCGTGGGTCGTATCAGCCAGCTGTGCAGGACGATGATCTCGATCGTGCCCGGTATGGCCGCCAGGATGCCGGCCAGCGCCATGCGGGCGGTGATCGACCAGCGCTGGAACGCCTCGACCTGCGACAGCAACACGGCGCAGCCCAGCACCTGAAGCCAGATCAGCACGGCGGTCGTCACGAAGTAGACCAGTCGGATGCCGAGACCGGCGTAGGCATAGAGGCCGAACGGCCCGGTCACCGCCATGACGACGGCGAATCCCAGGACCCAGGGAAGCTGCCTGGGGATCGAGCGGAAGTAGGGCGTTTCGCGCATCGTGAAACGATGATCCCGGCAGTTCGCGAAAAACGCCAGCCTTTCCGCGCAACAGCGATGGCACGGGATGGTCGCCCGACGAAGGTGGGGGCATGCCGTCCGCCTACCAGATCGTCGTGAACACCCCCTTGTGGGTCTGGCCGCTCATGCTGCTCGTGCTGTGGCTCGGTTGGCGCGGACTGCAGCCGCGCGTGCTGCCGCCGGTGCGGCTGGCCATCCTGCCGCTGGTCGGTGTCGTGACGTCCCTGGCCGGGATCGCGCAGTCGCTGCAGCCGGCGCTCGCCGGCGCCGGGTGGGCTGTGGCTTTGCTCGCGGCGCTGCCGCTCGGCTGGGCCATCGGCACGCGCCGCGCCGTGCGCCTGCGTCCCGAGGATGGCCGGCTGGAAGTGACCGGCGGCTGGTTCGCCCTGGGCTTCGGTATCTCGATCTTCTTCGTGCGGTACGCCCTGGGCGTGCTGTCCGGTGTCATGCCGCACCTCCGCGCCGCGCCGCTCTGGATCGTCCTGTCGGGCAGTGTCGGCGGCGTCGTCACCGGGATCGGCTTGGGCTGGCTCGCCAATCTGCTGTTCCGCGCCTATCGTGGTGTGGCGATTGGAGGGTAACCATGCGTGCAGTCGCCCTTCTCCTGCTCGTCTTCGCGACGAGCTTGGCCGCGCTGGCCCAGCAGCGCTTCGACTTCAAGGTGCGCGAGGACTTCTTCTCCGGCATGGATGGCGACACCGTTGCCTTCGACCGTGCCGTGAAGCTGATCGACGACACACTGGCACGCGAGCCCGATCACGCCGAGGCGCTGGGGGCGCTTGCCGATGGCCGGCTGATGCTGGGCGATAGCGCCAGGGCCGAGATCTTCCTCGAGCGCATGATGTCCGAGCTACCCGGCACGCCTTACGCCAAGAACGCCGCGCAGCGCCGGGCCGACCCGACCTCGGCGTCAGCGCTGCAGGAAGACCAGGCCGTCCCAATCACCGAGATTGCCCGACACGCCGGCCAACGAGCGGCCATTCTCGCCGACCACCAGCCGGTAGCGGTCGGTGAAGATGACGTCGTTGGGATCGTCCTTGCGCGTACCCACCAGTGTCACGGTGCCCGCCACGGTGTCGACCTTGCCCGACACGAACTCGATGGCGCTCATGCCGAGCTTGCGCTGCTCCTGGGCAAGCGGCGAGCGCTTGAGCGTCCACATGAATTGGCCGTCGGCGACGCCGTCGGGAGAGACCTTCAGGGACAGAGTCGTGGTGAAGAGATAACCCGAAGGCGATGTCCACTGGCCGTGCCAGTCGCCGGCGAGGTCGCTGGCGGGAAGCGGCGGCTTGGTCTGCGCGGACGCCGATGCGGCCAGCACCAGCAGCGCCAGCGCCGCGAGCAGGCGCACTTTCAGGCGACCCGCTTCTTCTGCGCGGCCACCGATCCGGCGCACTGGTCGACCGGCAGCGGCCGCAGCTGCAGGTCGTAGGCGTCGGCGAACTCGGCCTGCCAGGCCGTGCCGCTCTTGCGATAGAGATAGACGAACAGCACGCAGGCATCGGACTGGTAGCGCAGCGCGCGGGCCGGATCGTCCTTGCGGTCGAGGACGCCGGTGCCCAGCAGGGCGACCAGCTTGTTCTCGTCGAGGCCTTTGATGCGGTCGAGCGGGATCGGCGAGCCCGCTTTGCGCGAGCTGAACACGCCTTTTTCGCCGCCGGCCAATGAGTATTGCGGCGGGCTGTCGCTGTTGCAGCCCGTGACCAGTAGCAGAGCCCCAAAAGCCCCTATCCCCCGTCTCATGCCGCCAATCTAGCGCGGCGATGCCGGTGGATTAAAGGGTCGGCCCGGCGGGATCGGCGGTTTGAGCGTTTGTGCCACATGCACCATGGCCGCCACGCCCAGCACCGGCACGATCAGGTTCAGGATCGGGATGGTGCCGAGGAAGACGATCACGATGCCGGTCAGCCACAGAACCCCGGCGTTGGCGCGCCGCCAGGCCTTGACCTCCGCCGGGCTGAGCCGCCGCAGCGCCACCTGCTCGTAGTAGACGCGGCCCGCCAGCCAGCCGTTGACGGCATAGAACAGCACCGCGCCGAGGCCGGCGATGAACAGCGCCAGCACGTAGAAGGGCAGCATCACCAGGTTGATCGCGAGCACCGCCAGCAGGAACACCACGCCCGTCCAGATGCCGGTCCAGATCGGGATGCCGCGCGCCTTGCCGAGCTGCGGATAGTGCTCCGCTTCGACGATGTCGGCGATCTGCTCCAAAAAGATCGAGATGACGATGCCGAAGCTCGCCGGGAACAGCATCAGCGCCAGCACGATCACGCCCGCGCCGCTCGCCCAGATCACGACCTCGTTGATCCACTTCCATTCGAAGGTGGCGAAGGACTGCAAGAGCCACCAGCCCAGCCAGGCGATGCCGACCTGCAGCATCAAGCTGAGCAGCAGCGACCACCAGATGATGGTGCGCAGCTTGGGGTCGCCGAGCTGGCGAGTCGCCAGTTCGAAGGCGCGGATCATGGTGTCATCCCGAGGCTGAAAGCCGAGGGACCTTTGCGGCAACAGGAAAGGTCCCTCGCTGCGCTCGGGATGACAGGGGTCATTGAGGCCCCACCACCCCCGCCGCCTTCAGCTCGCCGATCTCCTTGGCCGAGAAGCCGCGCTGGCTCAGCACCTCGTCGGTGTGCTGGCCGCGCTTGGCGGCCGGTCCCTTGATGCTCTCCCTGGTGCGCGAGAAGCGCGGCGCGGGGGCGGGCTGCGGGAAGCCCGAGACGTCGACATAGGCGCCGCGCGCCTTGGCGTGCGGATGCTGCGAGGCTTCCTTCATGGTGAGCACCGGCGCGAAGCAGATGTCGGTGCCTTCCATGATGGCGCACCACTCGTCGCGCGTCTTGGTGCGGAAGATGCCAGCCAGCCGGCTCTTGAGCTGGGCCCACGCCTTGCGGTCCATCTGCGCCGGCAGGCTTTCACCCTGCAGGCCGGTCTTCTCCAGCAGCTCGGCATAGAACTGCGGCTCGATCGAGCCGATGCAGACGAACTTGCCGTCCTTGGTCTCGTAGGTGCTGTAGAAGTGGGCGCCGCCGTCGAGCATGTTGGTCTCACGGTCGTTGTCGTTCCACAAACCTGCACCCGCCATGCCGTAGATGCCGCCCAGCAGCAGCGCCGCGCCGTCGACCATGGCCGCATCGATCACCTGGCCCTTGCCCGAGCGCTGTGCCTCCAAAAGACCACAGACCATGCCGAAGGCCAGCAGCATGCCGCCGCCGCCGAAGTCGCCGACCAGGTTCAAGGGCGGCGTCGGCTTGTCCTTGATGCCGATCGCATGCAGGGCGCCGGTCAGCGCGATGTAGTTGATGTCGTGACCAGCCGCCTTGGCGAGCGGGCCTTCCTGGCCCCAGCCGGTCATGCGGCCATAGACCAGCTTGGGATTGCGCGCGAGGCAAACGTCCGGTCCCAGACCGAGGCGCTCGGCGACGCCGGGACGGAACGGCTCGGTGATGCCGTCGGCCTTCTCGATCAGCCGCAGCACGACCTCGACGCCTTCCTTCTTCTGCAGGTCGACGGAGACCGAGCGGCGGCTGCGGTTGTGCACGGCGAATTTCGGATCGGCCAGGCGGTCCATGACATGCGCCTTGGTGCGGTCGACGCGGATCACGTCGGCGCCCATGTCGCCCAGCATCATCGAGCACATCGGGCCGGGGCCGATGCCGGCCAGCTCGACGATCGTCAGCCCCGAAAGCGGACCTGCCATGGTTTCCCTCCTGCGAAATGCACCTGCTTCGGTGGGGAATGTTAGCCGATACAAAGCCGCTGTCATCCCGAGCAAAGCAGGCAGCTTTGTCCTGCGGCATTAAAGGTCCCTCGGCCTGCGGCCTCGGGATGACAGTCTCGATAATCGCGGTCTAAAGTCCGCGCCGCAGAAGGGTTGGAAGGGTCGGAGGAAACGGGATGGAGTGCGGCCGGTTTTTCACCTCGCTGGCGCTTGCGTTCGCCATGGTCGGCGGTGCCATGGCGCAGCAGACGCCGGCGCCGTCTCCGCCTCCTGTGCCGCCGGCAAAGGAATACGATCAGCAGTTCCTGGTGGCGGGCTCGTGGTTCCACGGCGTCCATGGCCTCGCCTTCAACAAGGACGATCAGCTTTTCGCCGGCTCGGTGATCGGTCAGACCATCTACCGTGTGCAGATCGATTCGGGCGAGGTCGACCGCTTCATCGGCGAGCCGATCGGCATGGCCGACGACATCGCCTTCGCCGAGGACGGCACCATGGCGTGGACGGCCTTCCTGCTGGGCAAGGTCTACATCCGCCGGCCCAACGGCAAGACCATCGAAGTCGCCAACGGCATGGGCGGCCCCAATTCGCTCGCCTTCGGCAAGGACGGGCGCCTGTTCGTCTCCGAGGTCTTCCTCGGCGATGCGCTCTACGAGATCGATCTTAAGAATGTCGACAAGCCCGACTTCAAGCCGTTCCCGCGCACCGAGCTGCGCCGCATCGCCGAGAAGATGGGCGGCCTGAACGGCTTCGAGATCCACAAGGACGACGGCTTCCTCTACGGCCCGCTCTGGTTCAAGGGCCAGATCGTCAAGATCAACCTCGAGACCGGCGGCATCGAGGTGATCGCCGATGGCTTCAAGATCCCGGCGGCGGCCAACATCGATCCGCAGAACCGCGACAACGTCTACGTCGTCGACACCGGCACCGGCAACATCTGGAGCGTGAGCCTCACCAGCAAGGCCAAGAAGCTGGTGGCCTCGATGAAACCCGGGCTCGACAACCTCGCCTTCGATTCGCGCGGCCGGCTGTTCGTAACCTCGATGACCGACAACGGCGTCTACCTGGTCGACAAGCAGACGGGGGCGCACAGGACCATCGTCGAGGGCAAGCTCGCCATTCCCGCCGATCTCGCCGTCGTCTCGGAAGGCGGCAAGGATACGATCCACGTCGCCGACGTGTTCAGCTACCGCACCGTCGACGGCCAGACCGGCGCGGTGCACGACGTCATTCGCGTGCATGGCGAGACGCACGCCTATCCGCTCGGCATCTCGGTCGGGCCGAGGCACGTCCTGCTGATCAGCTGGTTCTCCAACACCGTCGAGAAGGTCGATCGCAAGACTGGCAAGCTGGTGGCGAGCTTCGGCGAGTTCGCGGCACCGGTCGATGCGCTGGAAACGGCCGACGGCACGATCTACGTCGCCGAGCTCGCGAGCTCCAACCTCGTCAAGGTCAGCGCCGACGGCAAGCAGCGTTCAACCATCGCCAAGGACCTGCGCGGACCCGTGGCGATGGCGCGCGGCAAGGACGATCTGATCTACCTCACCGAGATCGCTGCCGGCGCGGTGGCCGAGATCAATGTCGCGACCGGCGCGCGCCGGGTCGTGGCCGACGGCCTCGCCGGACCCGAGGGCATCGCCGTCGGGCCCGATGGACGGCTGTTCGTGGCCGAGGTCGGCCAGAAGCGCGTGGTCGCCATCGACCCTGCGACCGGCGCCAAGACCGTGATCGCCTCCAACCTCGATATCGGCCTGCCGCCCTATCCGGGCGGACCGCCGGGCCTGGTGCCGACCGGCGTCACGGTCGGCGCCGGCGGCACGGTCTATGTCAGCTCCGACATCCGCAACGCGCTCTACAGGCTGACGCCGCCCGCGCCCTAAAGGATCCGCATGCCCGGCATTCCCTTCATCAAGGAATTCAAGTTCGACTACGGCACGGCGATGGAGGTCACGCCTCTGATCCGCCGCGTCGTCGCCCACAACCCCAACCCCTTCACCTTCAAGGGCACCGGCACCTACATCATCGGCCACGGCAAGGTCGCGGTCGTGGATCCGGGGCCCGACATGCCCGAGCATGTCGACGCCGTGTTGCGCGCCCTGCGCGGCGAGACGGTGACGCACATCCTGGTAACACACACCCATGTCGATCATGTGCCGGCGACACCGGCGCTCGCCAAGGCGACCGGCGCCAAGGTCTATTCCTTCGGGCCCCATCCCAGGCCCGAAAGCGACGACAAGCCGGAACAGTTCGGCGACCTCGCCTTCGCGCCCGACATCAAGCTGAACGACGGCGACGTCGTCGAGGGCGACGGCTGGAACGTCGAGGCCGTGCACACGCCTGGCCATATCTCCAACCATCTGTGCTTTGCGCTCAAGGAAGAGAAGGCGCTGTTGTCCGGCGACCATGTCATGGGCTGGTCGACGGCGGTGATTTCGCCGCCCGACGGCAACATGGCCGACTACTTCGCCTCCTTGCGCAAGCTGCTGCCGCGCGACGAGACGCTCTACATCCCGACGCACGGGGCGGAGATCCGCAATCCCAACCCGTTCGTGCAGTCCTATATCGAGCATCGGCTCGGCCGCGAGGCGCAGATCATGGCGCGGCTCAAGGAAGGGCCGCAGACCGTCCCGCAGATGGTGGCCAAGAACTACGCCGACACGCCGATGCATCTGCACGCCGCCGCCGGCCGCTCGATGCTGGCCCATCTCATCCAGATGGTGAAAGACGGCCGGGTGAAGACCGACGACGGCAAGGCGCGGGTCGACAGCGTCTATCGGCTTTAGGCGACTCCGATCTCATATTCCTCTCCCCTAAGGGGGAGAGGAATATGAGGGGGCGGAATGGCAACATCATCTCGACTTCGGCTCGAAGCCCGGCACCCATTTCGGATGCTGTGGCAGGTCGTCGGTGATCTCCTGCCATGGCGCCTTTGACGAGGTGAAGACGTGCAGACGCGGCCGCACGCCGGGATCGTCGTCGAACAGGCCTGCCGGGATGCTCACCGTCGGGAGATAGGGCGCCTGTCCAGGAACCATCGAGCCGCAGGTCCGGCAGAACTTGCGGAAGCTGCCCGGTGAGGACTCATAGGAGCTGATGTTGTCCTCGCCGGCCAGCCAACGGAATTTGTCCTTCTCGACATGGACATAGGTCGCGACGCTCGCTGCCGTGAGCTTGCGGCAGTTCACGCAATGACAGTGGGTCATCGACCGCGCCGCATCGATCTCGAACCGGACACGGCCGCAGGCGCAACTTCCCTTGATCATCGAGGCCCTCCGTGAGGCTGGGCATCCTATGATAACGTCCACCCCGAAAGGAAACGTTCAATGGATATGAAACTCACCGGCAAGACCGTCCTCATCACCGGCGGCAGCCGCGGCATCGGCTTCGCCTGCGCCATGGCATTTGCCAGCGAAGGCTGCGCCGTGCACATCGCCTCGCGCTCCAGGGAATCGCTCGAAGCGGCGCGGGAAAAAATCCGCGCGCGGCACAACGTGCCGGTCGAGATTCATCCCGCCGATTTCTCCCAGGGCGACACGGTGCGCGCGGTGGTCGATGCGGTGGGCCATGCCGACATCCTGGTCAACAATGCCGGCGCCATTCCCCGCGGCGACATCTTCGCCATGACAGAGGCCAAGTGGCGCGAGTCCTGGGAGCTGAAGGTGTTCGGCTACATCAACGCCACCCGCGCCATGTTGGAGAAGATGTACGCGCGCAAGAAGGGCGCCGTCGTCAACATCATCGGCCTGGCGGGCGAGGCCTACAACTATGACTACGTCACCGGCTCGATGGGCAATGCCAGCCTGATGGCTTTCACGCGCACCGTCGGCTCCAGGAGCGTCGACCACGGCGTCCGGGTGGTGGCGATCAATCCGCCGGCCACCCGCACCGACCGCATGCTGACCCTGCTGCGCGGTCAGGCCGAGCAGAAGTGGGGCGATCCCGAGCGCTGGCCCGAACTCACCAAGCACATGCCGTTCGGTCGCGCCGCCGAACCCGAGGAGGTGGCCGACCTCACCGTGTTCCTTGCGTCGGATCGTGCGAGCTACATCAGCGGCGTGGTCATGACGTTGGACGGCGGCCAGGCGGCGCGGCACTGAGTATCCATCCCGACAGAACCACCTCACCCTGAGGAGGACGCGCAGCGTCCGTCTCGAAGGGTGGACAACAGTAATGTTGTTGCCACCCTTCGAGACGCGCCCTCCGGGCGCTCCTCAGGGTGAGGTCTTGTCGTTCGAACCAGCGCTAGAAGTGGTAGTTCACACCGACCCGGATCAGGTTGTTGTTGGCGGTCTCGCTGACGGTGCCGGGCAGCAACGACGTGCTCGGCGTGCCCATGTAGAGATACTCGAGCTTCATCGACCAGCGATCGGCGAAAATCCCTTCGACGCCGCCGCCCGCGGTCCACGTCCAGTAGTTGGCGCTGGCCGAGACGGGGCCGTCGATGGTCCGCCGGCCCCACACGGCACCGCCGGTGAGGTAGGGCATCACCGAGCCCACCGGATAGCCGACACGTGCACGCATGGTGCTGAACCACGGCACGCGCTCGGTCGTGCCGAAGGGACCGAAGCCGCTGCCGCCGTTCACGCCTGCCGCGAAGGTCGAGCCCTGGAAGTCGATCTCGCCGCCGAGCAGCACGGGCCCGAGGAGATAGTTGTAGCCGGCCTGGGCGCCGCCGGCGAAGCCGCTGCCTGCGCCGGAGAAGCCGCCGGGACCGGCAGGACCGGCAAAGGAGGTGGATGTGTCGCCGAACATGCCGCCGGCATTGAGACCGGCATAGAAGCCGTTCCATGTCGGGCTGGCCTGCTGTGCGGCGACCTGTGTTGTCGCCATCGTTGTCGCTGCGATCGCCAGTCCGAGAGAAGCCCACTTGCGCATTGACGTACTCCACGCCTGTTGAACTCCCCCATCGGCAGTACGGCACGAGCGCCATGATCGTGCCTGTGGCAAGTGCAGTGACCGAAGCGAACCCAACGTGAATCAAATCGGGCGGAATAAAGTCGCATGCGGGCGGCGAGTACGCACGTGCCATGCGATAGAAAAAATATCGTAAATACAACCGATCTATAGTTGTGCCTTCCATCACCTCTGCGGACTGTTGACAAGTTCGAGCAAGAATTTCCCCGGCAGGCGTCGCTCGGCGCTACTGTGACTGGACATGTTCGATTCCCGCGCCAACGCCTCGGCCCTGCTGCATTCGGTCTTCGGCTTCAACGCCTTCCGCCCCGGCCAGGAGGAGATCGTCGACGCCGTATTGGCTGGGGAGAACGTGCTGGCCGTCATGCCGACCGGCAGCGGCAAGTCATTGTGCTACCAGCTGCCCGCCATTGCCCGTCCCGGCCTGACCCTGGTCGTCTCGCCGCTGATCGCCCTGATGCGCGACCAGGTGCGGGCGCTCACCGCCGCGGGCGTCGCGGCCGGCAGCCTGAATTCCAGCAACGAGCCCGCTGAGAATTCGCGCGTGATGGGCCTGTTGCGCCGACGCGAGCTCAGGCTGCTCTACGTCGCGCCTGAGCGGCTGGCGCGGCCCGACACGGTCGAGATGCTGGCCGAGAGCGACGTCTCGATGATGGCGATCGACGAGGCGCATTGCGTTTCGCAATGGGGCCACGACTTCCGCCCCGAGTATCTCACCCTGGGCAACGTGGCGCGGCAGATCGGCGGCCGGCTGCAGACGCTCGCCTTCACCGCGACCGCCGATGCGCCGACCCGCAACGACATCGTCGACAAGCTGTTCGCCAACCCGCCGCGGGTCTTCGTCAGGAGCTTCGACCGTCCGAACCTGAGACTCGCCTTCAAGCCCAAGGAGCGCTCCTCCCGACAGGTGCTGTCCTTCGTGCGCGGCCACGAAGCCGAGAGCGGCATCGTCTATTGCGCCTCGCGCCGCAAGGTCGAGGAATTGGCCGAGGCGCTGAAGGCTGCCGGCATCAACGCGCTGCCTTACCACGCCGGGCTCGACAAGGCGGTGCGCGATGCCAACCAGGACGCCTTCCAGCAACAGGACGGCGTGGTGATGACCGCCACCGTCGCCTTCGGCATGGGCATCGACAAGCCCGACGTTCGCTTCGTCTGCCATGCCGACCTGCCGGCCAACGTCGAGGCCTACTACCAGGAGATCGGCCGTGCCGGCCGCGACGGGCTCGCCGCCGACACCCTCACGCTTTACAGCCTGGGCGACATGCAGCTTCGTCGGCTGCAGATCGAGCAGAGCGAATCACCCGACGAGCGCAAGCGCATCGAGCGCCAACGGCTGGGCGCCCTGCTGTCGCTGGCCGAGGCGCCGCGCTGCCGGCGACAGACCCTTCTCGCCTATTTCGGCGAGGCCTCGCAGCCCTGCGGCAACTGCGATCTCTGCCAGGAAGGCATCGAACTGTTCGACGGCACGATCGACGCGCAGAAGGCGATGTCGGCCATCGTCCGCACCGGCGAGCGCTTCGGCATGGAGCATCTCGTCGCCCTGCTGCTGGGCGAGCGCACCGAGAATATCCTGAAGTTCAACCACGACCGCCTGCCGACCTTCGGCGTCGGCTCCGGCCGCAAGGCCGGTGAATGGCGCTCCATCTTCCGCCAGCTCTCCGCCACCGGCCTGATCGCCCAGGATCTCATGGAGCACGGCCGCTGGTGGGTGACCGACGAAGGCTGGAAGGTGTTGAAGGGCAAGGCCACGATCGAGCTGCGCAAGGACATGGCGGCAGGCAGCGCCGCCAAGGGTTCCCGCCGTGACAAGCGCGCCGCCGTGGCGTCCGCGGTCGTCGGCGAGGCCGATGCCAGATTGCTCGATGCCTTGAAGACCCTGCGAACCAGGCTCGCCCAGGAGCAGAAGGTGCCAGCCTATGTGGTCTTCTCCGACCGCACGCTGGCCGAGCTCGCCACCCACCGGCCGCAGAGCCCGCAGGCATTCCGCGAGATCCACGGGGTGGGTGACGCCAAGCTCGAACGCTATGGTGACATCTTCCTCGAGGCGATCCGCGCCGCTACTGCAATGCCGGCATGACACGACGAACCCGTTCGTCGCGCAGCCACAAGCCACCCCACAGGAACAGACCAAGATACACGCCGAACAGCGTGTGGCTGAACAGCGGATGATCGAGCCGGAGATGGGTTGCGATCGCGCCACCCATCAAGCCGGTCAGCAGGACCGCGCCCAGCAGCGACGTGCGTGGCCAGGCGTAGAGCGCGGTGCCGACCAGGGTCACCACGCCCAGGAAGCGGGCGAAGGAATCGCTGGTCGGGTAGCCGAGCTCTTTCAGGCTGTCGGTGACCGGCTGGATCGGCACCAGCTTGATGGCGCCGTCGACAATCAGGAACAGGATGACGAGGCCGCTCAGTACGCGGCCCGTCCATAGAGCGGCCTTGGCGTTCATCGTCAGCCCTTCTTGATGGTCGTGCCGACCGACCAGCGCACGCCGAACGGGTCGCGGAACTGGCCGTAGCGGTCGCCCCAGAACATGTCGGTGACGGGCATCAGCGGCTCGGCGCCGGCGTCGACGGCGCGCTTCCACCAGGCATCGGCGTCGTCGACCTGCAGGTGCAGCGTGTAGCCGCCATGGGTCTCCAGCGGATGGCCGTGGTCGGGGAAGGCATCGGCCAGCATCAGCGAGCCGCCATTGACGACGAGATGGATGTGCATATAGCGGCCCTTCTCGTCGGGCGGCATACGCAGGATTTCCTTGGCCGCCAGCGCCTTGAGGTAGAAGTCGGCCGCCTTGCCGGCGTCGCTGACGCCGAGATAGGGGGCGACGCCGCCGAGGACGGGAGGAAGGGGCTGAGTCATGAGGTCTCCGTTCGTTAGGATGCCCCAAGGACGAACGAGCGGGGCGGGGGCCGACAGTCGACTTAAAATTCTTCTTGCCGGACTGCGCGCGTCCTCGCGCGCCTCTCGCGCTCATGAATCATGAGCGGGCCTGGAGGCCCTATCGCGCATGTGAATGCGCGTAGGTCCGGCAAGACTAAGCGCTTTCCTTGTCGAGATGGTCGAGGTGCTGTCGGATGTGCGCTGCCTCGGCCGGCGTGTTGGCGAGCGCGATCGCCTGGTCGAAGGCTGTCCGCGCCTCGGCGCGGCGGTCGAGCTGGCGCAGCAGCGCGCCCTTTACACCGTGGAAGTAGAAGTAGCCGGCAAGCCGCGGCCCCAAGGGCTCGATCATCGCCAGCGCTGCTTGCGGTCCGCGCAGCCTGTTGACGGCTACAGCGCGGTTCAACGTGACCACCGGCGAGGGCTGCAGGCGCTCGAGGTTGGCATAGAGCAGGTCGATCTGCGCCCAGTCGGTATTCTCGGGCCGCTTGGCGCGCGCGTGCAGGGCGGCGATCGCGGCCTGGACCTGGTAGGGGCCGGGTCGGCGATGGCGCATCGCCTTGTCGACCAGAGCCAGGCCTTCGGCGATGCGCTCCTGGTCCCAGCGGCCGCGATCCTGATTCTCCAGCAGCACGATGCCGCCGTCGGCGTCGAAGCGCGCCGGCGCTCGCGCCTGCTGCAGCAGCAGCAGCGCCGCCAGGCCCATCACTTCGGGTTCGTGCGGGAACACACGCAGCAGCAGGCGGGCCATCCAGATGCCTTCCTCGGCGAGCGCCGCCCGCGCCCTGGGCTCCTCGCTGCGTGCCGAATAGCCCTCGTTGAACACCAGATAGATCATGGCCGCCACGGTCGCCATCCGCTCGTTGCGCTCGGCGGTGCCCGGCGTCTCGAATGCCGTGCCGGCCTCGGCGATGCGGGCCTTGGCGCGGGTGATCCGTTGTTCCATGGCGGCTTCGCTCACCAGGAAGGCGCGCGCGATCTGCTTCACCGACAGGCCGCAGACGATGCGCAGCGCGAGCGCGATCTGCTGTGTCGCCGGCAGCCCGGGATGACAGCAGATGAACAGCAGCCGCAGGATGTCGTCGCGGTATTGCTGGCCGTCGAGCCGATCGACCAGCGCGCTTTCGGCATCCTCGAGGTTGGAGATCGCCGCCTCGTCGGGCAGCGCCACGTGCCTGGCACGGCGGCGCACATCGTCCATCGCCGCATTGCGGCCGACAAAGATCAGCCAGGCCGCGGCGTCGCGCGGCGGGCCGTTCAGCGGCCAGGTCTTCAGCGCCCGCAGGCACGCTTCCTGGAAGGCTTCCTCGGCTGTATCGAGATCGCGGAAATAGCGCAGCAGCGCGCCTATTGCCTGGGCGCGTGCAGAGCCCAGCACCGCGTCGATCCAGCCGATGTCATTCACGCCGCGGGCTTCCTTTCAGCGGAAAGCCGATGATCGTGCAGTTGAGCCACCGGGCGGATCTCGTAGCTGCCGGTGCCGGGATTGGCCTTGGCCAGGTCCTTGGCCGTTCCGATTGCATCGTCGAGCGAGGTGCAATCGACGATGTAGAAGCCGAGCAGCTGTTCCTTGGTCTCGGCGAACGGCCCGTCGATCACCAGTTCCTCGCGCCCCTTGCGCAGCGTGGTCGCCGCCGTGGTCGGCAGCAGCCGGGCGACCGGCCCCAACCTGCCCTGCTCGGCGAGCTTGTCATGGACGACGTGCAGCCGGGCCATGGTCTCGTCGTGATACTGCTTGGTCCACGAGCCGACCGCGTCCTCGGAATTGTAGCAAAGGATGGCGTAAAGCATGGAAACCCTCGGTTTTGCCTAGGACGAACGGATAGACCGGATTCCGACAGCCGCCGCGAGAAAAATCCGCTCTATTCCTCACCGGAAGAGAGGGGATTGGCGAAGGGATTACCGGCCTTGAGGATGCGGTAGGCGCCATGGCGGATTTCGGCCGCCGTCACGATGCCGGTGCGGGCGCTGCCGCCGTCCAGGCCGAGCCGGTCGCCCTCGAACAGGTGCGGGTCCGTCATGCCGCTGATGGCGCGGTGCTTGTCGGGCGGCGTGTGACCATGGACCACCAGGGTGCCGTTGAAACCCTGCTTCCAGTCGAGGAAGCCGTGGTTGATCCAGGCCCAGCGCGCTTCGGTGAAGATGGTCCACGGCCTGGTCAGGAACTCGTCGGGATCGGCGTGCGGGTCGAGCCCGCCATGGACGAACAGCGTGTTGCCGAGTCGCACGTGACTGCGCATGGCCCACAGACGATGGACGACGGCGTCGCCCAGCGCCGCCTGCAGCAACGCCTGGTCGGGCCGGGCGTCGGATTCGCCGGTGCAGGCGCGCATCTGGTCGAGAAGTGTCATTCCGCCCATGCGCTTGGAAAGCCACATCGTCTCGGCTTTGTGGGCGTGCGGCCCGCCGATGACGGTGAGCAGCATCATGATCTCATGGTTGCCCATCAGCCGGTCGACATGGTCGACGCCGTGCGCTTCCTCGCTCTTTGCCCACTGCTCGAGCACATCGACGCTGTCGGGCCCGCGGTTGATCATGTCGCCAAGATAGATCAGCCGGCGCTTGCCACCGGCCTCAACGGCAAGACGGCCGATGGCGTCGAGCAGCACCCGCAGCTCGGCGGCGCAGCCGTGCACATCGCCGATCGCGAACACGGTCTCGCCGCCCAAGTCGAATGGGGCAGCTTTCCATTCGGAGATCTCGACCGGCAGCGCGACGGCGGCGTCCATGCCGGCAATGCTAGCTCTATCCGGCGCGCCGCTCCACCGCCGCCAGGGGTCGGCGCTCGAACTCCTCCTTGACGGTGCGGTTGAGGTCGAAGCGCACGGCCGTCGCATCGCGCCGGGACACCCAGAGGTTGGCGACCACGGTATAATTGCCGTCGCCGACGCTTTCGACGCCGATGTCCGAAACCCGCAAGACGCGCTTGTCGCGCTGGATCAGCTCTTCCAGCCGGGCGATGGCGGCGCCGATATCGTCGTTGGCCGGCCGCTGGAAGTGGAGGTCGATGCGCGCCGTGTCGTTGTGCGTGGGCACGCGCACGATCTCGCCCCACAATTTTCCGTTGGGGATGATGATGCGCGTGTTGTCGTCGCCGTCGAGCTCGGTGAAGAACAGGTTGATCTCGCACACGTTGCCGCCGACGTTGGCGGTTTCGATGCGGTCACCGACATGGAAGGGACGGAATACGACCAGCATGATGCCGGCCGCGAGGTTGCTCAACGTGCCCTGCAGGGCAAGCCCGACGGCGATGCCGAGGGCGCCCAGCACGGCCACGAAGCTCGTGGTGGCGATGCCGAAGGTGGTGAGCACGGCGATGAAGGTGAAGATCAGGGCGGCATAGCGTGCGCCGTTACCGAGGAAGAGCACGACCGTTCGATCGATGCGCGGCGACTTCTCGCAGAGTCGGACGACTGCCGAGTAGACGATGCGCGAGGCCATCCAGCCGATCAGCAGAATGATGATCGCGCCGACGACGCGCAGTCCGTAGGTCGTGACCAGGGCCACGGCCGTGCTGGCCGCGCCGGTCCATTGGGCTTCGAGGTCCATGAGGGCAGTAACGGTGCGGCGGGCAACAGGGTTGCCGCCGGAAGAAACACCGACAAACCTCATCCTGAGGAGCCGCGCTTCGCGCGGCGTCTCGAAGGATGGCGACAGTCGTGGCGTAGCCCACCCTTCGAGACGCGCCCTGCGGGCGCTCCTCAGGGTGAGGTGGGGGTGTTGCTAGCGACCCCTACTCAGCGCCCGTCGTTGTCGCGGATGAAGTCGCGCACGCGCGGCATGATCTGCTCGCGCCACTTGCGGCCGTTGAAGATGCCGTAGTGGCCGACGCGCGGCTGCTCCCAGTGCACGTGGCGTGCGCCGGGGATGTTGGGGGTGAGTGCGTGCGCGGCCTTGGTCTGGCCGATGCCGGAGATGTCGTCGAGCTCGCCCTCGACCGTCATCAAGGCGGTCTCGATGGCCGAGGGATCGATCTTGCGGCCGCGGCTCACCCAGACGCCGCGCGGCAGCTGGTGCTCCTTGAACACGACCTCGATGGTCTGCAGGTAGAACTCGGCGGTGAGGTCCATCACCGCGAGATACTCGTCGTAGAAGGTGCGATGGGCGTCGGCCGAATCGTCGTCGCCTTTGACCAGGTGCTCGAACTGGCGCATGTGGGCGTTGATGTGCCGGTCGAGGTTCATGCTGATGAACGAGGTGAGCTGCAGGAAGCCCGGGTAGACGCGACGCATGGCGCCCGGATAGTTCAGCGGCACCGTCGTGATCACGTTGTCGCGGAACCACATCATCGAATTGCGCATCGCCAGGTCATTGGGCGTGGTCGGGCTGACGCGCGTGTCGATCGGGCCGCCCATCAGGGTGATCGACCGGGGCTGGCGCGGATCCTTGTCGGCCGCCATCAGCGAGGCCGCCGCCATCACCGGAACCGACGGCTGGCACACCGCGATGACATGGACGTCCGGGCCGAGGTAGCGGCAGAACTCGATGATGTAGTCGACGTAATCGTCGAGGTCGAAGTTGCCCTGGGCGAGCGGCACTTCGCGCGCGTCGGTCCAGTCGGTGATGTAGACGTCGTGCTCGGGCAACAGCGCCTCGACGGTGCCGCGCAGCAGAGTGGCGAAGTGGCCGCTCATCGGCGCCACCACCAGAACCTTGGGATCGCGGTGCCCATTTCCGAGTTGGGTCGTGTCGCGGTGAAAGTGCAGGAGCTGACAGAACGGCTTGCGGAGGAGGATCTCCTCGTTGACGGCCACGATCTCGTTGCCGATCTCGACTGTCTTCAGGCCGAAGGCCGGCTTGCCGTAATTCTGGGTCAGCCGCGCCATGATCTCGGCGCCGGCCGCCATGGACTTGCCGAACCAGGTGTCGGTCAACGGGTTGTACGGGCTCGAGTAGACCTGCTCGAGCGCATTTGCCCAAAGCCGGACTGGCTTGGCGAGGTGACGCTGGAACTCGTACGCCTGATACAGCAAAGAAGACGCTAACACATTGGTTTCCTTGATTATTTCAGGTACCCGAGGGGGAGGTACTACGCGGGGTTAACGCGTCAGATATGGGAAGGGCCGCGCCCTCCTGCCGCACCTTTTTTGTGACCGAAAACGCCCCCTATCCCCGAGACATAATCTACACCAGCGGGGCTCCGATTGCGACCGGAAGTTAGGAGCGAAAGGCGTCCCGCAAGGGCTAGTACCGAATCTCAAATGCCTGATACGGGCCTGCTGTCATCCCGAACGTAGCGAGGGGGGCAATTCCCGCGCCGGGTGACAGCTACGACTCACCCTTCAGTGATAGTCGGTACTAGAGAAGCCGCTGCACACCCGCCGCGATCGTCTCGGCTTTGGCTTCATGCGTGAAGTGGGTGACGAAGCGGCCGTTGCGGTCGAGCAGATAGACGATCGAGGAATGGTCCATCAGGTACGGCCCGCCATCCTTGCCCGGCACCTTCTGGAAGTAGACGCGATAGGCGCGGGCGACGTCGGCGATCTGCTGCGGCGTGCCGGTGAGCCCGATGAAGGTCGGCCCGAAATTCTCGACATAGCCCTTGAGCAGCTTGGGCGTGTCGCGCTCGGGATCGATGGTGATGAAAACCAGGTTCACCTTCTTGGCCGCATCCGGCCCCAGCTTCTCGATGGCGTTCTCCATCAGCAGCAGCGAGGTCGGGCAGACATCCGGGCAATAGGTGAAGCCGAAATAGATCAGGGTCGGCTTGCCCTTGAGGCTGTCGCTGGTGACGGTGCGGCCGTCCTGGTCGGTGAGGGCGAAGGGCCCGCCAATGGCGGGCTTGCCGCCTTGGTAGGCGTCCCAGCCGATCCACACGGCGGCGGCGGCCAGGCAGGCGACCCAGACGCCCAACAGCGCCTTCATCGTACGTGACATGGAGCGAAGATGGGCCGGGTCGGGCGGCTCGACAAGCCGGACGGCTGGCCGCACAACAGGAGTTGATGAGCACCGACCTGGTTCACTTGGCGCGCGCCGCCGACTATGCCGCCCGCCAGCACATCGCGCAGCGGCGCAAGGGCGAGCGCGCCGAGCCCTATATCAACCACCTGACCGAGGTGGCGGCCCTTTTAGCCGAGGCGACCGACGGCAATGATGTCGTGCTGCTGATGGGTGGCCTGCTGCACGATACGCTGGAGGACACCGACGCCACCTATGAGGATCTCGTCGAGCGGTTCGGGCCCGAGGTCGCCGCCCTTGTCGCCGAGGTGACGGACGACAAGTCCCTGCCCAAGGAAGAGCGCAAGCGCCTGCAGATCGAGAAGACCTCGAGCAAGTCGCGGCGCGCCAAGCTGCTCAAGCTCGCCGACAAGACGTCGAACCTGCGCAGCCTCATGGCGAGCCCTCCGGCCGGCTGGTCCCAGCAGCGGCTGCGCGACTATGTCGTGTGGGCGCACGATGTCGTACGCTCTTGCCGCGGGTTGAACCCGCAGCTGGAAGCCGCCTTTGATGCGGCCCATGAACAAGCAAGCCGGCACTTCGGCTGAATGAGGAAACCATGTTCTACGATGCCGCCAAGCGCGATCACGGACTGCCGCAGGATCCGCTGAAGTCGCTGATCGTGCCGCGGCCGATCGGCTGGATTTCGACGGTCGACCGGCAGGGCCGCGTGAACCTGGCACCCTACAGCTTCTACAATGCGGTGAGCGAATTCCCGCCGGTGGTCTATTTCGCCATCACCGGCACCTACGGCAGCACGCCGACCAAGCACAGCCGGATGAACGCCGAATCGACCGGCGAGTTCGTGGTCAACATGGTGAGCGAGAGCCTGAAGGAGCAGATGAACGTCACGACCAGCATGGTCGAGTTCGGCGTCGACGAGCTGAAGATGGCCGGCCTCACGCCCGAGCCGTCGACGCTGGTGAAGCCGCCACGGGTCAAGGAATCTCCGGTGGCGCTGGAGTGCAAGTACTGGCGCACCATCGAGCTGCCGGTCGAGAAGGGCCACGAGACCAAGCGCGGCTCGGTGGTGTTCGGCCAGGTGGTGGGCGTGCACATCGACGACAGCATCATCAAGGACGGCCGCATCGACACGCTCGCCTTCAAGCCCGTCGCGCGCCTGGGCTACAGCGAATACACCACGACGGACAATGTCTGGCGCATGAGAAGGCCGGACGATCCGAAGTATCAGTAGGCTGGGGCGCGCCACTCCAGTGGCGCGTCATGCGATCGAGCAACACGGTAACCTCACCCTGAGGAGCGCCCGCTTACGCGCATTCACATGCGCGCTTGGCGCGTCTCGAAGGGTGGACAACACCGAGACTGGTGCCCACCCTTCGAGACGCATCGCTGCGCGATGCTCCTCAGGGTGAGGTGGTATTAGCTAGTTTCTGTCTCGAAAGGCAAGAAAGCCGGAGATTATCGGGGTTTTATGAGGCCTTGTGGCGTGTTGTCTGTTGATCTGTATGTGCGTTTTGTGGCATACATACATCGTGAGCAAGAACGAGACCCCCTCCGATG
>JACPOB010000122.1 GCA_016185145.1 Rhodospirillales bacterium | reverse complement strand
TCGGCATCTTCTTCGTCATGCGCCAAGTCGTCTCGCTGTGGCCCGAGGTCAAGTGGCTGCGCCGCTTCCAGCATCGCGAGGAAGGCGCGCCGCCGCTCGCCACCCACACGCTGAACCTGCTGGCGCCGCTCGCCACCATGCTGGGCGAACGCCAGGACCGCCTGCGGCTGTCGCCCACGGCCACGCGCGCCGTGCTCGACGGCATCGCCACCCGCCTCGACGAGCGCCGCGATCTCACGCGCTATCTGATCGGCCTGCTGATCTTCCTCGGCCTGCTCGGCACCTTCTGGGGCCTGCTCGAGACCATCAGCGCGGTGGCCGACGCCATCGGCAGGCTGCAGGTCAGCGGCGGCGATGCCATCAGCATGTTCGGCAAGCTCAAGGAGAGCATCGAGGGGCCGCTCAAGGGCATGGCCACCGCCTTCGGCGCCTCGCTGTTCGGCCTGTCGGGGTCGCTGGTGCTGGGCTTCCTCGAACTGCAGGCGAGCCAGGCCCAGGGCCGCTTCCATATCGAGCTCGAGGAATGGCTGGCGAGCGCCACGCGACTGTCGAGCGGCGTCAACATCGACGGCGAGCAGGGCGTGTCGGCCTACGTCGAGGCGCTGCTCGAGCGCACCGCCGACGGCCTCGACGACCTCACCCGCACGCTGCGCCGCGCCGAGGAAGGCCGCGAAGCCGCTGCCACCGCCAACGCCACCCTGGTCGAGCGGTTGGCGGCGCTCGCCGAAGCGATGCGCGGCCAGCAGACGCTGCTCGCGCGCATGGGCGAGCAGTCGATCGAGTTGCGCACGGCGATCAACCGCCTGGGCGAACGCGGCTCGTCGGACAACGATCGCGAGGCGCTGGCCACCCATCAGCGCACCATCGAGAGCCATCTCGTCCGCCTGCTCGAGGAGAATGCGCGCAGCCGGTCGGCGCTCAGCGACGAACTGCGGGTCATGGTCGAGCGGCTCGGCGAACGCAGCTCGGTCGAGGAGCGCGAGGTCCTGCTGGCGCACCAGCGCGCCATCGAAGGCCATCTCGCCCGCCTGGTCGACGAGAACGTGCGCGGCCGCACGGCGCTTGCCGACGAGCTGCGCGGCGAGTTCCGCCTGCTCGCCCGCACCGTCGCCTCGACGGCCCGCGGCGCCGTTCATCCGCCGGGCGAAGGCTAGGCGATGGCCTCTGCCTCCTCCCGCCGCCGGGGCGGAGCCGCCGACTACATCTGGCCCGGCTATGTCGATGCGCTGACGACGCTGCTGATGGTGCTGATCTTCCTGCTGACCTTGTTCAGCGTGGCGCAGTTCACGCTGTCCAACGCGGTCAGCACCCGTGACAGCGCCATCGACCAGCTCAGCCGCCAGATCGGCGATCTCGCCAATCAGCTCTCGATCGAGAAGCGGGCCGGCCAGAGCCTGCAGAAGGACCTCGAGCAGCTCACCCTGCAGATCGCGCAGATGCGCAGCGAGCGCGACAGGCTGAGCGGCGACCTCGCCGCCGAGCGCCGGTCATCGGATGCGCTCAAGATCGAGCGCGACCAGCTCACCGAGCGCCTGACCTCGATGCTGACCGAGCGCGACAAGCTTGCCGCCGCGATGGAGAGCAAGGCCAAGGATTCGGAGGCCAAGGCGGCCGACCTGCAGAAGGAGATCGAGCGTCAGCGGCTGGAACTGACGCGGCTCGCCGCCTCTCTCGCCGCCGCCAACAACGAGAAGGGCAAGCTCTTCACCGACCTCACCGAGGAGCAGAAGCTTGCCGCCGAGCAGAAGGCCGCCGTAGTGCGCATGACCGCCGAGATGGCCGGCTTGAAGGACGAGCTCGGCCGGCTCAACGCCGCCCTCGACGCCTCAGAAGCCAAGTCCAAGGAGCAGCACGCGCAGATCGTCGATCTCGGGCAGAAGCTCAATCGCGCGCTGGCCAGCAAGGTCGAGGAGCTGGCGCGCTACCGCTCGGAGTTCTTCGGCAAGCTGCGCGAGGCGCTGGCCGGCCAGCGCGACGTGCAGGTCGTCGGCGACCGCTTCGTCTTCCAGTCCGAGGTGCTGTTCCCGTCGGCCTCGGCACAACTCCAGCCCGCCGGCGAGAAGCAGCTCGCCGAGGTGGCCCAGCGGCTGATCGAGATCTCCTCGCGCATCCCCAAGGACATCAACTGGGTGTTGCAGGTCGACGGCCATACCGACAACAAGCCGATCCGCAGCGCGCTCTATCCGTCGAACTGGGAGCTGTCGGCGGCACGCGCCATTGCCGTCGTGAAGTTCCTGCACAGCGAAGGCATCCCCAACGACCGCCTGGTGGCGGCGGGCTACGGCGAATACCAGCCGCTCTCCGCCATCGACAGCGCCCGCAACCGCCGCATCGAGCTGAAGCTGACGAGTCGTTAGCGAAGCGCGGACCGCGGGCGTCCCGCCCGCTTCATGAGTCATGAGCGGGCGGGACGCCCGCGGTCCGAATACGACCTATAGCAATCCCAATCGCTTCAGCTCGGCTGCCATTTCAGGCGGCATGTCGGCGGTGTCGCCCTTCGACAGGTCCGGCGGCGCGCGTTCCGGATCGAGGTAGCGCCAGCCTTGGAAGGCTTGGCAGGCACGCGGCGCGGTCGGGATCAGGGTGCGCTTGACCTTGATCCGGCAGTATTTCTTGCCGTCGTCCTGGTCGATGTCCTCCTCGAACCCGACCAGCTCCTGGCGGCAACGGATGACCCCGCGCACCACCCAGTAGAGCGAGCCGCCTGCCAAGAGTTCCTCGGAGCGCCGCGGCGTGTTGCGGGTATAGACCCAGTGCGGCGAGCGCGGCGTCTGCCGACGCTGCTTGCGTCGCGCGGCCTGTACCTTCTTCATATGGGCAAGATCGTCGACGCCGACGGCCAGCTTGATCAGATGCAACGACATAGCTTTCGGCACCAACCTCCACCTCACCCTGAGGAGCGCACGAAGTGCGCGTCTCGAAGGGTGGGCAACACCGAGACTGTAGCCCACCCTTCGAGACGCACCGCTTTGCGGCGCTCCTCAGGGCGAGGCCGTTCCGGACGAACGGACCTAGTACGCTATCCCCCGTCCGCTCAAGCGCCGCCTTTCCACAATGCCATCGAAAACCGTGATATGCGCGCCACACGCTGGAAGATTCGCAAGCACAGGTTCAGACTCCACAGTGTTTGCACAATCGCCGGAATAGAGTTCGGGCGCTTTTTGCGGGGGTTCTGATGAATCGGTCGACGCTGGCTGCTCTGGTCGTGGCTCTCATGCTGGGATCGGGGATCGCGGGCTATTTGATCGGGAGGCCCGCCGACCGGGTCGACACGCCAACCAAGACCGCCACCGTCACCCAGCCGGCGCCCGCCGCGCCGACCCAGCCCGCATCGACCCAGCCTGCACCGGCAACGCCGACCACGCCCGTCGCAGCACCCGCGCAGCCGGCGCCCGCGCCTGCCCCGCAAACTTCCGCAGCGCCCGTGCCGCTGCCGCAACCACCTGCCGCGCCGGACGAGCCTTTCGCCTATCGCCGCTTCGCGCTCGACAGCACCCGCGCCGAGGGCGAGGCCTGCCTCGCCTTCAACAAGCCGCTGGCCACAACCAACGTCAACTATGCCGACTACGTCACCATTACACCCGAGGTGAAGTCGGCCCTGCGCGTCGTCGACGACCGGCTGTGCATCGGCGGCCTCGACTACGGCGAGAACTACAAGGTGCGCCTGCGCACGGGCTTCCCCGGTCGCGACGGCGTCAAGCTCGACGAGGACAAAGACGTCGAGGTGGCGCTCGGCGCCCGCCCGGCCGTCGTCACCCTGCCCGGCAAGGGCTTCATCCTGCCGCGCGGCAGCGCCGCCGGCCTGCCCATCACGACCATCAACGTCTCGAAGGTCGGCATCGCCGTCTATCGCGTCAACGAGCGCGCCATCATGGGCTTCGCCCGCGACCGCTATGACGCCACCTATCCCGGCAGCCAGCCGATCACCGAGCCGTGGGGCCTCTACAGCTGGCTCAACGGCACCAACGGCGCCCTGCAGTGGCGCGGCACCATGGAGGTGCGCAACGTCGCCAACCAGCCGGTGACAACCGCCTTCCCGATCCGCGAGACCGTGCAGGACTGGAAGCCCGGCACCTATTTCGTGGTGGCGTGGAACGCCGCCCAGCCGCCGGCGCGCAGCTACGAGGAAGCCGAGGAGCAGAACGGCACCGGCCAGGCGACCGGCATGTGGGTGATGGACACCGACATCGCGCTCACCACCTTCACCGGCGACGACGGGCTGAACGTCTTCGCCCGCTCGCTGCAGACCGCCCAGCCGCTCGCCAACCTCGAGATCACCCTGCTGTCGCGCGGCAACGAGCCGGTGGCCAAGGCGATGACCGACGCGGCCGGCCGCGTGCTGTTCGCCGCCGGCCTGCTCAAGGGCCGTGGCGCAGCGCGCGCCGGCGCCGTCATGGCGGCGGACAACGCCAGGCAGGATTTCACCCGGCTGGAGCTCGGCAAGACGCCGTTCGACTTCTCCGACCGTGGTGTCGGCGGCCGCGACCAGCCCGGTCCGGTCGACGCCTACCTGTACACCGAGCGCGGCGTCTATCGCCCGGGCGAGACCGTGCAGCTCATGGCCATGATGCGCGACGCCTCGGCCACCGCGCTCGCCAACGTGCCGGTGACCCTGATCGTGAAGCGCCCGGACGGTACCGAGTTCACGCGCTTCAGCCAGGCCTTGCCGGCGGGCGGCGCCGTGCACCAGCCGATCGACTTGCCCAAGTCCTCGCGCCGCGGCCGCTGGACGGTCGCCGCCCACGTCGATCCCAAGGCGCCGCCGGTCGGCAACGTCGAATTCTCGGTCGAGGACTTCGTGCCTGAGAAGCTCAAGGTCGAGCTCACCTCCAACCAGCCGATCCTGAAGCCGGGCCAGGTCAACACCTTCGACGTGCAGGCCGATTTCCTCTACGGCGCGCCGGGCTCCGGCCTCACCGTCGAGGCCGACATGCGCATCACCGTCGATGCCTCGCCCTTCCCCGATTTCGCTCGCTACAGCTTCGGTGCCCAGGAGGACCGCAAGGCCTTCGAACCGCCGTTCCTGACCTTGAAGGCGCCCGACACCGACGAGCGCGGCAAGACCAGGATGGAATGGGGCGGCGACATCAAGGACACGCCGCTGCCGCTACGCGCGCAGATCCAGGCTCGCGTCTTCGAGCCGGGTGGCGGCCGCGCCACCAAGACCGAGAAGACGCTGCCCATGCGCACGCGCAAGGTCTATCTCGGCATCCGCCCGACCTTCGAAGGCCGCTACTCGCGCGAAGGCACGCAGACCGAGTTCGACGTCGTCGCGGTCGACGGCGCGGGCAAGCAGGTCGCGCGCACCGGTATCGAATACAAGGTCGAGCGCACCGACTGGAACTACCAGTGGTACGAGGTCGACGGCCGCTGGCGCTGGCATTCGATCGCCAACGACCGGCTGATCACCGCCGACACCGTGTCGACGCGCGCCGACGCGCCGACGCGGCTTTCCTTCCGGCTGAGCTGGGGCTCGCACCGCCTCACCATCGTCGACCGCGAGAACAACACGACCAGCACGGTGCAGTTCTACGTCGGCTGGTACGGCGGCTCCGACAACGGCGAGGAGACTCCCGACACCTTGCGCGTGGCCAGCGACAAGGAGAACTACCGACCGGGCGAGTCCGCGCGCGTGCGCATCGAAGCGCCGTTCGCCGGCGAGGCGATGCTGGCCATCGCCACCGACCGCATCATCAGCACCAGGAATGTCCAGGTGCCGGCCGGCGGCACGACCGTCGAGGTGCCGGTCTCGGCCGACTGGGGTCCCGGCGCCTATGCGCTGGTCACCGCCTGGCGTCCGCTCGACAAGCCGGCCGATCGCGTGCCGACGCGCGCCATCGGCCTCACCTGGCTGGGACTCGAACCCAAGCTGCGAACGCTCGAGGTCAAGATCGGCACACCCGAGAAGATCACGCCGCGCCAGCGCATCGAGGTGCCGATCACGGTCGGCAATCTCGGCGGCGAAGAAGCGTTCGTCACCCTGGCCGCCGTCGACGAGGGCATCCTGCAGCTCACGCGCTTCAAGACGCCCGATCCGGCCGACTACTACTTCGGCAAGCGGCGGCTCGGCCTCGCCATGCGCGACGACTATGGCCGCCTGCTGGAGACCCGCGCCGACGACCTCGGCCGCATCCGGGTCGGCGGCGATGCCGGCGACATCGGCGGCCTCGACATCGTGCCGACGCGCACCGTCGCCCTGTTCAGCGGACCGGTGAAGCTCGACGCCCAGGGCCAGGCAAAGATCCCGATCGAGGTCCCCGACTTCATCGGCCAGCTGCGCCTGATGGCAGTGGCCTATGCCAAGAGCCGCGTCGGCTCGGGCGACCAGCGCCTCTACGTGCGCGACGCGGTGAGCGCCGACGTCGTGCTGCCGCGCTTCCTGGCGCCCAACGATCGCGGGCGGCTGGCGCTGTCGCTGCACAACATCGACGGCCAGGCGGGCGACTACCGCCTGACCGTGCAGGCCACGGGCGCGGTGTCGCTCGACCGGCCGGTCGCGGAGACGCGGCGACTGACTGCTGGTCAGCGTGAATTGCTGACTTGGCCACTGGTGGCCAGCAACGACGCGGGCTTCGGCAAGGTCTCGGTCGAGCTTTCGGGCCCCGGCAACTTCGCGGTGCGCCGCGAATGGGACATCCAGGTGCGCGCGGCGCAGACGCCGAGCGCCGTCGACACGGTGTCCCAGCTCGCCGCCGGCCGCGAGCTCACTCTCGACCGCAACGTCACGGCGAGCTTCGCGCCGGGCACGTCGCGGGTCGCGGTGTCGCTGACCCGCATTCCAGGCGTCGACGTCGCGGCCCTCCTGCGGGCACTCGACAAGTACCCGTTCGGCTGCATCGAACAGACGACAAGCCGCGCCCTGCCGCTGCTCTACTACAACGACGTGGCGCTGCTGGGTTACGGCCCGGCCGACCCGCGCATCGGCGATCGCGTGCAGGAGGCGGTCTATCGCATCGTCGACATGCAACTGCCCGACGGCTCGTTCGGCATGTGGGGTCCCTACTCGCCTGCCGCCGAATGGCTGCAGAGCTATGCCATGGACTTCCTGCTCCGCGCCCGCGACCACAACATGGCGGTGCCGTCCGCATCTCTGCAGCGCGGGCTGACCTGGCTCAACCGCACGGTCGACAAGCTCACGCCCAACGCCCAAGCCTATGCCTGGTACGTGCTGGCCAAGGCCGGCCTGGCCGATCCCGGCCGTGTCCGCTACTTCCAGGACAACGAGGCGGGCAAGATCAGCGATGGGCTCGCCTGGGCGCAGCTCGCCGCGGCGCTGAACCATGTGGCGGAGCCAGGCCGCGCGCGGCTGGCCTTCGCCAAAGCGCGCGACATGGTCAATGCGGTCGACCGCAACGACTACTACGGCTCGGCGCTGCGCAACCGCGCCGCCCTGCTGGCGCTGGCCGCGGAAGCGGGCGGCCGCGAGGGCTTCACCCAGGTCGCCAGCCTGGTCGGCGAGCGGCTGGCTGCCAACGTCGACTACACGACGACCCAGGAGCAGGCCTGGCTGGTGATGGCGGCGCACGCCATGGCCGGCTCGGGCGGCGGCCTCGCCTATTCGGTCGACGGCGAGAGCAAGACGGCGACGCGCGATCCGGTCGTGATCAATCCCGACCAGGCCGCGATCGGCCGCGGCGTCCGCGTGAAGAACGAAGGCGACGGCACGGTGTGGATGCAGGTCACGGCGCGCGGCGTGCCCAACGAGCCGATGCCTGCGGCCACGGAGGGCCTGAGCGTGCAGCGCGAATTCCTGACCCTGGATGGAAGACGCGCCGACCTGCGGCGCCTGCGCCAGAACGAGCGGCTGATCGTGTCGATCACCGGTCGCAACCTCGAAGGCGGCTACCATGAGGTGGCGCTGCTCGACCTGCTGCCGGCCGGCTTCGAGATCGAGACGGTGCTGACCGAGGAGAAGGCGAAGCCCTTCACCTTCCTGCCCAAGCTCAGCGAGACGCGCATCGCCGAAGGCCGCGACGACCGCTTCTTCGCCTCGCTCAGCCTCGGCCGGCGGACCTACCGCTCGTGGTGGGATTCCGACGAGGAGCTGAAGCGCAGCATCAACTCCTACCATGTCGCCTACATCGTGCGTGCCGTGACGCCGGGCAGCTTCGCCCTGCCGGCCACGAACGTGTCCGACATGTACGCCCCGCGCGTCTATGGCCGCACCGCCATGGGCCGCGTCGAGATCGCGCCGCGGTAAGGCGATGCGCGACCGTGACGAACGCCTTCCTCCCCGCGCTCCGCGCCTGTCGGATTCACACATCGTGACCAACCAGGGAGGCGCCATACCTTATAGCGCGGAACTCTGCGAGACCGATGCGCATGACCTTGGGGCCGGGCTTTCCGTAGTAGCCGGTCCATCCGCCGAGGCGGGCGATCACC
>JACPOB010000121.1 GCA_016185145.1 Rhodospirillales bacterium | reverse complement strand
CGACGCTGTCGCTTCACTCTTCGACCCATTCCTCACTGTGCCAAAGTCCGGCCGAGCGCCAAGCGCATCGAACCCGCTATCCACAACTCTTTCCCGCGTTATGATCGCCCCAGATCATCCACTCGATTCCCTGAAGACCCCTTCTATTTGTCGCGCCGGATCAAATCCAAGACCGACGAGTTGCTGGGCGTCGCCGTCGTCGGCATCGAAGCGGATTACTTCTCCAACCTGTTTCGCCTGATCTCGCTCGGCGAAGACAGCTCGGTGTCGCTGTTCCGGATCGACGGGGCGCTGCTTGCGACGACGCTGAACGCGCCCGGCCTGCCGGGCAGGAGCTACACCGACGCCCAGCCGATCCGCATGATCCGTGACGGCTTGTCCGGCAGCGCCGAGATCACGAGCGAGCCCGCATGGTGGGAGTCCTCGGACTCGCAAAAGCGCATCGTCTCGCCCCGCCAGGCCGAAGGCTTTCCCGTGCTGGTCGCCGTGACGGTCGGCGACAAGACCTTTCTCGGCCAGTGGCGGGAACGGCTCTATTTCATCCTTACCCTGGCGCTGCTGCTGAGCGCCGTCGCGGTCCTCGTCGCCGCCCAGATCCTGCGACTTAGCGCGCGCACCGAAGCGGCGGCGCGGCTGGCCTCGGAGCGCCGGCTGCTGGCGGCTTTGATCGACACGCCGGCGGCGCTGTGCGCCGTGCTCGACCGGCATGGCCGGGTGATCTACAGCAACGATCGTTTTCGCGAGATCGTCGCCCGCGACAACGAGGCCCGTGACATCCTGCGCGACGACGCCGTGCGCGGCGCCGCCCCCATCCTCGCTTTCGCCACCGGCGACGACGCGCGGACCATCGAGGTCGACCTCCAGGTCGTCCGGCCAGGCTATGCCACGCACCATCTGCACTTCTCGCTGTCGCATCGGTCGCTGCCGGAAATCGGCGACTGCACGATCCTGATGGGACACGATGAGACCCTGCGTCACCAGACGCAGCAGGCCATCGCTCAGACGGCGAAGCTCGTCACCTTGGGCGAAATGACCACCGGCATGGCGCACGAGCTGAGCCAGCCCCTGAACGTCATCAAGATGGCGGCACAAAACGCCTTGTCCGAGGTCGCGCCGGCCGCAACCCGCGAGGCGGACTTTGGCCCGCCCCTCAGCGACGGCGAGCTTCGTCCGTTCGTCGCCGGCAAGCTCGGCCGCATCGTGGCCCAGGTCGACCGTGCCGCCGCAATCCTGGCGCGCATGCGCGTGTTCGGACGCACGCCGGAAGGCGAGCCGGGGCTGTTCGACGTGCGCGATGCCTGCCACGGGGCGCTCATCCTGGTCGGCCAGCGCCTGCGCAACGGCGGCATCACGGTTCGCGAGGAGCTGAGCGGACAGCCGCTGATGGTGCGCGGCCATCAGAGCCTGCTGGAGCAGGCGCTGGTCAATCTGCTGGTCAACGCCCGCGACGCGCTGCTGCAGTCGATGCGCCCCGACAAGACGATCGCGCTGTCCACCGGGCGCGGCAGCGACGGTCAAGTTTTCATCACCATTGCCGACAATGGACCGGGCGTGCCAGCTGACATCCAAGAGCGCATCTTCGAGCCCTTCTTCACCTCCAAGCCGACCGGCCGGGGCACCGGCCTCGGCCTGTCCCTGTCGTTCGGCATCGTGCGCGAAGCGGGCGGCACGCTGTCGCTGCTGCCCGCCGAGAAGGGCGCTGTCTTCCGGATCGATTTGCCGGAAGCAGCCTGAGCTCCAGCGTTCGCTGCGAGCGACCGGGACTTAAAGTGCCTGCCAGGCCTTGCGATCGATGTCGTACCAGACGATGTCGGTGAACGACTTGTAGTCGACCCGGCGGCGGTAGGTGAGGCCGAGCCGCTTCATCACCGCCTGCGAGGCGACGTTGTCGGGTAGCGTGATGGCGAAGATCAGATCGAGCCGCAGCGTACCGAAGCCGTAGGCGAGGGCGGCGCGCGCGACCTCGGTGGCGTAGCCATGGCCCCAGGCATCGGGATGCAGCGCCCACAGCACCTCCGTCGCCTCGAACTCGGGCACGAAATTCAGGCCGCCATGACCGATCAGCCGGTCGCCGAGGAAAACGCCCCACGGCGCATGCCGCCGCTCCTGCCAACCGCTGGCGAAGCGGCCGATCGTGCCGCGCACGGCTTCGACCGGCGCGCCGGTCACGGGCGGCAGCCACCTGGCCACCTCGGGATGGCAGCGCACGGCGGCATAGGCTTCGGCGTCGCCGGCCACCAGGGGCCGCAGGCGGAGCCGCTCGGTCTGGAGCGTGGTCATCTTTACAGAACTTTACACCGCCGAGAGGCGGGCGAAACGGTCGTGCTCCATATCACCGTCACGGGGAACCCCAACCCGAGACAAAAGGAGAGCAACATGGCAAACGACAAGATCCTGATCGGCACGCGCCGCAAGAGCCTGACCACGATCATGGCGGCCCTGCTGGCCGGCAGCCTCGCGGCCACCGCGGGCGGCGCGGCCTTCGCCAAGACCGACGGCCAGGCGTTCGACCCGGCCAAGTTCCAGCAGCGCATCGAGAAGCGCGTGGACAAGGCGCTGTCGAGCACCGACGCCACGACCGACCAGAAGAAGAAGGTCACGGACATCCTTCAGACTGCCTTCAAGGACATGAAGGGCTTCCATGACCAGCGCGTCGAGAACCGCAAGGCGATGCAGGCGGCCATGACCGCCGCGACCATCGACCCGGCGCGGATCGAGCAGCTGCGGGCCGAGCAGATGAAGATCGCCGACGCGAGCTCCAAGCGCTTCACCCAGGCGCTGGTCGACGCCGGCAACGTGCTGAATGCCTCGCAGCGCCAGGCTTTCTTCAAGGCGTGGAGCGAGCGCCACGGCAAGCGGCACGGCTAAGGCCAGCAGAGCCAGCGGATGACATCCGGGGCGATGCGGCCCAATACTGAGACGATGGCCGAACGCATCCTGATGATCGACGACGACAGCCGCCTCGCCGGGATGGTCTCCGACTATCTCGGCGGGGCGGGCTTTCGTTTGACCATCGCCGGCACCGCCCGCGACGGCGAGGCGCTGCTGAAGCGCGAGACCTTCGACGCCATCATCCTCGACCTCATGCTGCCCGATGCCGACGGCCTCGACCTCTGCCGCCGCCTGCGCGGCGTCACCGACCTGCCGATCCTGATGCTGACGGCGCGCGGCGAGCCGATGGACCGCGTGGTCGGCCTGGAAGTCGGCGCCGACGATTACCTCGCCAAGCCGTTCGAGCCGCGCGAATTGCAGGCCCGCCTGCGCGCCATCCTGCGCCGCAAGCGTGCGCCGACGCGAAGCGAAACGCTGCGTTTCGGCCGGCTCGAGATCGACAAGGGTGCACGCCTGGTGCGGGTCGATGGTGAGGAGCGGACCATCACCTCCTACCAGTTCGCCCTCCTGTTGGTACTGGCCGAGCGCGCCGGCCGCGTCCTGTCGCGCGACGCGCTGATGGATCTTTTGAAGGGCGAGAAGCTGGAGGCCTTCGACCGCTCGGTCGACGTCCATATCTCGCGCATCCGCGCCGCCATCGAGGATGATCCCAAGAAGCCGCGCCGCATCCTGACGGTGCGCGGCGCGGGGTATGTGTTCGCGAAGGACCAGGACCGGTGACCTCACAGACGCTGTCATCCCGAGCGCAGCGAGGGACCTTTGAGACGACAGGAAAGGTCCCTCGCTGCGCTCGGGATGACAGTTGTGGCTTCATCTGCCGACATGCACCCTGATGCAGCGCCTCTACCTCCAATTCTACCTCACCATCCTCGTCGTGCTGGCGGTGTTCGTCGGGGCGGCGGCGCTGCTGTGGCGGCTGGCCGACGACGATGCGCGCACGCCGCAGTACTTCGAGGTCGCGGCCGAGCTCACCGGCGCGCTTTTGCCCGATGCCGATGCGCCGGCGCGCGAGCAGCAGGCGGCGGTCGAATCGCTGCATCGCAAGCTCCGCTTCGACATCGCGCTCTACCGGCCCAACGGCAACATGATCGCCATGGCCGGCAAGCCGCCGCCGCGCTTCGACCATAGCCGCGCGCGGCAAGGCTGGCGACGCGGCCCGGGCGGACCGTACTTCACCCTGCAGCTGCCCGACGGCCGCTGGCTGGTCGCCCGCCAGGTGCGTGAGCGGCCGGTCAGCCCGACCTTCTGGATCACCGCCTTCCTGGCGCTGGTGGCGCTGGCGGTCGCCGTCGGCGCCTATCCCGTCGTGCGCGGGCTCGGCCGGCGGCTCGAGCGCCTGAAGGCCGGCGTCGAGCAGTTCGGCACCGACCTCGGCGCCCGCGTGAAGGTCGAGGGTCGTGACGAGCTCGCGGCCCTGGCGCAAAGCTTCAACCGTTCGGCCGAGCGCATAGAACAGCTCGTCGCCGCCCATCGCATGCTGCTCGCCAACTGCAGCCACGAGCTGCGCACGCCGCTCGCCCGCATCGCCGTCGCCTCCTCGCTGCTGGGCGAGGGCGCCGATGCCAAGACGCGCGAATCCCTGAAGCGCGACGTCGAGGAACTCGACCAGCTGATCGAGCAGATCCTGCTGGCGAGCCGCCTGGAAGCCTTGCCCACCCTGGAGCATCACGAGCCAGTCGACCTCCTGGCGCTGGCCGCCGAAGAGGCCGCGCGCTTCGACCTCGATGCCACCGGCCAGCCGGTCACCGTGTCGGGCGATCGCACACTGCTGCGCCGCCTGGTCCGCAATCTCCTGGAGAACGCCCGACGCTACGGCGGCGACGGGCCGATCACGGTCTCGGTGACCATCGAGCATGGGCGCGCCATCCTGGAAGTCTCCGACCACGGGCCCGGTGTGCCGGCCGCAGAACGGCAGCGCATCTTCGAGCCCTTCTATCGCCTGGCCGGCGGCGGCGAGACCGGCCGCGGCAGCGGGCTTGGTCTGGCGCTGGTGCTCGACATCGCCCGCCGTCACGGCGGCGACGCCGTTTGCCTGGCGGCGGACGGCGGTGGCAGCCGCTTCCGCATCGACTTGCCGGCAGCTAAAGATACGAGGTGAACGGACGTTTACCGAAGGAGCGGCCCCATGGACTTCGACATTCCCGCGGAGATTTCAGCCTACCTGAGGGAACTCGACGCCTTCATCGAGCGCGAGATCCGGCCGCTGGAGCGCGAGAACGACAACATCCGCTTCTTCGACCATCGTCGCGAGCATGCCCGCACCGACTGGGACAATGACGGCCAGCCGCGGCACGAGTGGGAGGAGCTGCTGGCCGAGATGCGCCGCCGCGCCGACAAGGCGGGCCATCTGCGCTTCGGCCTGCCGAAGGAGCTGGGCGGCAAGGACGGTTCCAACCTCGCCATGGCGATCATCCGCGAGCATCTGGCGCACAAGGGGCTCGGCCTGCACAACGACCTGCAGAACGAGAGCTCGATCGTCGGCAACTTCCCGGTCGCCCTGCTGCTGCACCGCTTCGGCACCAAGGAACAGAAGGAGCGCTATCTCGAAGGCATGTTCACCGGCAAGGAGCGCATCGCCTTCGGGCTGACGGAGCCCAACCACGGCTCGGACGCCACCTTCGTGATCAACGGCATGAAGCGGTTCAACACCGGCATGCACACCGCCACCGCCGACCTCGTCTTCGCCCGCACCTCGGGCAAGCCCGGCGATGCGCGCGGCATCTCGGCCTTCCTGACGCCGGTCAAGTCGCCCGGCTTCAAGGTCGAGCACATGTGGTGGACCTTCAACATGCCGTCGGACCACGCCGAGGTCTCGCTGACCGACGTCAAGGTGCCGGCCTCGACCATGCTGGGCGAGGAGGGTCGTGGGCTCGACGTGGCGCAGACCTTCGTGCACGAGAACCGCATCCGCCAGGCCGCTTCGAGCCTAGGGGCCGCGCAGTACTGCATCGACATGTCGGTGGCGTACGCCAAGAACCGCAAGGTGTTCGGCAAGGCGCTGGCATCGAACCAGGCGATCCAGTTCCCGCTCGCCGAGCTGCACACAGAGGCCGAGATGACGCGCGGCCTGGTGCGCAAGACCGCCTGGCATCTCGATCGCGAGCACCACATGAACGTCAGCGAATGGGTGGCGATGTCCAACTACCGCGCCAACCGCCTGGTCTGCGAGGCCGCCGACCGCGCCATCCAGGTCCATGGCGGCATCGGCTATTCGCGGCACATGCCGTTCGAGCACATCTATCGCCACCACCGCCGCTATCGCATCACCGAGGGCTCGGAGGAGATCCAGATCCGGCGCGTGGCGGGTGCGCTGTTCGGCTTCTGGGGCGCACAGAAGGCGTCGACGGCGCCGCGTTAACTTTTCCTCCCCAGCCTTGCTGGGGAGGTGGCGCGCAGCGCCGGAGGGGTCATGAGTCAGCGACGAGGGGCCTATGACCCCTTCGCCCCTTCGGGGCACCTCCCCTCGTATGACGAGCGGAGGCAGAGGCGGTGGACCGGCGATGCCATCATGTTCGGCACGGCGATGTTGCTGGGCTCGAGCTATCCGTTCGCCAAGGACGTGCTCGCTGTCATGAGCCCGTTGCTCTACAGCGCTTCACGCTACTTCGTGGCCGGTCTCTTCCTGTTCGCCGTGGCGGCGTTGATGCGCAAGCCCATCGCCCTGTCGCGCCGCGACTGGCTGCCGATGATCCTGCTGTCGGTGGCCGGCGTCGCCTTGTTCCAGGCCTCGTGGGGCCTGGCGATGGCGCGCACGCCGCCGTCCGTCGGCTCGATCGTCATGACCACCACGACGGCCTTCTCGGCGATCCTCGCCTGGTTCGCCGGCCGCCGCCTCCCGGCTCTCGGCTGGATCGGCATCGTCGTCGCCTTCGCGGGCGTCGTGGTCGTGGTCAACAATTCGCTGACGCGCTTCACCCTCTCCTTCGGCAGCGTGGACGGCACCCTGATCTGGATGCTGGCGGCCTTCGCATGGGCGCTCTATGTCGAGGGCAGTGCGCCCTACAACCAGCAGCTCGGCGCCCTGCCGGTCATCGCCTGGACCACCCTGATCGGCTCGCTGGTCCTGTTGCCGATCGCGCTGATCTTCGGTTCGCTCGGCGAGTTCGCCCGGCTCGACGACCGCCTGCTGGGCTACTGGCTCTACACCGCGATCTTCCCCGTGGGCGTCGCCTTCCTCGGCCTGACGGCCGGGCTGGAGCGGCTCGGAGTAGGCCGGGTCATGGTCTACATGTACCTGATCCCGGTCGCCGGCGTGGGCCTGTCGGCCGCCTTTTTCGGCGATCCATTGACCGCAGCCCGCGTGCTGGGTGGCCTGATCGTGCTTTTGGGCGTCATTCTGACGCGCGTTGCGCTCGACCGTGCGGCGCGGCTTCCTGTATGAACGGGCTGCCAACTTAGAGGACTTCCAATGGCCCGCCCGGCCGCCCGAAAAAAGGCTGCTCCTAAGGCAACCGTGACCCAGATGCTCACCACCCCCGGCTCAGGCGGGCGGCGGGCCTTCGTGTCGCGCGCCACCAAGGAGACGCGCATCGCCGCCGCCATCAACCTCGACGGCACCGGCAAGTACGACGTCAAGACCGGCATCGGCTTCCTCGACCACATGCTGGAGCAGTTGAGCCGCCACAGCCTGATCGACATCACGCTGCGCGCCGAGGGCGACCTGCACATCGACTACCACCACACCACCGAGGATTCGGGCATCGTGCTGGGCGAGTGCCTGACCAAGGCGCTGGGCGACCGCGCCGGCATCCGCCGCTATGGCGCGGCCCACATCCCGATGGACGAGACGCTGACGGAGGTGGCGCTCGACGCCTCCAACCGGCCCTACCTGATCTGGAAGGTGAACTTCTCCAAGCCCAAGCTCGGCACCATGGATACCGAGCTCTTCAAGGAGTGGTTCCAGGCCTTCGCCCAGCTCGGCGGCCTGACCTTGCACGTGTGGAACCACTACGGCGACAACAACCACCATATCGTCGAAAGCTGCTTCAAGGGTCTGGCGCGCGCGCTGCGCGTCGCGGTCGAGATCGACCCGCGCCAGACCACGGCGGTTCCCAGCACCAAGGGCGTTCTCTGAACGCATTACGATGACCGTCGCCATCGTCGATTACGGATCGGGCAACCTCCGCTCCGCCGCCAAGGCCATCGAGCGCGCCGCACGCGAATCGGACGCGGACGATCGCGTGCTCGTCACCTCCAATCCGCGCGAGGTGGCCGATGCCGACCGCATCGTGCTGCCGGGCGTCGGCGCCTTCGCGGATTGCCGCGCCGGCCTCTACGGCGTGCCGGGCATGGTCGACACCCTGCAGCGCGCGGTGATCGAGCAGGGCAAGCCCTTCCTCGGCATCTGCGTCGGCATGCAGCTCATGGCCACGCGCGGCGTCGAATACGGCATCCATGCCGGGCTCGACTGGATCCAGGGCGACGTCGTGCGCATCGATCCCCAAGGGGCGGCGGGCAAGGATCATCTGAAGATCCCGCACATGGGCTGGAACGAACTCGCGGCGCTCAAGCCGCACGCCCTGCTCGAGGGTATCGCCGAGCGCGCCCACGCCTATTTCGTACACTCCTTTCAGCTCAAGGCCAGCCGCCCCGAGACGGTACTGGCCCTGACCGACTATGGCGGCCCCATCACCGCCATGGTCGGCCGCGACAATCTCGCGGGCACCCAGTTCCATCCCGAGAAGAGCCAGGCGACGGGCCTGCGCCTGATCGCGAACTTCCTGCGCTGGAAACCCTGACGCTTGTCTGAAACCCATCGGACGATCGGGCGTTAGCCGATATGCCGCGTAGCGCCAATATCGCCTTCTTTGTAGCCCTGCTGGCCTCGGCTCTGGTTCTCGGCCCCGCCTTGGCGCACCTTTTCGAGTTGCCCAACAAGATCGGCCTGTCGCGCGACGAATATTTCATCGTCCAGAAAGCCTATCGCGGCTGGAGCCTGTTCGGTTGGCTGCTGCTCGTGCAGGTCGCGGCGCTGGCAGCGGCGGCCTATTTGGCGCGGATGGAGCCGCTGGTCCTGACTCTGGTCCTTCTCGCCTTGGCCGCGGTCGCCGGAGCTCAGATCGTGTTCTGGCTGTTCACCTATCCGGCCAACACCGCTACGGCGAACTGGACCATGCCTCCCGAGGGCTGGGAGAAGCTGCGCCGGCAGTGGGAATACTCGCATGCCGCGGGTGCCGCCCTGCAACTGCTGTGTCTTTGCCTGCTGATCGTCGCCGCCCTCAGCCGAGCCTCCACAACTAATCCGGCAGGCGTGCGGTAACTATCTCCGATGCCGGGCGTTGATGCCGTATCCCCACAGGAGAGAACGGCATGCGCGTGCGCGAGATGTTGTCCAGCCATCCCGAAGCCGCCGGAGCCGTCAACGACGCTTTGGTTCAATGCATAGAAGCCTGCTTCGTTTGCGCACAGACCTGCATCTCCTGCGCCGATGCCTGCCTCGCCGAGGCGAACTCCTCCCGGCTTGCGCGCTGCATCCGGCTGGATCTCGATTGTGCGGATGCCTGCGCGAGCACCGGGTCGGTCCTGACCCGACGGACCGCCGCGACCTCGGCCCTGATGGTGCAGATGCTGGAGACCTGCGCCGACTTCTGTCGCCTGTGCGCCGACGAATGCGACAGGCATGCCGGCCACCACGAACATTGCCGCATCTGCGCCAAGACCTGCCGGCAATGCGAACGCGCCTGCCATCAGGCGGCTACCGTCAGCGGGCTGACGGGCCCTTAGCTCAGTCGCAGCTCAGCCGCGCGCCGGCAAAGTAAAACCGGCATTGACGAGCTTGCGCTCGAGGATCGGGATCGCTGTCGCCGTGTCACCCTCCTTGCACTTGGCGAGCGCGACACCGCCGTTGACGTCCGGCCTGACCGGTGCGTTCGGGCCGGCTTCCGACCGCCCGACATAGCGGACGTAAAGATCGCTCAGCCTTGCGCAGTACTGCAGATCGGCGGCACGCCGGTCCTGCTGGGCATTCGCCGCCAACGGCAGGCAGACCACCGCGACGGCGGCCACGGCAAACAAGACCTTTGAGATGACTCGTTTCCAGACGTTTGCCCCTACAACATGGATTGCAAACTGGGCCTAAAAGCGGCGACGGCGGGTTGCCGACCGGCCTGCAGAAACGCCATGAGCGAGCGCTCGACCAGGCTGCGCTCCAAGCCGTCGACAATGAAGACCAGCCGCGAGCGTCGGTCGTCGTCGGGCCAGGCTGCCATGTGGACCGGCGGGTGAACCAGCCACTGCACGCCGTGAATCGCCACCGGCGCACCGGCATCGGCGACGTTTAGAATGCCTTTTACGCGCAACACGCGATCGCCATGGCGGTTGAGGAGCATGCTGAGCCACAGGCCGAACAGGGTCCAGTCGATCTGGCCCTCGAAGGCCAGTGCGAAGGCATGGATGGTCCCGTCGTGCCGGTTGCGGTCCCCCGCCTCGGCCGAGCCTTCGCCCAGTTCCGCGGCGAACCAACGCCGCGCGGTTTCGCTGCGACCTGCCGTTGCGAACAAGTCGTGCGCCAGCAGCGCCCTGGCATCGATCGGCGCCTCGGCGGCGCGCCACAGCGGCGCCGATGGATTGATGCGGCCAATGCGCTCGACGAGGGCGTCGGCCTGCGAGGCTGCCGTGAGGTCGGTCTTGGTCAGGACGAGGCGATCGGCAACGGCGATCTGCTTGGTGCATTCGACCTGGCGCGAGAGCTGCCCGAGACCGTTGACCGCATCGACCGTCGTGATGACGTTTCCCAGGCGAAAGTGGTGGCGCAGCACGGGATCGGCCTGCACCGTCGACAGGATGGGGAACGGATCGGCAAGGCCCGTGCTCTCGATCACCAGCCGGCGAAACCGCGGGATGGTCCCACGCTCGCGCCGGGAATGGAGGTCCCTGATCGCCATCGACAGTTCGCCGCGGATGGTGCAGCAGAGGCAGCCCGACTGCAGCAGCACCATGGTATCGTCGATGCGCTCGAGCAGGTGATGATCGAGCCCGACCTCGCCGAACTCGTTGATCAGGACTGCGGTGTCGGCCAACGCCGGATCGGCGAGCAGGCGCTGCAGCAGCGTGGTCTTGCCCGAGCCCAGGAAACCCGTGATCAGATTGACCGGCGTGAAGACGGGCCGAGGCACCTGGTCAGGCACTGGGGCCCTCCAGCCGGATGATGAGGTCGGGATCGAGCGGGTCGCAGGGCCGGCCCAAAAGCCGTTCGGCGGCGGCCCACAGGTGGCCGAGATCCTCGACCAGCTCAGTCCTGCCGGTGGCCGTCGACAGCACGAACGAGCTCGCCTGCCAGTCGCTGAGCGTCAGGCCGTAATAGGCCAGCACCCGGCTGGCGCAGGCGACGCGATGCGCCCGTTCGCGCCGCCGCTGCAGGCCGTCGACATTGCGCGTGAAGACGCCGGGGCGCGCGGCGGCGTCGGTCCAATGGCCGCTGCCCCCGAGGACGCCGCAGAGCGAGCACATGGCCGCCTAACCGTCATCCCGAGCGGAGCGAAGCGAAGTCGAGGGACCTGCTCTTGTGCAGACGTTGCACGAATAAGTCCCTCCGCTGCGACTCGCTACGCGAGGCTTCGGTCGGGATGACGGTAAGTGCGGCATCACTTCTTCCTCGGTGATCGGCGGGCAAAGTCGTCGGCCATCTCGTTCATGGTGACGAACCGCACGCTGGGATGGCCGATCATGTGACGGTACAGCCGCTCCAGCATCATCAGCACATGCGGCCGGCCCGACACGTCGGGATGAATGGTCATGGGAAACACCGCGTAGTCATACTCGCGATAGACCCAGTCGAACTGGTCGCGCCACATCTCCTCGATGTCGCGCGGATTGACGAAGCCGTGGCTGTTCGGCGACTTCTTGATGAACATCATGGGCGGCAGGTCGTCGAGGTACCAGCTCGCCGGGATCTCGATCAGATCGGTTTCCTGCCCGCGCTTCAGCGGCACCATCCATTCGCGCGGCTTCTTGGCGTAGTCGATCTTGGTCCAGCTGTCGCCGACGCGCACATAGTAGGGCTGGTAGTCGTTGTGCATCAGCGAGTGGTCGTACTTGATGCCGCGCTCCAGCAGGAGCTCGTTGGTGACGGGCGAGAACTCCCACCACGGCGCCACATAGCCGGTCGGCCGCTTGCCTGACAGTTCGGTTACGAGGTCGATGCACTTGTCGAGAATCTCGGTCTCCTGCTCGCGCGTCATGGCGATGGGATTCTCGTGGCTGTAGCCGTGGATGCCGATCTCGTGCCCGGCGTCGGCGACGGCCTTCATCTCCCCGGGAAAGGTTTCGATGGAATGGCCGGGAATGAACCAGGTGGTCTTGATGCCCAGCCGCTCGAACAACCGCAGCAATCGCGGGCTGCCGACTTCGCCGGCAAACAGGCCGCGCGAGATGTCGTCGGGCGAGTCCTCGCCGCCGTAGCTGCCCAGCCAACCGGCAACGGCGTCGACATCGATACCGAAGCCACACAGGATCTCCTTGGCCATCGTCCGATAGCTCCCTTCCGGTTCAGTAAGGACGGTTGGAGCAAAAAGCGTTCCGCGAGCAGCCTGCGCCGCCGCATAGCGCGGGTCGCAAAAGTGCTTTCACCGCGAACGCAAGGGACCGGGACTCGAGAACCACCTCACCCTGAGGAGCACCGCGAAGCGGCGCGTCTCGAAGGGTGGGCAGCCGTCTTGGTGTTGCCCACCCTTCGAGACGGCGCTACGCGCCTCCTCAGGGTGAGGTCTTCTGCCTCGTCATCCGCTCCAGATAGTCTGCGGCGCGGCTCTTTCCGTTGTGGCGCGCCCAGTCGAGCGGCGTGGCGTTCCACAGCTTGTCTGCAATGTCGGTGCGCGCACCGCGTTCCAGCAGCAGGTCGATCAGCGCCAGGTTTTCATCGATTGCGGCCTGGTGCAGCGCCGTGCTGTGGCTGTGCACGGGCAGGAACGCATTGACGTCGGCGCCGGCATCGAGCGCCTGACGCGCCGAATCGTTCTGGCGGTTGATGACCGCCATGCCGAACGCGTTCTGGATCTCCGCCGGCGACGCCGCGCGCAGCAACGCCTCGAGCCGATCGGTGAGGCCGAGCGCTGCGGCGATCGGCGCCGTCATTGGATGGCCGGCCCGTAGCAACGCCTGAATAGGCTCGAGTTCCGAATGAGCCAGCGTCACGTCGATGGCCCGCTCAGTCGGCGTCGCCCCTGCTTTCATCAGCCGCTCGAGCAGGGGGATCTGCAGCCCCTGCTCGCGCGCCGGCAAGCTGGTCATCACCAGCTCGAGGGCGTAGTCGAGATCGCCCTTGTCGACGCCGCGGGCGATCATCGTCTCGGCGACCTCGACGATATTGTCCGGCATGCGCTGCATCAGCGTCGGATTGTTGGCGATGAACCAGAACAGCTTGGGATCGCGGAAGTACTGTGAGCGGCTGGCCTCGCGATAACACTCGGGCTCGAGGATGCGCTCACGCAGCAGGCGCGGCTGGTCGTCGAGCAAGCGCGCGAGCCCCACGACGTCGCCGCTCTGCAGTGCCGTGACGGCGGCACGGAACGAGGGATCGCGGATCACCGGCCGGGCGAGCAGCTCGACGATCGCATCCTTGTCTGCGGCCTCGCCCCGACGCGCCGCGTCGAGCGGTGCCCGACCCTTGGCATCCGGTTGCCATTCCAGCGCGCCCCCGCGGATCAGCAATTCGACCAGTGCGAGCGGACCGCGGCTGGCAGCGGCGTTCAATGCGGTCACGCCGCCATTGTCGTGCCGCGGATTGGCGCCGGCGGAGAGAAGCGCGTCGGCGATGGCGATGCGCGTCTCGGCCGATGCGTCGGAAGCGCAAGCCTGCCACAGCGGCGTGCCGGCCTCCGCGCCGCCATCGTCGAGCGGTTGCCCTTCGGCGATCAGGCGGCGAACGGCAGCCAGGTCACCGGCTCGGGCCGCCGCGGCAAGCGGCGGAAGCGACGCTGCCTCACCGCCACGCACCGCATCGACGCGCTGCATCAGTTCGGCCCAGTTCGCCGCGCCGTAGTCGACGGCGACCATGCGTTGCGCCTCGGCGAGACCCAGCGACTTGTCGCGGGCCAGTCGCTTGGCCTGCTTGCGCAGATGTTCCTTGGAAGGACGAGCCGGAAGCTCGGACATGATTCTCCCTTTCCCCAGACGCCCGATGTCCGCTTACGGGCAGGAAAGGTCGAATGACCAGAGACGATATCAGAAGGTGGGCTTGGCCCTCTCCGCGGACGGGTGGCCGCCTTGCCGGCCGGCCCGGAAATTACGGGGCCGAGGGCTGCGGAGCAAGGGCCGCGCCGCCCGGACGTGGCGCGGGAGCGCGATGCGGATTTCGGCCGGCGGCATCCCACATCAGGCGCGGATCGAATGTCTCGGCGGCAAAGATTGTGATGAAGACCACGGCGCAGAACGCGAGGGCGCCGACGCCGGGCTCGATGGTGACGGCGCGGCCGAACTGGACCAGCGCGCCCAGCAGCGATTCCATGAAGATGTCGACCATCGACCAGCGGCCGATCCAGGCGACGATGTGATAGAGCACCGTGCGTTCGCGGATCAGGATGGCCGCGCTTCCTCCGGGAGTTCCGAGCTGCGTCGCCCCCAGCATGCTGCCCAGGCCCAGAAGCTTGAACAGCGGCACCAGGATGCTGGCGAAGAACACCAGGGCGGCGAGCGGATACATGCCGGAATCCAGCAGCTCCTCGACGCCACCCATGATCGTGCTGGGGGAACCGGCACCGAGCTGGATCACGGTCAGCACCGGATAGACGTTGGCGGGGATGTAGAGAACGATGGCGGCCAGCACCAGCGCCCACGTACGCGACACGCTGTTGGGCTTGCGCTCATGTACGAAGGAGCCACAGCGCGGGCAATGGCCCTCGGTCTCCGCCGGTACGCAGACAAGGCCGCAGCCTTCGCAGCCCATCGCACCGGGCTTCCAGGCGAGCGGCGGCTCGGCCGGCATGGGCGCGTGCGTCAGGCCGCGCCGCTCGATTTCCTCCCAGACGGCCTGCGGATCGAACGCGACCTCGGCCCACACCCAGACGACGGTGAGCACGCCCAGCGCATAGACGGCGGGACCGAGCTCGATGGTCACGAGGTCGCCGAGCTTGGTGTAGGCCACGAACACGCCGAGCAGCAGCACTTCAAGCATGCACCACGTGTTGAGCCGGCGCGACAGCAGGAATATGTCGCGAATTCCGGGCGGCGGATGCCGCAGCTTGAGCCCGACCAGCACGTAGACCGTGGCCAGAAACTTGCCGAGCGGCGCATAGGCCGTCGTGAAGGCGACGGCGATGGCAATCGGCCACAGGCCGCGGGCGACCAGCTCGCGCGGCCCGGACTCCAGGAAGGTCTCGCGCACGATGCCGAACGCCGACACCTTCATCAGCATGCCCATCCACACGACGACGAACAGCACCATGGCGGCAAAGGTGAGCGCTAGGTGACGGTTCAGCGGGTCGACGCGGGTGATGCGCAGCGCGGTGCCGCAGCGCGTGCAGTTGCTGCGCAGACCGGGCGCCATCGCCGGCACGATCTGGAACAAGCCGCAGCCCGGACACTCCCGAAGCTGCGGCCTGGTCATCCGCGCGCGGGCCGCGAGCCTCGCATCATGAAAGGACCTGTGAGCCCTCCCGGCGGAGAAGAGGCTCACTGCAACAGCGTGGCGATGCTGTCGGCCAGCTCGCCGAGCGCGTCGCTGATCGCCGCGACCAGACCCGGCGTGTCCGGGGTGGCGAGCGGCTTGCTGATGGTGAAGGTGCGCGCCGCCGTGCGCCGAGGCCGGTTGAACTCGGCGGCAACCTGGGCGACCAGGATCAGCGAGCCCGCCTTGTCGGCATCGAGCCGCTGGACGTTGACGCCGACGATGACGTTGTGATCGACGTTGATGGCTCCGCTCTCGCCGTATACCGAGCTGTTGGGCAGGCGTTGCGACAGCTCGACCACCAGCACGCGGCCGATCAGGCCCGCCAGCGGCTCGCCCCACCAGTCGTTGGCCCGGATATCGAGCTTGTAGCTTTCCGACGAGCGCACGATCTCGCGACGGTCGAGGTAGCTCGCCAGCCCAATGTCCTTCAGCAGCACGACCTTGGGCCCGCGCGGCAGGGTCGGGCCGTTGCGCGGCACGATGGTGTAGTAGTTGGGCTCCGGCGAACCGCCGCAGGCCGCGGCGACGAGCGGCAGACCGAGGGCGAAGCGCCGGCGGCCAAGAGAGAAGTCCTTCATTCCCTGCCCGTGTTGGTGCGACCCTTGATCAGCGCCTCGGGATGGCGCGCCAAGAGATCGGTGAGCGCGCGGAGCGAGCGCGCCGCGTCGGTGAGCTGCGGCATCAGGCGGTCGAGGTCGCGGCGGAAGCGCGAATCGTCGCCGTAGCCCGAATTGAACGAACCGAACAGGCGATTGGCCGAGGTCAGCGACTCCTGCAGCTGCTGGGCGATCGCCGGCAGGCGCTTCAGCGCCGGCGCGCCTTCGGTGTCGAGCTTCCGGGCGATGTCCTGGACGTCGACCATCGCCTTCTCGAGCGCCGCCAGCGTACGCTGCATCTGCGCGCCGTTGATCATGGTATCGAGGCCGGCCGCGGCGCCTTCGAGGCTCCTGCCGATCTTGTCGTAGTCGATGCGATTGAGCTTGGTCAGAAGCTCGGCCGCCGACCGCGTGATGGCGTCGAAGCCGCCGACTTCCGAGGTCGGGACGATGTAGACGTCGCCCTTCTTCTCCAGCGTGGCGGCCGGCGCGTCGGGAACACGCTCCAGTGCGATCTCCTTGGAGCCGGTGATGATGCTCGTCGACTGCAAGGTCGCGCGCATGCCGCGTTTGATCATTTCCTCGGCGAGAGTCTCCGCGTTGCCTCGCGAGGCCGCCGCGAGGTTGGCGACCCGGCCGGCTTCGACGCGGTAATGCACCGGCACCACGACGCGATCGAGCTTGGGATCGTAGACCAGGTCGACGTCGGTCACTTCCCCGACCCTGAGACCGTGCAGCGTGACATGGGCGCCCGGCTCGAGGCCGGCAACCGAGCCCGGGAAATACGACAGCAGCCGGATCTGCCGTCCGAAGCCGACGGCCCTCGCCTCCTCGAAGTTGCGATGGAGCGGGAACTCCTGCTTTGCCGCGGCGACCGGTTGCTTGGTATCGTTCGACGTCTCGAAGGCGATGCCGCCTAGCAGCAGTGCCCGCAGCGATTCCATGCGGAACTGAACGCCGTCGGAGCCGAACTTCAGCGATATGCCGGACGCGTTCCAGAACAGCGTGTCGGTATGGACGTACTTGTCGTAGGGTGCGCGCACGAAGGCGTGGATGGTGACGCGGCTGGCGAGATCGCCGATGTCCCAGCCCAGCACCGTGCCGACCTCGATGTCGCGGAAGAAGATCGGCGAGCCGAGGCTGATCGAGCCCAGCCGCTTGCTGTCGAGCATGTAGGTGGTGCCCTTGGTCCACGCCTGCAGCACCGGCGGATCCTGCTCGCCGATGAAGTCGCGCTTGGACGAGCCCTTCTCGGCCGACGGCCGCATGCCGATGTAGGAGCCCGAAATCAGGGTCTCCAGGCCGGTGATGTTGCCCGCGAACAGCTCGGGCTTGACCACCCAGAAGATCGTCTTGTCGCTGAGCAGCGGCTCGGCCTCGCGCACCGTCTCGACGGAGACGATCACCTTGGTGAGATCGGGCGCAATGGTGATCGACTTCACCGTGCCCATCACCACGTTCTTGTACTTGAGCTGCGACTGGCCGGCGGTGAGGCCGGCGGCGCTGTCGAAGGTGATGGTGATGACCGGACCCTTCTTGGAGAAGGTGTCCCAGGCCAGCCAGAGGGCGATCAGGCCCGTCAGGATCGGCACGATCCAGATCAGCGGAATGCGGCGGCGGCGATGTACGCCCGCTGTCGGCAACTCTACGCGCCCTCCAGTGTCGGTCATCGTGCCTTCAATCTGCCTGCTGGTCCCCCGGCGGGAAAGTAGCCCAAATTATGCCGCCTGCCATCCAGGGAGTGGACACAACTCATATTCCTCTCCCCCGCTAGGGGGAGAGGCTAGGAGAGGGGGCTTCGACAGCTCGTGCAACCCCCTCTCCCAACCTCTCCCCCTAGCGGGGGAGAGGAGCATGAACGATGTGTCCACTAGGTCCTTTCGTCGATGTCGCGCGCCAGGACCTCGCGCTTGCCGACATGGTTGGCCGAGCTGACGACGCCCTCGCGCTCCATGCGCTCGACGATACGGGCGGCGCGGTTGTAACCGATCTGCAGGTAACGCTGGATGAAGCTGGTGCTGCACTTGCGCTCGCGCGCCACCAGCGCGATCGCCTGGTCATAGAGCTGGTCGCTCTCGCCCTCCTCGCCGCCCTCGCCCGGCAGGCCGGGCCCGCCTTCCTCAGCGTCGGGATCGTTGGTGACCGATTCGATGTAGGACGGCGCACCCTGCGCGCGGAGATGCCGCACGACCTCCTCGACCTCGGTATCGGAGACGAACGGCCCGTGCACGCGGGCGATCTTGCCGCCGCCTGCCATGTAGAGCATGTCGCCCTGGCCCAGCAGCTGCTCGCCGCCCTGCTCGCCCAGGATCGTGCGGCTGTCGATCTTGGACGTGACCTGGAAGGAGATGCGGGTCGGGAAGTTGGCCTTGATGGTGCCGGTGATGACGTCGACCGAGGGTCGCTGCGTCGCCATGATCACATGGATGCCGGCGGCGCGCGCCATCTGCGCCAGGCGCTGGACGGCGGCCTCGATCTCCTTGCCGGCGACCAGCATCAGGTCGGCCATCTCGTCGATGATGACCACGATGAAGGGCAGCGGCGTGAGGTCGATCTCCTCTTCCTCGAAGACCGGCCGGCGCGTCTCGGGATCGATGCCGGTCTGGACCTGGCGGGTCAGCGCCTGGCCCTTGCGCTTGGCGTCGCCCAGGCGCTCGTTGTAGCCCGCGATGTTGCGCACACCGAGCGCGCTCATGGCGCGATAGCGGTCCTCCATCTCACGGACCACCCATTTCAACGCCACGATCGCCTTGCGCGGCTCGGTGACCACGGGCGTGAGCAGATGCGGGATGTCCTGATAGACGCTGAGCTCCAGCATCTTGGGATCGATCAGGATGAAACGGCAGCGATCCGGCGGCAGCCTGTAGAGCAGTGACAGGATCATGGTGTTGACTGCCACCGACTTGCCCGAGCCGGTGGTGCCACCGATCAGGAGATGCGGCATGCGCGCGAGGTCGGCGATCACCGGATCGCCGCCGATATCCTTGCCCAGCGCCAGCGGCAGGTTGAGCCGCGTGTCCTCGTAGTGGCGGGTCGACAGCAGCTCGCGCAGGAACACCGTCTCACGCCGCGCATTGGGCAACTCGATGCCGATCACGTTGCGGCCCGGCACGGTGGCGACGCGCGCCGACACCGCGCTCATCGAGCGGGCGATGTCGTCGGCAAGGCCGATCACGCGGCTCGACTTGGTGCCGGGCGCAGGCTCGAGCTCGTAGAGCGTGACGACCGGCCCCGGCCGCACCTTCACGATCTGGCCCTTGACGCCGAAATCGTCGAGCACGGTCTCGAGCAGACGGGCGTTCTGCTCCAGCGCCTCCTCGTCGATCTTGGTCTCGGCGCTGACGCGCGAGGGCAGCGACAGGATGTCGAGCGGCGGCAGCTTGTATTCGCCGCTCACGAGGTCGAGCTCGCGCTGGCCGGCCTTGGCGGCGCGCTTGCCCTGGGCCACGGCCGACTTGCGCGGCACGATGGTGACGCCGGCCGCCGCGGCGGGCGATGGCGGGTCGGCAGTGGGATCATCGGGCGCGAACGGATTGTCGTCCTCTACCTCGCCTTCCGATGGAGCGGCCGCCTGCGGCGCCTGCTGTTCCTGCGCCGGCGCAGCGGGCGACGGGGCAGTCGGCAGCGGCGCGATCGGCTCGATGCGCTCGGCGGCCGGCGCGGCGGGCCGCAGGCGGCCGAGGATCGGCTCGATGCGCAGCCCCGCCACGCGATCGAACAGCGTGCGCTCCTGTACCGATTCCGCCGCCGTCGGCGCCTGCAGAGGCTGGTGATCCGCCGGCATCTCAGGGATATCGCCGGCCGGCCGTTCGATCGGCGCATAGGGCGCGTCGACCATCAGCGACTCGCGCGACGGCAAGGGCGCGCCCTCTTCGGGGATCTGCTCGAAGCGCGGCGGGAAATGCGCCGGATCGTACTGGCTGGCGTCGATCTCGCCCGGGATCTCGGCATAGCCGATCGCCGGGGCCGGCATGTCGGCGTCGGCGTCGGGCGCCGGCGGCTTGCCGCGCCACAGGTCGATGCCCGCGCGCACCGCCCAGGCGGCGCCCAGGAAAGGCGCGCGCAGGATGCGGAAGATCAGCGGCAGGTCGGTGCGGTTCATGCCGAGCGCCGGCGCCATGGCAATGAAGGCGAGTGCGGCGCAGGCCGGCTCGATCAGGGCGAGGCTGCCGCCGCTCGAATGGGTCAGCACCAGTTCGCGGAAGCGGCCGACCAGGGCGAGGCCCACCAGGCCGCCCGGTCCGGCATGGGTGGCGGCGGCGCCGACGTCGCCCAGGCCGACGCAGGCCACGCTCATCATCAGCAGCGCCAGAAGCAACAGCGAGAGCCGCAGGCCGAAGAAGCCGAGATGATGGGTGCGCACCATGCGCACGCCCCATGTGATCAACGCCACCGGGACCAGGATGATGGCGAGGCCGAAGGTCTGCAGCAGCAGGTCGGAGATATAGGCGCCCGGCACGCCAACGATGTTGTGCGGCGCGCGGCCTGTCGCGTGGTTGAGCGACGGATCGCCCGGGCTGTAGGTGAACAGCGCCAGCAGCAAGCCCACGCCGAGCGCTGCGACCGCGGCGCCGACCAGCTCCATCATGCGCCGCCGCAGGAAGTCGCGCCCGCCTTCCGGCAGGATCGCGGTCTTGCGGGGAGCGACGGAGGCGGCGCCGATGATCGCCATCAGAACACTGTCTTCTCCTCCCCCGTCATACGGGGGAGGGTAGGGAGGGGGCGAGCTGCAGAAAAGATCTCGACCATTTCAGATCTGAAACCTGCAGCACCTCGCTTGGGGCTTTCCCCCTCCTCTATCCTCCCCCGTATGACGGGGGAGGAGGATGAGAGCCGGCACCTCATCACAGCACCGACGCGAGACGGGTCATGCCCTCGCGCGTTGTCTGTTCGTCATGCACCAGGGCAACGCGGATATAACGCTCGGCGGTGTTGATGCCGTCGGTCTCGCGGCAGACATAGGCGCCGGGCAGCACCTTGACATGCGCCTCGCGCCACAGCTTGCGGGTGGCTTCCTCGCCGTCGCCGACATCGAGCCACAGGAAGAAGCCGCCGCCCGGCGTGTAGTAGCGGAAGCGGTTGTGCAGGATCTGCTCGGCGACCCGGAAGTTCTTCTGATACCACTCGCGCGTCTGGACGGGATGCGTCTCCTCGCGCCACAGCGCCGCCGACGCCTTCTGGACCGCGAAGGGGATCTGCGGGCCGCCATAGGTACGCCAGCGCAGCGTCATCGCCACCAGGCGCGGATCGCCCGCCATGAAGCCCGAGCGCAGGCCGGCGGCATTGGAGCGCTTGGAGAGCGAATGGAAAACCGCGAGGTTTTTAAACGGGTCCTGGCCGCCCGTCGTGTCCATCGCCAGCGCCGCCTCGAGCGCGCCGGGCGGCGGCTCGCGGGTGTAGATCTCGGCGTAGCACTCGTCGACCGCCAGCACCGCGTCATGCTCGCGGCACTTGGCCAAAAGCTTCTGCAGGTAATCGATGCCGGCGATGGCGCCCTGCGGATTGGCCGGCGAGCAGAGATAGACCACCGACATCCGCTTCCAGGTCGCCTCGTCGAGGCCGAGGAAATCGGGCAGGAAGCCGTTGTCGGCGTTGGCGTTGACCAGCAGCGGCTCGGCGCCGGACAGCACCGCGCCGCCGAGATAGGCCTGATAGAACGGATTGGGCAGCGCCACGACCGGCTTGGCGCCGGCCTTCTGCTGCGGCGTCGCCACCGTCGAGATGATGTAGACGCCTTCCTTGCTCCCTGCGGTCGGGATGACGTGCTGCGCCGGATCGAGCAGGCCCGCCGGCAGGCGATAGCGCCGGCTCAGCCATTCGACGATGGCGAGGTTGAGATCGGGCAGGCCCTGGTTGGGCGGATAGCGGTTCCAGCCGTCGATCTCGTCGTTGACGATCTGACGGGCGAAGGCCGGCATGGCGCCCTGCGGCTCGCCGACCGACATGTTGATCATCGACAGGTGCGCCGGCGGCGCGATCGGGGCAATGAGAGCGTTCAGCCGCGCGAACGGAAAATCTGTCAGCGTCTCCGTGAGGCGCGGATTGAACATCGAACCCATCCAATGGGCCCGCAAGGGCCGAAGCAAAGCAATGACGCCGGCGGGAGGGGGCCCGACCGGATAAACTATTGCCGCATTCTATGAAACAAATTAGCTAATAACAACAATGGAATAGCCTGGATTCTTCATACATCCGCGCCCGTCATCCCGACCGGAGCGAAGCGAAGTGGAGGGACCTCCTCATGCCCATATGGGCCACATATGAGCAGGTCCCTCCACTACGCCTCGCTGCGCGAGGCTCCGGTCGGGATGACGGTTTTATTACTGGACCCGCTCCCCGTGCAGGGCGGTATCCAGCCCCTCGACCTCCTCGTCGCGGGTGGCCCTGAGGCCGACCATGGCGTCGACGATCTTCAGGATGATCCAGGTGACGACGCCGCAGAAGACGGCGATAGCCACCACGCCGTAGAGCTGGGTCAGGACCTGGCCGCCATTGCCGTCGACCAGGCCGACCGGCTGGCCCTTGTTCACGTCGTTGATCAGCCTGGTGGCGAACACGCCGGCCAGGATCGTGCCGACGATGCCGCCGACACCGTGCACGCCGAAAACGTCGAGCGAATCGTCGTAGCCCAGCCTAGTCTTCACCACGACCGACGCCCAGTAGCAGACCAGGCCGGCGGCGACGCCGATCACCATGGCCGCCCACGGCTCGACGTAGCCCGCGGCCGGCGTGATGGTGCCGAGGCCCGCCACGGCGCCCGACAGGATGCCCAGCACCGAGGGCTTGCCGCGGCTTGCCCATTCGACCGCCATCCAGACCAGGGCGGCGACCGCGGCCGAGATGTGGGTGTTGAGCATGGCCGAGCCCGCGAGTTCGCCCGAAGCCAGCGCCGAGCCGGCATTGAAGCCGAACCAGCCGACCCACAGCAGCGACGTGCCGATCAGGGTCAGCACTAGATTGTGCGGCGCCATGTATTCGACGCCGTAGCCCTGGCGCTTGCCGATCACCAGGCAGCAGACCAGGCCGGCGATGCCGGCATTGAGATGGACGACCAGCCCGCCCGCGAAGTCGAGCACGCCCGCGGCGCCGAGGAAGCCGCCGCCCCACACCCAGTGCGCCACCGGCACGTAGACGAACAGGAGCCACAGCGCCATGAACCACATCATGGCCGAGAACTTCATGCGCTCGGCGAAGGCGCCGGCGATGATGGCCGGCGTGATGACGGCGAAGGTCGCCTGGTACATCAGGAAGACGTTCTCGGGCACCGTCTTGGCGAGCTCGTGCACGCTGCCGTGCAGGCCCGCACCGAAGGCACGCGACAGCGAGCCGATCACGGCATTGAGATCGCCGCCGTTGATGAAGGCGAGCGAGTAGCCGACGATGAACCACAGCACCGTCACCAGGGCGGCGACGGCGAACGCCTGAACGGCCGTCGCCAGCACGTTCTTCTTGCGCACCATGCCGCAGTAGAACAGCGCCAGTCCCGGGATGTTCATCATCAGGACCAAGCAGGTGGCGACCAGCAGCCAGGCCGTATCGCCGGTATCGATGGCGGGCTTGTCGGCGGCGGAGGCTGCGCCCGTGAACATCAAGCCGAACATCGGCGCGCACGCCAAGGGCGCGCCGAAGCGCAGTGCCGTCCTGATCATCTCTTCCCCCGTGTCGTCTTGTCTTGCTTGTCTGTCTTGATGTTCTTGAAAATCGATCCTGGCTAGAGCGCGTTCGATCCCGTCTCGCCGGTGCGGATACGCAGGGCCTGCTCGACCGGCGTGATGAAGATCTTGCCGTCGCCGATCTTGCCGGTATGCGCGGCCTTCTGGATGGCCTCGATGGCGCGTTCGACCTGGGTGTCGTCGACTACGATCTCGATCTTCACCTTGGGCAGGAAGCTCACGAGATATTCGGCGCCGCGGTAGATCTCGGTCTGGCCCTTCTGCCGGCCGAAGCCCTTCACTTCGCTCACCGTCAGGCCGGAAACGCCGACACCGGTCAGGGCGTCACGCACCTCGTCGAGCTTGAACGGCTTGATGATGGCGGACACCAGCTTCATGACCTCTCCTCTGGAATATGCATACAGACTGGCGTCTGGCAGGGAAGACGTCAAACGTGCCGGCGAAAAAATGGCCCGGCGAAAGGCTCGCCGGGCCCGAGGGACCGCCGCGACACGGATGCGGCGGGAGGAGGAACTCAGGAATCTTCCTCCCCACGCTTTGCGTGGGGAGGTGCCCGCGTAGCGGGCGGAGGGGTCATGAGCGTCAGCGCCGATGCCTATGACCCCTCCGTCGCCGTATGACGGCGACACCTCCCCAGCTTCGCTGGGGAGGACGTGTGATCAGTGCACCGTCTCTCCGTGCAGGTTGATGTCGAGGCCTTCGATCTCCTCTTCGGTCGTCACGCGCAGGCCGATCAGGGCGTCGACGATCTTGAGGATGATGAAGGTGGCGATGGCGCACCAGGCGATGCAGACCAGCGCACCCCAGAGCTGGGTCAGGACCTGGCCGGGATTGCCGTCGATCAGGCCCTTCTTGCCCTCGCCGGCGATCGCCTCGACCGCGAACACACCGGTCAGGATGGCGCCGGCGAAGCCGCCGATGCCGTGCACGCCGAAGGCGTCGAGCGAATCGTCGTAGCCCATCGCCTTCTTGAGCGCCGTGGCGCCCCAGAAGCAGACCAGGCCGGCGACGATGCCGATCACCAGCGCGCCCATCGGGGCGACGTAGCCCGAGGCCGGCGTGATCGCGACCAGGCCGGCAACGGCGCCCGAGATGATGCCGAGCACCGACGGCTTGCCGCGCGTCGCCCACTCCGCGAACATCCAGGCGAGTGCCGCCGCCGCGGTCGCGAACTGGGTGACGGCCATCGCCATGCCGGCATTGCCGTTGGCGCCGACTGCCGAGCCGGCATTGAAGCCGAACCAGCCGACCCACAAGAGCGAGGCGCCGATCACCGAATAGACCAGGTTGTAGGGCGCCAGGTTCTCGGTGCCGAAGCCCTTGCGCTTGCCGATCACCAGGGCGCAGACCAGGCCGGCGACGCCGGCATTGATGTGCACCACGGTGCCGCCCGCGAAGTCGAGCACGCCCCAGTCGCCCAAAAAGCCGCCGCCCCACACCCAGTGGGCGATCGGCGCGTAGACGATCAGCGACCACAGCGCCATGAACCACATCATGGCCGAGAACTTCATGCGCTCGGCGAAGGCGCCCGCGATCAGCGCCGGGGTGATGATGGCGAAGGTCAGCTGAAAGGTGAGGAACACCGTCTCGGGAATGGTTTTAGCAAGCTCGTGCACGCCATCGAGCGTCAGGCCGCGAAGAAACACGCGGCTCAGGCCGCCGATGATGGTGCTGCCGGGGGTGAAGGCGAGGCTGTAACCCACGATCAGCCACAGCACCGTGACCAGGCAGGTGACGGCGAAGCTCTGCATGACGGTGGCCAGCACGTTCTTCTTGCGCACCATGCCGCCGTAGAACAGCGCCAGGCCCGGGATGGTCATCATCAGCACCAGCGCCGTCGAGGTCAGCATCCAGGCGGTGTCGCCGGTGTCGAGCTTGGGCTTCTCGTCGGCCGCCAGCGCCAGGGCCGGCAGCAGCAGCAGCGTGCCGGCCGCCCCAAGGCCCATGAGCAGCGGATTGAGCTTGAGTTTCATCGTACTTCCCCTGGATTTATTGATTGGGATTGTTGATTGGTTGAGAGCGCGGGATCACAGCGCCTCGGTGCCGGATTCGCCGGTACGGATGCGGATCGCCTGCTCGATGCCGGTGACGAAGATCTTGCCGTCGCCGATCTTGCCGGTGCCGGCGGCCTTGCGGATGGTCTCGACCGCGCGCTCGACCAGCGCATCGTCGATCACCACCTCGATCTTCACCTTGGGCAGGAAGCTCACGGC
>JACPOB010000084.1 GCA_016185145.1 Rhodospirillales bacterium | reverse complement strand
TGATCGCCCGCCTCGGCGGATGGACCGGCTACTACGGAAAGCCCGGCCCCAAGGTCATGCGCATCGGTCTCGCAGAGTTCCGCGCTATAAGGTATGGCGCCTCCCTGGTTGGTCACGATGTGTGAATCCGACAGACGCTTTCGCGTGGGGAGGTGTCCGCGAAGCGGACGGAGGGGTCATGAGCAGCAGTGCTGATGCCCATGACCCCTCCGTCGGCGTAAGACGCCGACACCTCCCCAGCTTCGCTGGGGAGGAAGCGCTCTAATGATGCCCGTCCTTGGGCGCCGCGCCGGTCTGCTGCGAGATCCAGTCGACGATGGCGATGCCGATCGCCGACAGGATGAACAGGCCATGGATGATCGACTGCCACATGATGCCGGACTCGGTGATGGCCGCGTTGGCCCTGCCGAGCTGGCCCGCCTCGATGAAGGTCCGCAGCAGATGGATCGACGAGATGCCGATGATGGCCATGGCGAGCTTGATCTTGAGCACGCTGGCATTGACGTGGCTCAGCCATTCCGGCTGGTCGGGATGCTTGTTCAGCTCCATGCGTGACACGAAGGTCTCGTAGCCGCCGACGATCACCATGATCAGCAGGTTGGAGATCATCACCACGTCGATCAGGCCAAGCACGATCAGCATGGCCTGCTGCTCGGTGACGCTGGGGCTTTCCGCCACGAGATGGATCAGTTCCTTGAGGAACAGGTAGACATAGACCACCTGGGCCACGATCAGTCCGACGTAGAGCGGCAGCTGCAGCCAGCGCGAGGCGAAGATGAAGCGCGGGATCGGACGCAGGCGGCGCTGGTCGCGGCCGTTGTCGGCATGGGCAACAGTCGTCATGGAGGTCCTGTAGGATGAGACCGGGACCGCGGTCGCAGCCCCTGTGAAGTCATATGCCGAGCCCGATGCGGAACCCAAGTTACGGTTCTGTGGATTTCGCGGATAACAACGCCGCAGGGTCCGCGCAGGCGCCCCGGGCTGGAGGCAACCAGCCTGGCTTGCCGCTCGAATCAGTCCGATTGGCGAAGCGGCGTTCCCGAGGCGGGCGCGGGCCTGTCTTCTTGCGGTGACGGCACTGGAGTTGTCATCGGCCGCGCAGCGGCGCGCTGGGCCGCTACGCGCCTGCCAAAGACATCGGTCAGGACCGGGCCCAGGATCGAGGTCACGACCATCAGCACGATGATCGTGTTCAGGATCGGCTCGTCGATCAGTCGCTGCCCCTCGGCGTTCTTCGCCTGGTAGGCCACCAGCGCGGCGGCGAGCGTGGCCGCCACCTGCGGCAGGGAAAGCGACCACATCAGATTGGCCTGCGCCGACGAGTAACCGAAGGCATGGCCGGCGGCGCGTGCTGCGACGAACTTACCGACGACGAGGCCGCCCACGATCGAGGCGATGAGCCAGAAATGCGTCACCACCGTGCGGTAGAACACGCCGAGGTCGATCAGGAACCCGATGCCGATGAAGAAGAGCGGAATGAACAGCGTGTTGCCGATGAACTCCAGCTCCTCCTTGGCTTCGGTGTCGCGCGCTGCCCGGTTCACGGCCAAACCGGCCAGGAAGGCGCCGATGATACCTTCCAGATGGATGAACTCGGCGCCGATCGCGGCGATCGCGACGATCAGCAGGAGCACGCAGAACTGCCCCTCCTTGCGCTGCACCCTGCGCATGAGGAGCTGGCCCGCATTGCCCAGCCCCACCAGCACCAGCGGAACGAACACCAGCAGCTCGACGATCTGGGCGGCGAACGGACCGGCCGAGAATCCACTGGTGTGGATCGGCAGGCAGACGGCCAGAACCAGCAGGGAGAGGATATCGGTCAGCACGGTGGCACCGATGGTGACCGCGACGGCCTCGTTGCGGGCCAATCCCAGCTCCTGGACGATCGGAAAGCCGAGCAGGGTGTGGGAGGCGAGCAGCGAGCCGATCAGCAGGGCCGCGATCCAGCCATAGCCGAAGGCGAGCGCAGCTGCCGCACCGCACAGCAAGGGCAAGGCAAAAGTCAGGCTGCCAAATCCCAGGGACTTGGCGCGCAATCGCCTGAACTCGAGGAGATCGATCTCCATTCCGGCGAAGAACATCAGCAGCAGCTTGCCGATCTCGCCTAGGTCATGGGCCGTGCTGGAGCCGCTCTGGGCCACTTGCAGGCCGGCCGGACCGAAGAGGACGCCACAGCCCAGCAGGCCAACGACGGCGGGCAACCGAAGTCGTTTGCACAGGGCTGGTACGACCAGGATGACCGTCATCAGAATTGCAAAGCGCGCGAGCAGCGGCAGGTGGGTCAGGCCATCGAGAACGTCATCCATCGCCGCTATTTGGCACGCTTGCCTGCAGCTTACAATTTTGCGCTCGGACCGCGCCGCGAGCCGCGCTTCACGCGCCAGTCGCTGGGACTTTCATGCGACCAGCCCTGGAAGGCACGGGTGAAACTGCCGACGCTCGAATAGAGGAGCGTGGCCGCGACTTCGGAGATCTGCAATGGGGTGTTCGCCAGGAGATCACGTGCGATCCGATAGCGTTCCTCCTTCAGGAGTTCGAACACCGAAGTCCCTTCGCGTGCCAGGCGGCGATTGAGTGTTCGGGCGTGAAGGCCGACGCTCGCTGCGACCGCCTCCATCGACACGTCCCCGCGTGCCATGCACGTCAGCAAGGCACGCCGCGCCATGGTGGCTGCGGGCAGACGATGCCGCTGGGCAACGACCGCCAACTCACGCTCGAGCAGCTTTCGTTTTGCCGGGTTGGCGCCGTGCACCTGTTGCCTCAGCCACGTCGCCGGGAAGGCCACAACGTTGTACTCCCGGCCGAACTGCACGGGCACGCCGAAAAACCTGTCATAGGGCTCGCGGCTGGCGGGCTGCCGACGGGCCATCAGGATTTCCACCGGTGTCCAGCCAGGTCCGCACAAGGTCCGCAATGCCATGCAGGCGATTGCCATTCCAAGGTCGATTGCAGGACTCGTGTCGCCCTCGACATCGACCGCCAATCTCAAGACGAGTTCCGCCAGGCCGGATGTCACTGCCAGGACGGGAACGAACGTATGGCCATTGAGATGAAGGTTGAGGATCAAGCCGCGCAGGCCACTGCCTACGTCGGCCGCATTGCGAGCCACACGGCCAATGATGCCGAGATCGTCCAGCCGCAGGCGTTCAGCGCAGAGCAGTCCAAGGTGCGGGCAGCTGGTTCGTTCCATCGCCAACGCCAGAAGCCGGACGGCCTTGCCCAATTCGACCAGGTTCCCTGCGTTGCTGAACGTAGTGGGCGGTAGTCCGATCTCATGGAGCAACGGGCCAGACGCGAGGCCGAAGGTACTCAAGGCGCCAGGCAGACCCGACAGCGGTCCGGCACGAACCGTGCCCACCTGCACCATGTTGAAGGCTTCGCCGGAGGTGGGCCTGCGAATTGACGACGTCACGGACAATCGACTGGTTGTGTCGCGAAATGAGAAATCGTGACGAAATGTGGGGAGTACACTGTGGCTTGTCCACAGTGCCGAAACTGCCACAGGAAAATCCGCTCCTGGTGTCGCGAAATGCGAAAAGAGCGGCGGGCCTTGCGTCTAGATTGCCGGCGCGATGCCGCGTCGTTCACCGCGGCGCGACGGGTTCGGACTTGGAAGCGGGAGTTTTACTTTGGCACGAGCGGGTGTGCCGCGCTCGATCCTGGTCGGGGCATGGAGCGTTCTCATCGGCGTGAGTCTCGTTGGCCAGCCGGCGGCCGCCGAGGAGGCCCGTGAAGCCGCCGCCCCGGCGGCCAACGACCCGGATCCCTGGCGCTTCGAGGCCGCAGCTTATGGCTGGCTGATGAGCGCGGCCGGCTCGACGACAGCCAAGGGCCGGACCGTCGATTTCGACGCCAGCTTCATTCAGCTCCTGCAGAAAAGCGATTCGCTGATCGGTTACATGGGGTACTTCGAGGCGGACAAGGGCCGCATCGGATTCTATGCCGACCTGGTGTTCGCCAGGCTCGGCTTCACGAACACGATGCTGAACGATCGCAACCCGGTGGCGGGGCTGAAAGTCAGCACCACGGCGAACGCTGCCCTGACCTACTCGATGACGATCGTCGAGACCGGCGGGCTGTACGAGCTGCACCGCTGGTCCGGCTCGGAAGGTTCCTCGACCGCGCTGGACGCACTGCTGGGTTTTCGCATCTGGAACCAGGCGGTGGATGTCAACTACGACGTCATTGGTGCGGTCGATCTCAGCCGACTCGGATTCCAACGCGGCATCGGCTTCTCCACGACCGGGAGCGGCAGCCTTACCTGGATCGACCCGCTGGTCGGGCTGCGTCTGCGCCACCAGCTGACGCCTGCGCAAAAGGTCACGCTGCGAGGTGACATCGGCGGCTTCGGCCTTCAGAGCTCCATCACCTGGCAAGCTGCCGCGCTCTACAGCTATGCGTGGCAGTTCACGGGTTATCAGCTCGTTGCCGGAATCGGATACCGAGCCCTCGGCGTCAATTACGCGACCGGCTCGGGAAATGCCGTGAGCGCCATCGACATGGTGCTGCACGGCCCGATCGTCGGCGCCGCCATTCGGTTCTAGACGTTTCATGTCAGGAAGGAGCATTCGCATGCCGCTATCTCGCCGTTCCATCGCCTTGGGATCGCTCGGGTTTCTCTCGTCCGGCCTTGGCGCCCCTTTGCGAGCGCAGGTTTCCGACTTCGCCAGCGTACCGGATCGCTCCGACGATCTCGGCACGGCGATCAATGCCTACATCTTTGGCTATCCGCTGGTGACGATGGAGCTGACCCGCCGCGTGTTGACCAATGTCGCGAAGCCCGATGGCAGGCGCGCCCCGATGGGCCAGTTCATCAGGATGCGCGAGTATCCCAATGCGTCGTTCAGGGACGTCACGGCGCCCAACGCCGATACGCTCTACACGACTGCGTTCTTCGACGTGGGCGCCGAACCCTGGGTGCTCAGCCTTCCGGACATGAAGGACCGCTACTTCCTGATGCCGTTCCTGGACGGTTGGACCAGCGTGTTCCAGGTGCCCGGCAAGCGGACGACCGGGACGGCAGCACACACCTACGCCATCACCGGACCGGGCTGGAAGGGCACCCTGCCGGCCGGCGTCACCGAGTACAAATCGCCGACCAACATCGTGTGGTTGCTCGGCCGCATCTACTGCACCGGTACGCCGGAAGACTACGCGGCCGTGCACGCCGTGCAGGATCAGATGAAGCTTGTGCCGCTCAGCGCCTACGGCAAGCCCTACACGCCGCCGGAAGGCAAGGTAGACCCCGCCATCGACATGAAGACCGCCGTGCGCGACCAGGTGAATCGGCTCGATGCGACCGCATACTTCACCTTGCTGGCCGAGCTGATGAAATCGAACCCGCCGGCGGCGGCCGACGCGGCCGCCGTCGCGAGCTTCGCCCGCATCGGCCTCACGCCGGGCCGATTCGACCCGGCAAAGCTCGCACCGGATCTCGCCAAGCGTGTCCCCGATCTCGGCTTCGAGCAGATCATGCTTCAGTACAAGATCAACAAGGAGATGAAGGCCATCAACGGCTGGAGCTACACGACCAAGACCGGTCTCTACGGGACCGACTACCTCATGCGGGCGCTGGTGACGGCGATCGGGCTCGGCGCAAATCGCCCGCAAGACGCGGTGTATCCGGTTTCACGGCAGGATGCCGCCAGCGTCGTCTACAGCGGATCCCATGCCTACACCCTCACCTTCCCGAAGGGTCAACTGCCTCCGGCGCAGGGCTTCTGGTCGCTGACCATGTACGATACGAACTACTTCTTCGTGGCGAACCCACTCAATCGCTACTCGATCAGCCCACGGCAGAACTTGAAGCCGAACGCGGATGGATCGGTGACGCTCTACCTTCAGAAGGACTCGCCCGGCGCGGCATTGGAGTCGAACTGGTTGCCGGCCCCCGCCGGCGAGTTCGCTCTCATGCTGAGGCTGTATTGGCCGAACGAGAAGAATCCATCGATCATCGACGGCTCCTGGGTCATCCCGCCCGTGAAGAAGGTGGGTTGAACGCCAACGACGGGGCACTAAGGCGATCATGAGCAAGGCGCTGCTATTCGCCAACGCGCCGGCGCGCCGCCCTCCCGGCTTTGCCGGACTGCGCCCCTTGGTCTGGCGGTTTTGCCTCGGGAGCCCGGCGATCAGGCCGATGGCGCGCGACGTGGCATGGCGGCAACGCCGGGCCGGGCGCGCCCAAGCTGTCGGATAAACAATGCGCCGACTGGCCGGACGGACGGCTGGCTGGGCTTGTGCAACACTGGTGAGGCGACGAGGCGCATCGTCGATCCTGCCATTGATCTCTTGACTACCGACTTTAGCCTGCCAGAGGGCCATGGCGTTCAGGTCATCCGGCTGTCGTGCGAACGCCAGCCCGACGCCGAGTTCATGGTCATCTCTATGCTGGCCGACGACCACCCGTCATCAAGGCGATCGAGGCCGGCGCCACCGGCTACCTGCTAAAGGACAGCGATCCCACATGGGCGCCCTCATGGGCGTCCAAGTCATCGACAAGTCGATCCTCGCATTTCCCAACTTGCGTCAATCCGGCTTGGCGGCGCGTCTATAACGCCCCATGTCTCCATGGCGGAACTATGCAGGTTGTCGGATCTCGTGCGGGGTGCTCTGAGGACGCTGGCCAGGGCGGTCTACCGGCCAAGAAGCTTGAGCGCCGTAAAGACAGCGGTCTGGCCGACGATCAGCATGATGACCCATTTCAGCAAGTCGATCTTGTCGGCCTTCATCGCAGCCAGCAACTCGCTCTTGACGACCAGAAGGTCGCCTTTGACCGAAGCGATATCACCCTTGAGGAAGACGATGTCGCTCTTGACCGCCGACATGTCGCCTTTGACCGAAGCGATATCACCCTTGAGGAAGACGATGTTGCTCTTGACCGCTGACATGTCGCCTTTGACCGAAGCGATATCACTCTTCAGGAGGGCGATGTCGTTCTTGACCGCCAGCACGTCACCTCTGACCGAAGCGGTATCGCCCTTCAGGAGGGCGATATCGCTCTTGGTAGCAACTTCCTCTCGCAACGCCTGATCGAGTCCGTCGGCCATGGCGCGCGCCTGAGGCTCGTTGAAGCCCGCTGCCGTGAGCCGGTCGACATAAGCCAATCTGTCGAAAGTCATCGTCGTCATCAAAAGTGTTTCCTGAAGCTTAAGATCAATTGGCCTACGCCGCCAGCGCTGTGCGTGGCTGGGGGCGGCGATAGCTGAGCGCCTCGGCGATGTGCAGGCGGCGCACCGCATCCGAGCCGTCGAGATCGGCGAGCGTGCGGGCAACACGCAAGGTGCGATGCCAGGCGCGCGCCGACAGGCCGAGCCGCTCCGCCGCGCGTGTCAACAGCGCGCGGCCTTCGGCGTCGGGCTCGGCGATGGCCGCGAGCACGGCGCCGTCGGTGTCGGCGTTGCAGCGCGGCTTTGACCAGTTGCGAACGCGATCGGCCAGGAGGCCTGCGGTTTCGTCGGCTTCGATGGCCAAGAGCTTGCCCTTGCGGTCGAACTCTTCCAATCGATCGCGCTGGAGAGCACGCGCTGCCGCGACCCTCGCAGCGACACCGGCCGACGTCTCGGCCGGGGGCGGCAGCGCGAGATCGGCGGCACTGACCGGCGGCACGTCGATGCTGAGATCGATGCGGTCGAGCAAGGGGCCCGAGATCTTGCCCTGGTAGTCGAGCCCGCAGCGTGGGGTGCGGCCGCAGGCGCGGTTGGGCTCCATGAGATGGCCGCAGCGGCAGGGATTCATCGCCGCCACGAGCTGGAAGCGCGCAGGATAGGTCACATGGGCGTTCGCGCGCGCCACGGTGACGCGGCCCGATTCCAGCGGCTGGCGCAGCGCCTCCAGCGAGGCGCGGTTGAATTCGGGCAGCTCGTCGAGAAACAGCACGCCGTGGTGGGCGAGCGAAACCTCCCCTGGGCGCGCCCGTGGGCCGCCCCCGACCAGCGCCTGCAGGGTCGCCGAATGGTGCGGGTCGCGGAAAGTGCGGCGGCGGCTGAGCTTGCCTTCGCCGAGATCGCCCGCCAGCGAGCGCACCATCGAGGCCTCCAGCGCTTCCTCCGCTTCCAAGGGCGGCAGGATGCCGGGCAGGCGAGCCGCCAGCATCGACTTGCCCGAGCCGGGCGGGCCGATCATCAGCAGGTTGTGGCCACCCGCCGCCGCCACCTCGAGCACGCGCTTGGCGCTCTCCTGGCCCTTGATCTCGGCGAGGTCCGGGTAGCTGGCGCGATCGTCGGCAATCAGCGCCTCCGGAGCGGCGAGCTTCTGCTGACCGCGCAGGTGAAGCCACCCCACGCGGCCTCGCCGCCGCACACCGCGGGGCAGATCACGCCGCGCCCCGCCGCGCGGGCGGCGATCGCCGCCGGCAGCACGCCGGGAACGCGGCTGAGCGAGCCGTCGAGCGCCAGCTCGCCCAGCACGACGTGGCCCGCGATGCTTTCGCGCGGAACCACGCCCATCGCCGCCAGCAGGCCAAGGGCGATCGGCAGATCGTAGTGGCTGCCCTCCTTGGCGAGGTCGGCGGGCGAGAGGTTGACGGTGATGCGCTGCGGCGGAAGGGAAAGGCCGAGCGCGCGGAAGGTGGCGCGCACACGCTCACGGCTTTCGCCGACCGCCTTGTCGGCCAGGCCAACCATGACGAAAGCGAGCTGGCCCGGCGCGATCAGCACCTGCACATCGACGGGCAGCACGTCGATGCCCTGGAAAGCCACGCTGCGTACCTTTGCCTGCATGCCGATCTCCGATCTTCATCGGGAACAATTATAGAACGAATATATAGTATGTAAATCTCGTGTAAGTTGTATCGACGGATTGCAGCGGGACTGCTTCAATGACCCCATGCGCCGCCGTCAAATAGTGGCTTTTGCTGCGACCGCGATGGTCGCTCCCTCGGCCTTCGCCTGGCCTGACCAGCCGGTGAAGCTCGTCGTGCCGTTCACGCCCGGCACCGGCCCCGACATCATCGCCCGCTTCGTGGGCGAGCGCCTGTCGCCCAAACTCGGCCAGCCTGTCGTGATCGAGAACGCCGCCGGCGCCTCGGGCAACATCGGCAGCCAGCAGGTGGCGCGCGCGAAGTCCGACGGACACACGTTGATGTCGTCGGTGAACACGCTGGTGATGAACGCCAGCCTGTACAAGAACCTGCCCTACGATCCGGTCGGCGACTTCGCGCCCGTCGGTCTCACGGCCTGGGGCTCGCTGGTGCTGGTGGCGCATCCCAGCCAGAAGCCAGGCACGCTCGCCGAGCTGATCGCCGCGGCCAAGGCCTCGCCCAGGACGCTGACCTACGGCAGCCCCGGCGTCGGCACGCCGCACCATCTGTCGATGGCGCTGGTCGAGACCGCGGCCGGCATCGAGATGGTGCATGTGCCCTACAAGGGCACGGCCGGCGCGGTGCAGGACCTACTGGGCGGCCAGATCGGCTACATGTTCCTGCCCGTGCATGTCTCGGCCCAGCACATCCGCGCCGGCAAGCTGAAGGCGATCGCCGCCGGCAGCCCGCAGCGGCTGCCGCAGCTGCCCGACGTGCCGACCCTGGCCGAGAGCGGGCTGAAGGGCGTCGATGTCGACATGTGGTACGGCTTCTTCGCACCGAAGGGTACACCGCCCGAGCTGATCGAGCGGCTGAACAAGGAAGTCTCGGCCATTCTCAATTCGCCGGAAGCGAAGACCGTGTTCGAGGCGCAGGGACTGATCCCCGCCACCTCGTCACCCGCGGCGCTGGGCGAGATCATGGCGCGCGACAAGATGCGCTGGGCCGACGTCGTGGCCAAGCGCGGGATCCAACCGGAATAGGGCCGGCGTGAGCAGCAATCCCGATGTTCTGATCGTCGGCGGCGGCATCGGCGGGCTGGCGCTGGCGCTCAGCCTGCACCAGGCCGGTATCTCTGCGCGCGTGTTCGAGGCGGCGCCAGACATCCAGCCGCTCGGTGTCGGCATCAACATCCTGCCGCACGGCATGCGCGAGCTCTGCGAGCTCGGCCTGCAGGACGCGCTGATGGCGATGGCGATCGAGACGCGCGAACTCGCCTTCTACAGCCGGCATGGCCAGTTCATCTACAAGGAACCACGCGGCCGCTACGCCGGCTACGACTGGCCGCAGCTTTCGATCCATCGCGCCGACCTGCACAAGGTGCTGCTCGAGGCCACCATCGAGCGGCTCGGCGCCGACGCCGTGCGGCTCGATCACCGCTGCCTCAGGGCCGAGCAGGACGGTGCGGGGGTCACCCTGCACGTCGACAAGGCCGAGCCGCAGCGCGGCAAGGTCGCGGTCGGCTGCGACGGCATCCATTCGGCGCTGCGCCGGCAGCTCTATCCCGACCAAGGGCCGCCCAAATACTCGGGCGTGAACATGTGGCGCGGCGCGGTGCGCTGGCCCGCGTTCCTGAACGGCGACACCATGGTCTCGACCGGGTGGATGACGGTCGGCAAGACAGTGATCTATCCTGTGCGGCCGGGCACGCCCGAGACGGGCGGCCTGCCCCTGATCAACTGGGTGGCCGAGATCGAGCGGCCCGAGGCCGTGCGCCAGGACTGGACCGGTCGTGGCCGGCTCTCGGACATGATGCCGGCCTTCGCCGGCCTGAAATTCGACTGGCTCGACATCAGCGGCATGATCGAAAGCACCGGGGAGATCCTGGAATACCCCATGGTCGATCGCGATCCGCTGCCGCGCTGGACCTTCGGCCGCATCACGCTCTTGGGCGACGCCGCCCATCCGATGTATCCGCGCGGCTCCAACGGCGCGGGCCAGGCGATCGTCGATGCGCGCTGCCTCACCGGCCGGATCAAGAAGCTCGGCGCTACTGGCGAGGCGCTTCAGAGCTATGAAGCCGTGCGCGGTCCGGCGACGGCCAAGGTCGTGCTGACCAACCGCAGCGATCCGCCCGACGCCATCCTGCGCGAGGTCTGGCAGCGCTCGGGCGGCCAGCGCTTCGAGCGCATCGACGACGTGATCTCGACGGCGGAGTTGCAGGCGATCTCCGACCGTTACAAGAAGGTGGCGGGCTTCGATCGCGAATCGCTGCGGACGCGGCCCTCGTTCGTGTAGTCCAGGGAGTCTGTCGTGGAGCTGAACTTTGCGCCGCCGGCCGAGGTGAGCGAGCTGGCGCATCTTGTGTCCGATTTCATCCGCACCAAGGTCGTGCCTTACGAGAAGGACGCGCGCTGGACATCGCACGGCCCAACCGATGAGCTGCGCGTCGAGCTGAACGAGCTGGCACGCCAGGCCGGCGTGTTCGCGCCACATGCCCCCAAGGAGTATGGCGGCCGGGCGATCGGCCAGGTCGCGCGCGCCTTCGTCTTCGAGGCGGCGGGCTATTCCATGCTGGGACCGGCGGCCATCCATTGCGCGGCGCCAGACGAAGGCAACATCCATCTCCTCGCTCACGTGGCGCGCCCCGACCAGCGCGAGCATTTTCTGAAGCCGCTGGCCGAGGGCAGGCAACGCTCCTGCTTCCTCATGACCGAGCCGGGCGGCGGCGCCGGCTCCGATCCCGGCATGCTGCAGACGACGGCGCGGCTCGACGGCAACGAGTGGGTGATCAACGGCCGCAAGTGGCTGATCACCGGCGCCGACGGCGCAGGCTTCGCCATCATCATGGCCAAGAACGAGGGCGGCGCGCACGACGGCCATGCCACGCTGTTCCTGGCCGACCTGCCCGATCCCGCGATCAGGATCGAGCGCGCGCTCGACACGATCGATTCCAGCTTCACCGGCGGCCATGCCGAGATCGAGATCAAGGACCTGCGCCTGCCGTCCGACGCCGTGCTGGGCGAGGTCGGCAAGGGCTTCCGCTACGCCCAGGTACGGCTGGCGCCGGCGCGGCTCAGCCACTGCATGCGCTGGCTGGGCTCGGCGGTGCGCGCCCAGGAGATCGCGACCGGGTACGCCCGCTCGCGCAAGGCCTTCGGCAAGACGCTGGGCGAGCACGAGGGTGTCTCGTTCATGCTGGCCGACAACCACATGGACATCCACCAGGCGCGCCTCTCGATCCTGCACACCGCCTGGCTGCTGGACAAAGGCGAGCGCGCGTCGACCGAGAGCTCGATGTCCAAGGTCGTGTGCTCTGAGGCGATCGCCCGTGTTGCCGACCGCTCGATGCAGATCCTGGGCGGGCTCGGCATGACACGCGACACCGTGGTCGAGCGCATCTTCCGCGACACGAGAGCCTTCCGCATCTACGACGGCCCGTCCGAGGTTCATCGCTGGGCGCTCGGCGCCCGCATCGTCTCAGGGAAGCTATAGCGCTGGGGGTGCGTCTCTTCATGGTCTTCCGGACCGCGAGCCTCCGGCTCGCTCATGAATCATGAGCGAGCCGGAGGCTCGCGGTCCGGAAGACCATGACGCATCACTGGCAAGAACTTACGGTGCGAGACCGAGGTACTGGCGCAGCTCGCGCTTCGCGGCGTCGAAGTCGGCCTTGAACTCGGGACGGCTCTGCAGCGCCACGGCGATCGCGGTGCCGGCGCGGACGCCGCCGTCGAGGTCGTTGGGATAGTGCATGCCGCCGATCACGCGGCTCCAGGCATAGTCCTTTGCCCGCAGCCAGATCGCATCGCGCTTCTCGGGAACGATGCTGCCCAGCACGATGGCCGCGACGTTGACGTGCGTCGTGTGGCCCGACGGATAGGAGCCGCTGACCGACGGCCGCACCAGCGGCTTGATCTCCAGGTTGCTGAGATAGGGACGCAGCCGCTGGAATGCCTTCTTGGTCGGCGCGACAACGACCTCCTCGGTCTCGCCGATCCGCTCGAACAGCCGGGTCGTGGCGGGCAGGCTCGTTGCGGGCAGGGACTTGCCCAGCGCGGCGCCGAACATGGTGTCGAGCGATTCGTCGACGTCGCGCCTGGCCTGCTCGATGCGCTCGGGGCTGGCGGCGCGTTGCGCGGCCAGCACCACGGCCTGCTGCTCGCGGTCGGCGTCGCTGCCGTTGGCGGCCGGTGGCGGCAGGATCGCGACCAGGTCGAGGTCCTGCGCGGTGAGATAGGGTTTTTCACGCGCGATGGCGGGCGAAGCCGCCAAAGCGGAGAGCGCTAGCAGAACGAGGACGCGACGTCTGACAGTCATCATGCCTCGTATAGATGACAGGCGACGGCACGGCCACCACCCATGTCGCGCATCGGCGGATCGACGCTCCTGCACGCCTCCATCACCCTGGGGCAGCGGGTGTGGAAGCGGCAGCCGGGCGGCGGGCGCATGGCCGACGGCACTTCACCTGTGATGATCTGCTGCGGGCGTGTCGCCTCGACCTCGGGATCGGGGATCGGGATCGCCGCCAGGAGCGCCTGGGTGTAGGGGTGCAATGGCTTGGCGTAGAGCTCGCCGCGCGGCGCGATCTCGACAATGCGGCCCAGGTACATCACGGCGATGCGATGGCTGATGTGGCGCACCACGGCGAGGTCGTGGGCGATGAAGATGTAGGTGAGCCCCAGCCGCTCCTGCAATTCCTGGAACAGGTTCACGACCTGAGCCTGGATCGACACGTCGAGCGCCGACACCGGCTCGTCGCAGATGATCAGCGACGGCTCGAGCGCCAAGGCGCGGGCGATGCCGATCCTCTGGCGCTGGCCGCCCGAGAACTCGTGCGGATAGCGGTCGGCCATATCGGGCAGCAGGCCGACCATGTCGAGCAGTGAGGCGACGCGGGCATCGTAGGCGGCGCGATCGGACGCGAGACCGTGCACTTCGAGCGGCTCGCCCACGATCTCCGACACCCTCATGCGCGGGTTCAGCGAGCCGAATGGGTCCTGATAGACCATCTGCATGCGCCGCCGGATCGGCCGCATGCGCGAGCGGTCATAAGCCGAGATGTCCTCTCCCTCGAACTTCACCTCGCCCGAGGTGATGTCGATCATCTTCAGGATGGCGAGTCCGGTCGTGCTCTTGCCGCAGCCGGACTCACCCACCAGACCCAATGTCTCGCCGCGGCGCACCGCGAACGACACGCCGTCGACCGCCTTCACGCTGCCGACCTGGCGGCGCACGACGGCGCCCGCCATGACCGGGAAATGGACCTTCAGATCCCTCACCTCGAGGACGGCTTCAGGCGCTGAGCTGGGCATGGAAATGACAGGCGGAAAGATGGTCGGCGCCGCTCTCGACCAACGGCGGCCGCTTGCTGTGGCAGACGTCGGCGGCACGACGGCAGCGCGGCGCGAAGGCGCAGCCCGGCGGCAGGTTGGCGAGGTTGGGCGGCGACCCCTCGATCGGCACCAGGCGCGAGCCCGCCTCCTGGTCGAGGCGCGGCACCGAGGCCATCAGGCCGATCGTGTAGGGATGGCGCGGCCGGGCGTAGATCTCGCGCGCCGGCCCGGCCTCGACGATGCGGCCGCCGTACATCACGCAGACGCGGTCGGCGTAGCGCGCCACCACGCCGAGGTCGTGGGTGATCAGTATCAGCGCCGAGTTGGCGGCGCGCGTCACCTCCTTCAGGAGGGCCAGGATCTGCGCCTGCACCGTGACATCGAGGGCCGTCGTCGGCTCGTCGGCGATGATGAGCTGCGGCTGGCAGGCGAGCGCCATGGCGATCATGGCGCGCTGGCGCATGCCGCCAGAGAACTGGTGAGGGTAGGCTTTTACGCGACTCTTGGCGTCGGGGAGCCGCACGCGGGCCAGAAGCTCGGCGGCCTTGTCCATGGCGGCGGCCCAGGGCGTCCTGCGATGCAGGTTGATCGGCTCGGCGATCTGCAGCCCCACGGTCAGCGACGGGTTGAGCGAGCTCATCGGCTCCTGGAAGATCATGGCGATGCGATCGCCGCGGATCGCGCGGATCTCGGCGTCCGACATCTCCAGGAGGTTCCTGCCGTCGAACACCACCTCGCCCGCCGCGATCCGGCCTGGCGGGTTGGGGATCAGGCGCAGGATCGACATGGCGGTCACGCTCTTGCCCGAGCCCGATTCGCCCACGATGGCGAGCGTCTCGCCGGCCGCCAGGTCGAACGAGACGTCGTCGACCGCCTTGACGACGCCGCGCTCGGTGCGGAACTCGGTGGAGAGACCGCGGACGGAGAGAAGCGGCGTGCTCATGCCACTTCCTCCCCAGCGAAGCTGGGGAGGTGTCGGCGTCTTACGCCGACGGAGGGGTCATGAGCATCATCGATGGCGCTCATGACCCCTCCGTCCGCTTCGCGGACACCTCCCCACGCGGAGCGTGAGGAGGAACGCTTCAATGCGCATCAATACCCCATCTTCTTCTTGAGCTCCTGGTCGACCCAGATGCGGGCATAGATCGGGCCTGGCCGCACCGCGCCGGCACGCATCTCGCCCGCGTAGTTCTTCACCCACGGCCACCACGCCGCATAGTAGTAAGGCGTCGGCAGCCAGATGTAGGGCGCCTTGTCGAGGATCTCGGTCGTGAGCTCGCGCAGCATGGCCTGCCGCTTGCTCTCGTCAGGCTCGCGGTAGATCACCTCGATCTTCTTGTCGTACTCAGGGTCCGACCAGCCCGAGGGATTCCACGTCTGCTTGGTGCCGAAGCTCTTGCGGATGGTGGTGATCGGGTTGGTGTGGCCGTTGTTCATGAAGTAGGCCGGCGTCATGGTCCGCGAGGTCATCGCCGACAGGAAGGCGCCGTACTCCATCGGCTGGATCTCCAGCTTCACGCCGACCTGCTCGAGGTAGCCCGCCACCAGCGGCAGCAGGTCCATGTGGTCGGGATTGCACGAACAGACCTGCACCTTGGTGGTAAAGCCCTTGGGGAAGCCCGCCTCGGCCAGCAGCTTCTTGGCCTTCGCAGGATCATACTTGAAGAGCTCCTGCACCGAGGCCGGCTGCTTATCGAGCGGCTCGAAGTAGCCGACATAGTCAGGATGCTGCGGGTAGGAGAACAGCTCGGCGTTGCCGTTGTAGTACGCCTGGACGATCTCCTGCTTGTTGACCGCATAGTTCAGCGCGCGACGCACGCGGATGTCCTTGAACGGCCCATCGACATCGACGCGCATCGCCATGAACGTACCCGACTGGTTCAACCAGCGGTTCCACTGCAGCTGCGGCGCGCTCTTCTTGAGCGAGTCGACGTTCTGCCACCGGATCGCCTCCAGCATGTCGAGCTTGCCGGTGCGCAGCGCGGTGATGTAGGTCGCCTCGTCCTTGATGGTGCGATAGGTGATCTTGTCGACGAAGGGCAGCTTGTATTCCTGGCCGCCGATCTTCTCTTTGTCCCAGTAGTCGGGATTCTTCGTGTAGACGTTGGAGTTGCCGGCCACGAAGTCGGTCAGCATGTACGGCCCGGTGCCGTTGACGTTCTTCCAGTTGGTGGCGCCGGCGTCGGCCACTTCCTTCGGATGGATCGCCGAGTAGTAGCCCCAGCCGAACTGGTAATCCCATTCGGCGAAGTAGTGCTTCATGTAGAAGACGATGGTGTGGCTGTCCGGCGTCTCGACCTTCTCGACATGGTCGAAATAGCCCAGCAGCTTCTTGGGGCTGTTCTTCAGGCGGTTGAAGGTGAACAGGATGTCGTCCGAGGTGAACTCGCGCTTCTTCATGATGCCCGGCTTCTCCGGGTACATGATGCCCTTGCGCACCTTCATCTCGACCCGCAGCGGGTCCTGCTTCCACTCCCAGCTCTCGATCAGCTCGCCGCGGATGGAGTCCGTCGGCAGCCAGGCATCGGGAATGTAGTTGTAGGGTCCGCCCGCTTTCTTGCTCTTGGACATGTCGCCGGCGAACAGCTGCTCGTAGAACAGGCCGGTGTCGTGATTGAGCTTCCAATTGAAGTCGGCCGGATCCCACGACAGCGCCGAGATCGTCACATAGACCGTCCCGATCTCGAGTGAGCCGCCGTACTGAGGCTTCTCGCCGTTCTCCGCCGACGCTCCGCCCGCCGCCGCCATCATGGCTCCGGCGAGCAATGCTCCTTTCAGTGTCCTCACGTTCGTCCTCCCTTCCCTGAGCGCGTTACAAACCCACCTCACCCTGAGGAGCGCATGAAGTGCGCGTCTCGAAGGGTGGGCCGCCTGTCTTGTTGTTGCCCACCCTTCGAGACGCACCGCTGCGCGGTGCTCCTCAGGGTGAGGTGTGCGTGCGTGGCGCGCTGCTCCCTCACCTGCTCCCCCGCATGCGCGGGTCCAGCAGGTCACGCAGCGCGTCACCGAATACGTTGATGGCGTAGACCACGATGGTGATGCAGAGGCCGGGCGCCAGCGCGAGCCACGGCGCCATGTACATGTAGGAGCGGCCCGAGCCCGACAGCATGCCGCCCCAGGTCGGCGCCGGCGGCGGCACGCCGAGCCCCAGGAACGCCAGGCCTGATTCGGCCAGGATCACGGCGCCGACGCGCGTGGTGAAGAGCACGATCACCGGCGCCATGACATTGGGCAGGATGTGCCTCCACAGGATGCGCGGCAGCGAGGCGCCGGTCGATTGCGCGGCATGGACATAGGCGTTCTCGCGCACCGACAACACGGCGCCGCGGATGATGCGACTGCCGCCGATGCCGTAGAGCAGGCCCAGCAGCACGATCACCGGGCCCATGCCCGGGCCCACCACCGACACCACCACGATCAGGATGATGAGGTCGGGGAAGCTCATCCAGGCATCGACGAAGCGCTGCATGACCATGTCGAACTTGCCGCCGAGATAGCCCGAGACGATGCCGATCAGGATCGACACGACAGTGGCGAGCGCCGCGGCGCTGAGGCCGATGATCACCGAGAGCTGCGCGCCGTAGAGGCAGCGCGAGAGCATGTCGCGGCCGAGATTGTCGGTGCCCAGCCAGAACTTCTCCGACGGCGGCTTCAGGCGGTTGATCGGGCTGATCTGGTTGAAGCCGTAGGGCGCCAGCCAGTCGGCGAAGATGCCGGCGAACAGGAACAGCACGCAGATCACGAAGCCGAAGGCGCCCAGCGGCTTGTCGCGGAACAGGCGGCCGATGAAGGAGATCGTGCCGCTGCCGGGCAGCCGGCGGCGGCGCCCAGGAAGGGGCGCGGACGGGCGGACGGTTTCGGCGACCGCGACCATCAGCGGTACCTCACCTTGGGATCGAGCAGGCCGTAGCTGAGGTCGACCAGCAGGTTGATCACCACCACGGCGACGCCGACGATCAGGAACACGCCGGTGATGATGGGGTAGTCGCGGGTGCTCACGGCCTCGAGCAGCAGCAGGCCCATGCCGGGGATGACGAAGATCTGCTCCATGATGACGGCGCCGCCCACCAGCACGGGCGCCTGCAGGCCGACCAGGGTCACCACCGGGATCAGCGCGTTGCGCAATGCATGGCGCAGGATGGTGGTGCGCGTCGCCAGCCCCTTGGCGAGCGCGGTGCGGATGTAGTCCTGGCGCATCACCTCCAGCATCATGGTGCGGGTCAGCCGCATGACGACGGCAGAGAAGGCCTTGCCTAGGATCAGCGCCGGGATCGCCATCTGCGCCAGGTTTCGGAGCGGATCCTGGGTGAAGGGGATGTACTTCACCTCGGGCGACCAGCCCCACCAGATCGACGGGAACACCATCACCAGGGTGCCGACCCAGAAGCCGGGCAGCGCCAGCGCGAGGATGGCGAAGGAGCGCGTGACGTAGTCGCCCACCGTGTCCTGGCGCACCGCCGAGTAGACGCCGATCGGGATGCCGACCAGCAGCGCCACCACCAACGCCATGATGCCGAGCTCGAAGGTGATGGGCAGGCGATGCAGCACCTCCTGCATCACCGAGGTGTTCTGCCACAGCGACTTGCCCAAGCTGCCTTCGAGCACGATGGCGCCCAGCCAGCGAAAGTACTGGCTGACCATCGGCTGGTCGAGACCGAGCGCCGCCTCGAGCTGGGCGCGACTCTTCTTGTCGGCGCCGATGTCGTTGGACGACAGCATCAGGTCGATGATGTCGCCCGGGATCAGCCGCACGGTGATGAACACGATCAGGCTGGCGAACAGCAGCGTCGGGATCATCGCCAGCAGGCGGCGGATGATGTAGGCCTGCATCAGCTCACCCCTCTTCCGGACCGCGCGCTTCCAGCGCGCTCATGAGCGCGCTGGAAGCGCGCGGTCCAGAAGATATGACGTCGGCATTAGCCGGCTCTGCATAGAGCCGCGTCACGTCGGCCGAGCGCCGTTCGAGCACGCGGCGGGTGTTGAGCGAGCGCTTGTCGGTGACCTCGCCCGCCGCCACCGATGGCGGCTCGTCGAGCACCAACAGCCGCTGCACGCGGTTGCTGGAGCCGCCCGGCCGGCCGTTGAAGGCCGCGAGCAGGCGCGCCAGTGCGGGCTTCCACACCACAGGACCGCCGGCGTCAGCACAGGCCGTCGCATCGAGCCACACCAGCGCGCCGAGATGCGGGCGGTCGGGCGCCGCGATCACGAGGTCGCGCACGTAGGGCTGAAGGGCGTCAATCAACTGCATGCGCAGCGTCGTGGCGCGCACCCAGGTGCCGGAGGCGAGCTTGAACTCCTCCGACAGGCGGCCGGCGAAGGCGATGCCGGCCACGGGATTGCTCTCGTCGACCCAGCGCGCGGCATCGCCGGTCTTGAAAAAGCCTTCCTCGTCGAATGCGGCTTCGGTTGCCGCGGCATCGCCGTAGTAGCCCGCCATGATGTGCGGGCCCTTCACGCGCAACTCGTAGCGACCGTCATGTTCTCCTGGACCGCGAGCCTCTGGCTCGCTCTTGCTCATGAGCGAGCCGGAGGCTCGCGGTCCGGAAAAGCTTGAGGGTACCAGTTTGACCAGTGCGCTGGGCGGCGGCAGGCCCAAAAGGCCGGAGCGGTCGACGTTCCAGTAGACCATGAGGCCCACACTGGTGGTCTCGGTCATGCCCCAGCCGCAGCTGAAGGGCAGCCGTTCGCCGAGCTGGCCCGCCGCGAGGCTCTGCAGGCGATCGAAGCTCTCCTGCGGCAGCAGGGCGCCGCCATAGCCGAGGCCACGCAGGTTCTTGAAGAACTTGACTCGAAGGTCCTCGTCGCGCTCCAGCGCCTCGAGCAGCAGGGGATAGGCGGCGGGCACGGTGGCGAAGCTCGACGGCGAGAGCTCGCGCAGGTTCTCCAGGGTCTCCTGGAAGCGGCCCGGCAGCGGGCGGCCGCCGTCTATATATAAGGAGCCGGCCGAGCGGATGACGCCGTTCAGGTTGGAGTTGCCGCCCCAGGTGTGATGCCAGGGCAGCCAGTCGAGCGACACGCCGATGCGGTTCTCGTCGAGCGGCTCGCCCAGCGAGCGGTTCATCTCGGCCGCCGATGCGAGGTTGCCGTGGGTGTTCAGAACGCCCTTGGGCAGGCCGGTCGAGCCCGATGTGAACAGGATCTTGGCCAGCGTGTCCGAAGTGATGTGCAGGCGACGCTCGGATACCGACGCATCGACCGAGCAGCTCGCCAGCGCGCCGAAAGCGAGACCGCGCTTGCCATCGACGGTGACCGCGCGCGCTTGGGTGCGGTCGAGGGCAGAAGCGTAGCGAGCGGAGTCTTGCGCGAACACCAGGCCCGGATCGACGACCGACAGCGTGTGGTCGAGGCGCGTGAAGTCGCCGGACAGCGAATAGTTGGGTGAGATCGGCGCGACCAAGGCGCCGGCGCGCAGCGCGCCGAACACCAACAGCGCGTTCTCGAGGCTGTTGTCGCTGAGGATGGCGATGGGCTTGCCATCCGGACCGAAGCCCTGCGCGATCAGCCATGAAGCTATGGCGCCGGTGCGTGCCCAGGCCTCGGCATAGGTGAGTCGCTGCCACGCCCGATCGGGGCCGCGCCGCTCGGCCAAGAAGGTGACACGAGGGCGGCGCTCGGCGGCACGCTGTAAAAGGTCGATGACCAGCGGCAGGTCGGGTGGCAGCGCGCGACCGGCGGAGAGGATGACCGTGCCGTCGGCGCGCCGCTCGACGTCGACCGTCGGCTTGGGCCGATTGAGTGTACGCATGGGCGCGACGTGGCTCACCCGCTCCTTCCCCTCATGTTTCCTTGTTGGGTGCAGGCTGCCGCTATTGCAGACCATGCGCAAGCCGGTTCGGGCACCCGGCCTCACCCTGAGGAGCGCACGAAGTGCGCGTCTCGAAGGATGGCCCCGGTCGTGGTGTTGCCCACCCTTCGAGACGCGCACTTCGTGCGCTCCTCAGGGTGAGGTCGTATTGCTGCGCTCTCATCGCTCGACGAGCGGATGATGACAGGCGGCGAACTGGCCGTCGGCGATCTCGGTGAGCGGCGGCACGACCTCGGCGCACACGGCGTCGGCGCGCGGACAGCGGGTGCGGAAGCGGCAGCCCGAGGGCGGCGACAGGGGCGACGGCGGCTCGCCGACCGAGAGATTGGTGGCGGGCTTCACCGCGGGGTCGGGCACAGGAATCGCCTCGAGCAGCAGCGCCGTGTAGGGATGCGCCGGCTGCGAGAACAGGCGCTCGGTCGGGCCGACCTCGCACAGCTTGCCGAGATACATGACGGCAATGCGATCGCTGACGGCCTTCACCACCGCGAGGTCATGGGCGATGAACAGGAGCGTCAGCCCATAGCGCCGCTTCATCTCCTCGAGCAGGTTCAGGATCTGGGCGCGGATCGACACGTCGAGCGCCGACACCGGCTCGTCGCAGATCACGAGTTCCGGCTCGAGGATCAACGCGCGAGCGATGCAGACGCGCTGGCACTGGCCGCCCGAGAACTCGTGCGGCAGTCGGCCCGACACCAGGTCGGCGTCGAGGCCGACGGCGGTCAGGACCTCGCGCACGCGGCGATCGCGCTCGGCCTTGTCCGTCACTCCGGCGATGATCAGCGGCTCGGCGACGATGTCGCCGATAGAGCGCCGCGGATTGAGCGAGGCGATCGGGTCCTGGAAGATCAATTGCAGGCGCCGGCGCATCAGCCGCATCTTCTCGGCCGCGAGTCCGGTGAGCTCGGTGCCGTCGAACACCACCTTGCCCGCAGTCGGCCGGCGCAGCTGCAGCACGGCGCGGCCCAACGTCGACTTGCCACAGCCCGATTCGCCGACCAGGCCCAAGGTCTCGCCCTTGCCGACCTGCAGGCTGACATCGGCCACCGCCGACAGCGTCTTGCCGCCGACGGGATATTCCACGACCAGGTTCTCGACGGAGAGCAGCGGCGCGGTCATAGCGGATGCCAGCAGGCAAAGAGACCACCGGCGCGTTCCGGATCGGCGAGCGGCGGCTTGGCGGAGCGGCAGTGATCGTCGGCGTAACGGCAGCGCGGCTCGAACGAGCAGCCTTTCAACGGCCGCGTCTGGTCGGGTGGGCGGCCGGCGATCGCGGGCAACGGCGTGTGCGGCGGAGAATCGAGCTTGGGGATCGCGGCCAACAGCGCCCGGGTGTAGGGCATGCGCATGCGCGTGAACAGCGTGGCCGTCGGCGCGCGCTCGACGACGCGGCCGGCATACATCACCGCCACCTCGTCGGTGCGGCCGGCGACGACGCCGAGATCGTGGGTGATCAGGATCATCGCCATGTGCCGGCGCTGCTGCTCGCGCGCCAGCAGGTCGAGGATCTGCGCCTGCACCGTGACGTCGAGCGCCGTGGTCGGCTCGTCGGCGATCAGGAGCTTGGGCTCGCAGGAAAGCGCGATGGCGATCGCCACGCGCTGGCGCATGCCGCCCGAGAGCTGGTGCGGATACTGGCGCAGGCGCTGCTCGGGCGCAGGAATGCCGACCGCGGCCAGAAGCTCGGCGCCGCGGCGCGTGGCGCTCGCGGTATCCATGCCGAGATGGGCCTGCAGGGTTTCTATGATCTGCGTACCGATGGTGAGCACCGGATTGAGCGAGGTCATCGGATCCTGGAAGACGACGGCGAGCTCGGGCCCGCGCAGGCGGCGCAGCTCCTCGGGCTGTAACGTCACAAGGTCGCGGCCGGCGAACATGATACGGCCGCCGAGCTTGGCGCGCTTGGGCAGCAGTTGCAGCACGGCGCGCGACAGCATGGTCTTGCCACAGCCCGATTCCCCCACGATGCCGAGCGTGCTGCCGGGCGCGAGCTTCAGGTCGACGCCGTCGACTGCGCGCAGCGGCCCGCGCGGCGTCGGCAGGTCGACAGTGATGCCTTCGACGGACAGCAAGGGGGTCATCGCGCTCACTACCGACCGCCTCACCCTGAGGAGCGGCCCGCAGGGCCGCGTCTCGAAGGGTGGCAACCATTCGACATTGCCGCTCCGATTGACCGACGATCCTTCGCGTAGCCCATCCTTTGAGACGGGCGCTGCGCGCCCTCCTCAGGATGAGGTGGGCGGTTGTTGTTGGTGCCCACGATCATAAGGCGCCCGGCCGCGGATCGGTGAGCGCGCGCAGCGTGTCGCCGACGACGTTGAAGGCGAGCACCGTGAGGAACATGAAGCCGGCCGGCAGGAAGGCGAGCCACGGCGCGATGTCGAGGTTCTCGCGGCCTTCGCCGATCATGCTGCCCCAGCTCGCGGTCGGCGGCGGCACGCCGAGGCCAAGGAAGGAGAGCGCGCCCTCGACGACGATGGTGACGGCGACGGCCAGCAGGAAGAAGGCAAGCAGCGGCAGCGCCACGTTGGGCAGCAGCTCGCGAATCAGGATGCGTGAGTGGGTGGCACCGAGCGCGCGGGCCGCCGTGACGAACTCGCGCTCGCTCAAGGTGAGCGTGACGGCGCGCGCCACGCGCGTGAAGGCGGGAATGCCTAAAACGCCGATCACGAGGGTGATGTTGGCGACCGACTGGCCGGCATAGGCGGTCACCGCGAGCGCGAACACCAGCGGCGGGAAGGCCAGCAGCACGTCGACGCCGCCGACGGCGATGGTCTCCAGCCAGCCGCGGAAGTAGCCCGCCAGCATGCCGAGGCAGCCGCCGATCGCGACGCCGATCACCGGCGCCAGAAGTCCGACGGTAAGCGACACGCGGCCGCCATGGATCAGCCGTGAGAGCTCGTCGCGGCCGAGATGGTCGGCGCCCAGGATGTGGCCGGGGCTGAAGGGCGCAGCCCGCTTGGCCAGGAAGTCCATGTCGGTGGGGCTTTGCATCGGCAACCAGTCGGCAAAGATCGCGGCGAGCCCGATCAGCGCGATCCACGCGACGGAGCAGATGAACAGCGCGCCGACGCGGCGCTGGCGGCGCACGGGTGCTGCGGTGGCGGGATCGCCTTCGAGCTCAAGCACGGCCATGGCGGATCCTCGGATCGAGCACGGCGTAGAGCATGTCGACGATGAAGTTCACGATCACGAAGCCCGTCGCCACGAACAGCACCACACCCTGCAGGATGATGAAGTCGCGGGCGTAGATGGCGCCGACCAGCAGGCGGCCGATGCCCGGCAGGGCGAAGATGGTCTCGACGATCAAAGCGCCGCCGATCAGGCGGCCGATGTTGATGCCGGCCACCGTCACCAGGGTGAGCGAGCTGGGCTTCAGCGCATGGACCAGTAGGATGCGCGCGGGCCGCAGCCCCTTGGCCTTGGCCATGGCGATGTAGTCTTCCTGCAGAGTGGCGATCATGTCCGAGCGCAGCACGCGCATCAGCACCGGCCATTCGGAGAAGGCCAGGGTCACCGCCGGCAGGATGAAGCTCTTGAGGTTGGCCAGCGGATCCTCGGCGAAGGGCACCCAGCCGGTCGCCGGCAGCCAGTTCAGCTCCACGGCGAACAGGTAGATGAGCAGGATCGCCACCATGTAGTTGGGCAGCGACAGCTTGCCGAAGGCCAGCCCGGTGAAGAAGCGATCGACCGCGCTGCCGCTCTTCACGGCACACAGGATGGCGAGCGGAATGGCGATCACCAGCGCCAGCACCACGCCGGTGACCATGAGCTCGAGCGACACCGGCAGTCGGTCGGTCACCGCGGCCCACACGGTCTCGCCGGTGCGGAAGGAGCGGCCGAGATCGCCGTGCAGGACGCCCCACAGCCACAGGCCGTAGCGCTGCCACAGCGGCAGATCGAGCCCCATCTCGGCGCGCAGTGCGGCGACCTTCTCGGGCGTCGCCTGATCGGGCCACGGTGCAGGGCATCCCCAAGCTCAACGGCGGCGTGAGCGCCGTCTCCAACGCGTGGCGGGACTGACCATGAACTTCGGGACCGCCGGCCTCTGGCCGGCACATGATCTTGAGGCCGGCCTGGGGCCGGCGGTCCGGAAGATCATGATCAGTCCAGCCACGCGTTGGAGACGTCGATGACGCCGCCGTACAGCTTGGGGATGCCCTTCACCTTGGTCTTGGTCATGGCGTAGTAAGTGTTCTGCCAGATCCACATCCAGGTCGCTTCCTTGTTGAGCAGGCGGCTGATGGCGCAGTAGGCCTCGGTGCGCTTGCCTTCGTCCGGCGTGACGCGCGCCTCCTCCAGGAGCTTGTCGAGCTCGGGGTTGGAGTAGTTGGCGAGGTTGAGCGGGCTCTTGGAATAGAAGTTGGCGAACATCTGCACGTCGGGATCGGGGAAGTCGACGATGCGCCAGCCGATGATGTCGAACTTGCGCTGGAAGGCGCGCGGCGGGAACGTCGCCTGGTCGACCAGCTCGATCTCCATGTCGGCGCCGATCTGCTTCCAGAGCTGCTGGTAGACCTGCGAGTTGGCGCGACCGCGCGGCGTCGCCGTGAACAGCATCTTGAACTTGACCGGCTTGCCATACTCCTTGATCAGCTCGGCCGCCTTCTTGGGATCGTTGGGCAGGGCGCCGTCGTCCTTGCACTTCACCCACGAGCCCTCGCCGTAGGGGTTGGTCGCGGGCTTGGCGAGTCCGTTGGTCAAGGCCTGCGATGTCTTCTTGCGATCGAGCCCCATCATCAGCGCCTGGCGCACGCGCACGTCGTCGAGCGGCGGCACCTTGGTGTTGAGCGCGGCGACGCCGGCGCCCGAGCCCGTGTACTCCAGCACCTTCAGCGCGTTGTTCTTGCGCGCGCGGGCGATGTTGTCGGCCTCGAACTCGTCGGCCCACACCACGTCGGTCTCGCCGGAGACCAGGCTGGCGAAGCGCGACTGCGCGTCGGGCAAGGGCCGCAGCACGACGCGGTCGAGGTTGGGCTTGTTCTTGTCCCAGTAGTCGGGATTGCGCTCCAGCACCATGCGATCGCCGGCCGTCCACGACTTGATGACGAAGGGGCCCGTGCCGACGGGATTGCGGTTGTAGTCGTCGCCCTTGGTCTGCATGGCCGTGGGCGAATGGATGGTGCTGTTCTGATCGGGCCGAGTCAGCAGCGCGGGGAAGTTCACCGCCGGGTCCTTGAGCTTGTAGACGACGGTCAGATCGTCCGTGGGTTCGACGCTCAGGATGTTGGCGATGTAGAAGGCGCAGCGGCAGTTGTTCTTGGGATCCTTCTGGCGGTTGAAGTTGAAGGCCACCGCCTGGGCGTTGAACGGCGTGCCGTCCGAGAATTTCACGTCGGGCCGCAGCTTGAAGGTCCAGGTCCTGAAGTCGTCGGAATGGGACCACGACAGGGCGAGGCTGGGCTTGGGCTTGCCGTTGTCGTCGAGCCGGGTGAGCTGCTCCAGGAACAGGCTGGCGGCGATGTTGGGCGAGGTGTCGTAGACGCCGACCTTCAGCGGATCGAAGCCCGCGATGTCGAGCTCGATGCCGACCGTGAGCGTGCCGCCCTTCTTCTGGGCCATGGCCGGTTCGGCCGCGAAGCCGGCGACGGCGGCCAGCGGAAGCATGATCTTGAGCAGACGCGACTGGATCGACGTCATCGTGTTCCTCCCAGAACTGGCGGCGTCAGCCGCTTCTTCAGGCGTGTACTGTAGACGGGCTGACGCGAAGCCGTCCACCGGCTGGGACCGGTCTTCCGGACCGCGCGCTTCCAGCGCGCTCATGAGCCTGAGCGCGCTGGAAGCGCGCGGTCCGGAAGAATATGAGCGTCCCGGCTAAAGCTTGATCAACCGCTTCTTCAGCTCGTTCGCGATCAGCTCATTGGTGTAGCGCCTCGGATGGCCGTCGTGTGGGATCAGAAGCTTGTCGACGGGCTTGCCCGAGGTGAGGTCGTCGACGCGCACCAGCTCGACGCCCATCTTGCGCAGCTGCACGATGACGTCGACCAGCTGCGACTGGTCGATCGCCGAATCGCCGTGCAGGCCGCGCGACTTCTCGTCGGGCCAGGAATAGACCACGACCAGCGGCGCGCTGAACTTTTCGCGCGCATACTGCTGGAGCCGCGCCATCATGGCGACGAACAGCTTCAGCTGTTCCTGCTGCCGCTGCTTCTCGCCGATCGCGCCGACGAAGGGGAAGAGCTCGCCCAGGTAATATTTCAGGCCGTCGAGCGGATGGCTCAGGCGATAGTCGGTGAACGAGCCGGTGTGCACCAGCTTGCCGTCGGCAAGCTGGTAGCGCGGCGAGGAGGCGAGCCACGAGCCGTCGCCGGTGACGCGCGCGAGCTGGGCCGGGATGATCCAGACGATCACGGCTTTCACCGGCTGGCCGGCGTAGCGGTCGAGCAGGCCCGCCTCGAAGGCGCGCACCAGATGGTTGGGCGCGCTGCCCGGCGCGCTGAGGTTGAGCGTGCGCACCTTGCCATCGTTGGCCTCGGCGAACAGCCAGGGCAGCGTGTCCTGGTCCTTGATGCCCTGGCCGAACATGAAGGAATCGCCCATGAAGAGATAAAGGTCGGCGCCCGGAGGCGCCGCAGGGGTGACGCGGCCGCTCTCGGAATCGATGTGATAGGTCTCGTGATAGACCGGCTGGCCATCGTAGGTCGCGGTCGCCACGGCAGTGCTGTCGGGCTTGGGCCGGAAGCCCAGCACGGGATCGGGCTGGGGCCACCAGCGCGGCTCGACCGAGCGCACCAGGCCAGCGCCGTGCGCCGTCGGTGTGAGCAGGCCGGCGAAGGCATCGAGCAGGGCGAGGCTCAGCGCCACCGCCGCGACCAGCAGCGCGCCGGTGCGCCAGCCGTTGCCGCGGAACAGCACGACGCCTGCAAGTCCCAGGAGCGTCGCCGCCAGGCAGGCCCACATCGCCGACGGCAGGGCGAGCGCCGCGGCCACGACCAGGGCGAGCATCAAGGCTGCAAGCGAGAGATTGCGACGGGCCGCAGCCATTGAGGGGAAGGTGCCTCCTGGAGGATGTGGTGCGGAGAGACATGCCCGATACAAGCGTCTCTGTCATCCCGAGCGCAGCGAGAAACCTTTCCTGCCGACTGAAAGGTCCCTCGCTGCGCTCGGGATGACACTCTTGCCGAGTATGACACTTTGGTTATTCTTATCAATAACCAAAGTGCGTCACAACCACCAGAGTTTTTGCGCTCCAAAAGGGCCCTTTCGACGCATTAACTCGCGCGGGCTATCCCTTGGAAGAGTTCCCTGCCATTTCATGAATGCGCGGCCGCGCGGCCCCGCGGCCGAGCTCCAGCGTCGCAAGCGCAATGGGCAAGGTGAAACGGCGCGGGCCAGCGCTGCCGGGATTGAGGTAGAGCACGCCATCGACGGTCTCGATCTTCGGCCGATGCGAATGACCCGAGACGACGACGTCGATACCGGCCGTCGCGGGATCGAGCTCCAGCTCCTTGAGGTTGTGGAGCACGAAGATCGTCCGGCCGCCGAGCGTGACGCGGGCGGTGGCGGGGTACCCGGCTGCCCAGTCGCCCGTGTCGATGTTTCCCCTGATCGCCGTCACGGGTGCAACCGTCGCCAAGTCCGAGATCACCTCGGGACGGCCGATGTCGCCGGCATGAATGATGTGATGGACGCCCGCGAGTTGGCGCAGGGCTTCAGGCCGCAGAAGACCATGCGTGTCGGAGATGATACCGATTCTCACGAAGGCGGGCGGCGTGGCCATGGTTGAACCATAGCAGCTTCTGAATAGGGGAGGCCGGCTGATACTTTATGCCGGTTACTGCCCGCAACCGGCCATTTTCTGCATCACCGCGGCAGAGTGGTGCTGCGGAGTCTTGCCAGCGTTCGCGCGGAGGCGTCATGCTCGGTCCGTGGGTGTGGGTTCACTGCCGTAATGGTGGCGTCCTCGAGCTTGGGGGCTCAGATGGGGACAAATCTGCAATGTCTGGAGAACGCTGCGCATTGCGAGCGCATTGCGCGGGAATGCAACTCGTCCGTGGATGCGGGTCTGCTGCTGGAAATGGCGAGGCAATGGCGCAGCCTCGCCGGATCGTCGCCGTCGCAGCCGCTTCCTGGGAGGGACAAGTCCTCTCCATCATCGCTGATCGATGACGCGACGCTGGAAAGGATGATGCTGTTCGACGTCGGCTCGCCGATTCGTTGAGCTGTCGGCTGCGCACAAGAAAGCCCACCCGCATGCTCCGTCGGGTGGGCTTGGAGTGCAGGGATAACCCGAGGGGCGCGGCCGCACTCTGCCCGAGAAACGTCACGCACTCCGGGTTGGTTACGCCTGCCAGCAAAAACCGGCGCGCCGGCATGGCCGCAACGACCGCGAGGGTCGGTCGTTGACCGAGCGAATCCGATCAGGAGGTTCGCCTCATGCGTCTCGTCTTCCCTACCGTCGCCATGGCCGCAGCGACCGCGGTCGCCACGCCCCTGCTCGTGCAGGCGCAGGGGACACCGCAAACCGTCCAGCTCACCAAGGTCGATGTCGTCAAGGTGGCGACGGGCTTTCGCGCCAGCAAGGTGATCGGGTCGCCGGTCGTCAACGAAGCCGGCGATACGGTCGGCAAGGTCGACGACGTCATCATCGGCGAGGACGGCAAGTCGCCGTTCGTCGTGCTGGCGGTGGGCGGCTTCCTCGGCATCGGCGACAAGCTCGTGGTGCTGCCTTACGAACAGCTGAAGACCATGGACCGCAAGATCGTGATGCCGGGCGCGACCAAGGACGCCCTCAAGGACCTTCCGACCTTCAAATACGCGTCGAACTGAGCGCGGACAGGAACGGCAGGTCAGGGCGTCAGGATCGCGAGGCCTGCGTTGCCCTGCCAAGCCTCGTCGCCTCCGAACCGGCCGAAATAGAGGTTGCCGCGCGAATCGCGGACGTGGCTGCCGGCGTAGCGCGCCGGCTCGAGCGAACCGACGCGGCTGACGATGCCTGCCGCGATCTCGTAGGCATAGAGGGTCGACTCCCGCGACCGGCTGCGGCGGGGGACGGCGTAGATCCTGCTCTCGTCGGCCGACAGCGTGATGCCGTAGAGCTGGTCGATGAGCTCGCCAGCCTCGACCTCGGCCTTCGGCAGCAAGTGTCCGAGAGGACCGAACCGACCGCTGGCCGTATCGAGCCGGTAGAGCTCCCCGTTCACCGTGGAGAGGAAGATCGTCTTGCCGTCACGCGTGCCGGTCTGCCCGTTCCAAAAGCCGCCTGTGGCGGTGTACGGCGTCGGCCGCCCTTCAGCGGTTGCGAGGTCGTGTACCCAGATGGCATGCCGTCCCGCCCGCTGCTCCGGCTCTTCAGTGCCGCGATAGGTGTAGATCCGGCCCTGCCGGGTCGCGACGATCTCACGGCTGAGCGGGTTGCCCAGCCGCCACGGAATGCCGGGCAGGATCTGCCGGACGCGGTTGGCGCGGACGTCGAACAGCACCACGTTGCTCGACGGATGTTCCAGTCCGGCCAGCAGCGGTTGGCCCGGGACGGCCGTCAGGGCAATGAGGCCGGTATGCGCGGTGACGACGCCGCCCGGCAGGGAGCGGCTCAGATCCTCGAAGACGCCCGTTGCAGTGTCGTAGGCGTAAAGGTGCGAGCCGCGATAGGCCGCCACTCCCGCGATTCCCCGCTTGAAGTCGTGGAACCCCTGCGAGGCCATGTAGATGCGGCCGTCATGCTCCACCAGGTGCGTATGGCCCTTGGGAATCTCCTCGCCGCGACCGAGATTGCGCGCCGCTTCGGAAGCCGTCATGAACGAGCCGAGCAGGTGGCGATCGCCGGTGGCGGGATCGTAGCGGAAGACCGCAAAATCCTCGCGGCCGTCGGCGCGGGGGCCGGTGAAGCCGATATAGACGCGCGCTCCCAGCCATCGATGCCGATCGCGTCCCAGCACTGCTGCAGCGCCATGCCCGCAGGCGCAAGGTCGTCGAAACGAATCATCTTCTGCATGACGTTGAACCCGGTGCCGTCATTGGCGACCCGGCTCGATTGCGCCGCGGCGGCGCCGATCGCGATCGCATTGACCAGGAGGACCGCGGCGTATGCCTTCATCGCTGCCCCTCTGACTGGCCTCACCCCGAGGAGCGGTCCGTAGGACCGCGTCTCGAAGGGTGGGAACGAGCACCGCCTCTATTGTCCATTTCGGTTGCGCCGGGCCTATTCCATTCGAAGCCCTGTCGCTCCGTCCTTTTGCAGGGTCGACTTCACGACGGTGGCTCGGCCGGCGTCGCACTCGACGGAAACCTCGATCGGCCCCGACAGCTCCGGCTCGCCGTGCTTCTTGACGCCGGGATGGCCGCTCTGGACGTCGGCCCCCGCGGCGCGGGTCCCGGCGGTGTTCGCCGCGCCGGGCGCACGGACGAAGATGTCGGCGCGCTCGATGCCGTGTTCCTGGACGAGATGCTCGACGGCCGTCTCGGCGTCGCGGCGGGTGTCGAAGTTGGCGACGATGGTTCGCTCCACGGGACCCTCCCTTCGGTTTACGCTGGAGAGTCAACCACTTGGACTGCCATCCGGTTGCCGGGCCATGCAACCGATCGTCCGCTTCTGCCTTGCTTTACGTGGAACGATCAGGGCAACGAAGGAGGACGTCATGCGTGCAAGCGAAGTCATGACGCGCGATGTGGTCACGGTCCGACCCGATGCGATGATCCGCGAAGCGGCGCAGATGATGGACGATCTCAATGTCGGCGCGCTGCCGGTGTGCGACGGCCGGCGGCTGGTCGGCATCATCACCGACCGGGACATCGTGGTGAGATCCACCGCCGACGGCATGCGGCCGGACGCAACGCCGGTGCGCGCGGTGATGAGCGAGGACGTGTGCTGGTGCTTCGAGAGCGACCCGATCGAGAAGACCGTGGAGGACATGTCGCGCCGCCAGATCAGGCGCATGCCCGTGGTCGATCAAGGCCAGCGCCTGGTCGGCATGATCGCCCTGGGCGATCTCGCGACCAACCGGACACAGGGCGCCGGCGACGCGCTGCGCCGGATTTCGGAGCCTTCCGAGCCGGACCGGACCGGCCGCCCGTCGCGCCAGGGAGAGGGCGACGTTCCGTGGCCGGCATATGGCAGCGGCGACCGTCCCCGCACGCGATTCTGAAATCGGGGCTCCAGACCTGGAAATTGGTCCGGCACCGGCAAACACCTGGCTGACCCTAGGTCGTCCTCTTCACAGGCCCTTTGATCTGGGCGCCCGTTCGGTAAATCATGCAGCGCGTCGACGGGCGCTGGGGAATTGGGGAGAGGCACGATGTTCCTGGATATCGCAGGCAACAAGGTCTTCACGCTGAGTTTCGGGCGCGGGCCGCGCACGATCCTGGCCCACAGCGGATGGGTCGGGAATGTCGAGGACTGGATCGCGACGCTGGCGCCGCTCAGCGAGACCTGGCGCACCGTCGTCTATGACCATCGCGGCACGGGCGAGACGGTGGTGCCGGTCGAAGCGATCACGCACGAAGCCCTGGTCGACGACGTGTTCGCCGTCATGGATGCGCTCTCTATCGAGACATGCGTGCTGGCCGGCTTTTCGCGCGGCGTGATGACGGTGATGCGCGCCGTGCTGCGCCATCCCGACCGGTTCGAAGGGCTGATCCTGATGAACGGCACCGGCGAGGTTCAGCTGCCCGGCACGACGCCGGCGCCGCGCGTGCCGCTGTCGAAATGGCCGGGCGAGACCCATCGCGATCGGCTGAGATGGTTCATCGAGCGCAGCACGCCGGAACCGGATGTCGAGCACATCCGACGGTGGGGCACGAACATCCTGTCGCGGGCGACGCCGGAGGCCGCCGAAAGGATCATGGCCATGCAATGGGAAACCGCGGTCGACTGGGCCAGCGAGCTGCCGCGCTGGCGCCTGCCGACATTGCTGCTGCACGGTGAGAAGGACTTCCTCGTGAACATCGAAACGCAGCGCTACCTCCACTCCCTGATCGAGGGCAGCAAGCTCGTCGTCTTCGAAGGATCGGGGCATATCCCGGCCATGACGCGGCCGATGGATGTGGCGGCGGCGATCAACGACTATTTTGCGGGATCGAAGCGGCAAGAGAAGACTTCGCACGCTTGAGCACGTTCCCGTGGCCGCCGCCTACCCGTGCTTCAGCCGCGCGATCGCCTGGATGCCCGTCACCGTGAGGCCCATGGACATCCCTCGCTGCTCCACGAGGCCCAACAGGTGCAGGCGGCTCAGATCCTCTTCTGAAACAGTGCCCGCCCGGACTCCTGCATTGGCGATCAGGATCAACGCCATTGCCTCCTGCGGGCTCAACTCCACGAGCGGGCTGCGTTCCAATTCTGTCCTCCAACCTCCCGGGAGAGAAGACGGAGGCAGCGAGGGAGATTGTGCTGCCTCCGTCTCCCACTCTCGCCTCCCTGGGACTCGGGCCAGAGCGACGGACGCCACGGCGCCGTACCGGCAACCGTGGGCTGCGGTCTCTCGCGTTTCAATGACGTAAGAGGGGTGGCCGCCCCCAAAAGATCACGCCGGTAGGATTACCTCGTGATGAGGGCTGCCGCCCCTGCTTGGTCATTGGAAGTCCGCGCCGTTGCAGTGTCTGCTGAGGCAAACAACGCAGACAACGGGTGGCAATCTTGCATCGACTGTTGATCGAGACGCCGCTTTCCACGCTCGGGAAAGCGGCACTGGCCGGTTGCGTCATTGCTCTGGCGATCCTCGCCTGGACGCCGGCGCAGGCCATGACACGGACGCCACTCGGCGGCCACGCCGAACACTTCCTTGCCTGGCTCGGCGTCGCGATGATCTTCGGCCTGGCGTCGCGAACGACTCCGCCCCTTGCCCCGCAGTGCCTTCTCCTGATGGCATATGCCGCCGTCCTCGAACTCGGCCAGCTGTATGCGCCCGGCCGTCAGGCCTCCTTCTACGACTTCGCGTTCAGCGCCGCCGGCGTGCTGCTTGGCAGCGCCCTGATGTGGCTCGCGCGCCGGCGTCGGCTGAGGAGCGGCAATCGCCCAGGGCATTGATCGCCCGGTGACCGCGCCTCAGCCAACCCACCGCCTCGGGAGCAGCGTCCGCTTGTCGGCGGACCTGCTCCCGAGGCGGACCAACTCCAGCCCGTGAGCGCCGCGTCCTCTCAGGAACGCGGCGGGATGTTCTGGTTCATGCGGAAGAAGTTGTCGGGATCGTAAGCCGCCTTGACCTGCTGCAGCCGGTGATAGTTCGGTCCATAGGCGGTCATGACCGCTTCGTCCTGCTCGTCCTCGCCGATGTAGTTGACGTAGCGGCCGGTTCCCATGAAGGGCCGCATGGCGTCATGGGAATCGCGCGTCCACTTGATGCAGATGTCGTTCTGCGCGCGGTCCATCCATTCGCCCAGCACCAGGAAGTTGCAGCCGGGCGTGCGATGCGGGAAGGCGGTGGCCGTCGGGTCGACGCGGGTCACGGCGCCGTGGAAGTTCTCGAGCAGCAACTGTCCCATTGGGGTCGGACACTTGGCGAAGCAATCGATCATGGTGCGGATGGCGTCATCCGTCAGCGCGCCGAGGAAGTTGGACTTCCAGTAGTTCAGGGCTCCTGCCGGATAGCCCGCATCGAGCATGGCGTTCATCTGCGTGTACGGCATCGGGCCGATCGCATCCATTGCCGGCGTGCCGAAGGCCTTGATCGGCTGCACCGCCTTGTCGCCGTCGGCGAGCGGTCCGCAATGGCAGAGCACGATCGCCGCCAGCTTGGTGCCCGACCCGTCCGGCGCATGCACCAGGGTGGCGATGACGCTGAGTTCGTCGGGCAGCTTCGCCGTGACGTCGCGGAAGTGGCGCAGCACGTCCCAGGCATCCTGGAACGGATAGGCGATCAGGCCGCCGGTGATCATGGGGCCGACCTCGTGCAGGCGATACTCCAAGGTCGTGGCGACGCCGAAATTGCCGCCGCCGCCACGCACGGCCCAGAACAGGTCATCGTTCTCGCGCTCGCTTGCGCTCACGACACGGCCGTCGGCGAGCACGAGCTCGACCGAGAGCAGGTTGTCGAGAGCGAGCGCATGCTTGCCCATGAGCCAGCCCAGCCCGCCGCCCAGGGTCAGGCCGGCGATGCCGGTGGACGACACGACGCCGCCCGTCGTCGCCAGGCCGTGAAGCTGGGTCTCGCGGTTGAAGACGTTCCAGGTCGAGCCGCCCTGGGCGCGGGCCGAGCGCGCGCGCGGATCGACATGGGCACCCTTCATCAGGGACAGGTCGATCATCATGCCGCCGTCGATGGTGGCGCGACCGGCCACGTTGTGGCCGCCGCCGCGCACGGCGACACCCAGGCCTTCGTCGCGCGCCAGCCTGACGGCATCGACGACGTCGGCCACGCCGCGACAGCGGGCGATCACGACGGGGCGCTTGTCGATGAGCCCGTTGTGGACCTTGCGCGCGGTCTCGTACTCCAGGTCGTTCGGCTTGAGCAGTTGGCCGTTGAACGATTTCGCGAGCTCGTCCACGGCGTTGAGCAACGAGGCGGTTGCACTCATGCGGTCTCTCCCCGGCGGTCGCTGCGGAAAGCACCATGCTGCGCTTGCGCGGCGCGGGGTGGCAAGAAACCGGTTCAGCGATGGGACCGACCCGATGTGAGTACCACCTGCGAGTACCACCAATGAGCCGTTGCGCCCGTCGAGCAGGTGACGCTCAGGGCGCGCGCCCTTGAATGCCCTTCACCTCCTGATACAGCCCGAGCTTTCTTGCGCAGCGGTGCCAGTGCCTGGCGCCGTTCCTGTCGAAGATGATCTTCTTGGCAAGGGTCGCCGAGCGCCGCCCATCAAGAGCGATCCGACGCGCCTCCGAGACATCGATTCTTCGGTTCTCGATCTCTTTCGTGTAGGCGATGACGGTCCGGACCTGGAATTGCAGACGGCCGATGGTTGCTTCACCGTTGAGGCCAGGGACGATCGCCGCGTCCCGGTTGGCGAGGCCGCCGGTCTCGCAATCGGCCAGGCGAGCGATCACGTCTTCCTTGAGGGCCTCGACGCTCACACCCATCCCGTCCGCCAGGACCTGCGCCCCTGCCACGCCGGGCGCCGCAACGAGCAGAACGAGGGCGGCGGCGACGAAGCGGCGGACAGGCGTCATGGTCATCTCCCGTGCCGTGTGAACCCGTCTGGCTGTCGATGGTTCCCCGGGCCCCGCGCAACCAAATCGGGCGGCGAGCATTGGAAGCCGCACGGCAACGTTTCCGGCTGCGAGCGCTCAGCACCGAGGGGTGCGACGATAATCGCAGTCGGGAGCGTTGCTCGTGTGCCGCGGCACTGGTGCCCGCGATCTCGTCGCGCAGGTAGCCCGGCCGGCGCGCACGGCCCATCCCTGGCCCGGCCGCGACGGCCGGCCTGAGGTGCATCGGATCCAACGATGAATAGAGCGAGCGGCACCTGGGGCACCGATACTTCGACGCTTACGCAACCTGAAACAAAACTCTAGAGAGCAAAACTCTGGGTGCCGGCCGAGGCCCCTACAAAGTTTTTCCGGCAAAAACGTCAGGCGCCGGAGCATCCAATGTTTTGGCAGCGTTTCCGTGCCGGCCTCGCACTCGACGCCTTACGCGACCCGAAACAAAACACTGGAGACCAAAACCCTGGATGCCGGCCTGGGCCCTACAGAGTTTTTCCGACGAAACGTTGGACACCGGGACGTCCAGTGTTTCGTCGACGTTCCGGCGCCGAGCGAAGCCAGCCCGCGCCGCCGTTCTCGGCACTGCCGCGAGCGCATGGGTTCGTGTGTCACCTTCCGCATCATCCAGGTCGCCGTCATCGATGGCGCCGCCCCGATCGGACGAACGGACCGGCGCGTGCGTGCAGGCCTCGTCTCCGGAGACGTCGTCCGGACACGACGGCAGTCGTTGACGTCCTTCCCAGGATCGACAGGCCCGGTGAACCTCTTGTCGTCCCCCATCCGTATCCGGTTGGCGACCCGTTGGGCCGGTCCGGACGCGATGGAGTCGGTGCAGGCTTCACCGGCACTCGGCCGATCCCCTCGAAGAGCGTCGGCCGAGATAAGCCACAATATCCGGTAACGAAGTCAACCTGTTTCCGGCACGGCGCGCGTGGTTCCGTGCTGGCAGTGCCTGCAGGCGATGAAGCGGCTTGAATGGACAATGACATGGACCAATCCCTCTGATTGAAGGTTGGCAGGGACAAGCCACAACTTTGCGCTAGGGAGTCAATCGTCCTCTTCCCCGGGCTCGTAGAGGCTCTCGCGGCCGAGGCGTTCGAGGCAGGTCTCGGCCGTCCACGGGATCATGACCGAGCCGCAGCGGCTGTCGCGATAGAAGCGTTCCAGCGGGAAGCTTTTCAGCAGGGAGCGGCCGCCGCAGGTGCGCAGCGCGAGCTGCGCCAGGTCGTTGGCCCCCTCCATCACCGTGAACTGGGCGGCGAGCGCGCGCAGCATCTGCTCCCGGGTCGGATCGACACGGGCCTCGGACACCGCCTGGAACCACAGCGCCTTCATCTGCTGCAGGGTGATGAACATCTCGGCCACCGCGAGCTGCTTGGTCGGCGACCGGCGGCGCTTGTCGCCACTGGTGCCGGCAATCTCGCCGCGCAGGTAGCGGACGGTGAAGTCGAAGGCCGCCTGGGCGATGCCGAGATAGGTCGGCGACAGGCTGATGAACATGTGCGGCCAGCGCGTCGACGCCTGGAAGTAGAGGCCGCGCGGCATCAGGACGGCGTCGTCGTCGACGAAGACGTCCTTGAACACGATGGTGCGCGAGACCGTGCCGCGCATGCCGAGGGGATCCCAGTCGCCGACGACTTTTACGCCCTCGGCTTTGGCGGGTACGGCGACGTACATCGCATCGCGGCGTGACGGCGGTTCGGCGGAGCCTGCTTCGCCGCACATGATGCCGTAGTAGTCGGCGGCGCCGGCGAGCGAGGCGAAGATCTTGCGGCCGTTGATGCGCCAGCCGCCGGCCACCCGTTGCGCCACGGTCGAGAACGGCGTCATGCGCGCCGTGCCGTCATAGACGCCGCCCTCGGAGAACGGCTGGGCATAGAGCGCGCCTTCGCCGACGACGCGCCGGTAGTGCAGCGCGCGACGGCGCCGATGCTGTGCGCGCTCGTCGGACGCCAGGTCGAGATCGTCGGCCAGCGCGCCGGTCCACAGGCAGGTGCAGGTATGCATGTTCCAGGTGAGCGCGGTCGCCGCGCAATAGCGGCCGATCTCGGCGGCGGTGGTGCAGTAGGCGCGGAAGCCGATGCCCATGCCGCCCTGCTCCTTGGGGATGCAGATGCCTAAAAGGCCGTGCTCGGCGAGGTCGGCGTAGTTCTCGGTCGGGAAGCGCGCCTCGCGGTCGTAGGCGGCGGCGCGCGCTGCGAAGCGCCCAGAGCCGAGGCGACGGGCGAGCGCATTCAACCCGGCTTCTTCGTTGTCCAGGCCGAAGGCTGAAGGATCAAACAGGGGTGCGTCGGTGTCGATGGTGTCGAGGTCGAGGGTCGTCCCGTCGGCATTCATGCAGCGTGCGCCTTCTCGCTGGTACGGAGGGTTCCTCGTCAACTTGTCTCTTCAAGCTTGCGAGACAATGGGCGCAACCACAGATAGACACTGTCGATTCGCGGAAGAATCCCTGATGGACAGACTGGACGACATAGAGGCCTTCCTCGCCGTCGTGGAGAAGGGCAGCCTGACGGCGGCCGCGCGGCATCTCGGCCGCTCGCTGCAGTCGATCAGCCGATCGCTGGCGACCCTGGAGCGCAGCGTCGCGGTCGACCTGGTGCGGCGCACGACGCGGCAATCACAGCCGACCGAGGCCGGCCTCGCCTTCTATCGGCGGGTGAAGCCGGCGCTCACGGAGATCGGCGATGCCCGCCGCGAGGCGGCGAGCCGGCAGGCCGAGCTCACGGGGCTTTTGCGCGTGGGCAGCCCGGCGCTGTTCGGCGCCGCCCATATCGTGCCGGTGATCAGCGAGCTGGTCGTGCGCCATCCCAGGCTCGAGATCGAGCTGAAGGTCTCCGATCGCGAGGTCGACCTCGTCGCCGAGCGCCTGGACATGGCGGTGCGCATCCGCGAGCTGCGCGACTCGTCGCTGAAGGCGCGGCGGCTGGGCGAGGTGCGCGCCGTGGTGTTCGGCGCGCCGTCCTACTTCCAGAGGCGCGGGCGGCCCCAACATCCCGACGAGCTGAAGGACCACGACTGCGTCGTCCGCCTCACCGACGGCGACCCCGAAGCCTGGCCGTTCCGCATCGCCGGCCGGCGCCGGCTCATCAGGGTCGGCGGCCGCGTGCGGACCGACAGCACCGCGGCCGCCAACGCCGCCGTGTCGAGCGGCGCCGGCATCGGCTACGCCCCGCTCTGGCTGGTGCGCCACCTCGTCGATCGCGGCGAGGTCGAGATCATCCTGGAGGCGTTCGAGGTCGCCCGGGTGCCGATCCATGCGGTGTGGCTGCCGACCAGGGTGCCGCTGGCGAAGGCGCAGGTGTTTACGGAGGCGATGAGCGCGCGGCTGCGGCGGGAGCGGCTGTGAATACTGGGGTCGTCACGCCTAATCCGCTCGGCAGCTCGGCCGACGCCGTTGATCGTCGAGCGAACCTTGAGTCTTGATAGCAGGATTGCCGGTTCACTTCCGCGCCGCAGCCTTCCCCTTCTTCGCCGGCACCCACTGCACCACCCCATTCTCCAGCAGCTCGTTCACGAACCGCACCGTTTGCTCGATCCCCCGCGCGAACGCCGCCTGGCGCTCGGGCTCCAGCAGAACGCCCGGCTTCAGCACATAGCGCGCCGGCTCCTTCTCGACGATGAAGCCGAGCTCCAGCAGCTTCCTGATCTTGCGCCGCACCGTCTCGCGCGGGATGCCGGCGGCGACGGCGAGCGAGCTCGCGTTCACCGCGCGCTGCTCGTCGACCGGGATGGCGCGCTCGAAGTCGCGGTGCTTCTTGCGGTAGGCGGCGTCGCGCATGCCGGGCTCGACGCCCGCCGTGCCGATCATCTCGGCGATCACGGCGAGATCGAGATCGCCGAAATAGAGTCCGCGCCGCTCGCGCTCGATGCGGTGCAGGTAGTTGCCCACGAGGTAGACGAACATGCGCGAGTTCGCCTTGCCGTCGACCAGCGCCAGGCGCCCTTCCGTCGGGGTGGCGGTGGCGCGGCGTCGTGGTGGCATCGGCTCCTCGCTGCTGGCCGCCCGCGATGGCGGTGGCTTCCCTCGTCTCGTCACCCTGGCACCTCCTGTTCCCGTCCATAAGACGTTAGGTACCCATTTTGGGCACCCTTCGGGTTGAGGCCAAGCATGCGGGGTGCAACAACTTTCATCTCGTCCTGAGCAACGCCCGGAGGGGCGTCTTGAAGGATGGGAGCAGTCTTGATGTTGCCCACCCTTCGAGACGCGCCTTCCGGCGCTCCTCAGGGTGAGGCGAAGGGGTTAAGTCAGCGGCCGGGGAGCAATGGGCCGCGCTTCATTTGGGGGTAAGCAAACGTGGTTCGATTCCTGTCCGGTCATGCAGCGCGTCTTGCGCCTGCGGTCGTCTTCGCCTGCGCCGGCATTCCGGCGCAGGCCCAGAGCTGGAACATGTACCAGGGCAATACCAGCCTAGTGCTGCCCTACTACCTGGAGGCGAACGCGCCACACACGAACCCCACCCAGTTGAACTGGAACAGCGGGGGCACGTTCCAAAACCAGGCCGTCCAGGTCGAGATCGCCATCGGCGGCAAACCGCTCAAGGTCACGCTCGACACCGGCTCGACCGGCATCGCCATCTCGAAGGACTATCTGCCACCCGGCGCGCTGAACGGCCTGACGCCGGTGGGCTACGGCGCCTACAACTACAACAGCAGCGGCAACTCGCCGTCGGGCACGTTCTACAATCTCCCGGTCAGCCTGCTGGGCAAGCTTGCGAACGGCCAGGCGGCCAGCGCGACGACGACGGTCACGGTCCTGGTCACCAACGAGGCCGGCACCGCCTACATGGGCGTCGGCAACAACCGCGACAACGTCTACAGCGGCGTCTACAACCCCGCCCTGTCGTTCCAGCAGAACGTGACGGCGGGGAATATCCACCCGATCTCGTCCGCCGGCTTCAATCCGCTGATCAACGTCTCGCTGAACGGCGCGCCGCTCCCCAACCAGGGCTACGTGGTGATGAACAACCAGGTCGTGGTCGGCCTGACGGCGGCGAACAACGGCTATTCCTTCGTCAAGCTCACGCAGCAGAGCAACCCCGGCACCAACCTGTGGGACGCGATCCCGATCGCCCTGGCGAGCGGAACGGGGGCGAGCTACGTGCCGGCCACGGTCCTGCACGACACCGGCATCGGCTACGCCTTCGTCAAGCCGCTGCCGAACGGCGGCACGATCTCCGTCGCGATGCCGGGCATGCCGCCGTGGGGCGCCTTCTACAGCTTCAAATGCAGCGGCGGCGCCAGCAGCAGCCTCGCGGGGTGCCCCATCGAGTCCGCCGCCCTGTCCACCGAGCCCTTCCTCAACACGGGCCGCCAGTTCTTCTCGGGCTTCAACTACCTGTTCGACCCGACCAACGGCTTCGTCGGCTACGCCCTGTCGGACTCCGGCCTGACGACCGAGGCGCAGGTCATCCCGCTGCTGGCGCTGCAGAGCACGGTCAACCTGCCCGGCGGCTTCGCCACCACCCTGCCGGTCGCCCTGTTCGGCGCCACCACGCTCACGGCCACGAATGGCGGGACGGCGGCGTTCAACGCCTCCTTCCTCGGCCTCGGCAACAACCTGACCCTGGGCGGCGGCACCTTCGCCTTCAACGGCGGCATCGATCTCGGCGGCGGCAGCCTCAGCGTCCAGCAGGGGACGGCGTCGATCAACGCGGGCCTCGCGGCCTCCCTGGTCACGGTGGCGCCGCAGGCCGTGCTGAACAACGGCACGGGCAGCATCATCGCCGGCAACCTCAGCAACGCCGGCACGACCAGCAACAGCGGCGTCATCCTGGGCAATGTCGGCAACACCGGGACGCTTGCCAATTTCGGCACGATCGCCGGCAACCTCACCAACAGCGGAACGACGACCAACAACGGCGTCATCACCGGCAACGTCACCAACACCGGAACGCTCGGCGGCACCGGCACGATCGGCGGCAACCTCGTGCATGGCGGCGTCATCGCGCCCGGCAACTCGATCGGCACGATGACGGTCACGGGCAACTTCACCCAGACGGCGGGCGGCACCTACGTGACCGAGGTCGCGGGCGGCGGCGTGAGCGACCGCATCACTGTCAGCGGCATGGCGAGCCTCGGCGGACAGGTGGTCGTGACGGCCCTGCCTGGCATGAGCTTCGCGCCCAGCACGACCTACACGATCCTGAGCGCGGCCGGCGGATTGACCGGCACCTTCGCCTCGGTGAACGAGCTCTATCCGTTCCTGCTGTCGAACCTGAGCTACGACGCCAACAACGCCTATCTCAACCTGGCGATCGGCGGCTTCGCCGCCGCCGCGGCGACGCCGACGCAGGCGGCCGTGGGCGCGGTGCTCGACGCCAACGTCAACAACGCCACCGGCGACTTCGCCACCGTGCTGGGCGCCATGGCCTTCAACACGACCTCGAACGCCCAGGCGCAGGCGACCCTGCAGGCGATCTCGGGCAACAACTACGCCGGCTTCTCGACCTCGATGGTCCAGGGCATGCAACTGTTCATGAACAATTTTAGCAACCAGACCGGCGGCGGCGGGTCGCCGATGGGCAACCGCGTGGCGCTGGCCGAGGCCTGCGACGTCGCCTGCGATGCGACCACGCCGAAGTGGGGCGCCTGGGGTGGCGCGCTGGGCGGCCTCGGCACCATCGGCGCCGGCCAGTCCGTCGGCACCGTCACCTACAATGCCGGCGGCTTCGCCGCCGGCCTCGATCGCCTGGTCACGGACAACTTCCGCATGGGCGTGACCGCGGGCTACTCGACCGGCACCCAGTGGGTCAGCGGCTTCGACGGCATGGGCCGCTCCAACACCTTCCAGGTCGGCCTCTATGGCGGCTTCGCTCAGGACAAGGTCTATGCCGACGGCCTGATCGGCTACGCCTACACCTGGAACCAGATGTGGCGGAACATCGCCGTGCCCGGCCTGCAGCAGCGCACGGCCAACGGCCAGACCGGGGCCAACCAGTGGTACGGCCAGCTCGAGACCGGCTACCGCTTCGACATCGGCACCAATGCCAACGCCTTCGTGACGCCGTTCGCGCGGCTACAAGCCTATACGGCGAACCAGAACGCCTTCACCGAGACGGGCGCCCAGTCGCTCAATCTCTCCGTTGCTCAGCAGACGACCAACTCGCTGCGGTCGGTGATCGGCGCGCAGCTCGGCGGCTCGATGGATCTCGGCTGGCGCGAGAAGCTTCTGATGCAGCTCCGTCTGGGCTGGAGCCACGAGTACGCCGACGTCGGCCGTCCGGTGACGGCGACCCTGGCGGGGGCGCCGGCCATGCCGTTCACCACCTTCGGCATCTCGCCGCAGCGCGACGGCGTGGTCATCGGCCTCAGCGCCAATACGGCGATCGCCGAGGCGACGTCGATCTATCTCCGCTACGAGGGCGACATCTCGGCCCAGGACAGCGCGCACGCCATCACCGCCGGCGTCCGCATGACGTGGTGACCCATTCTGGGTGATGGCAACGTTGACGAAGGTCGGCCTGAAACTAGGCTGCGCTGCACGATCAATGAAAGAACCAGACATGCATCGCTTCCGCCGGCGCCCGCTTCTCTGCACGACCGCACTAGCCACTGCACTGGCCACCGCGCTGGCCTTCGCCCTGCCGCTGCTTCCGGCGGGGCCGGCATCGGCCCAGGTCAACTGCAACCCTCCCGGCGGCGGCGTGAGTTCCTGCGCCCAGGCGCAGGACCAGTATCCGTACCTCCAGTCGTTCGCGACCCTGCCGAACACGGCCGCCGGCCAGGCGTTGCTCAACAACACCCTCAGCACCGTCATCGACATCTACCAGAACGCCACGACGGCGCAGCGCAACCAGGCCGCGCTGAATGCCGACACCGAGACCTCGGCGCTGCAATATCACATATGGGGCATGGCCTCGGGCCTGCCGCTGCAGATCACCAGCCCGGCGGGTCCCGAGCAGCTGACGGCCATGGCGATCAACGCCTCGTCCTTCGGCAACGGCCAGGCCGGTGCGGCCTTCGTGCCGCTGGGCGCCGGCGTCGCCGCGACGGCAAACCTGGCGACGACCATGGCGACCGGTCTCTCGCCCACGATGAGCGGGCGCATCCAATCCATCCTGGAGTTCGCCCTCGGCGCGCCGCAGATCGAGGCGATGAAGTACAGCTTCGGCTCCTACAACGCGTGGTACAATCTGGGACAGGCGACACCCTGGGCGACCACGCCGTATCCAGGCGCGCAGACGACCTTTCCCGGCAGCCAGGATCTGCGCCCCTACCAGGTCTCCTCGACCATCGCCAATGCGCCGTGGTCGAGCCTGCCGCCGTCGCAGCAGCCGTGGAGCTACGCCCAGCTCGGCCAGATCAGCGGCAACTGGGTCGAGAACGAAAACAGCCCCTCCTTCATGAGCGGCCATTCGACGATGGGCAATACGACCGCCCTGCTGAACGCCATCCTGATGCCGCAGGCCTATCAGAGCGTGATGGTGTCGGCGCTGGAGTTCGGCCTCAGCCGCAACGTGCTGGGCGTGCACTATCCGCTCGACATCATCGGCGGGCGCGTGCTCGCGTACTACACAATGACGCAGTTGCTGGCGGCCAATCCGCTCTACGTCAACTCGTCCTTCTATAACGCCGTCTCCAGCACCTCGACCCAGCTCGGCAAGGAGCTTGGTCCGGTGGCGGCCGTGCCCTACGCCCAGTGCGTGGGAGGCGGCGTCGCGTCGTGCATCGCCAGCGGCACTTTCCCCAACGCCAGCCAGCTCACCGCGGCCAACCAGGCCTACGTGAACATCGCCACCTACGGTCTGCAGGGACCGATGCCGGCCAACAGCACGACCGTGGCGCCGGCGAATTCGAACCTGCTGCTGTTCACGCGCTTTCCCTATCTCACCGCGCAGCAGCAGCTCGACGTGCTGAGCTCGACCATGATGCCGGCCGGCGTGCCGCTCGACGACGGCAGCGGCTGGGCGCGGCTCAACCTCTATGCCGCGGCCGGCGGCTACGGCGCGTTCAACAACGGCATGGTCACGGTCAACATGAACGCCGCATCTGGCGGCTTCAACGCCATGGACTTCTGGGGCAACAACATCAGCGGCACGGGTGGCCTTACCCTGCAGGGCACCGGCACGCTGGTGCTGGGCGGCAACAACACCTACACCGGCGGCACCGTCGTGGGCTGCGCACAGGGCGGCTGCACGCCGACGCTGGGCCTCAGCGGCACGCTGATCGGCAACCTGACAACCTATCCGGGCGCCACCTTCGTGAGCGGCGGCGGCTATTCGGTGTCGCCGGGCTCGACGCTCAGCAACGGCGGCACCTTCCAGTCGGTCAACTCGGTGCTGGTGAACCAGGGCACGATCGTCAACAACGGCACGATGCTGACCGACATCGCCAACGGCGGCACGCTGAGCGGCACCGGCACGGTGGGCGGCAATGTGGTCAATGCCGGCGTCGTGGCGCCCGGCAACCCGACCGGCACATTCACGGTCGCGGGCAACTTCGCCAACAGCAGCACCGGCACGCTGAGCACACAGGTCAACGGCCCGAGCCAGAACAGCCTGCTCAATGTCGGCGGCGCGGCGGCGCTGCAGGGCGGCACGGTGAGCGTCGTCGCCCAGCCCGGCACCAACTATGCGCCGAGCACCACCTACAGGATCCTGAACGCGGCCGGCGGATTGACCGGCACGTTCGCGTCGGTGAACGAGCCCTATCCCTTCCTGCAGTCGAGCCTGAGCTACGACGCCAACAACGCCTATCTCAACCTGGCGATCGGCGGCTTCGCGGCGCAGGCCTTGAACCCGACCCAGTACGCCGTCGGCGCGGTGCTCGACGCCAACGCCAACAACGCCACCGGCGATTTCGCCACCGTACTGGGCACGCTCGCCACCGCCACCGCGCAGCAGGGCCAGGCCGTCATGACGGCAATCTCGGGCAACAACTACGCCGGCTTCTCGACCTCGATGGTCCAGGGCATGCAGCTCTTCATGAACAATTTCAGCAACCAGACCGGCGGCGGCGGGTCACCGATGAGCAATCGCGTGGCGCTGGCCGAGGCCTGCGACGTCGCCTGCGATGCCACCGTGCCGCCGAAGTGGGGCGCCTGGGGCGGCGCGCTGGGTGGCCTCGGCACCATCGGCGCCGGCCAGTCCGTCGGCACCGTCACCTACAATGCCGGCGGCTTCGCCGCCGGCCTCGATCGCCTGGTCACGGACAACTTCCGCATGGGCGTGACCGCGGGCTACTCGACCGGCACGCAGTGGGTCAGCGGCTTCGACGGCATGGGCCGCTCCAACACCTTCCAGGTCGGCCTCTATGGCGGCTTCGCCCAGGACAAGGTCTATGCCGATGGCCTGATCGGCTACGCCTACACCTGGAACCAGATGTGGCGGAACATCGCCGTGCCCGGCCTGCAGCCGCGCACCGCCAACGGCCAGACCGGGGCCAACCAGTGGTACGGCCAGCTCGAGACGGGATACCGCTTCGACATCGGCACCAATGCCAACGCCTTCGTGACGCCGTTCGCGCGGCTACAAGCCTACACGGCCAACCAGAACGCCTTCACCGAGACGGGCGCGCAGTCGCTCAATCTCTCGGTGGCGCAGCAGACGACCAACTCGCTGCGCACGGTGATCGGCGCACAGCTCGGCGGGTCGATGGACCTGGGCTGGCGGGAAAAGCTCGCGATGCAGCTTCGCCTGGGCTGGAGCCATGAGTATGCCGACGTCGGCCGTCCGGTAGCGGCGACGCTGGCGGGCGCGCCGGCGATGCCGTTCACGACCTGGGGCGTCTCCCCGCAGCGCGACGGCGCGGTCATCGGCCTGTCGGCCAACACGGCGATCGCCGAGGCGACGTCGGTCTATCTCCGCTACGAGGGCGACATCTCGGCCCAGGACAGCGCGCATGCCATCACCGCCGGCGTGCGCATGGTCTGGTGACGGCAGCCACACCAGAAGGAACCTGACAGCAGGGCACATTGCAAGATGCGGTGACGCGTGTCTCCTTGCGGTTCTGCTGAAGCAATGAGGCACGCGTTCGAGGGGGGCGCGCAGCACGCTTGTCGCAGCATGCGCGCCGAGTCTCACGGCTTCGTCACCGCGATGGTGCGAAAACCCACAGTCCCGGCTCTCGCAGAAGGCGACCCTTCGCGCCGGCTTGAGTGTGTCGTTTCGGCAACTTCCCGCTTCATTCGGCGCGGCGGCCGCCGAACGGCTTGTGCGTCGCGATGATGCCAAGCTTTCGGCGCAAAGCAGCTGAATGGATTCCATCGCCTTTACAGGGATCTCACGCATGGCCGCCAAGCGCTCTCACAGCGCACGCGCCGGCGCGACCAACGGTGGCCGCCGGCTGGTCGTGGTCGCTGCCTTCGACGTCGTCAACTTCACCGCCCTCGTCGAGGCCGACGAGGAGCGCGTGCTGGCGGCGTGGCGGGAGTTGCGGGCCGAGATCGATCCGCTGATCGCCGCCGGCGGCGGGCGCATCTTCAAGGCGCTGGGCGACGGCCTGCTGGTCGAGTTCACCAGCCCGGTCGAAGCCACGCGGACCTCGCTGATCGTGCAGGAGGCGGTGGCGCGCACGGCGGCGGGCCAGGACGCGGCGACGCGGCTCGAACTGCGCTGCGCCATCCACATGGGCGAGGTCACCGTCGAGGGCACCGACCTCCTGGGCGACGGCATCAACATCGTGTCGCGCCTGCAGGCGCATGCGCCGGTGGGCGGCGTGCTGGTATCGGCCGCTGTCATGGACTTGATCTCGGGCCGCCTGTCGCAGCCGATCGAGGAGCTGGGGCCGCTTGCGTTGCGCAACATGAGCCGGCCGGTGCACGCCTATGCCGTCGGGCCGAAGGCGCCCGGAGCGAGGGAAGGTGCGAGGGAAGGTGCGCGCGGCGGGACGATCGACAGCTTCCAGCGCCGGCGGCCCTCGATCGCCGTGCTGCCCTTCGTCGACCAGACGGAGGACGACCAGGGCAAGGATGGGGGCGCGTCGTGGTTCTCCGACGGGCTGGTCGAGGAGATCATCGCGGCGCTCGCCTGCCTGCCCGAGCTGATCGTGATCTCGCGCAGCTCGGTGCTGCGCTATCGCGGCCAGGTGCACGATCCGGAGCGCGTACGGCGCGAGCTCGCCGTGCGCTACATGCTGACCGGGAGCGTGCGGCGAGACGGCGGCAGGGTGCGGCTATCGGCCGAGCTCTGCGACTGCGAGACGGGCACGGCGATCTGGAGCGACCGCTTCGCCGGCGCGGCGGCGGATCTGTTCCAGCTGCAGGACGAGCTGTCGGCGCGCGTGGTGACGACGATCGCGCCGCAGGTGCAGGAGTCCGAGCTGCGCCGCGTCCTGAAGAAGCATCCCGAAAGCCTCGACGCCTACGAAAGCGTGCTGCGCGGTCTCGACCTGCTCTACCGCGTCGAGGACGATCCGTGGGAGAAGGCGCTGCCCTTGTTCGAGCGCGCCATGGGGCTCGATCCCAGCTACGCCGCGGCCTATGCGCTGGCCGCGACCTGTCACGGCGAGCGCTTCTACGAGGGCACCTCGCCCGATCCGACCGCCGATCACCTGGAGGCCGAGCGCTTGAGCCGGCTCGCGCTCGCCTACGACCGCTTCGATCCGCTGGCGCTGTCGCTGTGCGGCCATATCCGGTCGTGGCTGTTCCACGACTACGACCATGCCATCGAGCTGTTCGACCGGGCGCTGGCGGCCAATCCCAGTGCGGCCATCGCCTGGCTGCGCAGCAGCGCCACCTTCTGCTACATCGGCGAGACGCGCGAGGCCAAACGCCGCGTCGAGATCGGGCTGCGGCTCTCGCCCTACGACGCGCATGTCTTCTTCTCCTACGGGCTGGCCGGACTCGCGGCCTATGCCCGCGGCGACTGGCTCGAGGCGGCGAACTGGGGGGCCAAGTCGATGGCGCTCAATCCGCGCTTCGTCGGCAACCTGCGCTTCCTCGCCGCGAGCCTCGCCGCCAGCGGCCAGCTGAAGGAGGCGCACGAGGTCGGCCGCGCGCTGCTGCGCGTCAACCCGACCTTCAGCGCGCGCAAGTTCGCCGCTGGGCATGCGTTCAAGGACGCCGAGCAGCGGCGGTTATTTGGCGACCACCTGGTGCTGGCGGGACTGCCGGAGTGAGGGGGCGACGAAGGCCGCTGTTACCGCGTACCCTGGCAGGATCGTCCAATCTGGAGCATTCCGTGCGCAAGACCGTCGTCGTCAACGACCGCATGCAGAGAGGGTATCGATACCGCCTGTCCGCACCCATCGGGCGCGGCTTCGATGCGGGCTTCGCGCCCGACCTCACGCCGGCGGAAATGCTCCGGCTCGGCGTGTTCTGCGGCAAGTACATGACGGATTGCCGCAAGGAGTTTCCCGCGAGCTGGTTCCGACGCGCCAAGCTGTCGCCGCCGCGGCGCGATTGTTCGCTGAACTATTTCGGCGTCGATGCCAGCCAGCCGCTGTCGGAATGGCGGCGCAAGGGCTGGATCCATCCCGACGACCCGCGCGGCTGGTTCCAATGGTACTGCCGCTATTACATCGGCCGCCGTCTGCCGGACGAGGACAGACGGCAGATCCGGCGCTGGAAGGCCTTCCGCCGCCACGCCGCCCAGGTGCGGGCGAACTGCGAGCCGGGCGATCCGTTGTGCCGGCCGCGGCAGCGCCAGGCCCTGCTGCAGTGGGCTTACGACAGCCGCAAGATCTAGATCGGCAAAGGGAGTGAGGCGAAGGCTACTTCGCCACGCCCGGGCAAAGCTGCTGGAAGATCGTGAGCTGCACGTCGTAGCCCGACGGCGGCGAGCCGTCGAGGATCTCGCCGGTCCGGAGGTCCTTGATGGCGTAGTCGGCGATCATGTCGTCCGACTTCTTGGCCTCGCCCATGAAGGCGTAGCGGCCGTCGTACATGTCGGTCCAGGTCCTGGTCGTGCAGTTGCCGCTCACCCGGTCGGCGATCTTCAGCTCGGCCAGCATCCGGCGCACGCAGTCTGGCGACTCGTCCACCAAGTATTCGACGCAGACCGCCTTGGCGTCCTCGGGCGTGTGCTTGATGAGGATCACGGCATTGGCCGTGCCGATGCCCGACTTGCCGACGGTGGTGACATGCATGCCGGCGCGCGTGCCGTAGTAGATGCGGTCGCCGGCCAGGGCGCCAAGCGGGACGGCCAGCGACAGGGCGAGCAGAAGCGCCGTGCAGAGCCTGAAGATGTTCGTTCTCATTCGAATGAGGTCATACCGTGACAACGACGTCGCGGAAATAGCCGCGCGAGCCGTCGCCGACGAACAGGCCGACCGGCCCGCGCCGGCCCGGGAAGCGCAGGTCGTCGACGATGAGAACCTCGACGCCGTCGACGCGAGCGCCGAGATGCGAACCCGCGATCTCGAGCCGCAGTCGATGCCAGCGGCCGAGCGCAATGTCCGCGCCCTTCTCGTAGCGGCCCGGGAAGGCGGCGCGCGAATCGGAGAAATGGAAGCCCGGATCGGCGACGTATTGGATGGCGCGGTCGATGCGCGGCGCCGGCGGCGGCGGCACGTTCTGCCGGCCGTTGGTCATACGCAGGTAGACCGTCTCGTGACTCGAAAAACCGTCGCCGACATGGAACGACAGGCCGACGAAGCCGCGGTCGTCGGGCGCGCCACGACCCGTCAGCACGCCCGCCACCGTCGCCTCGAGGACGCCGTCGGTGAAAGCCGGCGCCACGAGAGCCATGCTGGGCCGGTTGCCGCCGCCCTGGGTGCCGAGGCGCAGCGCCTGCTCGGCGTCGGTGAGCTCGACGGCGAGGCAATCGTGGCCGCCCCAACGCGCGGGGGTGGCGGTCACCAGGTTCACGCCAAGCGGCCGCGGCACCTCATTGGCCCGGGCATCGAGCGGCGGGAGGGAGAGCAGGGAAAGGGCGGCGCCGAGGCCGCCGATCAGGGTGCGTCGCTGCATGGCGACATGCTGGCTTTGCCGACGGGCATCGATCCAATGCATAATCTGCATCGATCATGAGCCAGATCGATTTCCGCCGCTTCGACCTCAACCTGCTTGTCGTGCTGGACGTGCTGATGGCCGAGCGCGGCGTCAGCCGCGCGGCGGCGCGGCTCGGCCGCACCCAGTCGGCGGTCAGCCATTCGCTGGCCCGCCTGCGCGAGCAGCTCGGCGATCCGCTGCTGCTGAAGGGCGGCCGGCACATGGAGCCGACCGCCTTCGCCGTCGAGCTGATGGAGCAGGTGCGGCCGTTGCTGGGCGGCCTGCAGCGCGTGCTGGCGCCGCGCCGCCACTTCGACCCGGCGACGTCGAGCCGCGTCTTCCGCCTGGCCGCGCCCGACTTCGCCCAGGCGATGTTCATCGACCTGCTGACGATGGCGCGGCGCCGCGCGCCTGGCGTGTCGATCGAATGGACGGGGCCGCGCGAGACCATGCTGCTCGAGCTTGCCGAGGGCCAGCTCGACCTCGCCATCGCGCCGGCTGGCCTCGGCCTGTCGGCGGGCCTGGAGGCCGAGGATATCGGCGCGCTGCACTGGCGCTGCTTCGCGCGGCGCGACCATCCCGCGTTGCGGCGCTGGGGCCGACGTGCCTGGAGCCAGTGGCAGCACCTCGTGGTGCGCGTCGGCGACCAGCTCGAGAGCCCGGTCAACACCGCCGCCACGGCAGCGGGCATCGACCGCACCATCGCCGGCTGGGTGCCCAACTTCTCCGCGGTCGCGCCGGTGCTGGCGGCCTCGGACCTTCTGGCCACCCTGCCCATCCCGGCCATGGCCGGCACGCTCCGGCCGCATGGCCTCGAGAGCCGGCGCGTGCCGTTCACCATCGCGCCGATGCCGCATGTGCTGCTGTGGAGCCGCGTCCGCACCCACGACCCCGAGGTCGCCTGGCTGCGCCGCCTGCTCACGCCGCTGGCGAAGACGCGGTTCGCCGCATCAGCGTAACGTTGCGGCGTCGGTCAGCGGCAGATCATGCCGCGACAGACTGGAGCCGGGGCGAGATCCGTCCTTTCAGGAACCAGGTCCGCATGGGCCCCTTGCCGCGCACCTCGATCGTGCCACGCTCCTCGAGATCGAAGCGCGCACCGAGCAATCGATGCGTCTCGGGCGCAATCTGGATCTTGCCGGCTTCGCCGGACGATTCCATGCGGGCAGCCGTGTTCACGGCATCGCCCCAGACATCGTAGAAGAACTTGCGCGTGCCGACGACGCCAGCGACCACCGGGCCAGACGCGATGCCGATGCGCACCGGCACGTGGCGATCCCTGGCATCGACCAGGTCAGCCAGGGTTTCGCGCATGTCGAGGGCGAGGTTAGCGATCGCGGCGGCATGGTCTGCCGTCGACGTGGGCACGCCGCTGACCACGATGTAGGCGTCGCCTGCCGACTTGATCTTCTCGAGTCCATGCCGCTCGACCAGGCTGTCGAGGCTCGTATAGACGCGATTGAGGAAGCCCACGAGCTCCTCCGGCGTGGTGTCGCTCGATCGGGCGGTGAAGCCGCCCATGTCGGCAAACAAGACCGACGCCTCGGGAAAGGCATCCGCAATCGTCTCGTCAGGATCGAGCATCAGGCGTTCGGCGACAGCCGGCGGCAGCATGTTGAGGAGCAGACGTTGCGAGCGCTCACGCTCCTGGTTGGCCCGTTGCTCGGCCTGGGTGAGTTGACGCAGCGCGTAGTACATGACGGCGAACAGCATGGCTGCGCTGCCGATCACGTTGATGATGAAGTTGCCGTAGAAGGTCACTGCGTCCGCGCCGGGATCCCGCGGCGCCACGAAACGCAGGGCGATCATTGCTGCAGCCGCAGCAGTGGCGACCAGGATGGCGAAGGCGAGGTGCTCCGCGCCCAGCAAGGCGATGCCGAGCGCCGCGGCGGCCAGAAGGAAATAGGTGGTTCCGCTGTCGATGCCGACCACCATGGTGATCGCGAACGTCCACGTGTAGCCGATGGCCACCAGGGTCAGCGGCGCCGCCATGTCATTGAGGCGGTGCAGCAGCGGAAGGAAGACATAGGCCAGCGCGACGAGGGCGGCGTACTTCCAGTGCGCGCTGCCATCGGCGAGACGCCAGGCGGCAAAGACGCCCAGGACCGCCGCCAGTATCCACGCCAGGAGGTTGGTCGCTCGCAGGCGTCGGGCGACGATTTCTGGATAGGCTTCCGTGCCAAAGCGTAAGTCGGGAAGATAGCGCATCGTGGATGCCCCTCAACCGATGGGGCAGGATCATGCGCCTCGAGCCGGGAGTCAAGAAAAAATGACGCAGGTGTCATTTTTCATCCGGGCACTCGCCGAGGCGACTCCGTCGAGCACGGTCGCTTGCATCGCCAAAGGCAGGTATTACCTTTGCCTACCAATGACTACCAAGCCGCGTCCCACCGCAGCGTCTCCTGTGTCGGTCAAGCTGGATCCCGAAGATCGGGCCCGCCTGGCTGCCTTGGCGATGTCCCGCAAGCGCTCATCGCACTACCTGATGCGAGAAGCGGTGCGTGAATACCTGACGCGCGAGGAGTTGCGGCAGGACTTTGCGGATGAGGCCGAAAAGGCTTGGGCCGACTACGAGCAGACCGGGCTGCACGTCACGCACGCCGAGATCGACGCCTGGGCCAAGTCGCTGGGCACGCGCAGGCCCAAGCGCTTCCCGAAATGGCACGAGTAGTCTATTCGCGGAACGCTGCGTCCAACATCGAGCGGCTTCACCGGTTCCTGGCGAAAAATCCGGACGCGGCAGCGCGTGCCGCGAACGCCATCCTCGACGGGCTGGCCACCCTTGCGCGTTTTCCGCGCCTGGGTCCGGTCGATCCAGACCGACCGGACACCCGCCAGTTCTTCATCAGATTCGGGGCAGCGGGTTACGTCGCCCGATATCGCGTCCTGGACGACACGGTGATCGTGCTCGCGATCCGCCACATGCGGGAGGCAGGGTACTCCGAAGAGCCGCCTAAGCCGCGACCGCGAGTCCCGTCGTCTCGTCGACGCCGGTCTTGAGGTTGATGCACTGCACCGCCGCGCCCGAGGCGCCCTTGCCGAGATTGTCGAGCGAGGCCACGGCCAGGATCTGCTCCTCGGCCTCGTTGCCGTAGACGGCGAGCTCCATGGTGTTGGTGTCGACCAGCCGGTCGGCGCGCAGGAAGCGGTCGCGCTCCAGCCACTTGCGGTCGGCAAGCGGCCGCACCGGCACGAAGGTCTCGCCGGCGTAGTAGTCGGCGAGCACGCCGTGCACGTCCTTGGCGCTCACCTTCTTCGCCACGATGTCGCGAGTCAGCGGCACCATCACCAGCATGCCCTGGGCGTAGTGGCCGACCGACGGCACGAACATCGGGGCGTGCTGGAGATGGGAGTACTTCTTCATCTCCGGCACGTGCTTGTGCGTGAGCTCGAGCCCGTAGAGGCCGAACGGCTCGACGCCGGGCTGCTCGTGGACGGCGATCAATTCCTTGCCGCCGCCGGTGTAGCCCGAGACGCCGAACACGGCGGGAGTCGAATCGGCGCGCACGATGCCGGCGTCGACCAGCGGCCGCAGCAAGGCGATGGCGCCCGTCGGATAGCAGCCCGGATTGGAGATGCGGTTGGACTCGAGCAGCTTCTGGCGATGGTCCTTGGCCAACTCGGGGAAGCCGTAGGTCCAGCCATCGGCCACGCGATGGGCGGTGCTGGCGTCGATCACGACGGTGTCGGCGTCACCCCCCTTCGAGCTATCAAGGGCCGCCACCAGCTCCTTGGCCGCGGCGTCGGGCAGGCAGAGCACGGCGATGTCAGCCGCCCTGGCGATCTCAGCGCGCTTGCCGAGATCCTTGCGATCGGCCATCGGCAGCTCGAGCAGCTCGATGTCCGGCCGGTCCTTCAGCCGATCGAGGATCTGCAGGCCGGTGGTGCCGTGCTGGCCGTCGATGAAGATCTTGGTCTTGTTGCTGGTCATGGTCTTCTCTCTCGCGAAATTTTAGGCCTTTGGGAGGGCCGACTGGAGAAGAAGGAAGGGATGGAAGCCGCCTGATCTCTCCAGCGGCTTCACGATACGGCGCGGTTGTTACGCGCGCGCGTCTTCACACCGCTCGGAGGAGCGGCGGCGTCGCGACCGGAAGGGGGCGAACGAAGTCATCGTGCGCGCATATTTCATCGCAGGGTCGCGATGTCAAGGTGTAGGCTCGGGAATCATCGCAGGAGCCAGCCATGAGCCAGAGCCCCACCCCCTCCAACCAGGCGGCCGCCCACCCCGAAGGCCTCTCCATGCTGGAGAAGCGCAAGATCGAGGCCGAGATCCTGAAGGAGGTCTATCTCACCCTGAAGGAGAGCCACGGCGAGCAGGTCGCGAAGAAGACGATCGCGGAGTCGGTGCGCCGCTCGGCCATCGAGCAGGCGCGGGCGTTCGCGGCGGCGGCGCCGGGCGGCACTTCGCTGAAGGCGTTCCAGGACGTGATGCCGCTGTGGACCAAGGGCGGCGCGCTCGAGATCGAGGTCAAGGAGCAGAGCGACACCAGCTTCACCTTCAACGTCGTGCGCTGCCGCTACGCCGAGACCTACAAGGCGATGGGGCTGGGCGAGATCGGCCACCTGCTGTCGTGCAACCGCGACGGCGCGTTCTGCGAAGGCTACGATCCCAAGCTCAAGCTCGAGCGCACGCAGACCATCATGCAGGGCGCCAGCCACTGCGATTTCAAATATCGCTACGCGCGCTGACCGCCCGGCGAAAAGCCGGGTCGCATGATCGAGCGCGATCGCCGGAAGTGTGCCAGTGTCGGAACCGGAAGTTGCCGTCTGAGTTGCGTAACCATGGCCCGAGCCCGGACCAATCCTGTCTTCGCAGCCTTGCGCCCGGCCGTCCTCTGGCTGGCCGCGACCGTCGTGGCCGCCGCGACACCGGCGACAGCGCAGACCTTCGTCAACCAGGGCCCGGGCCTCAGCATCGGCCCCGCCGCCACGATCCAGAGCAACGACCAGCCGCCCAATGGAACGGTCGGCGCGGCCATCCAGGCCGTGCTGCCGCATCCCACCGATGCCAGCACGATGTACGTCGGCGGCACCAATGGCGGCATCTGGGTGACGCGCAACGGCGGCGAGAGCTGGACGCCGCTCACCGACAAGCAGCGCTCGCTGTCGATCGCGAGTCTCGCCTTCGATCCGACCGACGCCAGCCGCAACACGCTGGTCGCCGGCACGGGCATCACCTCCAACGGCCTGATCGGCAACAACAACGTGACGGGTCGCGGCGGCGAGCGTATCGGGCTGCTCTACAGCACCAACGGCGGCGATTCGTGGCGCGAGCTGGGCGGTGCTGCGCTCGCCAACAAGAGCATCGTCGGCGTGGCGGCGCGCGGCAGCACTTTGCTGGCGGCCGCCGCCGAGCCGCATGACCCGGCGGCGGCGGGCGGACTCTATCGCAGCATCGACGGCGGCGGCTCGTTCGGCCTGGTGAGCGGCACGCACGGCCTGGCGAGCGGCCCGGTCTCCTCGCTGGCGGGCGACGGCGCCAACCGCAACGTCTTCTACGCGGCGGTCAGCGCCAACGGAGTCTACAAGAGCAGCAACGGCGGCGCCGACTGGACGCCGGTCCTGTCGCTTGGCGCCAACCGCATCGCCCGCGTGGCGACCGGCCCCAACGGATCGATCGCCGTCGGCGTCTACGACAGCTCGAGCGGCGGCCCTACCAGCGGCAGGCTGGTCGAGATCCAACATTCACGCGATGGCGGCGCGAGCTGGGCGCCGCTGGCCGTGCCGCGGATCAACCCCGGCGGCCAGGCCTCGACCGACTTCGCCATCACCATCGATCCCGCGAACCCCGACATCGTCTACGTCGCCGGCGATCGCATCGCCGACGCGCCGTTCACCGTGACGGCCTACCGCATCGTCCGGCGGCCCGACGGCACGTCGGTTGCCGAGACGCTGACCGACAGCGGCACGATCGACGGCTCGACGACGCATGCCGACGCGCGCACGCTCGCCTTCGACGCGCTGGGCCGGCTGATCCAGGGCGGCGACGGCGGCCTGTACTTCCGCACCAACCCCGCCGGCATGGGCGCCTGGCGCGGGCTCAACAACCCGTCGCTGTCGTTGCGCGAGCCCTATGCGGTGGCCTTCGATTCGATCAGCCGGCGCCTGGTGATGTCGGCGCAGGACACCGGCTCGGCCTACCAGAGCGCGCCCGGCAGCTCGACCTACAACGCCGCCGGGGGTGGCGGCGACGGCGTCAACGCGGTGGTCAACGACACGACGCTGCGCGGCCAGGGCCTCAGCGCAATCTACCTCACGTCGCAGAACCTGGCGCCGCTCACGCGCTTCATCGTCGACGCCAACGGCCGGGTCCAGTCGTCGTACACCTTCGGCACGCGGGAGGGCATGAGCGACCTGATCGGCATCGTCGACGACGACTTCTCGACGATACCGCGGCGGGTGCCGGTGAAGTCGCTGCCGTTCTCGAGCCGCATCGTGCTGAACCGGTCCGACCCGCAGCGGATCGCGATCGGCACCAACTACGTCTACACGACGGTCGACCAGAACGCCTCGGCCGAAGTGCTGACGCTCACCAACCTCGGCACGGCGGGCAGCATGGTCGGGCCGATCTCGGCCCTGGCCTACGGCACCGACGACAACATCGACGCCGTGCTGGCGGGGTCGGGACCGGCCTTTGACGGCCAGCCCGGCAGGCTCTTCCTCAGCACCACGGGCGCGGCGGGCTCGCTGACGCAGCTCGCGCCATACGCCGGCGCGATGCCGACCTCGGTGGTGTTCGACGCCCGCGCCTACCAGCGTTTCTTCGCCGCCGACACCGCGCGGGTGTGGGGCACGGTGGATGCCGGGACCAGCTTCACCGACCTCACGCCCAACCTCGCCCCGCTCAACATCATCCGGCCGACCAGCGTCGAGTTCATCTCCGCCAACGGCGTGCAGGCGCTGATGGTCGGCGGGCTCAACGACGTCGCCAATGCCCAGAGCCCGATCGCCACCGCCGACAGCGACGGCAACGGCGCGCTCAGCAACTGGCGAGCCTTCGGCTTCGGCCTGCCCAACACCATCGTCAACCAGATGAGCTACAACAAGTTCGCCGACGTCCTGGCAGTGAGCCTGTTCGGCCGCGGCGCCTGGCTGCTGTACGACGTGACGGCGTTCTTCCCCAGCGCCCTCGAGCTGCGCTTCGGCCTGGCCGACAACGATTCGGCGCCCCCGGCGTCGATCCTGACCAACGGCAACTACGCCAGCCGCAACCTGGTGAAGTACGGCTACGGCACGCTCACCATCGACGGCACGGCGACCTACAGCGGGCAGACCAGCGTGATAGGTGGACGGCTCAACGTGAATGGCGACATCACGCAGTCGAGCGATGTCATGGTCGGGCCGGGCGGCATCCTGGGCGGCGTCGGCTTCGTGCCGACGAGCCTGGTCGCGGGCACGCTGGCGCCCGGCAACTCGATCGGCACGCTGACGGTCAACGGCAACCTCACCTTCGTTTCCGGCAGCATCTACCAGGTTGAGGTGGCGGGGGCGGCGGCCGACCGCACCACCGTCACCGGCAGCGCCACGCTCGCCGGCACCACCCAGGCGCTGTTCGCGCCGGGGACCCTGACGCGCAGCTACACCATCCTGTCGGCCGCAGGCGGCCTCGACGGCAGCTTCCAGGACCTGACCTCGGTCGGCCTGCCGGGCTTCCTGAATCCGAGCCTGGGCTACAGCGCGACGGACGTGACGCTCAACCTGCAATCGGCCATGACCGCGACGCCGGGCCTGGCCGGCAACCAGGTCGCCGTCGCGCGCGCCCTCGACAGCGCGTTCAACGCCGGCCCCGGCCTCGGCGCCATGCCCGCCCTGTTCGGGCTCTCGTCGGGCCAGCTACCGGCCGCGCTCGAGCTGCTGTCGGGCGACAATGCCAGCGTCGGCCAGTCGATGGCCATCACCGCCGGCGGGCAGTTCGCGGCGCTGCTGGCCAATCGCCCGACCACGCGGCGCGCCGAGGAGCAGACCGCATGGCTGGCGGACTGCAGCGCACCGGGTGCCGCGGCCTGCGATGCAGCCGACGAACCGCGCAACGGGCCGCGCAACTGGAGCGCCTGGGGCACGGCGTTCGGTGGGGCGCAATGGCTCAACGCCGATCCGGTGACGGGGGCCAACGCCGCGCAGCAGACGATCGGCGGCGGCGCGTTCGGCGGCGACTATCGCGTCGGGCCGCAGACGCTGCTCGGCATCGCGGTCGGCCTCAGCGGTTCCAATTACTGGGTCGGCGCAACCGGCGCCAACGGCCGCGCCACCGGCGTGCATTTCGGGCTCTACGGCCAGCACGACTGGCAGGGCTTCTACGTCAACGCCGCGCTGGCCTACAGCCGCTTCGACGGCAGCGCCATCCGGCCGATCAACGGCATCGGCACGACGGAAACGGCGAAGTCGTCGACGACGTCCAGCCAGCTCGGCGGCCGCATCGAAGTCGGCCGGCCCTTCGAGGTGGCCGAGATCACGGGCGGCGCGCTCGGGCTCACGCCGTTCATCGCCCTGCAGCCTGCCGCGCTGTGGACGCCGGGCGTCACCGAATCGAGCGTGACCGCGACCGGCGCGCCGGGCGTGTTCGCCCTCAGCTACCAGCAGCAGGCCACGACGTCGCTGCCGATGTTCCTGGGCGTGCAGCTCGACGCCAGGACCGAGATCAATTCGCGGCCGCTGACGGGATGGCTGCGCACCTCCTGGGTGCACGAGTTCCTGGCCGACCGCAGCGTCACGGCGGGCTTCCAGGTGCTGCCGGGCAGCACCTTCACCGTCGACGGCGCACGCGCGGCCAGCGACGCGGCGCGTTTCGACTTCGGCGCCACCTATGCCGTCGGCAGCCAGACCTCGCTGTTCGCCAACGGCAATGTCGAGCTGTCCAACCGCGGGCAGAGTCTTGCCGGGACGATCGGCCTGCGCATCGTGTGGTGAGGCGAAATTCCCCAGCACTTGCCGTACCGTCTTCCGTTACTGTGACAAGCGAAGAAGAAGCCCGAACGGGTACGGGCGGGGGAGCAGCGTAAATGGTCATCGGCATCGGCGGGATTCGCGCAGCGGCCTGGCTGGCCGCACCGCTTTTGTGTTCGGTGTCGACGGCGGCGCTCGCGCAGGCTCTGAACTACACCACCTTCGGCGCCGCCGGCAGCACGGTGACCACGGTCACGGGCATCCGCGGCAACAACATGACCGGCGATTACACGCTTGGTAGCGGCGGCGACACCGGCGGGCAGCTCTACACCCTGCCCTCGACAACCCCGGTGCCATATCCCACCGCGACTTCCTCAGGCGTCAATCTGACCGGCGCCACCACCAACACGCCCTACGGGCCAAGCTTCGGCTCGGCCAGCGGCATCCTGCGCGTCACGGGCAGCTACAAGACATCGGCCAATGGCAGCGGCGATCTCGGCTATCTTTTCGACGGCGCCAACGCGCCCGGCCAGCAGCTCACGACCCTGATCGGCGGCCCTGGCGCCTTCAACACGATCGGCCATTCGAACTTCGGCAACCAGCTCGTCGGCAACTGGGACACCGGCAACGCCGCCGTCGGCAACGCCTTCCTCTACAACATCGGCACCGGATCGATGACGACCATCAACCGACCGGGCCCCTACACCAGCACCACCGCCTACGGTGTCTACGGCAACCGCATCGCCGGCGGCTCGAGCCTCGGGCCAGGCCTGTCGCGGGCCTACATCCTCAACCAGGACACCGGCGTCTACACCGACTATGACGCGCCCGGCGCCGGCACCGTGGTCACGCATTTCGAGGGCATCACCGGCGGCGGCCACGCCAATACCTACAACCTGGTGGCCGATTCGGTCGACGGCAACGGCGTTGTCAGTGCCTGGGTCGTCCATATCGACGAGAACGGGGTGGCGACCTGGATCCCGCTCGCCGTGCCGGGCGCCAGCACGACCTCGGCCAATTCGATCTACGGCAACACCGCGATCGGAGTGTACGTCCAGAACGGCGTGACCCGCGCTTTCACCACCACCATTCCCGGCATCTACAATCCGATCACCAACAACGGCACGCTGTCGACCAGCACGGCGGGCACGGTCGCGCTGCAGGGCATCCAGGGCGACGACATCGTCAATAACGGCACGGTGACGACGACCGGCGTGGGCAGCGTCGGCGTCAACATCAACACCTACGGCGTGGTCACCAATAGCGGCACGGTCGCTGTCAGCGGCGCCGGCAGCACGGCCGTGCTGATGAGCGGCAGCTTCAGCTCGCTCCTGAACTACGGCACGATCAACGCCGCGCCCGGCACCTTCGCGATCCAGACGGATTCGACGGCATCCGGCAGCCTGGTGTTCAACACCGGCGTCATCAACGGCCAGGTCGTGGTCAATGCCGGACCGTTCGTGCGCTTCGAGAACAGCGGCTGGATGGGCATTACGGCTGCCGGCGCCGGCGTCACCCATCAGATCAGCGGCACCTTCGTCCAGACCTCGGCCGGCACATTGTCGTTCCGCGTCGCGCCCAACGGCGTTTCCGATTCGCTGCAGGTCAACGGCGTGGCGCGGCTCGCCGGCACCGCCCAGGCGGTGTTCCAGCCCGGCACTTTTAGCCGCAGCAGCTACACGCTGCTGACGGCGACGGGCGGATTGGCCGGCACCTTCGGCGCGCTCGCGACACAGAACCTGCCGGCCTTCCTGTCGGCCAACCTGGGCTACAGCGCCAACAGCGTGACGCTCAGCCTGCAGTCGAACATGGCGCAGCTTCCCGGCATCACCGGCAACCAGTCGGCCGTCGCCAACGTGCTCGACAATGCTTTCAACTCGGGCGCCGGGTTGAATGCGGTGTCGGGACTCTATGGATTGTCGGCCGGCCAGATCGGCCAGGCGCTGACCGTGCTGTCGGGCAGCAACGCCAGCGTCGGCATCTCCTCGTCGGTGATGGCCGGCGGCCAGTTCGCCTCGCTGCTGTCGAACCGGGCGGCGACGCGCCAGCAGAGCGGCCCACAGCAATCGGCGGAGCTCGCTGCCGGCTGCCGCAAGAGCGAGGCGCAGGCCTGCGATCCGGCTCCCAACTGGAGCGCCTGGGGCAACGGCTTCGGCGGCCAGCAGTGGCTCAATGCCGATGCCGGCACGGCGGCGCCCGCCGCGCAGTCGGGCATCCTGGGCGGCGCGGTCGGCGGCGACTATCGCGTCGGCCCCGGCACGCTGCTGGGCATCGCCGTGGGCCTCAGCGATTCGAGCTACTGGGTGGGAGCCACCGGTGCCAACGGCCGCGCCACCGGCTTCCATGTCGGCCTCTACGGCGTGCAGGAGTGGGAGGGCTTCTATCTCAACGCCACGGCCGCCTACAGCCGCTTCGACGGCAACGCCACGCGCGTCATCGCCGGCATCGGCACGACCGAAACGGCCAAGTCCAACGCCATCGCCAACCAGCTTGCCGGACGCGTCGAGATCGGCCGGCCGTTCGTGCTCAATCCCGACGAACCCAGCCGCTACAGCGTCACGCCCTTCGCCGCCCTGCAGCCGGTCCAGCTGTGGACGCCGGGCTACACCGAATCGAGCGTGACGGCGTCGGGCGCGCCCGGCGTGTTCGCGCTCTCCTACCAGCCGCAGAGCACGACATCGCTGCCGCTGTTCCTCGGCGCACAGTTCGATGCAGCGACGGAGATCAAGTCGCGGCCGGTCGCGGCGTGGGTGCGCGCCGCCTGGGTGCACGAGTTCCTGACCGACCGCAGCGTCACAGCGGGCTTCACCGTCCTGCCCGGCGGCACCTTCACCATCGACGGCGCCAAGGCCGCCTACAACGCCGCGCGCTTCGACATGGGCGTGAAGTACGCGGTGGGCGAGCAGACCTTCCTGTACGCCAACGGCGGCGCCGAGCTCTCGAACCGCGGCCAGACCATCGGCGGCACGATCGGCTTGCGGCTCGTGTGGTAGCGACACGTCGATCGCGGAACTGCAATTTCAAATCCGCGTACTGCAAGCAACTCGGGATAGTTGCATCCAATCGCCGGCATCAACGTGTCCAAGCACGCGCACGATCGACAAAGCGCAAGTCCTGCGCACGTTTCTCCATCTGAAGCGGCAGCACCCATGCTAAGATGACTCTCGGGGAGAGAGCCGCAGTGTACGGGACGGCGTTTACTGTCGGTTGGATGGCCGGCATCGCGAATATCCAGGACACGGAAAGCATCGTGCCGCACTCGACGTTGTTCGTCGGCGTGGAAGCGGCCGTTGCTGCGCGACCTCACCCCGAGCGTTCCTAGAGTCCTGGACATCATCGGGGGAGACGATGAAGACAATCAAAGCCGCCCTGCTCGGCACCGTGTGCGCCACGCCGGTTGTCGCCGTGTCGACGACGGCAGAGGCGCAGATCACCACTCAAGTGATCCAATACCAGAACGCCCAGACTACCGGCGCCACCGGCATCCGCGGCGACAACATGACCGCCAGCTACAATTTCACGGGCGGCACCGGCGGGCTGCTCTATCGCCTGTCGACGGGCACCTTCTCGCCGCTGCCGCAAGCGACGGCCAACGGCTCGAACTATCCCGGCGCGATCAGCAGCCAGCCTTACGGCCCGACCTTCGGTGACCTGGGCGGCATCCTGAAAGTCACCGGCACCTTCATCCCGGCCACCGGCCAGCCCGACAGCAGCTTCATCTTCGACAGCGCCGCCGCGCCGGGACAGCAATACACCACGGTGAACGTGCCCGGCGCCGCCAACACCATCGCCCACAGCCAGTTCGGCAACCAGGTCGTCGGCAACTTCAACACCACCACGCCGGCCGGCAGCGCCTTCATCTACAACGCGGCGACCAGCACCTTCACGACCTACACCAAGCCGGGCGCGGCCAGCACGTCGGCCTACGGCATCTGGGGCAACACCATCGCCGGCGGCTACACCGATCCTGGTCCCGGCGGCCTGGGCCACGCCTACCTCCTCAACCAGACCACCGGCGTGTTCACGCAGTACGACGCGCCCGGTGCGACCATCGCCACGCACTTCGAGGGCATCACCGCCGGCGGCCGCGCCGGCGAGTTCAACCTGGTAGCGAATTCGATCGACGTGGGCGGTGGCTTGCATACCTGGGCGGTGCACGTCGATGCGGCAGGCGTCGCCACCTGGACCGAGGTCACCGTGCCCGGAGGGACAAACCCCACGGGCAACTCCGTCTACGCCGACAAGGTGATCGGCATCGTCACGTTCGGCAGCACCGTCAAAGCCTACATCGCCACCATAGCCGGCTTCTACAATCCGGTGACCAACGCCGGCACGCTGGTCGCCAACACCAATGGCGCCACGGTCATTTCGGCGACCAACGGCGACGATGTGCTCAACACCGGCACCATCGTGGCGAGCGCGCCCAACAGCACGGGCATCGCCTCGGGCACCTTCGGCGTGATCCAGAACCGCGGCACCGTCATCGCAAGCGGCGCCGGATCCACGGCGGTGCAGATCAACGGCAACCTGGGCTCGTTCATCAACACCGGCCTCGTGAGCGCGACCAGCGGCGCGATTGCGCTGGGGACCGGGCCCACGGCGGTCTCACCGACCATCGTCAACGCCGGCGTCATCGACGGCCAGGTCGTGGTCGGAGGCGGACAGTACACGCGCTTCCAGAACAGCGGCTGGATGGGCATCAGCGCGGCGGGCTCGGGAGTCACCCACACGACCAGCGGCGTGTTCGCCCAGACCTCGACCGGCACCCTGGCGCTGCGCGTCGGCCCGACGACGTCTGACAGCCTGCAGGTCAACGGCGCGGCGCGCCTGAACGGCACGGCGCTGGCGAGCTTCCAGCCGGGCGCGCTGGGCAACAGCTACACCCTGGTCTCGGCCACCGGCGGCTATACCGGCACGTTCAGCACGCTTGCGACGCAGAACCTGCCCGGCTTCCTCAGCGCCAGCCTGAGCTACGGCACGAACGTGACCCTCAATCTCACGTCGGGCTTCGCCAACACCTCGGGCCTGGGCGGCGACCAGATCTCGGTCGGCCGCGCGCTCGACAGCACCTTCAACGCCGGCGGAGGGCTCGGCGCCATGCCGGCGCTGTTCAATCTGCCGTCGAGCCAGATCCCGTCGGCGCTATCCCAGCTCTCGGGCGACAGCGCCAGCCTCAGCCAGACCTCGGCCTTCGCCGCCGGCGCGCAGTTCACCAACCTGATGTCCGGCCGGTCCGCCACGCGGCGCGCCGAGGAGCTGGCGGAAGCGCCCTGCACCGCCAAGGCCGACGCGAACGCCTGTGAGCCCCAAACCAGCATGGGGGCCAACTGGGCCGTGTGGGCCAACGGCTTCGCCGGCACGCAGTGGCTCAACGCCGATTCGGTGACCGGGGCGCCGGCTTCGCAGGCCAGCGTCGCCGGTGGTGCGTTCGGCGCCGACTATCGCTTCGCACCCAACGCGCTGGTCGGCCTCGCTGTCGGCCTCAGCGATTCCAACTACTGGATGCCGACCAGCAACGCGACGGGGCGGGCGACCGGCACCCATGTCGGCCTCTACGGCGCGTACGACTGGTCGGGCTTCTATCTCAACGCCGCGATCGCCTACAGCCGCTTCGACGGCAATGCCACGCGCGTCGTCACCGGCATCGGCACGACCGAAACCGAAAGGTCGTCAGGCGTCTCCAGCCAGCTCGCCGGCCGCGTCGAGTTCGGGCGGCCGTTCAATATCAGCGAGGTGACCGGCGGCCAGGTCGCAGTCACGCCGTTCGTCGCCCTGCAACCGGCCCAGCTCTGGACCCCCGGCATGACCGAGACCAGCTCGGCGCAGAGCGGCGGCACCGGCGTGTTCGGCCTCACCTACCAGCCGCAGGCCACGACCTCGCTGCCCTCGTTCCTGGGGGCGCAGGTCGATGCCCAGACCCAGATCAGCGGCCGGCCGCTCAATGCCTGGGTGCGTGCGTCGTGGGTGCACGAGTTCCTGACCGACCGCAACGTGACGGCGGGCTTCCAGGTGCTGCCCGGCACCAGCTTCACCGTCGACGGCGCGCGCGCCGCCAGCGATGCCGCGCGCATCGACTTGGGCGTGAAGTACATGCTCGGCAGCCAGACCTCGCTGTTCGCCAACGGCAATGTCGAACTGTCGGGCCGCGGCCAGAGCCTGGCGGGTACGATCGGGCTCAGGTTCATGTGGTGATCTTGCTATTCGACAAGCCGGCATTTTCGGGGCGGTCTGGGTAGTACTCCGTCACCAAGTCTCTGGTAGCGAGGAACCAAGCACTCCCTCGGCCCGTTAGAGCGGTCATGGACCAGCCAGTCGACGAGCAAGCACGCGACAAGAGGCGCCTGGAACGCATCGCTGCGGCGTTCCGGAACGGCCTGGTCCTGGTCGACGAGACAGGCGCGATCGTCTGGATGGACGAGACGACACGGCGGCGGGTGAACGGAGAGCTGCAGCATCTCGACCTGCCGCTGACCAAGACGGATCACGAGGCTATCGATTGCTTCCTCTCGCCAGTCGAGCTGACCGTCGATGGCGAGCGCCTCGCCGTAGGCGTGATCCAGGCAGCGGAGGCGCGTCCGGGCGCGGATCTGATCGCCGCGATCGAAGGCGCCGTGGCAGACAGCACGTCATGGTTCACGCGCACGATCGTCGAGAAGCTGAAGGCGGTCGGTCAGGCAAAGCCCAGGGACAACACGCACAGTGGCACGGTGCAGCTCGACTCCTTGAGCGCGCGGGAGCGCGAGGTGCTGGGCCTGATCTGTGAGGGGCACAGCGACGTGCAGATGGCCAGGCTGCTCAGCCTGTCGGAAAATACGGTGCGCAATCACATAGCCGCGCTGTACCGCAAGATCGGCGTCAACCGCCGGACCGCCGCGGTCATCTGGGCGCGCGAGCGCGGTATCACCTGCCGCGACGATCTCCAACCGATGGGACGACTCCGTGGCAGCGGCCACCGGGGCAATGGCCACCGGGGCAATGGGCATGGCAGCAACGGCCGCGGCGGCAACGGGCACGACAGCGGCGGCACGCCTCCCTACTAGCGGCTCTGCACAGCGGTTTCGACCGGCTGAACGGCAGACCGGATCGGGGGCGACTCCGCCCGGCAAACGCCGCAAGCGGCGGTGCCTGCACCGCCGGCAGCGGTGCAGGGATCCGGCATTCCCGTCTTCCCCGCCCGACGGTCTTGTGGGTCTTGAGAGACCGCCCCCCCATTGATTGAGCCATCGTCGAATTCCCGCTGTTCCCGCTATTATCGCTACTGGTTTTCAGGACGGGACGGCGGCTGGCCCCCTTCCTCAGGGTCCGGGCGCGCCCATCCGACCGGGGCAGCCGGATGGGCCCGCGCGGTCTCTGCCGCACGCCATGATAGTCGGATGAACGATGCATAGAGCGACGCCGCCCGAAGGCGCAGCGGCGAGATTTATATAACCCAAGTATCAAAGGCTGTCAATAACTATGGTCTCGGCCGCTTTCGGTTTCATGGGCTTTTTCGTGCCGTCGGGAGCCTTTGAGCGAATCTATTACGGTTCTTTTTTGGCGGACCGCAGAGCGCCAAAAAATCGATCGGGAACGACCATCGATGCCGGCAAGGCTGTCATTCGCTTCGACCAAACAGTCATGATCACTGTGACGCGCTACTAGTCGGCTAGTAGTTTTCTCTCTCTTGCGGGTGCCGGCGCCGCAGCGTTCGATGCCGCGTGCTCCGCCTCTACATCGCCGGCAACTCTCCGAGCTCGCGCCGCGCCGAGCAGAACGTCATGCATTTGCGCAAGCACCTCGCCGCGGCGCCGACGGTGGAGATCATCGACGTGCTGGTGCGACCCGACCTCGCCGAGCAGGCCGGCGTCCTCGCCACGCCGACGCTGTCGTACGAGAATTCGGTCCGCCCGCGACGGATCGTCGGCGATCTCAGCGATACCAGACGCGTGCTCGAATTTCTCGGCCTCAACTCCGACGGTGAAGCATGAGCCCACAGGACATCGAAAGCGCCGACATCCTCGAAAGGGTCAAGACCGGCGTCAACGCCTTCGACGAGCTTGTGATGGGCGGGCTGCCGCGGGCCCGCACCACCGTGGTCGGCGGCACGCCGGGCAGCGGCAAGACGGTGTTTGCCACGCAATTCCTGGCGCATGGCATCACGATGTACGGCGAGAACGGCGTGCTGGTGACCTTCGAGGAACCGCCGCGCGACATCGAGGCCAACATGCGTGGCTTCGGCTGGGACCTGGCCGGCTGGCGCCGCGATGGCCGGCTCGCCTTCGTCGATGCCAGCCCGCCAGCCAACGACGAGCTGGTGATCGGCGACTTCGACCTCGCCGGCCTGCTGGCGCGCATCCAGCACTCGGTCAGGACCATCAAGGCAAGGCGCGTCGTCCTCGATTCGCTCACGCAGCTTTTCGATCACTTCATCGCCGACCCAAAGATCCTGCGTCGCGAACTGTTCCATATCAGCAACGCCCTCAAGCAGTCGGGCCTCACCGTGCTGATGACCGCCGAGCGCAACAACGAATATGGCGAGATCACCCGGCACAGGCTGGAGGAGTTCGTCGCCGACAACGTCGTCATCCTGCGCAACGTGCTGCATCGCGAGAAGCGGCGGCGGACCATCGAGGTGCTGAAGATGCGCGGCAGCCATCACGCCGAGGGCGAGGCGCCGTTCACCCTGCTGGCGAGCCAGGGCGTCGTCGCAGTGCCGCTGTCCTCGCTCAGGCTTGAGCAGCAGTCCAGCATGGTGCGCGTCACCAGCGGCAATCCGGCGATCGACGAGATGTGTGGCGGCGGCTTCTTCCGCGACAGCGTCACCCTGGTGAGCGGCGCCACCGGCACCGGCAAGACGCTGCTGGTGACCAACTTCCTGGCCGGCGGCGTGGCAGCGGGCGAGAAGGCCATCCTGTTCGGCTATGAGGAGAGCAAAGGCCAGCTCTTCCGCAACGCCAGCGGCTGGGGCGTCGACTTCGCGACGATGGAGGCGGAGGGCAAGCTCAAGGTCATCTGCCTCTATCCCGAGGCACAAAGCCTGCCCGACCATCTGCTCATGATCCAGAATCTGGTCGACGAGTTCCAACCCAACCGGATCGCCGTCGACAGTCTTTCGGCGCTCGAACGCATAGCGCCCGACACGGGCTTCCGCGAGTTCCTGATCAGCCTGACGTCGTTCATCAAGAAGCGAGAGATCGCCGGCCTCTGTACCGCGACCAGCAAATCGCTGATCGGCGGTGAAAGTGCCAGCGAGCAGCATATCTCGACGCTCACCGACTCCATCATCCTGCTGCGCTACATCCAGGAGCAGGACACCATGCATCGCGGACTGATCGTCCTGAAGATGCGCGGCAGCGAGCATGCCAAGGAGATCCGACGGTTCTCGATCGACGGCAACGGCATGCACCTCGGCGCGTCGTTCAAGGATGCGCCTAACGTGTTTGCCGGCGGCGGCACCGACTACACCTGACGAGAGTCACGATGACCATGGCGGGCGGCAGTGCCGGCAACAGCCTCGACCAGACAGAGATCCGCTTCCTGGTCGAAAAGAACGCCGATGGCATCCTGGTCGTCGACGAGGAAGGCGTCGTGTTGTTCGCCAATCCCGCGGCAGCGGACATCTTCGGCCGGCCGCACCGCTCGCTGGTCGGCACGCCGATCGGAGTGCCGGTCACCGCCGGCGAGACGGCGGAGATCGCCATCCACCAGCCGGGCGGCCGCCAACTGGAAGCCGAGGTCCGCGTGGTGGAGACGGTATGGGGTCATCGGCCGGCCAGGCTGGCAAGCCTGCGCGACATCTCGGCGCGAAAGGCCATCGAGGAGCGGCTGAGCCATGCCGCAAAGATGGAGGCCGTCGGCCGCCTCACCGCCGGCATCGCCCACGACTTCAATAACCTCCTGACTGTCGTGCTGGGCAACCTCGAGAGCGCGCAGCGCAAGTTGCTCGTCGATCAACCGGCCGTCTCGAGTGCCCTCGAGAATGCTGCACGCGGCGCGCGACGCGCCGCCGGGCTGACCCACCGGCTGCTGGCGTTCGCCCGCCGCAAACCGCTCGAGCCCCGTATCATCGACGTCAACGGCCTGATGTCGGGAATGACCGACCTGCTTCAACGCACGCTGGGTGAGGGCATTCGCGTGCTCACCCTGCCGTCGCCCGAGCTTTGGCTGGTCGACATCGATCCCACCGAACTCGAAGCGGCGATCCTCAATCTCGCGGTGAACGCGCGCGATGCGATGCCGTCGGGCGGTGAGCTGCGGGTCGAGACGCAAAACCTCGACTTCGATTCCGACACGGCCCTGTCGCTGGACTTGGAGCCGGGTCCCCATGTCGCCATTTCCGTCATCGATTCGGGCCTCGGAATGACAGCCGACGTGCTGCGGCATGTCTTCGAACCGTTCTTCACGACCAAGGGCGGACGCGGCACCGGCCTGGGACTGAGCCAGGTTTACGGCTTTGCGACGCAGAGCGGCGGCGGTGTCGCCGTGCGCAGCCATCCCGGGAGCGGCACGACGGTCACGATCTATCTGCCCCGAGCCGGTGCCGAGCAGACCGTCGTGCCCGACAGTCCGACACGGACCACCGTGCCGCCCCGCAGCAAGGATGGCGAGACCATCCTCGTGATCGAGGACGATGAAGATGTCCGCGCCTATACCGCCGGCAGCCTGCGCGAACTTGGCTACACGATCTTCGAGGCGGCCGACGCCGCCTCGGCCCTCGAGATCGTGGCGCGCGAACCCGCCATCCGGCTGATATTCACCGACCTCGGCCTGCCCGGCGGCGTCGACGGCAAGACGCTGAGCGAACAGGCGCGCCTGTTGCGGCCATCGCTCGCCGTGCTGATCACGACGGCCTACGCGGCCGGGGCACTGATCCACGACGGCAAGCTCGATCGCGGTATCGACCTGCTGGTCAAGCCCTTCGCCTTCGAGGCGCTTGCGGCGCGCATCCGCGAGGTGCTGGACCGGCCGCAGTCCAACGCCGCTGAGGTCCGGATCCTCGTCGTCGAGGATGAAGTGCTGATTCGCATGTTCCTCGTCCAGACCCTGCAGGAGCTGGGTTGCCAGGTCGAGGAGGCCGGCAGCGCCGCGGAAGCCGTAGACAGGATGCGCGCGAGCGCCAACCGGATTTCCGGCGCGATCGTCGATCTCGGCCTGCCCGACCGCCCGGGCGATGCGCTGATCAGGGAGATGCGGCTGCTGCGCCCGGACCTGCCGGTGGTTCTCGCGACCGGCCATGCTGATCGAAGCACGCGCGAGCGTCTGGCAAGCTTGGGCGCAATGCAGGTCCTCGAGAAGCCGTTCAACGGCTCGGACATCGAAGCAGCGTTCGCGCGCCTGGGCCTCGCCCTCCCTCGCGATGGGACTACGGCCACTCCGCGATGAAGCCCTGCGCCTGGTAGGGCGCGATCTTGTGCCATTCGGCGAGCACGCGCTCGCGGAAGACCGGGTCGGTGTGCCAGCGCTCGACCGGCGCGTCGTAGGGATTGACCGTCACCAGCATCTTGGCGACCTCGGGCCAATGGCGCTGCAGGGTCATGGGATAGCGCCGCGCCGTGCAGATCTTGCCGAGGCAGATCACGCTCCTGATGGTGTGACGGCCGAGGGCCGCGTCGATCACCGGCAGGGAAAAGATCACGTTCTCGCCGGTGTTGCTCGCGCGATGCTCCTCGAGGATCAGCCCGGCCGGCACGCCGCCTTCGACCATTCCGCCCTTGATGACGCTGCATTCGGTGCGCGGGTCGCCTTGCGTGGCACCGCCGCTCACGATGGCGTGGCGGAAGAGCCGCCGGTGCCACAGGCCTACCGCGGCGTCGATGATCTGTTGCGCACCGCGCCGCTGGCCGAACACGAACAGGAGATCGGCGGGCCTGAGCGGCGTCGTGATCAGGTGCTCAGCGTTGATGCGGGCGATTTGCTGTTCGCTCGGCGGATCGTTTGACGTCACGCGTGCTCCCTTTGCCGCAGCCGCGAGAAACCTTCACGCCCGCCGCGACGGCCCCCCCGATGACACACGACTGCGATTCGTCGATGTCGAAGAGTGCGGCTCTGTCTTCACTCCCAACAGGCTCGCATGGTTTCAGACGTCGCGCGACCGCTAAGGGCTGGCTTTTTGCCGCGCATCGAATCCGTCCGCGGTCTCGCGGCGCTTGCGGTGGCCGGGGGGCACACCATGGGTTACCTCCTGGTCCATGAGGGAACCGGCAAGACGCTGCTCGATCAGCCGACTCTGGAGAATGCCTGCGAGAAGATCGTCTCCGGGCTGATCTACGGCGAGACCGCCGTGATCATCTTCTTCGTGATCAGCGGCGTGGTCATCGGCCGTTCGCTCGACAGCAGCAGCGTGAGGGCAGGCCGCGACTATGTCTCCTTCCTCATCCGGCGCGTGCTGCGCCTCTACCCCGCCCATATCGTCGCGATGGCCGGTATCCTGGCCCTCGCCTGGCTGTTCCTCGTCGACCAGCCGCCGATCGACTTCTCGGCCTTTCCCGACAGTGCACCCGAGAAGGATGCCGCCACTGCCGGATGGCTGAACGGCATCATCTTCAAGCCGATGAAATGGCACTCCGTCGTCGCCAACCTGGTCATGGCGACCTGGTCGATGAACCTCGTCGTCTGGTCGCTCTATGTCGAGGTCTGCGCAGCGCCGCTGCTGCCGCTGTTCCATGCGTTTGCCCGCAAGTCGAACCCGTGGCTCGACTTCCTGATGCTGGGCGGCCTGATCGTGCTCTCCCTTCTGAACTGGGAGCAGCTGTGGTCACGCTACCTGTTCGCCTTCTATCTCGGCATGATGGTCGAAAGCCATGGCGTGGTCCTGGCGCAGCTCGCTCAGCGCCTGATCGGCGGCGTCCGCCGGTCTGCCGCCGCGCTTTATCTGATGATGATGATGCCCAACATCTTCGCCGCCGAGCGCACGCCCGCGATCATCCTGGTCGAAGCCTTCGGCGCCTTCGCCATCGTCAGCGTGATCGTGCGCTCCGAAGGCAGCGACCGTTTCCGCTCGCTCGACACCCCTCTGCTGCGCTGGAACGGCCGGCTCTCCTACTCCTTCTACCTCTGGCATCTCTGGCTGATGACGATCGCCGTGCGCGCACTCTATGACAGCCTGCCGGCCGAGGTGATGAAGGACTACGAGGTCTCGCTGGTGCTGGGGGTCGGCGGACTCACCATCGCCGCGGCGCTCGTGATCGCGCAGCTCTCTTACAACTTCGTCGAGGTCCCGGGCATCGCACTCGGCCGCAAGCTGGTGGCCGCCTGGCGCCATCTCTCGACACGCAGGCTGCGCGACAAGCCCACGTCTGCCGATTAATTCAGAAACTCGGCCACCACCAGGTGGTTTTCCTTTACCGGCCAGGTGCGGGCCGGGATGGTCTCGTTGTTGAACACCGCCAGCACGGTGCGCGGGCCGGGCTCGAAGGCGAGCTTGCCGGTCGAGGCGCCGGGCACGCCGTCGTTGATGCCGGGCGGCACCTTGCCGTCGAGGCTGAACTTGTCGCGGCCGACGCCGAAATATCCGCGCGGCCGGCTCATGGTGACCACGGCCGCCGCCTGCTCGTCGCCCTTGGCGAACACGGCAGGCCTGAGATGGATCACGTCACTGGAACGCAGGAACGGCGAGCGATAGGTATGGGTGATGGGTTGCGCCGCCATGCGCAGCACGAACTCGTAATAGGCGTCGGCGCGGCCGATGAACGGCCCCCACACGCCGTCCTCGCCGGTCACCTTGCGGTGCGCCGGCGTGGTGGTCTTGCGCTCGCCGGTCTTGGCATCGACCTCGAAGATCTCGACCTCGGCGTCGGCGACCGCAAGGTTGGTGTAGACGCCGCCATCGCTGACGCCGGTCACCTTGCCGTTCAGCACCAGCAACGGCTCTTGCGTGATGAACAGGTTGCCGGCCGGCTTGCCGGCGATGAACTCGAACATGGCGCCGAAGGCGAGCTTGTGGAACGCCACCTCGCGATGGTCGAGGCCGTCGAGGATGACGTTCTTGGCGCCGCGCAGCTCCGAAGAGTCGTAACCCACGCCCGTGGGCTTGCCCGGCGCGCCGACGAAGCGCCCGTCGGGCTGCGAGTACTTGTCGTTGGTATCGGAGCGGATCGCCATCATCCCGACGCCGGGAATGAGATCGTCGGGACCCGCATTCAGCTCCTTGAGGAAGGTGTTGGCGCCATTGAACTCGCTGCCGACCAGCAGCGTGTCGGAATTGACGATGCCCTTGTTGGGCGTGCCGCACAGCACGGCGTGACTCACGAACTGGGCGCCGCCGCCGTTCTTCAGGTAGGAGCGAATGGCGTTGCCGCCGCGCGAGGAGCCGACCAGCGCCACCTTGCGCCGGCCCGTCGCCTTCAACGCCTGCGCCACGAACGTGGCCAGTTCCTTCATCTGTTCCTCGGCCGACGAGCGGAAGAGCTCGGGCTTGGCGTCCTCGCGCCGTGCGTTGGGATAGGCGAAGTCGATGGCGAAGAGCTGGTTGCGCTTGTAGCCGTTGGCCTCGAAGCGCCAGATGTTGTTGATCCAGAGCGCGCTCGAATCGCCATTACCGTGCACGAACACCACGATCGGCGGGCCGCTGTCGGCAGGCGGCTGCTGGCGGCGCGGTGGCGCCGATTGTTGCTGGCCGTGCGCCATCGCCGGCACGAGTGCCGTAGCACCGCCGAGCAAGGCGCGTCTTGTGATCCGCGACGTCACCGACGCTCTCTTTCTCCCCCACGCATTCAAGCTCCTACATTGGCAAAAGCCGACGGCGAACGCTACGCTCGGTTCATGACGATTTGTTACGTCGACAGCCCCGTCGGCCGGTTGGCCATCGAGGCGGATCACGACGCCGTGACCCGCGTGCGCTGGGCCAGCGCCAGTGAACGGACGCGCGACAAGTCGACCGGCCCAGTCCTGAAGGAAGCGGCACGTCAGCTCGATCGCTATTTTGCCAGGAAGCTCACGCGCTTCGACCTGCCGCTTGCCGCCCACGGCACCGATTTCCAGAAGCGCGTGTGGGCGGCGATGTGCGACATTCCCTACGGCGAGACCGCAACCTATGGCGGTCTGGCAATGGTCCTGGGCACGGGCCCGCGACCGATCGGCATGGCCTGCGGCCGCAACCCTATTCCCATCATCCAGCCCTGCCATCGCGTGATGGCCAGCGGCGGCAGGGAGGGCGGCTTCTCCGGCGGCAAGGGGCTGCCGACCAAGCGGCAGTTGCTGGCGCTCGAGGGCGTCGTTCTTCTTTAGTGCGACGACATCGACCTCCTCATGCCTCCTCTCCCCCGCTAGGGGGAGAGGCTGGGAGAGGGGCAATGCGCGTCGATTCCCCCCGCTCCTAACCTCTCCCCCTAGCGGGGGAGAGGAATATGAAATACGGAGAGCCCATGCGCGTGCTGATCATCCGGCCGGAACGCGAGGCGACCGCGTTGGCGACGGCGCTGGCCGACCGCGGCCACACGCCGGTGATCGCGCCCCTGTTCCGGCTGGAATTCCTGCATCCGCCGGCGGAGTTCTCGGCCGCGCTCGCGGCCTGCCAGGCGGTGCTGCTGACCAGCGCCAACGGCGCGCGCGCGCTGGCCGACGCGAGCGAGCAGCGCGGCCGGCCGATCCTGGCGGTGGGCGACACCACGGCGAGCACGGCCGAGGGGCTGGGCTTCAACGCCGTCGCCTCGGCGTCGGGCGATGCCGCGGCGCTGGCCGAGCTGGTGCGCCAACGGCTCAAGCCTGCCGACGGCCCATTGCTGCACGTGTCGGGCCGCGAGGTCGCGGCCGATCTCGGCGCACTGCTGCAGCCGGCCGGCTTCGTGGTGAAGCGCTTCGTGCTCTATGACGCGCGCGAGGAGACCACTCTGCCGGACTCGGCACGCGCCGCCCTGGAGGCGCGCGCGCTCGACATCGTCACCTTCTTCTCGCCGCGCGCGGCGTCGGTATTCACCAGCATGGTCGAGGATGCGGGCCTCGCCGGCAGCCTTCGCGACGTGACCGCCATCGCCATCAGCCCGGCCGCGCTCGCCCCGGCGGCAGGCCTGCCGTTCAAGGCGGTGGTGGCGGCAAAGCGGCCCAGCCGGCAGGCCGTGCTGGACGAGATCGACCGACTGGCCGAAGCCCCTGTACAAGGACAGGCGACCATGAGCGACACCTCCCCCGACGAACCGGCGGCCCCGCCGGCCGCGGCTCAACCCGTCCCCAATCAGCCTGTGATCGTGCGGCGCGGCCTGGGCGTGGTCGGCGCCTTCGTGGTCGGCGTGCTGGCGGCGGTGATCGTGCTGGCGGGTGCGCTGATCTCGCTGCCTTTCTGGCCGCAACAGATGCGCGACATGTGGCGTGGCCAGGCCGCGGTCCCCGCCGCGCCGACGCCCGGCATCGACCTGCAGGCGGTGCGGGCCGACGCCACCCGCGTCGCGAATGACACCGTCGATGCGGCGCGCAAGGAGCTGACGGCGCGGCTGGACGATCTCGAAAAGCGCCTGCGCGCGGTCTCGGCAACGGCGGCCGAGCAGCCGACAGGAACACCCGCCCCCTCAACTCAAACCGGTCCCGATCCCGCCATCGCCGAGTTGCGCGGCCGCGTCGAAGCGCTGGAGCAGCGGCCGGCCGCCAGCGGCGCCGCGCCGGGCAACGTCGAGGCCGAAAAGGAAATCGCCGTGCTGACGCGCGAGATCGCCGCCCTTCGCACCACGCTCGGCGCCCTCGACCAGGCCGTCGCCACCCAGCGCGACCAGGCCAAGGCGCTGAGCGATGCCGTCGGCGCCCGAAGCAGCGGCGAGCAGAAGGCGCTGACAGCGGCGCGGGCCTCGACGGTGATCGGCCTGGCGGCGCGGCTGGCGGGCTCGATCGATGCCGGCGTGCCATTCGCGGCCGACCTCAATCTTCTGCAGCCGCTGGCACAAGGTGATGCCAAGCTCGGCGAGATCCTGACAGCCCTGCAGCCCCATGCGCAGACCGGTGTCGCCTCGCGCGCCGCGCTCGACGCCGAGTTCCCGGCTGTCGCCAAGGCGGCTCTGGCCGAGGATCTGGCCGACGATTCCTACGGCGAGCGGCTTTTGGGCAAGCTGCGCGGCCTGGTCTCGCTGCGCCGCGTCGGCGATGTGCCGGGCGACACGACCGAAGCCAAGCTGGCGCGCGCCGAACAGGCCCTGCATGCCGGCGACATCGCCAAGGCGGTCGAACTGGTGAAGTCGCTGCCGCCGCAGACCAGCAAGGCGACGGCTGGATGGCTCGCCAGGGCCGAGGCCCATCTCGCCGCCAAACGCAGCCTCGACCAGCTCGCCGGCTACGCCGTCAACCTTCTGGGCACGGCGCGCTGATGTCCTGCCTTCCCACTTCATGTTCTTCCGGACCGCGCGCTTCCAGCGCGCTCATGTGCGCGCGGGATGCGCGCGGTCCGGAAGAGATTGACGCTGTCCAATCGAAGGCGGCGCTGATCCAATGACCACGCTGCGCGTCCTGATCTGGTTTGGCGTCGCCGCCGTGGCGATGCTGGCCGCCGTGTGGCTGGCCGAGCGGCCGGGCACGGTCACTGCCGAATGGCAGGGCTGGCGGCTCGACAGCAGCGTCGGTGTGCTGCTGGTGGCGCTGATTGTCCTGATCGGGCTCTGCATCGGCGGTTGGCTGCTCTATCGCTGGATCGTCGGCGCGCCGTTCGCCCTGCTCGAAGGCTGGGGCGAGAGCCGCAAGAAGCGCGGCTATCGCGCGCTGACGCAAGGCCTGGCCGCGGTCGCCGCCGGCGACGGCGCCGAGGCGCAGAAATACGCCAGGAAGGCCGAGCAGCTTCTCGCCGAGCCGCCGATCACCCTCCTGTTGTCGGCGCAGGCCGCCCAGCTCGCGGGCGACCGCGACGGCGCCAACCGCGCCTTCACCGCCATGCTGGAAGACGAGCACACCGCCTTCCTCGGCCTGCGCGGCCTGATCGGCCAGGCCTTGCGCGAGGGCGACCAGGCCAAGGCGCTGGCCTATGCCGAGCGCGCTTTCAAATTGAAGCCGCAGACACCGTGGGTTGTGCATTCGCTGTTCGACATGCAGGCGCAGACCGGACAGTGGAAGGCGGCACAGGAGACGCTGGAGTCCGGCCAACGCCGCAAGGTCGTCACGGCCGACAAGGGCCGCACGCTGAAGGCGTTGCTGCTGGTCGAACGCAGCCGTGCGGCCGAACGCGACGGCAATGCCGCCGACGCGCTGGCGCTGGCGCGCGAGGCCTTTGCCCTGGCGCCCGAGCGCATCGCCGTCACCCAGCGCTTCGCCGGACTGCAGATCAAGGCGGGGGATGGGCGGCGGGCACAGAAGACGCTGGAGCGCGGATGGGCGCTGGCGCCGCATCCCGATCTCGCCATGCTCTATCTCGAAGCGTCAGGCGAGAACGATCCGCTGAAGCGCATCGGCGTCATTCGCCGGCTGGTCGCGCACAATGAGAACGACATCGAAAGCCAGCTGGCGCTGGCCCAGGCCTCGCTCGAAGCGAGCCTTTGGGGCGAGGCGCGGCGGCATCTCGAGATCGCCGGCGGCAGCAGCCCGCCGGTGCGCGTCTGCCGCCTGATGGCCGAGCTCGAGGAGCGGTCGGGTGCAGAGCAGGCCAAGGTGCACGATTGGCTGGCCCGCGCCGCCGATGCACCGGCCGACCGCGCCTGGCGCTGCGCCGCGTGCGGCGCCCAGCACGAGACCTGGCGCTCGGTGTGCGAGAGCTGCGGCGCCTTCGGCACCCTGCAATGGCGCGCGCCCGGGACGTTCGGCCATGTGCTGCCGCCGGACACTCGGGCGGAGCTGGAGTTCGCCGGCAACGACAAGAAGTAAAAACGGGAAGGAAACGCGATGTTCGAGACGACGCTGGCAGGAAGCCTGCCGAAACCCTCGTGGCTCGCCACGCCCAACGTCCTGTGGGCGCCTTGGACGCTCACCGGTGCACCGCTGCTCGAAGCCAAGGACGACGCCACGACGCTCGCCATCCGCCGCCAGGAAGAGGCCGGGTTGGACATCGTGAGCGACGGCGAGCAGGCGCGGCAGCATTTCGTGCACGGCTTCCTGGCCGAGGTCGACGGCGTCGACTTCGACAAGAAGGTGCGCATGGGCATCCGCAACAATCGCTATGACGCGGACTGCCCGACGGTCACCTCGGAGCTGAAGCGGCGCAAGTTCGTGCACGAGCGCGAGGCGCGCGTCGCCCGCGCCGCGACCAGCCGCAAGCTCAAGTTCACCCTGCCCGGGCCGATGACCTTGATCGACACGCTCGCCGACGGCTTCTATGGCGACCGCGTGAAGATGGCCTTCGCCTTCGCCGAGCTCCTGAACCAGGAAGCCAAGGACCTCGAGAAGCTGGGTGTCGACGTGGTGCAGTTCGACGAGCCCGCGTTCAACGTCTATCTCGACGAGACCGTGGATTGGGGCGTGCCGGCGCTGGAGAAGGCGGCGGAGGGCCTGAAGTGCACGACGGCGGTGCACATCTGCTATGGCTACGGCATCGAGGCCAACATCAAGTGGAAGGAGACGCTGGGCGAGAGCTGGCGTCAGTACGAGAAGACCTTCCCGGCGCTCGACCGCAGCAAGATCCAGCAGGTCTCGCTGGAGTGCCGCGAGAGCCACGTGCCGCCCGAGCTGATGAGGCTCCTGCCCAGCAAGACGGTGCTGGTGGGCGCGATCGACGTCGCCTCGGACAAAGTCGAGACGCCGCAGGAAGTCGCGGCGACGCTGAAGCTCGCGACCAAATACGTCGACCCCGAGCGCATCCAAGCCTGCACCAACTGCGGCATGGCGCCGATGACCTTGGCCACGGCGTACGGCAAGCTGCGCGCGCTCGCCGAGGGTGCAGCACTGGCGAGGAAGACGCTTTAAGTCTCCTTGCCGCGTCACCGCCTCACCCTTCGGGCGCGCCTCAGGGTGAGGTCATTGGGTAACGCTCATGGTCCACGCTTTGGCCTGGCAACGATCCCGGATACGATGGCCTTCGTCGGTGTTACCGCGCTTCCTGGAGGTAGCCCGTGTCCGCAAGATCCATACTGATCGCCATAGCTCTATCGGCTTGGCTGCTTGCGTCGGTCGTGGCCTTTTTCATCGTCGCCTACATGAGCTTCTTCGGCGTGGCCTTCATCGGCCTCGTCATCTGCTACGTCAGCGCTCAGTTCGAGCTGGATGGAGATCGGCCGGTCGGCAGCGTCGCGACGAGCTTTCTCGGGGCGCAGGTGCGGGCGCAGCAGGAGCTATCGGCGGAACAACGGCAGTCGGTCCGTCATGAACAGTCGCTGGCGATACAGTCGGCCCGCTTCTTCAAGTTCTTCGGTTTTGGCCTGATGGCCATCGGCCTCTGCGGCGGGCTGTACTATCAACTTTAGAGCGTTTCCCGGTCCCGCTACTCTTCATGTCGATTCGCGAGCGGTGTCTCTGTAGTGCTGTCGCACACGCTCGGCGGAATGCTCGAGCAGGACGCGGCCTGCGCGTTCGGCCCCGTCGACATCGCGCGCTGCAATGCAATCGGCCACACGCCGCCAATCGGCCGCCGACTCCAGCCGGCCGTGGACAGTGAGGAAGCTGCTCGCCTGGCCCCGGATGAGCTGCCACGTGCCCATGCCCGCCAGCCGCTTGTAGATGTCAGGGAGATGACCGTTGCCGCATCGATCGGTGAGCAGCGTCTGCAGCTGGATTGATTGGGTGGCGAATGCTTGAGGAGAGGCCGTCTCGTCAGCGGCGGAGGCCTCCAGACCGGCGACCATGGCTTCCAGCGCCTGGCAGTCTGCCGTCTCGGCGCGCCGCGCGAAGCGGCCGGCGGCAAGCGCGAGCAACGACGCCCGCAGCTCGAAAAGATCGTCGAGGTCGTGGCGGGACAACTCGGCAATCCGTGCGCCGAAGCGGGGGATGCGGACGACATAACCTTGTCGCGCCAGCGCAATCAGGGCCTCACGCACGGTGGCGCGGCTCACGGCATGGGTCTGGGCGAGCAGCTCTTCCTTCAGTCGCTCACCCGGCGCCAAACGCCCCGACATCACGTCTTCCAGGATCCGTTCCGCCAAGCGCTCGGAGAGCGGCTTAACAAGCCTGCCTAGAGGAATTTCCGGCGACGAAGCACCATCCATCAGCGGCAATCTCTTTCTTGTCTGACAAAAAGCAATATACTGATCAACACTTGGCTCGGCAAACAGGCTTGTGTGGGAAACCAGGAGATGAATGCAGTCACCGTTACGCCGCTGGGGTTCGCCGCCGGCGCCCAGATCTCGGGGGTCGACCTCAGGGCGCCGCTGAGCGATGCGCAGCATCGACAGATCTACGACGCGTGGCTGGAGCACATCGTCCTCGTCTTCCCTGGACAGGACCTGACCCCGCAGCAGCAGATCGCCTTCTCCCGCCGCTTCGGCGTGCTGGATCAGCACGAATCCCAGGCGCCTTCGACCCTCCATCCCGAGCACCGGGAAATCCTCGTCCTGTCCAACAAGGTGGTCGGAGGGAAGAAGTCCGGCACCTATAACTCGGGCCGCAACTGGCACACCGACCTCAGCTACACCTCGCGGCCGGCCAAGGGCGCCATTCTTCATTGCAAGGAGAAGCCGCCGGTCGGCGGCGACACGATGTGGGCAAACCTCTATCTCGCCCTCGAGACCCTCTCGCCGAACATCCGTCGGCTGATCGACGACCTGGAGGCACTGCACGACGTCACGCTCATCCGCGGCATCGAGCAACGCGACGCCACCGTCATCGCCGAAATGAAGAAGCGCAATCCGCCGGTCATCCATCCCGTCGTGCGCACGCACCCCGAAACCGGCCGCAAGTCGTTGCTCGTCAATCAGCGCATCCGCCGCTTCCTCGGCATGTCGGACGAGGAGAGCCAGAGCCTGCTTGCAATGCTCAACGCGCACGCCACCTCGCCGGAATTCGTCTACCGGCATCGCTGGAGCATCGGCGACGTCGTCATGTGGGACAATCGCTGCAGCTGCCACGTGGCGCTCGGCGACTTCGACCAGACGAAGCCGCGCGTCATGTTCCGCTGCTCCCTGGAGGGCGAGGTCGAGTCCGGACGCCTGGCCCAGGATGTCGGCGGCAGCGACCGGCAGTCCATGATCCAGGCCGTCGCCGCGGTCTCGTGAACGGCCGCCGCACTCGTTAGCAAGAATCGTCGAGGGAGGAGACAACATGAATGCGCTGAAAGTCGCGTGGGCGCTTGCCTGCGCCATCGTCATGCTTGCGACGTCGAGCGTTGCCCAGACGTCGGCGTTCCCCGACCGCTCCATCCGCCTGGTCGTCGCGTTTCCTCCGGGTGGCGCGACCGATGTCATTGCGCGCGTGCTGGCCCAGGGGCTGACGACCGAGCTCGGCCAGAACGTGCTGGTCGAGAACAAGGGCGGCGCGAGCGGCATGATCGGATCCGAGATGGTCGTGAAGTCGCCGCCCGACGGCTACACGCTCCTGTTCGCCCCGAGCTCGCACGCCACCCTCAAGGAGCTCTATCCCACCCTGTCGTTCGACCCCCTGCGCGACTTCACGCCGATCGCGACGGTGGCGCGCACGCCCTACATCCTGGTGGTGCATCCCGGCCTCGAGGTGAAGACCGTCGCCGACCTGCTGGCCATGGCGCGGGCGAAGCCGGGCTCCGTGGCCTACGCCTCGACCGGCATGGGCACCGCACAGCATCTCGCCGGCGAAGTGCTGCGTCGCACGTCCGACACGGACATCCTCCACGTTCCCTACAAGGGCAGCGGCGCGGTGCGCGCCGACCTGCTGGCCGGCCGCGTCCAGATGATGTTCGACAATGTCGCGGTCATGCTCCCCTACGTGCAGCGCGGGGAGATGCGCGGCCTTGCCGTCACCAGCCCCAAGCGCAGCGCGCTGGTGCCCGACCTTCCGACCTTGCGCGAGCTCAACCTGGCCGCGGCCGAGATCGAGGGATGGTTCATCGTCCTCGGACCGGCGGGCGTGCCCGATGCCGTCGTGCAGCGCCTGAATGCGGCGATCAACAAGGTGCTGGCCGCACCGGCCACGGCCGAGCGGCTCGCCGCATTGGGCGCCGAACCGCTCGCCGGGCCGCCGCAGGACGTCACCGCCCTCGTCAGCGGCGACCGTGAACGCTGGGGCAAGGTGATCCGCGAAGGAAACATCAAGCCCGAATGAGGCGCAGCCGGAGCAGGCCGAGCGCGCCCATCAAGGGGCTACTTTGCTCTCGTTTACGTACAACCTCATCCTGAGGAGCCGCGCAAAGCGCGGCGTCTCGAAGGACGGCAGCCATCCTTGGTGTTGCCCACCCTTCGAGACGCGCCCTCCGGGCGCTCCTCAGGGTGAGGTCAAGAGTAAGTTAGCGCCTATGAGCGCCTCCGCCTCGAAAGCCGGCGCGTTGGTGTTTCAACCGTCGTAGCGGCGTGCTCTACTCCTCGGCGGAGGAAGCAATGAACCCGCCGCGTCGATGGCTTTTGAAGGCCGCGAGCGTCGCCGCATTGTTCGCGGCATTTCCGGCCACCGCACAACCGTACCCCTCGCGTCCCGTCACCATGATCGTCCCGGCCTCGGCCGGCGGTCCGACCGACGCCATCGCCCGCGTGATGTCCGAGCGCATGACCGCCAATCTCGGCGGCACCGTGCTGGTCGACAACGTGGCGGGCGCGGCAGGTTCGATCGGCGTCGGCAAGGTCGCGCGCTCCACGCCCGACGGCTACACGCTCGGCATCGGCCAGTGGAGCCACTACGTGCTGAACGGCGCCACCTACGCCCTGCAGTACGACCTGCTGGCCGATTTCGCGCCCATCGCCCTGATCGTGACCGGCCCGCTGCTGATCGTGAGCCGAAAGGACCTGCCCGCGAACAACCTCAACGAGCTGGTGGCCTGGCTGAAGGCCAATCCGGACAGGGCCACCGCCGGCACGGGCGGCATCGGCACCCCGGGGCACATCTCCGGCATCTTCTTCCAGAGGATGACCGGCACGTCCTTCCAGTTCGTGCCCTATCGCGGCACCGCGCCCGCGTTGCGCGACCTGCTGGCCGGCCAGATCGACATCATGCTCGACCAGGCCTCCAACGTGCTGCCTCAGCTCAATGCCGGCGCGATCAAGGGTTTCGCCGTGACGGCCAAGGAGCGCCTGGCGTCGGCGCCCCAGGTGCCGACCGTCGGCGAGGCGGGCCTGCCCGACCTGCTCGTCTCGGTATGGCACGGCCTGTGGGCGCCCAAGGGCACGCCAACCGACATCATCGCCAAACTCAACGTGGCCGTCGTGAAGTCGCTGGGCGAGGCCGGCACGAAGGAGAAGCTTGCCGCGCTGGGCCAGGACATCCCGCCCGCCGACCAGCTCACGCCGCAGGCGCTCGGCGCCTGGCAGAAGGCCGAGATCGAGAAGTGGTGGCCCATCGTCAAGGAAGCGGGGATCAAGGCCGAATGAAACTGGGCGTTCTGCAATTCTTCAGCTGGCCCGGCCGGCACGGCCCTCTGGAAGAGGTCTTTGCCCGTGCGCTGGAGCGCATCGAGATCATGGACCGCACCGGCTTCGATGCGGTGTGGCTCGCCGAGCATCATTTCACGACCTACAGCGTCTGCCCCTCGGTTCACATGGTGGGCACGCTCGCCGCCGCGCGCACCAAGCGGCTGCGCATCGGCACCGCGGTGTCGCTTGCGGCGCTCTATCATCCGCTGCGGCTGGCCGAGGAGGTCGCCCTCCTCGACCTGCTGTCGGGCGGGCGCGTCAACTGGGGCGCCGGCCGTGGCTTTGCCCGTTCGGAATTCAACGCTTTCGGCGTGCCGCCGGAGGAGAGTGCGGATCGTTTCCGCGAGGCCGTCGAGATCGTGCTGAAAGCCTGGACCGTGGAACGCTTCACCTACAAGGGCACGCACTTCTCCTTCGACGACATCGAGCTCCTGCCCAAGCCCCTGCAGCAGCCGCATCCGCCGATCTGGATGGCGGCGACCTCCGAGCCCGCCATCGACTGGGCGGCGAGTCGCGGCTTTTCCATCCTGATGGACCCACACTCCTCGACGAAAGAGCTCGGCGCCAAGCGCCGGCGCTATGCCGACAAGCTTGCCGAAGCGGGCTTCTCGGAGGGAGGCCGCGACATCCCGATGGCGCGGCTGCTGGCGCTGGCGTCGACCCAGGCCGAAGCCGAGGCCATCGCGCGCCGTGGCGCGCAATGGCTGGTCGATTCCTACGCGGGTCCGCAGCATGCCAGCCAGAAGACGATGCATACGCAGCGGACCTACGACGGCAAGGAGCCCGTGCAACACTACCTGGACAGCGTGATCCTGCACGGCACGCCGGCGTCGGTGGTTGAGCAGATCTCCAAGCTGAAGGAGGAGATCGGGCTCAACTACCTGATGTGCGCGCCGCTCAGCCGCGACACCTTCAAGCTGCTAGCCGATGAGGTTCTGCCGCGGCTGCTGTGAACATCGCCTCGGCGATCACCACCATGTCGGCGTCGCTGATCTCGATCACGCCCTGGCGCAACCGGTAGCCCCAGTTCTTCTCCTGCGTGAAGGCAAGCTGTGCCTGCAGTATGGCGAGCGGCATGGACTCGGCCTCGTGCCAGGCGACCTCGCGCCGGAACGGCTTGAAGCCGAAGCCCATGTCGGCCTGGTAGGGCTTGCCTGCCTTCACCGTGCCGATGGCCGTGAAGGCCTGCAGCCGATCCTTGCCGCGCTGGGCGTGGCTCGGCGTGTAGGTGCGGTTGGGCGAATAGTAGACGATGCGGTCGCCGGGCTGGATGCGGCGCAGAGGCGTCGCCTTGCCGTGGTTGATCTGCATGAAGCCCCCGTCGCGTCCGATCTCGACATGCTCGGCAGAAGCGACTGCCAGCCAGTTCCTGCTCATGGGGTTCTCCGTGATTGTTGGAGGAGGACCATAAGCCTGGCAGCTGTCAGATTATGTCAGCAGCCTCACGTACCGCCTCACCCTGAGGAGGCGCGGAGCGCCGTCTCGAAGGGTGGGCAACATCAAGGCTGGTTGCCACCCTTCGAGACGCCGCGCTTCGCGCGGCTCCTCAGGGTGAGGTGGTGTCGTCCCTATCTCTCGCTGGCTTCTTTCGTCGCCTCGCGCTCGCGCCATTCCTTCAGCATGGCCTGGCGGCGCCGCGGATAGCGCTTCTCGGTCATGTTCAGGGTGACGATGCGATCGGTCCGGAAGTGGCGGTAGTCCTCGCGCAGCTCGCACCACGCCACGACCACGCGCACCTTCTCGAAGAAGCTCAAGGCAAACGGCCAGATGGTGCGCTTGCTGTCGGCGCCGTTGGTGTCGCGGTAGGAGAGCCCGATCTTGCGCTCGGTGCGGATGGCCTGGCGGATCTTGGGCAGTTGCGCATCGCCCGCGGCGATGGGATCGCCCGGCCCGATCAGCAGGCCCGATTCGTCCAGCGTCTCGCGCAGGTCCTTGGGCAGGACGGCGCCGATCTTGGCTAGAACGTTGGCAGCGGCATCGGCCAAGGCGCGGTCGGCGCGCTGATGCACCCAGCGCGAGCCCAGCACCAGCGCCTCGATCTCCTCCTCGCTGAACATCAGCGGTGGCAGCATGAAGCCCGGCCGCAGCACGTAGCCCACGCCCGCCTCGCCATCGATGTGCGCGCCCTCGGCCTTCAGAAGCTCGATGTCGCGATAGAGCGTGCGCAGCGACACGCCGGTCGCCTCGGCAAGCGTGGCACCGCTCACCGGATGGCGATGGCGGCGCAACACCTGGATCAGGTCGAGAAGACGTTGGGCACGCGACACGCTACCCTCTTACCGAAGTCTGCTGTCAGTTTATGGCAGCAGTGACAGGAGGATCATGCGCGTCGCCGTGATCGTCAACCCGGCCGCCCGCAAGGGCGGGGCGCTGGCGCGCTGGCCCGCCATCCAGGCCGAGCTGGCGAGGCGCCTGGGTCCGATCGAGCCCCTGTTCACCAGGGCTCCCGGCCATGCCAGCGATCTTGCCCGCACAGCCCTGGGACAGGGCATCCGCCGCATCGTGGCCGTGGGCGGCGACGGCACGGTGAACGAAAGCCTGAACGGCCTGCTCGACCCGTCGGGCCGCCTGATCGAGCCCGACGCCGTGCTCTGCCCGGTGCCGGCCGGCACCGCCAACGAGCTCTGCCGGGCGCTCGGCCATCTGGCGGTTACGGGCAGTGCCTTCGACGCCGCCGCCAGCCCGCGCAGCCAGCCCATCGACCTGATGCGGGTGCGTTGCACGGGGCCCGACGGCCGACCGGTCGACCGTTTCGGCTATCTGATCGTGGCGCTCGGGCTCGCGGCCACCATCAGCCACCGCGCCTCGCAGTCGCGCTGGCTGAAGAAGCTGGGCGAGATCGCTTATCTCCTGATGACGCCGGGGGTGACGCTGGGCTACCGCCAGCGCGACATATCGATCGAGATCGACGGCGTGCCGGGCGGCACACGCCGGCTGTTCACGGCCATGGTGGGCAACACCGAGAATGGCGGCGGCGGGATGAAGCTGCTGCCGGGCGCCCGCTTCGACGACGGCGTGCTCGACCTGATCGATGTCGGCGGCGTATCCCGGCTGGAAGTCCTGATGAACATCCTGCCCAAGCTCTACAGTGGCGCCCACGTCCACCATCCCAAGGTGAGGACGGCCCGCGGGACCTCCTTCCGCTTCGACTCGGCCGTAGAAACCCTGGTCGACCTCGACGGCGAGACTGTGGGCCGCCTGCCGCTGGAGATCACCGTTCTGCCACAGGCCTTCCGGGTGGGAGCAGTCTAAGAAATCTCCCATGCGTGCTGCTCTCTTTGTGATCCTGCCCGCCTTGTGCGCAGGGATTGCCTCGTCGGCCTGGGCCGACAAGGACAAGGGCAACAAGCATGGACACAAGCATCGGGGGCAGACCGTCGTCGTCCAGCCGGTGCGGGTCGTCGTCCCCGACCGCGATCGGGCCATCGTCTACGGCTATTATCGGGCCGAGTTTTCCGCCGGCCGCTGCCCGCCGGGCCTGGCGAAGAAAGGCAATGGCTGCCTGTCGCCCGGTCAGGCGAAGAAGCTCTGGGTCATTGGCCAGCCCCTGCCGCCCGCCATCGTCTACCAGCCTGTGCCGCCTGCCGTGGTGCAGCAGCTGGCGCCCGTGCCGCCGGGCTACGAGTACGTCCGCGTCGACGACGACGTGCTCCTGATGGACATGACCAACCGCATGGTCGCCGACGTCGTCAACGACCTGAACGAGTACGACAGTCTCGGCCTCGATTGACGCCCGTCAGCAGCGTCTCCCGACATCGACCATCAAGACCTCTGTGCGCGTCCCTCGGCGCGGGGAGATGATTTTCCGGCATTTCCGCCCGAGGTCGTAGCGGCGCCCCGGAAGTCGACCCACTAGTCATGGGGCTCGCCGACGAATTTCGATAGTTACGCAAGTTTAGATGTTGGTTTTCGCTCGGGTGAGCAGGCCGGCCCGGCTTGTGGCCGGGCGCGTGATGGTATCGGATGAACGATGCATAGAGCAGAGCCGCCGGGAGGCGGCGCACGGTCAATATAACTAGGGTGCTCTAGAGAATCAACTGCGGTTTTTTGGCGGACCGTAGAGCGCCAAAAAAGCTTGGCGGCCGGGCATCAGTGCCAGCAGTGCCGGCAATCTCATTGGCTCCGCGCCAGCTCGTGCGTCGGCTCGCCCATCCCCAGATGCTGCAGACGGAATGGGGCCTCGCGCTTTGCTCGGCGCCGGATCAGTGACGGAAGTGGCGCATGCCGGTGAAGACCATTGCCAGGCCCTTCTCGTCGGCTGCCTCGATCACTTCCTTGTCGCGCATCGAGCCGCCTGGCTGAATGACCGCCGTGGCGCCGGCTTCGGCGGCAGCTAAAAGCCCGTCGGCGAAGGGGAAGAAGGCGTCGGAGGCGACGACGCTGCCGATCGCCGGACTCTGCGGCAGCTTGGCGAGCTCACCCGATTCAGCGGCGCGGATGGCGGCGATACGCGAGGAATCGCGGCGGTTCATCTGGCCCGCGCCCACGCCGACGGTGGCGCCGTCCTTGGCGTAGACAATAGCGTTCGACTTCACGTGCTTGCAGACGGTGAAGGCGAACAGCAGGTCGTCGAGCTCCTTTGGGGTCGGCGCGCGCTTGGTGACGACCTTGAGGTCGCTCTTGGCAAGGTGGCCGTTGTCGCGGCTCTGCAGCAGGTAGCCGCCGGCCACGCTCTTCATGGTCATGCCGGGCGACAGCGGATCAGGCAACGTACCGGCCAGCAGGACGCGCACGTTCTTCCTCTTGGCGAAGATTTCCAACGCTTCCGGCGTGGCGTCAGGGGCAATCACGACTTCGAGGAAAAGCTTCGACAAGTCCTCAGCCGTCTTTGCTTCCAGTGTCGTGTTGACGGCGACGATGCCGCCGAAGATCGACACCGGATCGCAAGCATAGGCCTTGAGATAGGCGCTGTACTGGTCCGCGGCCACGGCGACGCCGCAGGGGTTGGCGTGTTTCACCACGACGACGGCAGGCTCCTTGAACTCGGCCACGCATTCGTAAGCCGCCTCGGTGTCGCCGATGTTGTTGTAGGAAAGCTCCTTGCCCTGGACGACCCGCGCGGTGGCGACGCCCGGCCGCCTGCTGCCATCGGAGTAGAACGCGGCCTGCTGGTGCGGGTTCTCGCCATAGCGCAGGGTCTGCACGCGCTCGGCGGTGATGGTGAGCCGCTCGGGGAAAGCCTCGCCCTGCTGCTTGGCGAACCAGCTCGCGATCGCGGCGTCATAGGAGGCGGTGCGCGCATAGGCCTTGGCCGCGAGCTTGCGGCGCAGCGCCAAGGTCGTGGCGCCCTGCTGCGCCTTCATCTCCTCGATCACCGCGGCGTAGTCGGCCGGATCGACGACGATGGTCACGAAGTCATGGTTCTTGGCCGAGGCGCGGATCAGCGCCGGCCCACCGATGTCGATGTTCTCGACGCAGGTCGGGAAGTCCGCTCCGCGCGCCACCGTGGCCTCGAAGGGATAGAGGTTGACCACGACGAGATCGATGCCGGCGATCTTGTGGTCTTCCATCGCCTTCTTGTGCCCGGCGTCGGTACGCCGCGCCAGGATGCCGCCATGGATCGTGGGCTGCAGCGTCTTCACCCGGCCGTCCATGATCTCGGGGAAACCGGTGTGGTCGCTCACTTCGACGACTTTCAGCCCGGCATCGCGCAAGGCCTTGGCCGAGCCGCCGGTCGACAGGATCTCGACTCCGTGTTCAGCCAGCGCCTTGCCGAGCTCGACCAAACCGGCCTTGTCGGAAACCGAGATCAGCGCGCGTTCGATGCGGGCGAGATCGGGGGTGGGTGAGGGAACGTAGTGGGGGCTGGCGGACATGGCGGGGTCTATAGACCCATCCGGCGTGCGTTGTAAGATGCCGCTTTCTAGATTAGGCTGCGGCATTCTAGAATTCGGTGGAAACCATGGGCGTCAGCATAAAAAGTGCAGAGGCTGAGCGTAAATTGCGACGCGTCTCTCGTTTGCTTGGCAAGAGCATGACAGCGACAGTGATCGAGCTTGCCGACAGCAAGCTCAAGGAGCTCGACGCCAAGAAGGATCGCGAACGCCGATTGAAGGAAGTCGACGCTATTGTGCGGCGCTTCAATTCTCGTCCGCCTCTGAGCGACAAAAGTGTGGAGGAGATTCTCGGTTACAACGACAAGGGTATGTTTGATTGATCGTCGTTGATAGTTCGGCACTGATCGCAATTCTACTGAACGAGGCCGAGAAAGCAGATTTCTCGGAGGCGATACTGGCTGCCGACAGTCCCCAGATAGCGGCTCCGAATTTTTTTGAAGCTTCGATGGTGGCGGAGACGCGACAAGGCGTGGCGGGCTGTCGAGATCTCGACCGACTGTCCGCATCGCTAGGCCTTGCTGTCGTCGCGTTCGACGCGACGCATATCGAAGGTGCCCGCGATGCGTACCGACGTTACGGCAAGGGCAGGCATCGTGCCGCGCTCAACTTTGGCGATTGCTGTGCCTATGCACTGGCAAAGGCGCTCGATTGGCCTTTGTTGTTCAAGGGAAACGATTTCGCGCTGACCGATCTCAAACGCGCCGTGTAGCCGGTGATGGTCATCAAGCGCGATCCTTAACGAGATCAGGCGTCTGCGCCCTCCAACACCCGGACCTTGAACCCCTCGGCCGACAAGGCCGCCACCAGCTCGCGGACATGGTCGCGGCCGCGGGTCTCGACCGTGACGTCGAGCTCGGTGCGCTTGGCGACGACGCTGCCGAACATGCGCTGGTGCTGGACCTCGACGATGTTGCCGCCTGCCTTGCCTATGAGGCCGGCGACGCGGGCGAGCTGGCCGGGCAGGTCGCCGATCATCAGCCGCAGCCGAACGATACGGCCGTCGCGCACCAGGCCGCGCAGCAGCACGGAAGCCAGCAGGCGGGTGTCGATGTTGCCGCCCGACAGAACGAGACCGACCTTGCGGCCCACGAAATGCTGCGGATGGGACAGCAGCGCGGCGAGGCCTGCCGCACCGGCGCCCTCGGCCACCGTCTTCTCGACCTCGAGGAAGAGGGCGATGGCGCGCTCGATCGCCACCTCGTCGACGGTCAGCACCTGGTCGAGCAGGGCCTTGGCGATGGCGAGCGGCGTCTTGCCGATGTCGCGCACGGCGATGCCCTCGGCGATGGTGTCGCCGCCCGCCGTCACCGGCTCGCCGGCGAGAAGCTGGTGCATCGCCGAGTAGCTCGTGGTCTCGACGCCGATCACCTTGATGGCGGGCTTCAGCCCACGCGCCGCCACGGCGCAGCCCGCGATCATGCCGCCGCCGCCCACCGGGGCCACGATCGTGTCGATCTCCGGCGCGTCCTGCAGCATCTCGAGCGCGATCGTGCCTTGGCCCGCGATGATGCGCGGATCGTCGTAGGGATGGACGAAGGTGAACTTGTGGGCGTCGGCCAGGCGATGGGCCTCCGTTGCCGCCTCGGCCAGCGTGTCGCCGTGCAGGACGACGCGCGCGCCGTGCCCGCGCGTGTGCTCGACCTTGGTGTTGGGCGTGAAGGACGGCATGACGATGGTGGCGGGAATGCCGAGCCGTCCGGCGTGATAGGCCACGCCCTGGGCGTGGTTGCCGGCCGACATGGCGATGACGCCGCGCTTCTTCTCCTCGTCGGTGAGCTGCATCAGCGTATTCAACGCCCCGCGCTCCTTGAACGAGGCGGTGAACTGCAGGTTCTCGAACTTCACCCAGACGTCGGCCTTGGCGATGCGCGACAGGGTCTCGCTGCGCAGGCAGGGCGTATGCACCACCGCCTCGCCGATGCGCGCGGCGGCGAACTCGACGTCCTCGAGCGTTACGGGAAGCTTTTGCATCACGCCGTCATTCATGCAGCCAGGCGGCGGTCGATCCAGTCGCGCGTGCGATACCAGGCGCCGATCATGGGCAGGAACCAGGGCTCGCCGTTGTAGAGGGCGTGCTCCGGGAAGTCGCGGCCGTCGAGCGGATTGACCGGCGCGTTGCTGCCGCCGGCGATCTTCTTGGCGGTCTGGGTGCCGAGATAGGTCATCATCGCCACGCCGTTGCCGTTGCACGCCAGCAGGTAGTGCAGGCCCTGGTCGGTGCCCATGTGCGGCATGTAGTCGAGCGCGAAGGCGACGTTGCCCGTCCAGGCATGGGTGATGCGGATGCCTTTGAGCTGCGGGAAGCGGTCGATCATGTACTGGTAGAGCGCGGGCGCGCTCACTTCCGGCGGCGCCGCCGTGAAGCGGGCGCGGCCGCCGAAGATCAGCCGCTTGCCGTCGGGCGAGGGCCGGTAATAGGTCAGCACGCGCTTGGTGTCGCCGATGGCGCGCATGGCGGGGATCAGCAGCTTGTCGGCGGGCTCGGGCAGGTCCTCGGTGGCGATGATGTGGCTCGCCACCGGTACGACCCGCCGCTTCAGCCTGGGCGTGAGATCGCCGGTGTAGCCGTTGGTCGCGACCACGACCTCCTTGGCCTCGATCGGGCCCTTGGCGGTCAGCACGCGCCAGCCCGTCGCCGTCTTCTCCGTGCGTTCGGCCTCGACCCTGGCGCACAGGATGGCGCCGGCGCGGTTGGCCGCTTCCAGCAGGCCCTTGTAGTAGAGCGCCGGATGCAGATGGCCGGCGCGGCTCGCGTACATGCCGCCGTAGTAGTAGTCCGAGGCGATGTATTCGCGCTGGCGCTCGCGCGGCACCATGCTGGAGCCGGCGTCGGCGTACTTGTTGTAGGTCTCGACCTTGGTGGCGAGGTCGTCGTAGTGGCGCGGCGTCCAGGCGCCGACGAAGCGGCCGTTGCGGTGCAGGCCGCACTCGATCTTCTCGCGGGCGATGATGTCCTCGAGCACGGTGAGCGAATCGGCGCCGGCGCCCATCAGCTCGGCCTTCTTGCGCTCGAACTCCTCGGCGATCGGGCTCTTGCCGCCCAGTCCCTTGCCGAGGTTGGTGCCGCCCGAGATCATGCCGCCGTTGCGCGTCGAGGCGCCGATGCCGAAATCGCCGCGCTCCAGCACCACGGCGCCCACGCCATTGCGACGCAGCTCCAGCGCCGTCGACAGCCCGCCGTAACCTGCGCCCACGATCACCACGTCGGTTTTCGCCGGCGGGTCCTGCGACAGGGCGTTGTTGGGCGTCCAGGCCTCCCACCACCAGGGAGCGGCCTTGAAGTCGGGATGGAAGATCTCTTTTCCGGGAATCATGGCGGTACTCTCACCCAGGCCGCTCGCGGCGAGGCATTAGAAGTCGGTCACCTTGCCGTTGAACTGCCAGTCGCCGTAGCGCGTCGGCTCGGGGCCGGGCGGTCCACCGATCTCCTCGACCTTCTTCGGCTGAGGTGGTGGAACGGGCTTGGGAGGCTCGGGATTGGCCTCTTCGGCTGCGGGTTTCTTGGCGTCGGTCATGGCCACATGATGCCGTTCCCTGCCTTGATTCGCCACAGTCACGGACCATCTTTCCGGCCATGAACTACTTTCGCACTGCCCTGCTTCTGGCGGCCCTGACCGGCTTCTTCCTGGTCGTCGGCTACCTCCTGGGTGGCCAGTCCGGCCTTATCCTGGCGCTCATGGTGGCGCTGGGCATGAACCTGTTCGCTTACTGGAACAGCGACAAGATGGTGCTGCGCATGGCCAACGCGCACGAGGTCGGGCCCAACGACGCGCCCGAGCTCTACGGCATCGTGCAGGACCTCGCCCAGCGCGGCGGCCTGCCCATGCCGCGCGTCTACATCATCGACGAGGAGCAGCCCAACGCCTTTGCCACGGGCCGCAATCCCGAGAACGCCGCGGTGGCCGCGACGACCGGCCTGCTGCGCTATCTCAGCCGCGAGGAGATCACCGGCGTGATGGCGCATGAGCTGAGCCACGTCCGCCATCGCGACACGCTCACCATGACCATCGCCGCGACCCTGGCGGGCGCCATCGGCATGCTGGCCAGCTTCGGCGGCCTGATGGGCGGCGGCCGCGACGAGAACGGCCGGCCGATGATGGGCGGCGCCGCCGCCATCGCCATGATGATCCTGGCGCCGCTGGTCGCCTCGCTGGTGCAGATGGCGATCAGCCGCAGCCGCGAGTACGAGGCCGATCGCATGGGTGCGGAGATGTCGGGCCAGCCGCTGTGGCTCGCCTCGGCGCTCGGCAAGCTGCAGGCCGGCACGCAGCAGATCCCCAACCAGGTGGCCGAGGCCAATCCCGCGACGGCGCATCTCTACATCGCCAACCCCTTGTCGGCCGGCGGGCTGCGCGGCCTGTTCTCGACCCATCCGCCGATGGAGGAGCGCATCGCGCGGCTGGAGGCGATGGCCGGCCAGATGCCGGGCTATGCCCAGCCGCGTCCACAGATGTCGCCCAACGGCCCGTGGGCCAACGCCGCACCGCAGTCGCCACGCCGCGGGCCGTGGGGCTGATACTCATTTCCTCCCCTTCGCGGGTTCCGCGAAGGGGAGGTGTCGGCGTCTTACGCCGACGGAGGGGTCATAGGCCCCACGACTGCTGCTCATGACCCCTCCGTCGCCGTATGACGGCGACACCTCCCCAGCTTCGCTGGGGAGGGAAGTGCCTTCCTATTTCCGCGCCTTCTCGTTCTCCGCGAACGGCAGCGATTCGGTCTGGGACTTCGGCAGTTCCGGCTCCTCGCCGAGATCGACGTCGAGGATGCGCTGGCCGCGCTTGGTGATGCGGTCGGCCGAGATGTCGATCTCGCGCAGGTCCTTCTCGGTCTGACCGAAATGCGTCTTCAGCCGCTCGACGCGATCGCCCAGCCGCTGGACGTCGCCCATCAGCAGACCGACCGTCTTCTGGATCTCGCCCGCCTGCTCGCGCATGCGCACGTCCTTCAGGACGGCGCGCACGGTGTTGAGTGTCGCCATCATGGTCGTGGGCGACACGATCCACACGCGGGCGCGATAGCTCTCCTCGACCAGGCCGGTGAAGTTGGCGTGCAGCTCGGCATAGACCGCCTCCGAAGGCAGGAACATCAGCGCCGATTCGGCGGTCTCGCCGGGCACGATGTACTTGTCGCGGATGTCGCCGATGTGCTTGCGCATCGCCTGCTGGAAGGCGCGCTGCGCCACCAGCAATGCCGGCCCGTCGCCCGCCGGCACGGCGCGCAAGGCGCTGTAGCTTTCCAGCGGGAACTTGGCGTCGATCGCGATCGAGCCCGGCGGGTTGGGCAGCCGGAGCAGGCAGTCGGCGCGCACACCCGATGACAGCGTGCACTGGAACTCGTAGGCCTGCGGCGGCAGCGCGCTCTGCACCAGGTCGTTCAGCTGCACCTCGCCGAAGGCGCCGCGCGCCTGCTTGTTCGACAGCACTTCCTGCAGGCTCACCACCTGGGTCGAGAGATCGCCGATCTTCTTCTGCGCCTCGTCGATGCGCGCCAGGCGCTCTCGCAGGTCGGTGACGATCTGGCCGGTCGCCTTCTCGGTACGGTCGAGCCGCTCGCCGACCGCCTTGGCCAGCGCCTGTTCCTGCTCGCGCAGCGAACGCTCGACCCGCTGCACGGTCTCGGCCTGCTGGCTCAGCGCCAGGCCGAGCTGCTGGCGCATCTGCTCGGCCTCGCGCCCCCTGTCCTGGCGAGACTCGCCCTGGCGCACCAGGACGACGGCAAGAACCACGCCGAGCAGCACGACGATGGCCAGAAGAATGATCGTCAAAAGATCCATTGCCAGCCCTTATAAGCCGTCGGCTCGACAAGCGCACCGACGAGGGCTAATCCATCAACAAATGCCGCCAAAACACGACCCCGACGTCTGGCTGTTCGACCTCGACAACACGCTCTATCCGGCGCGTTGCAACCTGTTCGCCCAGATCGACGTGCGCATCGGCCGCTACATCGCCGACCTGCTCAAGGTCGACGCCGAGGAGGCGCGGCGCGTGCAGAAACAGTACTGGCGTGAGCACGGCACCTCGATGCGGGGCATGATGACCCTGCACGGCGTCGATCCCACGCACTTCCTCGATTACGTGCACGACATCGACTACTCGCCGGTCGAGGCCAATCCGACGCTCGAGGCGTCGCTGAGCGCGCTGCCCGGCCGCAAGATCATCTTCACCGCGGGCGACGTGCCGCACGCCGAGCGCGTCATGGAGCGGCTGGGCGTGGCCCATCACTTCGAGGCGATCTTCGACATCGCCGCCGGCGACTATTGGCCCAAGCCGCACAAGCAGATCTACGAGAAGCTGGTGGTGAAGCACGGCGTCGACCCGACGCGCGCCTGCATGGCCGACGACATCGCCGTCAACCTCAAGCCCGCCGGCGACATGGGCATGCGCACGGTGTGGATCCGCACCGACGAGAGCGTGAAGCGCGCCGCCGACCTCGATCTCAGCCACATCCATCACGAGACCGACGATCTCGCGACCTGGCTCGCCGACTGGCTGGCCGAAAGGAAGACCCAGAAGTGAAGATCCTGATCTTGGGCGCCGGCGCGGTCGGCGGCTATTGGGGCGCGCGCCTCAGCCAGGCCGGCATCGATACGACCTTCCTGCTGCGCGAGAAGCGCGCCGAGACGGTGCGGCGCAACGGCCTGGTGGTGAAGAGCCCCAAGGGCGACTTCACCGTGCCGGTCAAGGTGGTGACGCGCGGCGACGAGGGCGGCCCGTACGACGTCGTGATCCTGGCCTGCAAGGGCTATGACCTCGACTCGGCCATGGACTCGATCGCACCGGCGGTCGGGCCGGAGACGACCATCGTTCCCATGCTGAACGGGCATGCCCACTTCGCCACGCTCGACGCCCGCTTCGGCGCGGCCCGCGTCGCCGGCGGCCTGGCGCGCATCTCGGGCATGCTGGGACCGAACGGCGAGATCCTGCACAGCGGCGCCTCGGGCGTGTCGTTCGGCGAGCGCGGGGCCGCGCCCGCGCGCAAGGCTCTGGTCGAGCTCGATGCGGCCTGCAAGAAGGCCGGCATCGACGGCGGGCTGAACCCCGACATCAACCAGGACCTCTGGGACAAGTGGGTGATGCTGGGCACCATCGCCTCGATGTGCGCCGCCATGCGCGGCACGGTGGGCGACATCGTCGCCGCCGAGGACGGAGCCGCGCTGATGCGCGAGACGCTGGCGGAGTGCTGCCGCGTCGCGGCCGCCGCCGGCCATGCGCCCAGCGACAAGGTGCGAACCGGGATCGAGAGCGGCCTGACCCAGCCGGGCGGCAAGGCCGTGGCTTCCATCCTGGGCGACATCGAGAAGGGCGGCGCGGTCGAGGCGCGGTCGATCGTGGGCGACATGCTGATGCGCGCCCGCAAGGCCGGGCTGCCGGCGCCCAACCTGCGCTTCGCCTATGCTCATCTGCAGGCCTATGAGGCGCGACGCGCCCGGAGTGGATTGAAATGAAGATTCTGATCCTGGGCGCCGGCGCCATCGGCGGCTATGTCGGCGGACGCCTGCAGCAGAGCGGCGCCGACGTCACCTTCCTGGTCCGCGCAGCGCGGCGCGAGCGGCTGGAGCGCGACGGCCTGGTGATCAAGAGCACCAAGGGCGACATCACCCAGAAGGTGAAGACGGTGCTGGGCGGCGCCGAGGGCGGGCCGTACGACATCGTACTGCTGACCTGCAAGGCCTACGACCTCGAGTCGGCGATCGACGCCATCGCGCCGGCAGTCGGACCCAACACCACCGTCGTGCCGCTGCTGAACGGCATGCGCCACATCGACATTCTTGCCGCCAGGTTCGGCACTGAGAAGGTCGTGGGCGGCCTGGCGCGCGTCGGCGTGGCCCTGTCGCCCGAGGGCGCGGTCCTGCACACCAGCCCGTTCGCCGCGATCTCCTTCGGCGAGCGCGGGGCCGCGCCCGCACGCGCCGCCCTGGTCGAGCTCGACGCCGCGATCAAGGAGTCCGGCATCGACGGCGGCCTGCACAAGAACATCGTCCAGGATCTCTGGGACAAGTGGATCATGCTCTGCTCGCTGGCGGCGATGACCACCCTGATGCGCGGCACGGTGGGCGACATCCTCGAGGCCGGCGAAGGCCAGGCGATCATGCTCGAGACGGTCGAGGAATGCCGCAAGGTCGCGGCCGCCGCCGGCGGCGATCCCGGCGACAAGGGCATGCAGAATGTGCGCGGCTATCTCACGCAGAAGGGCTCGCGCTTCGCCGCCTCCATGCTGCACGACCTGGAGAAGGGCTCCATGGTCGAGGCCGATCACGTCGTCGGCGACATGATCGCGCGCGCCGGGAAGGCGGGCATCGCCACGCCCAATCTGCGCATGGCCTATGCCCAGCTGCAGGCCTACCAGGCCCGCCGCGCCCGCGGCGGCATCGGCAAGCCTGCTTTGTAAGGCACAACCTCACCCTGAGGAGCCGCGCACCGCGCGGCGTCTCGAAGGGTCGGCCACAGACCTCGACCTTTTCCCACCCTTCGAGACGCGCCCCTCCGGGCCGCTCCTCAGGGTGAGGCGGGATAGGTTGACTCTTTGGCTTAAGACCCCAATTCTAGAGGTATGAGGAACGCGACCCCATACTTGTCGGTGGCGCACCGGAACCAACCGGGCGTCCAAGCGTAAACTCAGGTCCGGCCTTGCTGCGCCCGACCTTGGGGCGCACGCTTCGTTCAGCCACGAAGCCCAACCCTCTAAGACATTCGGAGTGCTTTTCAGGAGATCGTCCATGCGCGACGTCGTTCGTACCCGCTCGGTTCCCCAGATCATCGTCAGCAATGCCGACTATGAGCGACTGACCGATCTCGCCACCGCGTCGCTCGAACGGCTGCCCGAGGTCGCGAACGAGCTCCTGTCGGAAATGGACCGCGCCAAGGTCGTGCAGGACGGCGCGGTGCCGGCCGATGTCGTGCGCATGGGCTCGACCGTCACCTTCCGGTCGGACGACGGCAACGCGCGTACCTTCAAGCTGGTCTATCCCGCCGAGGAGAGCCTCGACGAACATCGCATCTCGGTGATGACGCCCGTCGGCGCCGCCTTGATCGGCCTCGGCGAGGGCCAGTCGATCTCCTGGACGGCGCGCGACGGCCGCCGTCACGAGCTCACCGTGGAGAAGGTGAAGAACTAGTCATTCGCGGACCGCGAGCTTCCAGCTCGCTCATGACGCATGAGCGCGCAGGATGCGCGCGGTCCAGAAGACGAAGAGCATGAGCGGGCGGACTGCTGATCTATTTGATAAGCCCGGCGGTCCTCGGCAGGAACAGCGAGATCTGCGGAAACAGGATGATCAGCAGCAGGCCGATCAGCAGCGCGGCGACGTACGGCATGTAGGCGCGCCAGTGCTGGCCGACCGAGAGGTTGGCGAAGCGCAGCGCCATCAGGAGACCCACGCCCATCGGCGGCAGGAACAGGCCGATGCCGACGGCTGCCGTCTGCACGATGTTGAAGTGGATGGGATCTATGCCCATCTCCTCGGCGATCGGGAAGACCACCGGGATCAGCACCACCGCGGCCGGCAGCCCCTCCAGCACCATGCCGAACATCATGGTGATCACGGCCGTCGCCAGCAGGAAGAGCCATGGCGCATCGCGCAGCGGGTGCAGCACTTCGGCCAGAAGCTTCGGAACGCCCGAGACGCCCATCAGGTATTGGAACACCGAGGCGACGGCGAGCAGGAAGATCACCGCCGCCGTCAGGATGGCGCTGTCGTAGGCGAGCCGCGCCATCTGCCTGTAGCTGACGTTGCGGTAATAGAGCCGAGCCGCCACGAAGGCATAGCCCGCGACGACGGCGCCCGCCTCGGTCGCGGTGAAGACGCCGAGGAAGAAGCCGCCCAGGATGACGATGGGGATGACCAGCGGCACGGCGGCGCTGCGGCCCGTCGTCACGATGCGCGACAGGCTGGGCTTGGAATCGACCGGCCAGTCGTATTTGCGCGCGCGCAGCCACACCAGCACCATCAGGCAGAGCATGATGGTGGCGGCCGGAATGAAGCCGCCGAGAAACAGCGCCACCGCCGAGGTGTTGGTCACCTGGGCGATCACGATCATGAAGATGGCGGGCGGCACCAGCATGCCCATGGCCGTGCCGGCGGCGATCAGCGAGGCCGAATCCTCGCGCTTGTAGCCCGCCTTGGTGAGCGGCGGCATCAGCGTCGAGCCCAGCGCCGACACCTCGGCCATCTTCGAGCCGCAGATGTCGGAGAAGAAGTAGGCGACCACGATCACCGACATGCCGAGCCCGCCCTTGACCCAGCCGACCAGCGCCCGCGCGAAGTCGACCAGGGCGTGGCTCATGCCGCATTTCTCCATCAGGCCGCCGGCGAAGACGAAGGCGGGGATGGCGAGCAGCACCCAGCTCTGCGAGCCCGAGACCATGCTGGAGGACAGGACCTGCATGTCGTAGCCGCCGATCAAGAGGCCGGCGACGCCCGAGACGCCGAGCGCGAACACGATCGGCATGGAGAACAGGATCAGGACGATGAAGATCAGCCCGACGAGAAGCAGCAACATGCGCTCAAAGCCTCAATGCACGGCGTCGGGATCGATGGGCGGCGGCGCCACGATCATGGAGATGGCGTAGACCACCAGCAGCACGCCGCCGACCACGACCGAGGCGTAGAGCACGGCGAGATTGATCTCGAGCCCGGGCGTGACCAGCGTGCGGTTGAGCAGGCAGAGCTTCACGCCGTACCAGGCGGCGATGCCGCCCAGGATGGCGATCAGCACGTGATGGCCGCGCTCGATCAGCGCCTGCGTGCGCGGCGAAAAATGATGTGTGAGCACGTGCAGGGTGAAGTGCGAACGCTCGCGCACGCCGATCGCCGCCCCGACCAGGGTGAGCCAGGCCAGCATCATCTCGCCGACCTCCTCGACCCAGGTGAAGCGGATGGGATCGACGTCGAGCCAGTCCGTCACCTCGATCATGACGTAGCGCAGGAACACGCCGATCAGCAGGTTGACGATGGCGGCGACAAGCAGGAGGGCGACGACGACCTTGGGGATCGCCGCAATATGGCGGGCCACGGGCCGGTTACGCCTTGAAGCTCGCGATCTCGTCCCACATCGCCGCGTACTGCGTCTTGTAGGCGGGCCAGATCTTTTCCTGGGCGACCTTGCGGAAGGCGTCGACGTTGCCCTGCACGACGGTCATGCCCTTGGGCTCGAGCTCCTTCTTGGCCGCGGCCAGGTTGTCGACCGATTCGGTGGCCTGGCGGATCTTGTCCTGGGCCTCGCGGCTGGTGTCGAGCATCAGCTTCTTCTGCGGATCGCTGAGGCTTTCCCAGACCGCGAGGTTCATGGTGTTCAGGGTCGGCCCGTAATTGTGATAGGTCATCGAGCAGTACTTCGAGACCTCGTAGATCTTGAGCGCGACCTGGTTGACGATCGGCAGGTCGCCGCCGTCGATCACGCCCTGCTTGGCCGCCGAGATCACCTCGCCCCAAGCCATCGGCACCGCGTTACCGCCCAGTCCGTTGATCGTGTCGCCGTAGACCTTGGCCTGCTGCACGCGGATCTTGGCGCCGCGCAGGTCGCGCGGTTCGACGATCGGCTTCTTGTTGGTCCAGAAGTGGCGGAAGCCGTAGTCGAAGAAGCACAGCGTCTTCAGCTTGTACTTGTCCTGGAACTGCTTATCGAGCTTGTCGCCGATCGCGCCGTTGAACATCTTGTAGGCTTGGTCGTAGCTCTGCACGAGATAGGGCACCAGGAACACGCCCATCTCGGGGAACACCGTGGCCGCCGCACCGCCGGGATTGCCCATGGCGATGTTGCCCGACTTCACGGCGTTCATGATCTCGAGCTCCTTGCTGATCAAGGTCGAGCCGAAGAACTGCATGTCGAGCTCGCCGCCCGAGCGCTTGCGCACCTCGGCCGCCTGCCAGTCGAAGGCGACCGCGGCCGATTCGGGCACGGCGTTGAGATGCGCCATCACCAGCTTCTTCGCTTCCGCGCGCGCGAAGGTGGGGGCGAGGCCGCTCGCGATGATGCCGGCCATGCCGCCTTTCACCAAGGCGCGGCGGCGCACCGAAACGAGATTGCGGCTGCTGATCTTCATGACCGTCGACATGGAGGCGCCCTCCCAGGCGAGATTGTTGTGGCTACTGTAGCTGAGCCGCACGCAGGCCGTCGCGCTCGGCGAATGCAGTCGCTCTGCAGCGACAGCGAAACGACATCTCGCCGCCGTCGATCACAGGTTGGTCGCGAAGGAAATCCATTGTTGCCCGTATAGAGCGGCACCGCTCTGACAAAGGAGGCCGCTGATGCGTACTGCTTTGATGGCAATCGCCGTCGTTCTCGTGTCCGTCAGTGCCTGGGCGCAAACCGCGCCGCCGACCTGCAAGTCCCAGGCGACGGACAAGAAGTTGGCCGGCGCGGCACTGACCAGTTTCATGAAGAAGTGCCAAACCGACGCCCAGGCGGCGTGCGATACGTCGGCAACCGACAAGAAGCTGAGCGGCGCCGCCAAGACCAGCTTCACCAAGAAGTGCGTCACCGACTCCGTTGGGAACTGAGCGGAGCGGCTTGAACGCCGCTCCTCCCCAGCTATTGCGCGGCGAGCAGCGTGTGTCCGCCGGCCGAGGCGTTGAAACGGTCGAGCACGTGGCCCGGCCCTTTGGCGTGCTTGACGTAGCCCTTGCCGTCGAACGTCCTGGTGCCGTTGCAGAACACGCCGTGCACGCCGGTCGGCCGGCGGATGGTGCGGCGGCCGCCGCCGGGAAGATCGGCGACGCGCTCGGCCGGGCTGATGCCCACGGTCGCGGGATCGAACAGCAGCATGTCGGCCTGCGCACCGACCGCGAGCCGGCCGCGATTCTGGATGCCGTAGAGATCGGCGGGATGGCTGGTCAGGCGGCGGATGCCCTCCTGCAGCGTGAAGTCGCCGCGCTCGCGCACCCAGCGCGCCAGGAAGTGCAGCCCGAAGCCCGCATCGCACATATAGATGAGGTGGGCGCCGGCATCGGAGAGCGCCACTACGCCGGCCTCGTGCTTCAGCAACCGCGCCACCCCGTCGTCGCCGACATTGAGGAAACGGCCGAGGAAGGCGGTCTCCAGGTCCTCGTCCAGCGCGAGATCGAGCATGACGTCGAGCGGATCGCGATGCTCCGCCTTGGCGATCTCGGCGGCATAGCGGTTCACGTACTTGGCGTTCCGCTCCTTGTGCGCCACCGCCACCATCACGCGATCCCAGTTGCCCTGGAAGATCATGCCGGGCTTGGGGTTCTTGGCATTCTCGCGGAATTTCTCGCGCCACGAATGATCGCGGAACACCGTCTTCAGCTGCTCGGGCGAATAGGCCTTGATCGGGTCGAACGCCGAATGGCTGTAGAACGGATAGGCGTTGGCCATCGTGAAGTCGAACGACAATGGCTGGCAGGGGATCTGCACGTAGAGGCCGTTGCCGCGGCGGATGGCGGCGGCGCAGTCCTCGAAGATCTTGATCGAGCGCGTCGGCTCCTGCTCGTTGTACATCGCCATGCCGGTGCCCTGGAAGAACGGCCGACCGTACTTGGCGGCCATCGGCTCCAGCTCCTGCGGCGTCTTCACGCCCGACGCGATCGCGATCACGCCCTTGCCGCGCGGTCCCATGGCGTCGACCAGCGCGTCGAGCTCCGACATCGGCGCGATGGTCGACGGCATCGGCACGCCGCCATAGCCCGAATGGTTCAGCGAATAGGAGGCGCCGAGGCCGATGGCGCCGTTGGCCATCGCGTCGGCCACCATGGCCTTCATCTTCGCGACCTCTTCCGGCGTCGCGTCCTTCCTCTGCGAGGCGTCCTCGCCCATCACCGCGGTGCGGATCGTCGAATGACCGGCCAGCACGGCGAGATTGGCGTAGGCGCCGCGGCGGCGCAGCATGCCCATGTAGTCGCTGAAACTCTCGAAGTCCCACTTGATGCCGGTGCGCAGCGCGTCGAGGTCCATGCCCTCGACCACCGAGAGGTTGCGGATCACGAGATCGCGCACCGCCGGCGGCGCCGGCACGATGCCGAAGCCGCAATTGCCGATCACCGCCGTGGTGACGCCGAGCGACGGCGAGGGCGAGAGCGTCGCATCCCAGGTGACCTGCGCGTCGTAGTGCGTGTGCACGTCGACGATGCCCGGCGCCAGCACCAGCCCGTCGGCGTCGATGGTCTCACTGCCCTTGTCACTCACCGCACCGATGGCGACGATCTTGCCGTCCTTCACCGCGACATCGGAGCGCGGCGTGATTCACCAGGTCGCTCACCGTGGCGCCCATCTGCACGATTTGCATCGGCTTCTGCAGGCCGTCGATCACAGGACCTATCACCGTGACGCCGCCCAGTCTCTGCATCAGGCGCGAGGATATATGCGCAGAGTGCAGGCCGGGCATGATCAGCACGTTGGCCGGACCGGTCAGGCGCACGAACGGGTAGGTCTCGCGCAGCAGCTCGTAGTCGAGCGCCATGTCGGCCTGCATCTCGCCGTCGTACTCGAAGTCGACCTTCTCGGCGTCAAGCAGCCGGATCGCCTTGCGGATGCGGTCGATGCGTTCGATCTCGCGGCTGCCGAAGTTGGAGAAGGACAGGAACGCCACGCGCGGCTCGTGGCCCATGGTGCGGGCGTTCAGCACCATCTGCTTGGCGATGGTGGCGAGCTGCTCGGGACTCGGCGTCTCGTTGATCGAGGTGTCGGCCAAAAACACCGTGCCGTGGCGGGCCACGACGATCGAGTAGCCGATCGGCACCTTGCCCACCTCCTCGTCGATCACGTTCGTGATGTCGCCATAACATTCGGGGAAGCGGCGGGTGATGCCGGTCACCATGCCGGCGGCGTCGCCCATGGCCACCATGCTGGCGCCGAACACGTTGCGGCCCTGGTTGACCATGCGCTGCACGTCGCGGCGCAGGTAGCCGTCGCGCTGCAGGCGCTTGTAGATCAGGTCGGTATAGGGCGCATTGCGCGTCGACAGCCGCGCATTGTGGATCTCCATGCCCGTCGCATCGGTGATGCCCAGCCCCTTCATGGTCTCGCGCACCAGCTCCTCGCGGCCGATCAGGATCGGCGTGCCGTAGCCGTTGTCGCGGAACACCACGGCGGCGCGGATGGTGCGCTCCTCCTCGCCCTCGGCGAAGACGATACGCTGCGGGTTGGCCTTGACCTGCTCGAACAGGCTCTGCAGCCAGTGGCTGGTCGGATCGAGGCGGCCGGCGAGCGCGCGGCGATACTCCGCCATGTCGGGAATGTTGCGCCGCGCCACGCCCGAATCCATCGCCGCCTGGGCGACCGCCGCCGACACCGTCGAGATCAGCCGCGGATCGAACGGCACCGGGACGACGTATTCCGGCCCGTAGCGCAGCCGGCGGCCGGAATAGGCGCGGTCGACCTCGTCGGGCACGTCCTCGCGCGCCAGCTTGGCCAGCGCCTCGGCCGCCGCGACCTTCATCTCTTCGTTGATGGTGCGCGCCCGCACGTCGAGCGCGCCGCGGAAGATGTAGGGGAAGCCCAGCACGTTGTTGATCTGGTTGGCGTAGTCCGAGCGGCCGGTGGCGATGATGGCGTCCTTGCGCACCGAGCGGACGTCCTCGGGCGTGATCTCGGGATCGGGATTGGCCATGGCGAAGATGATCGGCTTGTCGGCCATCGATTTCACCATCGCCTTGGTGACGGCACCCTTGACCGAGAGGCCGAAGAACACGTCGGCGCCCTTCATCGCCTCTTCCAAGGTGCGCGCCTTGGTGCGCACGGCATGGGCGCTCTTCCACTGGTTCATGCCTTCGGTGCGGCCCTGCCACAGCACGCCCTTGGTGTCGCACAGGATGGCGTTCTCGTGCGGCATGCCCATCGCCTTGACGAGTTCTATGCAGGCGATCGACGCCGCACCGGCGCCGTTCACCACCATCTTGATGTCCTTGATGTTGCGCCCGGTGAGATGCAGCGCATTGATCAGGCCGGCGGCCGAGACGATGGCGGTGCCGTGCTGGTCGTCATGGAAGATCGGGATGTCCATCAGCTCGCGCAGGCGCTGCTCGATGATGAAGCACTCGGGCGCCTTTATGTCCTCGAGGTTGATGCCGCCGAAGGTCGGCCCCAGGAAGCGCACGCAGTTGACG
>JACPOB010000143.1 GCA_016185145.1 Rhodospirillales bacterium | reverse complement strand
CTTGCCGCCAAGGGGATAAACATCCAGGTGATCTCGACCTCCGAGATCAAGATCAGCGTCCTGGTGGCCGCCGAGTACACCGAGCTCGCCGTCCGCGCCCTGCACACGGCCTATGAGCTCGACGCCGCCTTAGCGCTGGGGAGCGGAGACAACATTCATGATCCTCTCCCCCGCTAGGGGGTGTGGTTGGGAGAGGGGGAGGCGCACGTCGTTGCCCCCTCTCCTAGCCTCTCCCCCTAGCGGGGGAGAGGAACAGGATTCGTGTGCGCTGATACCGCCGCTTTCGCATAAGTTTCTCTGCTGCTTATGCGAACAAGCCGGGTAGCCGGTTCGGCGCAGGTCTTGCTATAAGCACGCCATGCGCGTCAAACACGCTCATACGACCTGCCAAAATACCCGCCGCGCGGCGGTTTGGCGCGTTTGCGCGTGCATCATCGACCGTAGCTTTGTCGTCATCCGACTCAAGCATCCAGCGGTCTGACCATGGAGAGAACGACTCCTCTGGCCGGACCGCGAATGCTCCTAAAGCGGCTCCGGGACACGATGGCGCGTGCCGAGTCCATCGAGGACCCGCTCGGCGAGGTCGTGCGCCTGGTCGCCAACGAGATGGTGGCCGAGGTCTGCTCGATCTACCTGCTGCGGGCCGGCGAAGTGCTGGAGCTGTTCGCCACCCAGGGCCTCAACCCCTCGGCCGTGCACCGCACGCGCCTCAGGGTCGGCGAGGGCCTGGTCGGCGACATCGCCGCCCATAGCCGGCCGTTGTCGCTGGCCGACGCCCAGACCCATCCGCAATACGCCTACCGGCCGGAGACGGGGGAGGAGATCTACCATTCGCTGGCCGGCGTGCCGATCGTGCGCGCCGGCCGCGTGCTGGGTGTGCTGGTGGTTCAGAACCGCACGCGCCGGCACTACGACGAAGAAGAGATCGAGACGCTGCAGACCATCGCCATGGTGCTGGCGGAGCTGATCGCGGCCGGTCACTTCGTCAGCCCCAACGAGGTCCAGCAGGTCGACGGCCTCGGCCTGCTGCCGCTGCGCGTCGACGGCGTGCAGCTCACGCCCGGCGTGGCGATCGGCCACGCCGTGCTGCACGAGCCGCGCATCTCGATCCAGAAGGTGGTCGCCGAGGATATCGGCCAGGAGCTGAAGCGCTTCGAGGAAGCCGCACACGGCGTGCGCGAGGATGTCGACCGGATGCTCGAGGCGCACGACATGCAGTCGGGCGAGCAGCGCGAGATCCTGGAGACCTTCCGCATGTTCGTCGACGACCGCGGCTGGCTCGAGCGCGTGCGCGAGGCGATCGGCTCGGGCCTCACTGCCGAGGCGAGCGTGCAGCGCGCCTTCGACGACGTGCGCGCGCGGCTCGGCCAGTCGACGGACCCGTATATCCGCGAGCGGCTCTCCGACCTGCAGGATCTCACCAACCGCCTGCTGCTGCGCCTGTCGGGCCGCGTCGCCGCCGATCCGGCATCGCAGCCGGACGACATGATCATCATCGCCCGCGACATGGGCCCGGCCGAGCTGCTCGATTACGATCGCACGCGGCTGCGCGGCCTGGTGCTCGAGGAGGGTTCGGCGATGAGCCACGTCGCCATCGTGGCGCGTGCGCTCGATATCCCGGTCGTCGGCCGCGCGCCCGACGTGCTGGCGCGCGTCGAGCCGGGCGATCCCATCGTCGTCGACGGCGACAACGCCCAGGTCCTGGTGCGACCGGCCGACGACATCCTGCAGACCATCTACGGCGCCATCGAGGCGCGCGACGAGCGGCGGCGCAAATATGCGGCACTGCGCGGCCTGCCGTCGGCGACGCGCGATCAGGCACGCATCTCGCTGCACATGAATGCCGGCCTGTTGATCGACATGCAGCATCTCGACGAGACCGGCGCCGACGGTGTCGGCCTGTATCGTACCGAGATCCCGTTCATGGTGCGTTCGGAGTTTCCCGACGTCGATGCGCAGACCTGGCTCTACAGCCGCGTGCTCGACGTCGCCGACGGCCGGCCGGTGACTTTTCGCACGCTCGATGTCGGCGGCGACAAGGTGCTGCCCTATGTCGGCGCCTTCGGCGATGACAATCCGGCGATGGGATGGCGTGCGATCCGCATCGGTCTCGACCGGCCGGCGATGCTGCGCCGTCAGTTGCGCGCCTTGATACAAGGCGCGAACGGCCGGCCGTTGTCGGTGATGTTTCCGATGATCGCCGAGGTGAGCGAGCTGTTGAGCGCGCGTCGCCTGCTCGATCTCGAGCTCGAGCGTGCGAAGCGGCGCGGCCAGGCCGTGCCCGAGCGTCTGCGCGTTGGCGTTATGTTCGAAGTGCCGGCGCTCGCCTGGCAGCTCGACAGCCTGCTGCCCCATGTCGATTTCATTTCGGTGGGAACGAACGATCTCCTTCAGTTCCTCTATGCCGCCGACCGTGGCAACACGCGGCTGGCCGGACGCTACGACAGCTTGTCGCCGCCGCTGCTCCGGCTGCTACATTTTGTGGTGGAAAAGGTCCGGCCTGCCGGCGTCGAACTGTCGGTCTGCGGCGAGATGGCGGGCCGTCCGGTCGAGGCCCTGGCGCTGCTGGCCGTCGGCGTGCGCACGCTCTCGATGTCGCCCGGTGCGATCGGTCCAGTGAAGGCCATGATCCGTTCGCTCGATCTCAACGAAGCGACTGGTTTCATGAACGCTGCGCTTACACAACCAGACAGACCGATGCGTGAGACTCTTCGTCTCTTCGCGGCCGATCACGCGATCGAAATTTAACGATAGGACTCCAACTGTCATTGGGCCTCTGGTAAGACTCCGCATGAGAGGGGACTAGCAGGGGACATCATGCCGGATCAGGTCGATTGGCGTGCGCTGGAACGCGAAGCCTCGCCGGGTCGTGCTGTAGGTCGCTTGCTGCGCGATCAGCGTGAAGCGCGTGGCCTCGACCTTGCGACGGTCGAGAAGAGTCTGAAGATCCGTCGCGCCAATCTCGAGGCGATCGAAGAGGGTCGCTTCGACAAGCTGCCGGGCGCTGCCTACATCCCCGCGTTCCTGCGCGCCTATGCAGCGCATGTCGGGCTCGACCCCGAGAAGGTGATGACCGCCTATCACCTGTCCGGTCCTGTGCCCATCAAGCGTCCTGTCACCCTGCCCGCCGATTTCCCGATTGTGGAAAGGCGGGCGCCGATCGGGCTTGCCGTGCTGACCGTCCTGCTGGTCGTGGGCGTCGGCTATGCCGCCTGGCACTATCTGCCGCGCGAGCAGTCGGTGGTGGCCGAGAAGGTGCCGCCGGTGCCGGATCGCCTGCTGGCCTCCAATCCCAATCCCGGCCCGTCGACCGACGCTCATGCGCCCGCCGCGACGACCGGCGCGCCGGCCCAAACTGCGGCGGGGCAAGGTCCGGCGGGGCACGTGACGCCGTCGGCCCAGCCGACCCAGGAAGCGCGGCCCGCGCCCGGCAGCCTGCCGCCCGAAGTCTGGCCGGCCCGCCGTGAAGCGGCGGCTCCGCCGCCGCCACAGCCGCCGCAGGGCACGCCGCTCGCGCCGCCGGTCGTGACCGCCGTTCCGCCGCCGCCGCCGTCGCCGGTGATGATGAACCTTCCCGGCCCGGGCCAGGCGCAGGCCGCCCAGCCGCCGGCAGGGGCCGAGCCGCCGCGCGTCACGACGCAGCAGCCGCCGCAGCAGGCAGCGGCGCCGGCCGTCGAGGAAGCCGCCCGTCCCGCGGCAGGCCCGCCCGCGGCGGAGCCCCCCGCCATCGTTCCGGTGCGCGCCGACACCACCGTCAGGGTGCGTGGCAACAGCTGGATCGAGCTGCGCGCGCCTAACGGCGACGTTCTGGCGCAGACCTACGTGCGGGCCGGCGAAAGCTACGTCGTGCCGGCTGGTATCGCCTACCGCATCGTCGACGCCCGTTAACGCACCGTCCCCGCAGCTTGAATCATTCCTCCCCAGCGAAGCTGGGGAGGTGTCGCGAAGCGACGGAGGGGTCATGAGCGCCCGAACGATGCCTATGACCCCTCCGTCGCCGTATGACGGCGCCACCTCCCCAGCTTCGCTGGGGAGGAACGTCATAAATCGGTCTTCGGCGTCGGCTGGATTAGTCCGGCCGACGCCACTACATTCGGCCCCATGAGCATCAGGCCCTATCGCGACATCATGCGCCGCAAGTCGCGGCGGATCATGGTCGGCTCCGTCCCGGTCGGCGGCGATTCGCCGATCACGGTCCAGACCATGACCAACACGCTGACCGCCGATGCCCAGGCGACCATCGACCAGATCCGCCGCTGCGAGGAGGCGGGCGTCGACATCATCCGCGTGTCCTGCCCGGACGAGGAATCGACGGCCGCCCTGCCGGCCATCGTGAAGGCCGCCAAGGTGCCGATCGTGGCCGACATCCATTTCCACTATAAGCGCGCCATCGAGGCCGCCGACGCCGGCGCCGCCTGCCTGCGCATCAATCCGGGCAATATCGGCAGCGCCGAGCGCGTGCGCGAGGTCGTCAAGGCGGCGCGCGACCACGGCTGCTCCATGCGCATCGGCGTCAATGCCGGCTCGCTGGAGAAGGACCTGCTGGAGAAGTACGGCGAGCCCTGTCCCGAAGCCATGGTCGAAAGCGCGCTCGACCATGCCCGCATCCTGCAGGACCACGACTTCCACGAGTTCAAGATCAGCGTGAAGGCGTCCGACGTCTTCCTGGCGGCCGCGGCCTACCAGCAGCTCGCCGACGCCTGCGACTATCCGCTGCATATCGGCGTCACCGAGGCGGGCGGGCTGCGCACCGGCACGGTGAAGTCCTCGATTGGCCTGGGCTCGCTCCTGTGGGCCGGCATCGGCGACACGCTGCGCGTCTCGCTGTCGGCCGAGCCCGAGGAAGAGGTGAGGGTGGGCTTCGAGCTCCTGAAGGCGCTCAACCTGCGTCACCGCGGCGTCAACATCATTTCCTGCCCGTCCTGCGCGCGCCAGCAGTACGACGTCATTCGCACCGTCGAGGCGCTGGAGAAGCGCGTCGCCCATATCACCACGCCGATGACCGTCTCGGTGATCGGCTGCGTGGTGAACGGCCCGGGCGAGGCGCGCGAGACCGACATCGGCTTCACCGGCGGCGGCAACGGCACGCATCAGGTCTACATCGCCGGCGTGTCGCACCACAGGCTGAAGGACGCCGACATCGTCGAGCACCTGGCCGGGCTGATCGAGAAGAAGGCGGCCGAGATCGAGGCCGAGAAGGCAGCGGAGGCCGAGCGACACCGCGTCGCCGCCGAGTAGCGCTTTCCGACCTTCCTTCTTCGACGATCGATCCGAGGCGATTTCCCGTGAGCAAAATGCAGCCCGTGCGCGGCACGCACGACATCCTTCCCGACGAGTACCGGCGCTTCGCCCATGTCGTCGACACGGCGCGCGACGTCGCGCGTCTCTACGGCTATCGCGAGATGGCGACGCCGATCTTCGAGTTCACCGAGCTGTTCGCCCGCGGCATCGGCGAGACGACCGACGTCGTCTCCAAGGAGATGTACACCTTCACCGACCGCGGCAACGAATCGCTGACCCTGCGGCCGGAATACACTGCCGGCATCTGCCGGGCCTTCGTCTCCAACGGCGAGCTTGCCCAGCAACTGCCGCTGAAGCTCTTCGCCGCCGGCCCGATGTTCCGCTACGAGCGGCCGCAGAAGGGGCGCCAGCGCCAGTTCCACCAGATCGACCTCGAGGTGCTGGGCGCGCCCGAGCCGGGCGCCGATATCGAGGTGATCTCGGTGGCGGCCGACATCCTCGACCGGCTGGGCATCCTCGATCGCTGCGTGCTGAAGCTCAATTCATTGGGCGACCCGGAGAGCCGGCAGGGCTACCGCAAGGTGCTGGTCGATTACTATTCGGCCCATCTCGGCAAGCTCTCGGAGGATTCGAAGAGCCGCCTGCAGCGCAACCCGCTGCGCATCCTCGACAGCAAGGACGAGGCCGACAAGGCGATCAACGCCGGCGCGCCGTCCTTCGCCGACTACCTGAACCAGGCGAGCCGGGACTTCTTCTCGGCCGTGCAGGACGGCCTGACGGCAGCCGGCATCGGGTTCGAGATCGATCCCGCGCTGGTGCGCGGTCTCGACTACTACACCCACACCGCCTTCGAGTTCGTGACGACCCACATCGGCGCCCAGGGGACGGTGCTGGGCGGCGGCCGCTACGACGGCCTGATCGCCGAGCTGGGCGGGCCGCCGACCGCCGGCATCGGCTGGGCGGGCGGCATCGAGCGCCTGATGATGCTGTGCAACGAGCCGGCGGCGCTGCCGCGCCCCGTCGTGATGGCGCCGCTCGGCGCTGCCGCCGAGGCCAAGGCGCTGGGCCTCGCCCGGGTGCTGCGCCGCCACGGCATCGCCGTCGAGCAGGATTATCGCGGCAACATGAAACGGCGCATGCAGCGCGCCAACAAGCTCAACGCCCGCGCCGTCCTGATCATCGGCGACGACGAACTGGCCAAGGGCGTCGCCCAGCTGAAGGACCTCGACAGCGGCGAACAGCGCGAAGTGGCGCTGGATGCGTTGGTAGAGCTTTTGAAAGCCTGAGCCGGGGGCGCGCCACTCCAGTGGCGCGTCAAGTCCGCGACGGCAACCCTACAACCTCACCCTGAGGAGCGCCCGCAGGGCGCGTCTCGAAGGGTGGGCTACAACATGACTGGTGCCCACCCTTCGAGACGCATCGCTGCGCGATGCTCCTCAGGGTGAGGTGGTGTTGGTGTTACGGACCTCATGACGCGCCACTTACGGCGGAGTTTACTCCGCCTCTAGTGGCGCGCCCCCAACGATTGCGCCACTGGATTTGCGCCCCGCGGCAGTTTTGTGTAACGAGCGGCCTCCCATGTCGCTGCTGCAGAAACTCGACCAGATCACCGCCCGATACGCCGAGCTCCAGGCGAGCCTGTCGGGCGGCAGCCTCGATTCGCAGAAGTTCGTCGCCGCCTCGAAGGAGTATTCCGATCTCGGGCCGCTGGTCGAGGCGATCGGCGACTGGCGCAAGGCCGAGCAGGAGCTGAAGGACGCCGAGGCGCTGGCCGCCGACCCCGACATGAAGGCGATCGCCGAGGAAGAGGCGGCGGCCCTGAAGAAGCGCCTGCCGGAGCTGGAGCGTGCGGTGAAGCGCATGCTGCTGCCCAAGGACGCGGCCGACGAGAAGAACGCCATCCTCGAAATCCGCGCCGGCACCGGCGGCGACGAGGCCGCCCTGTTCGCCGCCGACCTGTTCCGCATGTACCAGCGCTACGCCGCCGAGCACGGCTGGCGTTTCGAGGTCATGGAGCTCTCCGACACCGGCATCGGCGGCTACAAGGAGGCGATCGCCACCGTCTCGGGCCGCGGCGTGTTCGCCCGGCTGAAGTTCGAATCGGGCGTGCACCGGGTGCAGCGCGTGCCCGCCACCGAGGCCCAGGGTCGCATCCATACCTCGGCCGCCACGGTGGCCGTGCTGCCGGAGGCCGAGGAGTTCGACATCAAGATCGACGAGAAGGACCTGCGCATCGACGTGTTCCGCTCGTCCGGGCCGGGCGGCCAGTCGGTCAACACCACTGATTCCGCCGTCCGCATCACCCATCTGCCGACCGGCGTCGTGGTCAGCCAGCAGGACGAGAAGAGCCAGCACAAGAACCGCGCCAAGGCGATGAAGATCCTGCGCGCCCGCCTGTACGATGCCGAGCGCCAGCGCCGTGACGACGCCCGCGCCGCCGACCGCAAGGGCCAGGTCGGCAGCGGCGATCGCAGCGAACGCATCCGCACCTACAACTTCCCGCAGGGCCGGGTGTCCGACCATCGCATCAATCTCACGCTCTACAAGCTCGACGAGGTGATGGAGGGGCGCGCGCTCGACGAGATCATCGATGCGCTGATCGCCGACGACGAGGCGGGGCGTCTGGCGGAGCTCGCGGCCTGACCGCCGCATCGACCGCCGGTTCGACCGCCGGTTCTGGGGCGACCTACGACAGCCTGCTGCGCGACGCGGCGACGGCGCTGTCGGCCGCGGGCCTCGACAACGTCCGTTTCGAAGCGCGCCTGCTGCTGGCCCGTGCGGCCGGCCTGTCGACCGAGCAGTTGATCGCGCGCGGCAACGAGCCCGCGCCGGCCGCCGTTGCCGCCGCGCTGCGCGGGCTGACGGCGCGGCGCGTTCAGCGCGAGCCCATGGCCTACATCCTGGGCGAGCGCGAATTCTGGGGCTTGCCGTTCAAGGTCTCGCCGGCCGTGCTGGTGCCGCGGCCGGACAGCGAGACGGTCATCGAGGCGGCGCTGGCGCTGCTGGGCGACCGCGCGCGGCCGTGGCGGATCCTGGATCTCGGCCTGGGCTCGGGCTGCCTGCTGCTGACTCTTCTGCACGAGTTCCGTGCCGCCCGCGGCGTCGGGCTGGACGTGTCGGAGGCCGCCCTCGACGTTGCCCGGACCAACGCCGCTGCCTTGAAGGTCGAGGACCGGGCGGAGCTGTTGCTTGGCGACTGGCGGCAGCCCGTTTGGCACGACCGGCTCGGCGGTCCGTTCGATCTGCTGGTCAGCAATCCACCCTATATCGAGGCCGGCGCCATCGCCGGCCTGATGCCGGAAGTCAGTCGCTTCGAGCCCAGGCTGGCGCTCGACGGTGGGCCGGACGGGCTTGCGGCCTATCGCACGATCGCCGCCGCTGCCCCCCGGTTGGTCACCCCCGGCGGCCGCCTGCTGCTCGAGATGGGGGAGGGGCAAGGCCCTGAAATATATAGGATTTTCCAATCCACAGGTTTTACGCCCGAAGCCCCCTGGAAGGACCTCGGCGGCATCGACCGGGTGGTCTCGTTGAGGTATTAAAGGGTTGGCAACTAAACCGAATGAGACTACGTTCATCTAAGCCCCTTGGGGGGGCTGGGCCCGGGTCAATGGGTGGCACCGGGCGATTTATCCCTCTGATAATCGGCCTGACGGCGCCCATGAAGGGCAGAGGGTCAGCAAAGAACAACACCGTCCGGCATGTAACTGGCCATTAGGTAATGAGACCAAACAATCGTCAGCGGTCGCGCGGCGGTCGCAATGGTGGCGGCGGTGGTGGCGGCCACCATCACAAGCAGCATCACAACCCCAACCGTCCGCCCAATCGAAACCAGATCTTTGACTCAAGTGGGCCCGACGTGCGCGTGCGCGGCAACGCCCACCAGGTCTTCGACAAGTACCAGGCGCTGGCCCGCGAGGCGGCGGCCTCGGGCGACCGCATCATGGCCGAAGCCTACTGGCAGTACGCCGACCATTACTTCCGCATGATCCAGGCCTCCGGCGGCTTCGGCCAGCGCAACAACCAGGGTTGGGGCGACGGCAGCGGCGAGGAAGGCCAGGCCCCGCAGCAGCAGGGCCAGGGCGGCGGCCAGCCGCAGCAGCCCAACGGCAACGGAAACGGCCCCGATGAGCGGCGAGTCGAGCGCGACGAGCGGCGAGGCGGCCGTGACGAGCAGGGTGACGACCCCGGTCTCGGCGGCGTCGCCTTCCTGCAGAACGGCCGCAACGCGCCGGCGGGCAACGATCCCTCGGCCGACGAGCAGCCCGACGTGCCGGAATTCACGCCCGCCGCCGGCCGACGCGGTTAGAGCGCGTCCGTCCAAACCGAATCACCTCATCCTGAGGAGGCGCGAAGCGCCGTCTCGAAGGATGGGCAACAGTAAGACTGGTTCCCACCCTTCGAGACGCGGTCCTTCGGACCGCTCCTCAGGGTGAGGCTTTCCCCGATCTATCCGAAGACGCCCGGCAGCCGCGCTGTCGGGCGTTTTTTGTGGCTCACGGCAGATGGAGCAGCGTCGGCGCGACGAACGCCAGCAGCGTGAAGCCGAGGCCGAGGACGCCCAGGCCGCATGAGACGACGGTCAGCCAGACGACCGACGTCAGGGCCGCGGCGCCCGCCAGTACGATCGCGAGCTGAAACGCCGCCGAGCCGTACTCGAACATGTGGTAGGCGGCCAGCGACTTGTTGCGATGGGCTTCCTTGGCCTTGGCGCGCGCCATCAGCTCCTTGCGCCCTTCACCCGTCTCGGGCTCGGTCTCGTAGCGCTGGGCCGTCTGGCGCCACCGCTCGGTCTGGGCCTTCATGGCCGCCGGGGGGCTCTGCGGATTGTCCTTCAATATCGCCTCGGCCTCGTCGGCGGCGGTGCGCAGCACCGTCTGCCGAATGGTCTTGGCCTGGAAGAAATTCCACAGGTTCGACGCTTCGGTATGGCTCACCAGGGCGTTGGTCTGGGCGCTCTTGCCGCCCATTTCGGAGATCGCCAGCAGGGCGGCCAGCACGGCCACCAGCAGGGCGATCTTCTTGTTCGAGCCGTCGACATGGCCATGACCACCGGACATGAAATTCTCCCTGTTTCCTTGATCTATGTCGTGTTGGCGGACGTGATAGCCCGGCATGCTGATCGAGAAAAGCCGCACCCCTGGACTGGTCTTGCAAGGTCCCGATCCCTCCCCATATCGGCTGCAGGATGCCTCTCCAGAGGGTCCGCTCTTTCGCCCGCCGAAGTATCGGGGGCGCGAATGAAAGGGTTGTGAAATGAATCAAGAGAAATACACCGAGCGCATGCGCGGCTTCCTGCAGAGTGCCCAGATGCTGGCTCTGCGCGAAGGCCACCAGCGGCTCGTTCCTGACCATTTGCTGAAAGTCCTGCTCGACGATCCGGAAGGCCTCGCCGCCAACCTGATCGCCTCCGCCGGCGGCGATTCCCGCGCCGTCCACCGCGCGGTCGAAGCCGATCTCGCCAAGCAGCCCAAGGTCGAAGGCCAGGGCGCGGGCCAGATCTACATGGCGCCCGAGACGGCGCGCCTGTTCGACCAGGCCGAATCCATCGCCGAGAAGGCGGGCGATTCCTTCGTCACCGTCGAGCGCATGCTGATGGCGCTGGCGCTGGCCAAGGGCACCGAGGCCGCCGACGCGCTCAGCAAGGGCAACGTGAAGCCGCAGGCGCTCGAGAAGGCGATCCAGGACCTGCGCAAGGGCCGCACCGCCGATTCCGCGTCGGCCGAGAGCAGCTACGATGCGCTGAAGAAATACGCCCGCGACCTCACCCAGGTGGCGCGCGAGGGCAAGCTCGATCCGGTGATCGGCCGCGACGAGGAGATCCGCCGCACCATCCAGGTGCTGAGCCGGCGCACCAAGAACAATCCCGTGCTGATCGGCGAGCCCGGCGTCGGCAAGACCGCCATCGCCGAGGGCCTGGCGCTGCGCATCGTCAACGACGACGTGCCCGAAGCGCTGAAGGGCAAGAAGCTGATGGCGCTCGACCTCGGCGCGATGGTCGCCGGCGCCAAGTATCGCGGCGAGTTCGAGGAGCGGCTGAAGGCCGTGCTGGCCGAGATCGCGTCGGCCGAGGGCGACATCATCGTCTTCATCGACGAGCTGCACACCCTGATCGGCGCCGGCAAGGCCGACGGCGCGATGGACGCCTCCAACATGCTGAAGCCCGCGCTGGCGCGCGGCGAGCTGCATTGCGTCGGCGCCACGACGCTCGACGAATACCGCAAGCACATCGAGAAGGATGCGGCGCTTGCGCGCCGGTTTCAGCCGGTTTTCGTCGCCGAGCCCACGGTCGAGGACACGATCTCGATCCTGCGCGGCATCAAGGAGAAGTACGAGCTGCACCACGGCGTCCGCATCGCCGACTCGGCCATCGTCGCCGCAGCCACCCTCTCCAACCGCTACATCACCGACCGGTTCCTCCCCGACAAGGCGATCGACCTGATGGACGAGGCGGCGAGCCGCATCCGCATGCAGGTCGACAGCAAGCCCGAGGCGCTCGACGAGCTCGACCGGCGCGTCATCCAGCTCAAGATCGAGAGGGAGGCGCTCAAGAAGGAGAGCGACCAGGCTTCGCGCGACCGGCTGGAGCGGCTGGAGAAGGAGCTCAGCGAGCTCGAGCAGAAGTCCGCCGCGCTCACGGCGCAGTGGAAGTCGGCCAAGGACAAGCTCGCCGATTCGCAGAAGCTCAAGGAGCAGCTCGACAAGGCGCGCTCCGAGCTCGAGATCGCCCAGCGCCGGGGCGAGCTGGCGCGCGCCGGCGAGCTTACCTACGGCGTGATCCCCGACCTCGAGAAGAAGCTCAAGGAAGCCGAGGGCCAGGAGGTGCAGGGCGGCAAGGGCGTGAAGGAAGAGGTCACGCCCGAGGACATCGCCGCCGTGGTGTCGCGCTGGACCGGCGTGCCGGTCGACAAGATGCTGGAGGGCGAGCGCGCCAAGCTGCTGCGCATGGAAGACCAGATCAAGAAGCGCGTGGTCGGCCAGGACGAGGCCGTGCGGGCGGTGGCCGACGCGGTGCGTCGCGCGCGCGCCGGCCTGCAGGACCCCAACCGGCCGATAGGCTCGTTCCTGTTCCTGGGTCCCACCGGCGTCGGCAAGACCGAGCTCACCAAGGCGATCGCCGAATTCCTGTTCGACGACGACCAGGCGATGGTGCGCATCGACATGAGCGAGTTCATGGAGAAGCACTCGGTCAGCCGCCTGATCGGCGCGCCGCCGGGCTATGTCGGCTACGACGAGGGCGGCGTGCTCACCGAAGCGGTGCGGCGCCGGCCCTACCAGGTGATCCTGTTCGACGAGGTCGAGAAGGCGCACCCGGACGTGTTCAACGTGCTGCTGCAGGTGCTGGACGACGGTCGCCTGACCGACGGCCAGGGCCGCACGGTCGACTTCAAGAACACGCTGATCGTGCTGACCTCCAACCTCGGCAGCTCGTATCTCGCGGCGCTGCCCGACGGCCAGTCGGCCGAGACGGTGCGCGAGCAGGTGATGGAGGAGGTGCGCCGCGCCTTCCGGCCGGAGTTCCTCAACCGCCTGGACGAGATCCTGCTGTTCAACCGGCTGAGCCGCGCGCACATGACGGACATCGTCGAGATCCAGCTCGGCCGCCTGCGCAAGCTCCTGGCCGATCGGAAGATCGACCTCGAGTTCGACAGCAAGGCCATGCAGTGGCTCGCCAACCGCGGCTACGACCCGGTCTACGGCGCCCGGCCGCTCAAGCGGGTGATCCAGCGCAGCCTGCAGAACCCGCTGGCGACGCAGATCCTCGAAGGCAAGGTCAAGGACGGCGACACCGTCAAGGTGTCGGTCGAGGGCGGCGAGCTCAGCGTCGGCGGCCAGCGCGTGATGAGCGAGGCGGCGGACGACTAAAGGTTGTTACTTGAAAAGCGAAAGGGCGCGACGAGAGTCGCGCCCTTTTTCATTGGACCGCGGACCTCCAGGTCCGCTCATGTTCATCCGGACCGCCAGCCCTCGTACTGAACGAAGCCGAGGGACCCGGCCAGCTCATGACTGACTCCGTGAGCTTTCGCACGGTTTCTTCGGAACGACGAGACGGGATGGTCTCAAAGCAAGCTGCGCGAGGCCTGAGACGGTGCGCCGGCTCGGCAGAGCACCACGGAGGCGAATGTACAAGCGAGACTAAGCAGCGGAACGCATATCATCGGCACCGTTGTCGGCGGCAACCTTAAGCTGCTTCGTGATATATTCCTTGATGATCCGCGCGACCTCTTTAGTTCGAGGGTTGGCCGGATGAAGTGGAGCACTCGGGCGCACGTGAAGGAGGGTTGTATGGCGGATACTTGGCGGACTGTGGTGGTCGGCGGGCAGCTTGAGGTCTGCAACCTGGCTCGGATCTTGATCGAGCATCGCACGCCATTCTCCATCAAGCCCAGCTCAAGAGAAGAGCCGTTTGGCCCATATGGACTCTACGTCTTTGAACTCACTATTCCCTCCGGAATTGCGCTCTCAACATATGACTTTGCCCTGGCGGATCGGCCGTCTGCGTAAGCCTGCAATTTTAGTGATGCCCGCACGTACACGTAGCCGTCCAGTTTTCCGCGGACGACCATGGTGCTGGTTCGGCGCCCGTGGTTTACGACCTCCGCGCCTGGTGCAAAACCGTCACATAGGACCAGACCCAAGGCGATGATTCAAATTTTCGTCTGAACCGACTCTAACAAGAATGGACAATTTGGCCTCCAGACGCGCTTCCTCCTCGCGTGTCATTGCTCGTTTCTGGCCATTTCCGAACGTGGTAGTATGCAAAATGAGAACTACACCATGCCACGAACCTCCTCGATCACGGCCGACACAACCGATTTCAGCAACACGCTGACGAAGGCGCTTCAGTCGTGCCAAATTAACTTTCTTCTCGGTTCTGGGGCTTCTAGCCCCGCAATTCCGATCGCAGGACAAATCGAGGACGAACTGAACAAGCTCCTCGAAGAGCCGGTAGCACTACAGGCGAAGAAGTTTGGATTTCTCCGAGGAATTCAGACCTCAACCAACGATCTCATCGCAAGCGTAGCAAACGCCAACAACGTCGAGACCCTCGATGCCTATCGCCAGTTCCTGGGCATCCTGGCGCGCATCCTCGAGGAAAGAAAAACGGATCTGCTACCAAGACAGGCGACCGTGTTCACGACGAACTACGATCTCTTCGTTGAGCGTGCCTCTGAAAGTGTCGCGACACTTCGAGTCAATGACGGGTTTCTTCGAGGTCCTACAGTCGGAGCAAAACCCAAATATCAGCCCGAGATTTTCTTCGATGTCACCTACAAGACAGGCACCTTGTACAGGTACACGGCAGCCGTGCCGATCGTAAATCTGATCAAATTGCATGGATCTCTGTCATGGCGTACGGCCGGTACTGACTTGGTCTACTGCGCCGAGGCGTGTGTAGTCCCGGATCCAGGCGCCGGAGATTTTGCGACGAGCCTACCGCTCTTTCTGGACCAGTTTTCCCTCGTGTTGCCAACCAAAGAGAAGTTCAAACAGACCCTGATAGAGCGTACCTACTACGACCTATTGCGAACCTTGGCCAATTCATTGGAAGTCGAAAATACGGTTCTGATCGCCTTCGGCTTCTCATTCGAGGATGAGCACATTCGCGATCTCATCACCAAGGCCTTGAAGAACCCGACTCTGCTGCTGGTGATTGTGGCTTACAGCAGCGGTTCGGTTGACGGCTACAAGAGAAAGTTTGCGAACCATAACAACGTTGTGATTTACCACCCCGACGGCGAGGAGCTTATCAAGTTCCCACGCTTCAATGAGCTTCTATCGGGCATCGTTCCGAAAGCTGCCTATGGCAACTGAGTATCAGAAGAAGGAGGCCGTTCTTCGAATCGGTCAGGTCATAGAGATCTCAGGCCGCAGAATCTTTGTACGCGTCGACAAGAATAAGAATGTGTCCGACCTGCTATTCGATGGTCAGATCCTTCGGAACGTGTCCGTTAATGGCTATATCGAGATCCGGAAAGGTTTTCTGACGCTGATTGGGAAGGTCGAGGGCGAACGCATTGATGAGGTTGGCACGGTGGACAATGCTGCCGTCGCTCACTTCGACAAGAATAGGCGCGTCCTGACAATCGCTTTGGTCGGATTCATCAACAGGGACGGGCAGTTTCAGGGTGGAACACGAGAGCTACCGCTGATCGGCAACGAGGCATTCTTGGTGACTGAAGTGGACCCGGAAATTAGGACCAGGGGTGTAGTTGGAGAAGAGGCCGTTCCGTATTAGACGGAGCGGACGATGAGACAGAAGACGAGACGGAAGATCGATGCGTCGCTGAAGGCGAAGATCGCCTTGGAGGCGTTG
>JACPOB010000083.1 GCA_016185145.1 Rhodospirillales bacterium | reverse complement strand
TAGCACTGATGCTGGCCTTTGCGTGCCACGCCGTCCTCTCCCACTTTACTGGGGCGGAGAGGGGCGGATCATGGTGAAGTGGGGGCTTTAGAGGGCTATGGCGTAGACGTAGTTCTCATCTTCATCGCCTGTGGCCCGCCATCCGGCGACCGAGGGACGCCGACTACGCCGCTGTCAGGAAGACGGCGCGACCGCATCGCGCAAAGACCCGAACAAGGGCCTCTTCCTGGCGCTGCTGTCTTGTTCCTCGACCGGTTAGCGTATGCGAGCAGATAATCGAAGTCCGCTCTGCTGGCGAGCTTGGCGCGCTGATTGTCGGCGAGGAATGATATGCTCCGCAGGGCGTGATCGCTCGAGATGCCGTACGCGAATTCCAGCTCGAGCATGACGTCGCAGACCCGATTGGGGTTGATCGCCGCGATTGCCTGTTGGGTGAAGTGCGTCAGGCTACCGCCGAGACAATTGCTCCAGCTGAACCCTTGAGGGACCGAGACGCCAACGTTCCTTTGGTCTGGTTTGGGCAAGGCCTTCGCAAGGAAGGCTGCGCTACGGCGGGCACGTCGCCAACCGTAGGCCCCTGGCGGCCGGCCCCCAGACCTGGCGGCGCCAAAGCAGTGGATGGGAACCTATTCGATCCCCAGACCGTTCTTCGTCCTTAAGAGGACAAAATGATCGAGTAGCGTGGATGTTCAAGCATCTTGGGTTGGAGGAATGGCGATGTTGAGGCTCTTTCCGAGACTGGTGCTCGTCGTGGGCATTGGCATGGCCGGGGCGGCATGCCAGGACGACGGCTATGGCGCACCGCGCGGCTACTATCAGCCGGCCCCGACGGGCTACGGCAACCCGTACTACAACAGCGGCTACTACAGTCCCGCACCTGCTCCACGGTATGGTTATTCGCAGCCCGCACCGTACTACAACTACGCCAATCAGCAGGGCGGGCCCGGCTGGTACAACCAGGCTGACGGCCGTCGCTATACCACGGTGACCGTGACGAACCGCGGCCAGAACGGGTATCGCGACGACGTCGTTCAGCAGCAGGTCGTTTGCGGAAGCCAGTACTACGACGGCTACCGTACCCGCACCGCACCTCGGTGCTGATCGCAGCCATGCGCGCGTTCACATGAACCGCGCATTCGACGGGCTGCATTCGAGCCCCATCGGCGCCGAGCGCGCCGGCAGCCGCTCGTCCGAGCCGCGCTCGGCGTCAGCGCTTGTCGAAAAAGTCCAGGATGGCCCGATCGTAGGCGTCGGGGTTGTCCGAAGGCACGGTATGCGATGCCCCGGCGATCATTGTTCTCGCGCGGTTCGGCAAACAGACCTCCAGCTGGTCCACAATCCGGTGAAAGAATTTCGGGCTGCGCTCGCCGGTCGACAAAAGCGTCGGCGCTTTGATCGCCTTTGCCATCTCACACGTGAACGCGGGGCGTTGACGCTTCGTGGTCGCGTCGGCCTGGTATGATGCGGCGTTGTCGAAGTTCATCTTCTTCTCGGCATCGGAGCGACGATCGTACGTACCCGGACCGCCGACGGCGTCCGCAAACAGCGGTATGCCGTCCTTCGCATCGCCGTTCCTGAAGGCTTGCCTCGCCGTGGCAACCCTGCTCGCCCAATCCTTCAGCAGGTCCGCGTCACTCGGCAAGCCGGTCAACAGCCCCGTGGCCGGCGGCTCATTCAGCGCCAGGCTGACGAGCATGTCGGGGTGGGATGCGGCGAAGAAAAGGGCGGCGTGTGCTCCGGATGAATGCGCCACGATCCGCACCCTCGACAGGCCGAGGGCGCGAACGAAGGCGGCGAGGTCCTCTCCGTGCACGTCGGCGGCGCCATCCGGCATGCCGTCCGGGCTTACGTCGTTGGGAAAGTAGTTCCGGCGACTGTAAGCGATGGCGCGATAGCGGCTTGCGAATTTTGGAAGGTGCTCCATCCACATTCGGTAGTCCTGAAGAGCGCCGTGAACGAATATGACAGGCTCGCCTTGGCCGAGCTCGACATAAGAGAGTTCAACGCCATTGGCAGAAACCCGCTTGACGCCGTCATCGGCGGCCATCGCATTCGTCAGGCTGGCCGTGACAATGGCTGCGGCGGCGACGATGCCGCGACAGATGACGCCCATCTTCATGTTGGCCTCGCGGTCGAAATCCGGTGCTGCTTTCGAGAACCAGCGTCGTCGACGCTGCGCCCGGAGCCTGTGCTCCACCGACATAACTGTCCAATAATGGTATATGATGGATCCATAACCATTCTGACAGGTTTCATCGATGCAATGGGTCGACCGCGTTGGACGTCGCCTCAAGCTTCGCGATCTCCATATTCTGCTCACGGTGGTGGAACGAGGCAGCATGGCAAAGGCCGCGGCAGACCTCGCGATCTCGCAGCCAGCCGTATCGAAGGCGATCGCCGACCTGGAACACACATTTGGACTTCGCCTGCTCGACCGCGGCCGCGGCGGCGTCGAGCCGACAGTCTACGGCAGCGCTCTTGCCGCGCGAGGCCGGGTGATCTTCGACGAGCTCAAGCACGGCGTCGATGAACTCGCTTTTCTCGCCGATCCATCCGAGGGGAGCCTGCGCATCGGCATCACGGAGAGTGTCGCGGCCGGCCTCCTGCCGGCAGTCGTGGAGCGCTTCTCGCGCGAGCGGCCCCGCATTCGCCTCGATGTCGCGCAAACCGTCATCAGCAAGCTGCACTATGGCGAGCTGCGGGACCGCAGCATCGATCTCATGCTCAGCCGCATTCCGTCACCGTTCGACGAGGCGGATCTCGAAGCGGAAGTCGTCTACGACGATCCGGTCGTCGTGGTGGCGGGCCGCCGAAGCAAATGGGCGCGAATGCGCAAGCTCACGCTCGCCGAGCTTGCCGGCGAACGCTGGATCCTACCGCCGTCGGACACCATGCCGGGCTCACTCACGGCCGAACTGTTCCGCGCGAGCGGCGTGGAGCCGCCGCGCGCGCCAGTCACGACGCTCTCGATTCACCTTTGGCGCCGGCTCGCCGCCGAGGCGCAATTCGTCACGATGATTCCGATGTCGGTTCTGCGCTTTGGCAAACGCGACCCTTCCCTCAAGGTCCTTCCGATCAAGCTCCCGGTGCAGCGGCGGCCCGTCGGAGTAATAACCCTGAAGAATCGCGCCCTCGGCTCGGTCGCAGAGCTCTTTATCGAGTGCGTTCGTCGAACCGTGAAACGGGAACTGGACAAGGGACGCCCGCTATCTCGAAACGATTCCTCGCGAACGGCTAGAGGTTGACGAGGACCAGCCGCATCCCGTCGCGCACCGTGCGGCGCAGATGCGATCCCTGCGGGAACACCACGAGATCGCCGGCCTCCGCCAATCCATGAATCCGGCTCCGCGGCAGTCGCAGCTCCCTCGCAAGAAGCCGATCCACGCGAAGCCCGACCGGCTCGGGAACGGAGCACAGGATCTCCAGCCGTCGCGTCGGCGCCGTGCGCTCCGACAGCACCTTCTCGATCACCAGCGCATCGTCGAATTCCTCGATGCGTCCTGCACTGCGCCTCAGTCCCGCGACATCGAACGCGAGCCGACGGGTCAGCGCCGGCTCGCTGGCGTGCAGCGACATCAGGAAGTCGGGCTCGATCGTCCGTACGGGCTGGCGCTCCAGGATCGGGCGGTTCCAAGTGTCGCCGCAGCTCGTGCACCTGTAGATCAGCCAGGCATCGACGCGCTTGCCGTTGGCATTGACCCTGATCCTTTCGCTGCTGCGGAAGCGCCTCGCTTCACCGCATCGGTTGCAGCCGAGCCACGGTTGGGGCGCCGTGCGCGCAATGATGGTCCATTGAACACGTGAGACATCGGACATGCCGGCTTGCTCTTCCCATTGGGAAGCTCAGCAGGACGGCGGCGGAGCGAACCCCTTCGGACGCGGCGTAGCAAGGACGGTAGGCGGAGAGCTGAAATGGCGGCGAGACAGTCATGCCAAACCGGTCTCGAACCGCCACCATGAAGAGCTTGCGCGCAAAAACGACGCGGCGACGCATCTCGCGTTGCCGCGCTGGTGGAACTGACGAGACCGGCGATTACTTAGGCAAGGTCGCTCAACCGTTGGCCATCAACGGCGGTGTATCTAGCCCAGGCGCCCGCGGCTGGAAAGGTACAATCGTGATCGGGCGAGAGCCGACTGGGAGCTCAGGCCTCGCGGTTTCTTCTTGCTAGCCGGCGCGAGGCTTCTTCATCGCATATCCGCGGACACGGCGGGCGACTTCAGCCTCGAAGGCCGACAGGTCGGGCGGCGGTCCCTCTCCATAGTTGAAATGGTCCCCACTCGCCGTCCAGGTGCCCAGCATGGTCGAGGCAGGCGACGAGGCGTTGCGCTCCAGGGTCAGATAGTGACGCGCGTCGTCGGTCCTGAACACCAGTGCCACGAAGTAGCATTCGGCGTCGCGGGTCGGCGGTGGCATCTCCACGATGTAGTTCATGGCCATGCAATCGCCGGCAGCGAAGGGACGCTTGTGGATCTTGATGGTGTCGCCGATCTCGTCCACCGCTTCCCGGGCCAGGCCCCTCCTCTCCGCGATCCGAGCGAGTGCCGCCCGCACGAGCGCCTGCGCCTTGTCAGGATCGTCCAGGGCCGCGAGACAGAAACCCGGCTGAAAAAAGAACGGAATACGCAGAGCCAGATGAGCGAACTCGTAGTGCCATACGTCGGCGGGTGCCGGAAGGGTTCCGGCGCCAGGCACGTCATTGTCGCTCGTGACGTCCGGCGCGTCCGGCTTCCGACGGTTGCCCAACGCGTTGATCAGCTTGTCGATGGCGCGCATCATTTGCAGTCAGCCCAGGTTCCTTTGTCTCGAATTACGGCGCGGAGCTGACGCCAACAGCAACCGCACGTCCGCGCCGTTGCGACAGTAACGAGGTCCGTTCCGAACATCCTCACCCGTTCAGGTGAAACACCATCTTTGCTGCCTGCTGGAGATGTCGTCCGATCTCCTCAAGTCGTCGAGGAAGTTGATGGACCAGACCAACAAACTGCCCTTAGTCCCACGGCTTCTCACCACAGCGTGGAATTTTAGGTTCACGATCGAGAAAGAATCCTTCCCGCTCAGCGTAGCTGAGCGGGCGCGCCAGGCGACGGCAAGCCTCGTCTATCAGGTCTTGGCCGAAGCGGACCGTCCAGGCGAAGACGAGACCTTGATCGAATCGTGCGGCCAATCTCGTCCCGTCCGGAGAGAAAGCAAGGTCTGCGAGCGTCCTGGCGGGCATTGCAAGGGCCATGAGTTCGGCGCCGGTGCGGGCGTCCCATACCCTGATCGTTCCATCCATGGACTGCGTCGCGACGCGCCTACTGTCGGGTGAGAACACGAGGCGCAACACCGCTTGCTCGTGGAGGGTGACAAGCCTGCGTCCGGTCTCGGCTTCCCAGACCTGAACCTCTCGCTCACTGGTCGTCACGACGCGCGCGCCATCAGGGGATATGCTGATGACGGTCGGATCCGCGTCCTCGACAGCCAGCGTCGTCAGCACCCGGCGCGACGCAACGTCCCAGACCTGGAAGCCCCCGTCATCCGTCACCGTCGCCAGCCGCGCGCCATCCCGCGACAGACTGGCGCTGCGCAGCTTCGTGACGCCGTCCAGGGTCACTATCGGTCGGTCGGGCCTTTCGCGGAGGACACGCAAACGCTCTTCCAAATCATCGACAGTGAGCTTCCCCTTACGCTCGAAGACAGGACGGTCAGATGGCCTCTCGACGATGCGCACATTCTGTCCCGTCTCTTCGATAGCGAGCTCCCCGGAGAAGGACGAGCGACCGCGTTCGAAGCCCGCCCACTCGGCCGCGCTCATGCGCCCCAGCCGGGCATCCCAGACGCGCGCAGTTCGGTCGAACGAGGCCGTGATGACCCGCGAGCCATCAAAAGAAAACCCGCCGCTCGTCAGTCGGAGCTCGTGACCGTGCAGGGTCGCAAAGCTGTTGCCAGACTTGACGTGCCACAGCCGCGCGGTCCCGTCGTCCGAGACCGTGAGCACGGTGCTGCCGTCGGGCGAAAATGCAGCCTCCAGGACGGCGCCCTGGTGCCCGCGCAGTGCCTGCACCTCTCGACCGGTATCCAGCTTCCAGATGCGCGCTGTCCGATCCGACGACGTCGTCACAATGTGGCGTCCGTCGGGTGAGAAGGATGCGCCGGTGACCGGTTCGCTGTGGCCCGTGAAGACCATGAGCTCGCGACCGTCCCCAGCATCCCGCAGACGCGCGGTGGTGTTACCGACCGTGAGTACCTGACGCCCATCGGGCGAAAATTTCGCGTCGCCGCCGCTGAACCTTTCGCGGCCGGTGCTGCGGTCGACCACCGTTTCCGCCTCGATTGCGAACTGAAAATTCCCATTCCGGGCATCCCAGATCAACACGTCGCCGCAAGATGCGAGAAGGCGGGCGCCATCGGAGGAGAATTGCAGGTTGCGGAGCCGATAGCAGCCGCCCCCGCCGGGCTGTAGATCGAAAAGCTTCCGGCCACTGGCCGCGTCCAGGATGCTCGATGCGGAGTGGTTCGTTCCGATGGCGAGACCGGTGCCATCAGGAGAGAAGCGCGCCATCTTCACATGCGGCCCGAGCATCAGGAGCTCGCGGCCGCTGCGCGCATCCCAGATCTTCGCGTCGTCTCCCTTCGCTGACGATCCCGTCACGAGGCGCGCGCCATCGGGCGAAAAGCTCACATGGCGCTGTCCTCCGGCACCGGGCAACACCGCGATCACCTGTCCGCTTTCGGCGTTCCACAGCCGTACCGTACCGTCGTCCGAGGCAGTCGCGACACCGGCGCCGTCGGGCGAGAAGATGGCCTCGCGCACAGGGCCGCCATGGCCGCGCAGCACCCTGAGTTCCCTGGCGCCGTCGACGACGGCCCGCAGCGCGAGCTCGGCGCTGCGATCGAACGGGCGGTCAGGGTCGTCGATGCGGGCGGGCAAGACCTCCAGCGCCAGGCCCAGCGCCGTCGTGCCGTGGCCGTCCGCGGCCAACTTTTGCGCCGTCTGTCCAAGGTAGCGCGACTGGGCGATCAGGGCGGCATCGCGTTGCTCGATGGCGCGCGTCCGCTCGACGATGGCCCAGACCAGTGCGCCCGAGAGCACCGCCATGACGGACAACGCGCCACCAACCGCTGCCAGCCGCAGTCGGCCGCTCCGCCGCGCCTCCTCGCGGGCCAATATCGGCAGCAAATGCTGCGGCGCCTCGAAGATGCACGCCACGATCTTGAGGAATGCGCCGGCCAGTTGGGCCGCAACACCAGGCCGCAACCAGCGCCAACCCGAGATCAATCGAAGATCCACCCAGTCCCATCGCTCGCTCAGCGTGCCGAGGCGGCCCGGAAAGCGGTCCTCCGGCGCCCCGTCGGTCAGCGCGACAATGATGCGCCGCTTGCCCTCGACGTCGCCGTGAACCTTCAGGAACGTGTCTATTTCGCGGGCGACCCAGTTGTCGCCGCCATCGGACCGTGGTTCCAGCGCCGACGGCGAGGAAAGAACGATCAGGTATTCCGACTCCTTCAGGGCCGGCTCGATATTCGCCGTCCAGAAGTCCTCGTTCGCGGATTGGTAGCTGGTATCGAGGAAAAAGGCGACGCGGCGCTCGGCATCGACTCGCCGCTCTTCCGGAAGCTGATCCAGGAATTCGCGAGGCAGCCGATAGGAAAGCAGGCGGCGCCTCAGCCATCGCGCCACGCCGCTCGCGTCCTGACGACGATACGAGATGAAAGCCCGATACTTCATGGAAACGGAAGAAGACGGCGACGCGGCGTACACCAGATCGCAGCTTGCCAGATCGCTGCAAACTACATCTTCACAACCTACCAGCTGGTGGAACGGCCGCGCCTCACCCAAACGGGTGATGCGCGCCGCACGCTCAAACGTAGCGTGTGGGTACGCATTGCGCTAGCGTCCCGGCAAACCAATCTTCCGGCCGGCCTGGAAGCACAAAGCGGGGGCGCTCTTCGATGACCGAGGCCAACGGCGGCGGCCAGCTTGCCGGCTTGTCGAGAACCCTGGGCATCGGCCGCCTGACAGCGTTCTCGACCGATGACTGCACGGTAGCGCATCCCACCGGGGCGTTTTCCCGACTCATCGCAGAGTTGCGCGCCGTAGAGCCGTCAACCTGGCGGCGGATCGCCGAAGCGGTGGTCATGGCCGCCGTCACCGGCCTCGGCTTCTGGGGCTTCCAGGTGAAGGCCGGAGCCGATGTGCGCTGGCAGTTGCCCACGGTATGGGACAGCGCCTTCAGCACCCTACAGCTTCTGACGACGCAGTTTCCCCGCAGCTTTCCCCCGAGCGAGATACCCTGGCAGCTCCAGGTTGCGCGCTTCTTCATGCCGCTGTTCGCAGCCTGGTTCTCGATCGGCGCGCTGCTGCGGCGCTTCAACCGGCCGGTGCGCGCGTGGACGGCGGGCCTGTCACGCGATCATGTCGTGCTGATCGGCGAATCCAACGTCGCGACGGCACTCGCCCGCGCCTACCGCAAGGCCGGTCGGCGGGTGGTGGCCATCACGCCGACGCACAAGGGTGACGATATCTCGATCATGGAACAGGCACGTGCCCGCGTCGTCTTCGGCGATGCCAGGAAGGAGAGCGTGCTGCGTCGCGCCGCCATCCAGCGGGCCGAGGTGGTGATCGTCACCGACGATGTCGGCACGGACGCCGTGTGGCTCACCATGGCGGTGGCCAAGCTCTGCCGCAAGCACCGGGCGGCAAGCGCCGACCGCCTGATCTTGCTCGTGCGTCTGGGTCATCGCGACCTGCGCTCGCTCCTGCGCACCCAGATCGGCTCCGCGATCCGCGACGGCGACAGCCGGGTCGATCTCCGGCTTTACGTCCGCGAGCAGACGCTCGCGCGCTCGCTGCTCTCGCGTTATCCGGCCGATTGGGGCCTCCCTCCCGGCCCGCACGATATCCACGCCGCCATCATCGGGCTGGGCTACATGGGCGGCGAGTTGCTGCTCCAGCTGGCGCGTATCGCCGTGCCGGCGCCCGGCCGGCGTTGCGTGTTCACGGTGGTCGACCGCGACGCCGACGGGCTGAAGGACCAGCTGCTGGCCGCCACTCCCGGCCTTGCCAACTGCGCCGACGAGTTGCGCTTCATCCAGGCCGAGATAAACCCCTCGGCCATCACCGCCGACCAGGTGGGGGAGTGGCTTTACGCGCCGGTGCCGGCAACGGCGATCTACGTCTGCTGCGGCGACGACGGCGCCAACCTCGCCATGGCGATCGGCCTGCGCAAAGCCCTTGCGCTCAGAAGGCTGCCGGCGCCGCCAATGTTCGTCTACCAGAGCGGAGGCAGTGAGCTGATCGACGGGCTGGCCGACCTCCATGGCGCGACTTTCGACACGCTGCGCATCGTGCCGTTCGGCGGCGTCGAGGAGGAAGCCGATCCGTCCTACCTCGTCGCTGAAACGGTCGATGCGCTGGCCCGCGCCATGCACGAACAGTACCTGGAGAGCCGCCGGCAGACGGCATCGACCGGACCGTCGCCGGCGCAGATGCCCTGGCGCGCATTGGCAGAAACTTACCGCACCGCCAATCGCTCGCAAGCCGATCATGCGCGGGCCAAACTGCGCGCGATCGGCTGGCATGCCGCAATCGAGTCCGGCGCAACGAAGGTCCCGCCGGCGCCATCGATCGAAGCCGCGGTCCTGGAGGACCTGGCGGTTCAGGAGCACGATCGCTGGTGCCGCGACCGTTGGCTGGCCGGCTGGATCCATGACAGCGAACGCAACGACGCTGAGCTGCGTCATCCCAACCTGGTGCCATACGACCAGCTCGCGGAGGAAGTGAAGAGCCTCGACCGCGACGCGGTGAGCGGATTGCCGGCCCGGTTGGCCGAGCTGCGCATCGCCGTGCGGCGGGATCTCAGGCTGGGCATCTGGTTCGAGGGGCACGACCTGGCGCCGTCAGGCCAGCTCGTCAGAAAGATCATCGACCTTGTCGCGGCCGCCGGAGGCGGCGGCGCCGAGCGGCTTCACGTCCAACTCGTCCTGCCATTGCGCGATCCCGCCGAGCTCTCGATCGCCGCGGACTTGGGTCGCCGCGGCGATGGCGGCATCGACATCGCCATCCTGCGATCGCCGACGGTGCCGGGCAGCGCCACAGGCGCACGCTTCAGCGACGACAAGAGTGCCATTGGAAGACTCATCGCCGTAGCGGACCGGGCCTTCACGCTCACCTTTTCCCGGTCGCCTGATTCGCGCGGACCGGCGACAGACACACTCGCGGTCGCAGCGCTATGCGACGTCTGTGACAAGGTCCTGCTCGCCTGCGAGGAGTATCAGGCCGGCGAACCAATTCTCCGCCAACTCGAGCCGCGCCGTCGGACCCAGGTCGAGATCGTCGCCGTGCAGCATTGATGCCGATGCCGGCTCTCGAGGCTGCGCGTCCGACTTCAGCGCCTCGTCAACGGCCCAGTGCCTCCAAGCATGGCGACGCTTTGCAGAAGGAGAGCGACGAGCTCTGCCTGGCGATTTGTCCCCGTCTTGACGAAGATGCTTTTCAGGTGCGTACGGGCGGTGTTGATCGACACACCTCGTTCGACGGCCACCTCCTCGATCGACCGACCGTCGGCCAAGCGAGTCGCAACGGCCGCCTCTCTCGCGGTGAGTCCGAAAAGTTCCTCCAGGATTGCGGCATCTGCCGTTGCCTTCTGCGGGTCCCTGACCAAGACGATCGCAGCCGGTTCGAGAGTCGTCACGCCGGCGTTCGCGCCCCTGAAAGGGGCGACGGAGACGGTTACAGGCAAGCGATCGCGGCGTTTCATGATCAGCGAGCCGCCCGTACCTTTGCCTTTTCCGGCCGCAGTGTCGGCCGCCGCCCGGATGAGTCGCTCCAGATCGTTCGTCTGGGCCGATGAGTCGGCTTTGATCCGGCCAAGCGGCGCGCGGATCGCATCGCCTCGGCGCAGAAGGTCGTCCGCGGCGCCATTCGCATACAAAATCCTGCATTCACGATCCACGACCAGCACCGCCATTCTCGTGCGATCGAGCGCGACCAACGATGCCCGGCCTTCGATCTGCTCCGACAAAAATCTGTTGCGAAGCTGCAGTGCGCGCTTGAGATGCGGAAAGATGCGGCCCAGACGCTGCCTCTCGTCCTCGGAAAACATCCGGGACCAGATCGGGCGATGCACGCCGCAGATGCCGACATCGCCCCCTTCGATGTCGAATACGGTGCCGAGAACGCGAAACTGGCCGGTCTTGCGGCACCAGTCCTGGTAGAATTCCGTCTCCTCGAATTCCCGCTCGGAGATGAGCTCGTGACCGAAGACGACCCGGGACTTCTCCATTTGCCCACCGCGCTGCGCCCATACATCCGTCTTGTGATAGTAGGCGTCATAGGATTGGGCGGCTTCATCGATGTTGGCCGTCCGCGAAAGCCAGTGTGAGGGCCTGCGGGTGCTGTGGACATACAGCGCAGTGCTTGGAGAATGCATCGTCTCGGCGATGGCAGGTCCTATGCCGGCCCAAAGCTTCGAATCCATCGCGGCATCGTAAAAGCTGCCAATCAGCTCCGCGATTCGCTGCTCATCGTTCTTCGTGCGGCCCACGTCGCCTCCCACAGGACAAGGGCAAGGGAGGATCTTGCTCCTCCAGTCGACGAACAAGTTAGTAGCCCGACAACCCGGCTACAAGGCTCGCCTTGATCGCCGGGCACAGCGTTCGCGAAAGTCGATTGCGTCAGCCCGGCAGCACGAAACGCACGCCGGGCCGCGCCAGGCCACCGCCCAGCGCGACCGGCGAGCCGTCGGCGCGCCAGCAGGCGGCGCCGGTCATGCTGCCGTCGTCGTGGAACTGGATGGCGTTCATGCCGCCGGCCACGGTCGGCATCACCTGCAGCTTGTGGCCGCGCTCGCTCAGGCCCTGGCGCACCTTGTCGGGGATGCCGTGCTCGACCTCGAGCACCGGCCCCTCGGTCCAGATGCGCGGCGCCTCGACCGCCTCCTGGAGGGTCATGCCGTGGTCCAGAAGGTTGATCAGCGCCTGCCAGGCCGACGGGAAGATCTTGCGGCCGCCGGGCAGGCCCAGCGCATAGATCAATCGGCCGTCGCGCAGCGCCATCATCGGCGACATCGACGTCGTCACCCGCTTGCCGGGCGCGATCGACAGCGCATTGCCCGGGCGCGGATCGAAGTTCGACATGTAGTCGTTCGGCACCATGCCGATGCCGGGCACGATGAAGCGCGCGCCGAACAGGCTGTTGATGGTCTGGGTCGTGCAGACGACGTTGCCCCCGTCGTCGGCCGTGGTGAGGTGCGTGGTGTCCGCCCCTTCCCTGGCCAGCAACCCCGACGTCCAGCGCCTGGCGCAGCCGAGGTCGATGTCGGCACGACGCTGGTCGGCATAGGCCTTGGAGGTGATGCGCTCGACCGGAACGTCGACGAAAGCCGGATCGCCGCTCGCCTGGGCGCGGTCGGCGAAGGCGATCTTCAGCACCTCGGCCAGCAGATGCAGCGTGTCCACCGTGCCGAAACCCAGGCTCTTGATGTCGTAGGCTTCGACGATGTTCAGCATCTGGGTGATGTGCACGCCCGATGCCGCGGGCGGCGGCGGGCCGACGATCTCCCAACCACGATAACGGCCGCGGATCGGCGCGCGCTCGACCACGCGATAGTCGCTGAGGTCCTTCTTGCCGACGAAGCCGCCGGCCTTCTGCATGCACTCGACCAGAAGATCGCCGAGCGGGCCGCCATGCAGCGCCTTCTCGCCCTGCTGGGCGATCAGGGTCAATGCCTCGCCGTAGTCGGCCTGCACCAGGCGCGCGCCGGCTTTCAGCGGCGAGCCGTCGGGTAGCAGCCGCGCCGCAGCCAGCTTGTCCTTCAGGAGATCCGCGGCGGCGCTCTCGATGCAGTCGGAGAGATACGGCGTCACGGTGAAACCACGCGTGGCGTGGCGGATCGCCGGCTGCATGACGTCGGCAAGCGACATGGTGCCGTAGCGGCGCAGGGCGAGGCACCACGCCAGCAGCGAGCCGGGTGCGGCGACCGCCGTCGGCCCGACCTCGTTCGCACGTCCTTCGGCGGTGAACACCTCCGCGGCGGCGCCGGGCATGGGTTTGAACATCGTCGGATGGCCGCCGAGCGGCACCGCGCTCATGCCGTCGATGACGGTGTGGGTGCCGTCGGCGAGACGGATGTGGCAGGTCGTGCCGCCGATCAGGCCGACCATCATCGGCTCGACGACGGTGAGCGCGAACTGGGCGGCAACGGCGGCGTCGACGGCATTGCCACCGGCCGCCAGCATCTCCATGCCGGCAGCGGAGCCCAGCGGGTGGTTGGTCACCACCACGCCCCTGGTGCCGTGCGCCGGCTGCTTCTCGCACGTGAAGAGCGTGCCGGCGCGCTCCCGCCAACCCGACATGCTCATCTCAGTAGATCGTTTCCTTGAGACGCTGCGGATACTCGCGATCGTAGGTCTCGGCGTCGAACTCCGCCTGCAGCGCCTTCATCATGGTGCCGCTCGAGGGCAGCGCGCTCTCGGCCAGATGCCGGCTCGCGTCCCACAGGTGCGACCGCACCAGGGCCTTGGGGCACTGGGTGTAGACGCTCTCGGCGGTGACGACGATCACGCTGCGCGGGACCTTGTTTTCCATGGTGAAGGAGGCGCAGAGCTCGGGATCGACGCTGATGACGGCCCGGCCGTTGATGCGCAGCGTGCGGCCGATGCCCGGGATCAGGAACAGCAGCGCGATGCGCGGATCGCGGACGATGTTGCGCAGCGTATCGATGCGGTTGTTGCCGCGCCGGTCGGGGATCATCACGGTGTTCCTGTCGACCACGCGCACGAAGCCGGCGGGATCGCCGCGCGGCGTGCAGTCCAGCCCTTCGGGGCCGGAAGTGGCAAGGACCACGAACGGCGAGACCTCGATGAAACGGCGATAATGCTCGGAGATGTGCGGGATCTCCTTGATCACCGCTGCTCCGACCGGGTTGCCGTAGAGCGCTTCGAGTTCGGCTTCGGACGTCACGAGATTTTGCACAGCGACCTCTTACGTTGAGGCCATCGTACTCGCCGCGCTGCGCCAGACCAAGTTGGTTGGCTCATTCCTCCCCAGCGAAGCTGGGGAGGTGGCCCGTAGGGCCGGAGGGGTCATGGGCATCAGCACTGCTGCCCATGACCCCTCTGCCCGCTACGCGGGCACCTCCCCATCGCAGACGATGGGGAGGAAGTGATTCTGACGACTCTAATGCGGCTTGGCCGGCGGCGGTGCGGGCAACGGCTCGATTCCCTGCGGCTGCACGACGGTGAGCGAGGTCACGTAGTTCACGAGGTCGTAGGCTTCCTCGCCGCGCTTGCCGGGCGTCTTGTCGGCATGCTGCACCTCGAAGACGTAAGGACCGCGCCACGGCAGCGCGACGGAGAACTCGCCGTCATCGCCGGTGTACACGTCGCGGCCCCAGCCCGACGGCGTGATGACGGCGACCTTGGCCTTGCCGAGCGGCTTGCCCTTGAAGACGACGCGGTACTTGTCGCCGCCGGCCGGCACGACGTCGAGCGCGAGCACGGGCTGGCGCGGCGAGCGGTCGGGCACGAAGCGCGCCGCCGGCCAGTAGATCGAGCGCGTCGTCGTGCCGTCGTGCGTGCGCACGAACACGGGATAGCGTCCGTCCTCGGCGACGACGCTGTCGGCGGCGTCGATCTTGCCCGACGCCGCGAAGCCGTTGGCGCCCTTCGTGACCGTGAGAGGCCGTTCGCCCGCGGTCGACACCGCCTTGGCCCGCGGCTCGAGCTTGTCGAGCGCGCCCGGCGAGGCTTCGCGCAGGTTCTCGCCGAACTCGCCGAAGTAGATCCTGGCGTTCGGTCCGTCGATCTCGAGCCAGAGGTGATGGGCCGAGGCGGCAGCCATCGTCGACAGCCAGAACGCTGCCCCGGCGGCAATGCGGATGAGGGATTTCATGGCCATGGGCTCCTAGAAGTCGGCGGTGAGCGAAAGCATGAAGGTGCGCGGCTGGTTCTGGGCGAAGAACGTCGTCGTCGCGACCCAGTAGTTTGCGTCGAACAGGTTGATCACGTTGGCGCGGATCGAGAGCGGCTTGCCTTCCGGACCGTCGAAGCTGTAGCGCAGGCCGGCATCGAAGCGCGTCCACGGCGGCGCGGCCTGCGTGTTGGCCGCATTGAGATAGACCTGGCCGTTGTAGACGGCGCGGCCCATCACGCCGAAGCCCTTGGCGAAGGGCGTGTCCCAGTCGGCCTGGAAGGAAAACTGGAACGGCGCCGTGCCGACGGCCATCTTGCCGTTGTTGACCCCGCCCGCGGTGCTGGTCTGGATCGCCTCCAGCAGCGTGAAGCCGCCGAACAGCTTCAGGCCCGCGAAGGGCTCGCCGAACGCCACGAACTCGAGACCGCGGTTGCGCTGCTGTCCATCGACGACGAAGGTGTTGGTGGAAAGGTCGGTGAACGCGCTCGGAATGGTGATCTGGAAGGCGCTCAACGTCGCGCCCACGGTGCCGAAGTCGACCTTCGCACCGAGCTCGAACTGGTTGGAGACGAACGGCGCAAAGGTCTGGCCTGCATTGGTGGTCCCGGCACCCGCTGTCGGACCCGGCTGCAGAGCCTGGATGTAGTTGCCGTAGAACATGAACTCCTTGACCGGCTTCACGACGAACGAGGCCGACGGAGACACCACGCTCTTGTCGTTGCCGCTGGTCGGCAGCCCGGTCACCGCGCTGTAGTTCGCGTTCTGCAGGCGCTGCGCGCGCGCACCGACGATGAGCTGGATGCGATCGTCCGCGGCGGAAAGCGCATCGACCAGGCCGATGCTCGACAGGATCTGGTCGGACGCGAGCGGTGCGTTCTGCCGCAAGCCGTACAGGCTGGGCGCTGCGACGAACGTGGGATTGTAGATATTGGAGCTGATCGCGAGCGCGAGCGGATTGCTCTGCGACCAGATCTGCGTCTTCATGTAGTTGCCGACCAGAGCCGCCTCGTGCTTGATCGGGCCGGTGTTGAAGATGCCACGCAGGCCGGTTTCGGCGGACAGCACCTCGGTGTTCTGCAGGAACTGTCCGGCCGGCGAGACTGCCAGGGTCGTGGTGTTGCCGTTGTAGTTCACGATGTTCTGGTTGACGAACAGCGTCTGGACGTTGGAGCGCTTGGCGCCGATCTTGATGAAGCCGGTCAGCCAGGGCGCGATGTCGTGCTCGAAGCGCAGCGCGCCGTACAGGTCGTCGGCCTGCAGGCGCTCCCACGGCTGATAGGAGCTCCTGTTGGCATAGGGCGGCGGCGGAAGCGGCACGCCGGCGGCCAGGAAGATGCTGCCCTGGAAAGCGCCGACGTCGCGTCGCAGGTAGCCGATATCGCCGTCGATCCTCGTCGCATCGCTGCGGAAGTCGAAGCCCAGCGTCAGCGCCAGCCGCTCCGCCGTCTGGTTGTTCACCGCCGTATCGCCGCTGGTGTAGGTCGCGTTGGCCCGCAGGCCGATCGACTGGTCGGGACCGAAGCGGCGGCCGATATCGACGGTGCCGCCGAACTGGGCGTCGGACAGGTAGAGCGCGCTCACCTGGGTGATCGGCTCGTTGGTGGCGCGCTTGGGGACGAGGTTGATGGTCCCGCCGACGGCGTTGGGCAGGGCGCCGTTCAGGAAGGCGGATGGACCGCGGAATACTTCGACGCGCTCGACGCCGGTCGTGTCGGCCTGTGCGGGCACGATGCCGTAGAGGCCGCCCAGCCCGTAATTGGTGTTCGTCACCAGGATGCCGCGGATCATGGCGCGGTCGTCGAAGACGTTGCCGTTCGGCCAGCCCATGCGAACGGTGGGATCGCCGGCGAGCACGTCGGTCAGCGTGCGTGCCTGCTGATCCTGTATGTACTTGTCGGTGTAGGTCGTCTCGCTGAACGGCGTATCCATGTAGTCGCGGTTGCCGAGCAGGCCGACCTTGCCGCCGCGCGCAATCTGGCCGCCGGCGTAGGCAGGCGGCAGGTTGCCGATCTCGGCCTGCGCCGGCGGCGCGCTGGCCTGCACGCGCACGGGATCGAGCTGCACCGCGCCAGAGCCCTGACCCGCGCCGGGAGGAGCGCCTGCGACCGTGATGGCGTTGGCCGAGGTGAACTGATAGGTGAGGCCCGAGCCTGCCAACAGCTGACGCAGCGCCTGGTCCGCCGTCATGGTGCCGCTCACGCCGGCGCTGCTCTTGCCCGCGACCGCCGCCGTGTCGACGGCGATCTGCATGCCCGACTGGCGGCCGAACGCCGTCAGCGCCTGCGCCAGCGGCTGGGCGGCGATATCGAAGGTGGTGGTGCGGCTCGCCTGGGCTTCGAGCGGCGGCTCCTGTGCGAAGACTGACGTCGCCATGCCGATCGCAAGGCCGGCGACAAGCAAAGACGTGGCTTTGCCGAGTTTGATACCTGGCACGATGACTCCCCGATGGTCCGTGCCGGCGGGTCACGGGTCTCCACACGGAGGACGGACGGGGTCGGCCGCTTTTAAGGGCGACGCTGCGATTTTCTGGAGCGTGGTCTGCGCTGCTACGGAGTGTACGTATCGTTCATGCTCCTCTCCCCCGTTAGGGGGAGAGGTTGGGTGAGGGGGTTGCACGAACTGTCGAAGCCCCCTCTCCTAGCCTCTCCCCCTAGCGGGGGAGAGGAACATGAGTTGTGTCCGCTTCCTTTACGAGCCGGAGCCGCCCGAGACCACCAGAAGGTACGGCGTGATCTCGGTCACCGATCCATGCTGGGTTCGCGCAATGGCGTGCAGCGCCTCGACCGGGCGGCGCAGATCGAACACGCCGGTGATGCGCCGGTCGGCCAGCGAGCGCTCGCGCAGCATGATGATGCCGGCATGATGACGGCCGAGCTCCTCGACGACCTCGGCCAGGCTCGCGCCGTCGACCACGAGCCGGCGCTGGCGCCAGGCCGCGACATCGTCCGGCGCGATGCGCGACTGTGCGACCTGCCGGCTGGCACGATTGACGCTGAGACGTTCGCCGCGCGTCAGCACGCCGGCGAGTTGCGCACTGCCGGCCAGTCCGACCTCGACCGTGCCCGACTGCACCGCCACGATCACCTCGTCGCCGGCCGATCGCACATCGAACGCCGTGCCCGTGACCGTCACCCTGACATCCTCGGCCGCGACCACGAAGGGCCGGTCCTTCGCCGGCGTCACCTCGAAGAAGGCACGGCCAGCCAGCAGGACGACCTCGCGTCGGCCGGCGCCATAGTGGATAGCGATGGCGCTGCCAGCGTCGAGATGCACGACGCTGCCATCCTCCAGCGTGACCTCGCGCAGCTCGGCGGTGCTGGTCATGTGGTCCGCCTGCAGCCGGAGCTTCACGATTGGCGCGAGGTAGAGCGCAAGGCAGGCCGCCAGCGCGGCTACCGCGATCGCCAGCACGCGGCGCGAGCGCCGGACACGCGGCAGCTCGACGACATTTCCGGCAGGCAGCCCATCGGCGTCGGGCAGCCCGCCCGACACGCGCCAGACGCGCTCGACGCTTTCCCAGGCCCGGCGATGGGATTCGCTTGCCGCCAGCCACGCGTCGAGGTCGGCGCGCACGGAAGCGTCGCCGGGCGATGCCTGCAGGCGCATCAGCCAGTCCACGGCTTCGCCTCGCAAGGGCTCCCCCTCGTCTGCTGCTGGCTTCACTGAGCTTGACCTCGCTTGCCCCCGGGCCGGCCGCATGGACAAGCGGCTAGCTCACATCAGACGGGCCTCGATGGCGACTTTTAAGGGTGGGGTCGAAAAACATCCACCCGCGTCAGGCCGAATCTTGCTGAGTCAGGGGCCGTCGAGCCGGCGTGCGGCGTGAAGGATCGCCTCCTTCACGAGCTGGTGAGTGCGCACCACGGACACGCCGAGATGGTCGGCGATGTACTGCAGGGTCCGGCCTTCGAGCCGGTACATCCTGAAGGCAATGCGCGTGCGCTCCGGCAGCTCGGCGATGGCGTCAGAAATCACCCGGAGCTCGTCGCGATAGTAGAGGACGCGTTCGGCGCTCGGCGCATCGGAGGCGATGCTCTCCATCGCCGGCGCCGCTGCCTTCGGAACCTCCACGGACCGACGGCGCGCCGAGTCGAGCGCCAGGTTGCGCACGATGCGATAGAGATAGCGGACCGGATTGACGATCTGCCCGCCGTCGGCCGCCGCGCTGAAGCGCAGATAAGCCTCCTGCACCACGTCCTCGGCGCCCGCGCGGTCGCGAACGATGCCATTGGCGTAGTTCACCAACGAGCCGCGATGCTCGACGAAAAGAGTCGTGGTGTCGGAAGGCACTGCCCGTACTCGGTCTGATCCTGGGCGCGGACCCTATCGCAATTGCGAATTGTTCGCAATTGCGATTTGCGTCTGCCCACCGTGCTCACCGGATTCTCAATTGACGCCGCCCGGTGTCCGGCGAAAAAGGCGCGCGGGGAAGAGTTCAACAATGCGTATTGCCGCCGCCGACAAGAGTCTCGGCACTGCTCCAGACAGCGCCGAGCACTGGCCGGTGCCGCGACGTCAGGCATGGTTCGCCTTCATCATGGCGTTCCTGCTGATGGCATTCGACTTCATGGATCGTCAGATCGTGGTGTCGATGTTCCCCGCCCTGAAGGCCGAATGGGACCTGAGCGACAAGCAGCTCGCCTCGCTGACCGCCGTCGTGTCGATCACCGTCGCGGTCCTGGCCTTTCCCATCGCGCTGCTGGCCGATCGCTGGAGCCGCGTGAAGAGCATCGTCGTCATGGGCTCCGTCTGGAGCCTGGCCACCATCGCGTGCGGCTTGTCGCAGAACTACGGCCAGCTCCTCGCGGCGCGCGCCGTCATCGGCATCGGCGAAGCAGGTTATGGCGCAGCGGGCGGCGCGCTGCTCACCAGCATGTTCCCTGCCGCGCGCCGCGCCACGGTGATTGGCGGCTTCCTTGCCGCCGCTGCGGTCGGCGCGGTCGTGGGCGTGGCAATGGGCGGTGTGATCACGGTGCGCTGGGGCTGGCAAGCGGCGTTCGGCGTAGTCGGCATCCCTGGCCTGATCCTCGCCATCGCCTTCCTGCTGGTGCGCGACTATCGGACCGTTCCACTGACCGATCCCGAGGCGCGGCGGCTCGGCGTGCGCGGCGTGCTGCGCGGCCTGCTGGGGCCGCGCACGGCGCTGCTGGCCTATGCCGGCGGCGCCCTGCAGCTCCTCACCGTGTCGACGGTCTATGTCTGGCTGCCGAGCTATCTCAACCGCTACCACGGCCTGCCGACCGACAAGGCCGGCCTGATGACGGCGGTGGTGCTGATCCTGGGCAGCGTCGGCATCGTTCTGTGGGGTTACGTCGCCGATCGCGCGGCCGACGTCCGGCCGCAGCGCAAGCCGATGGTGCCAGCTCTCTGCCTGATCGCGGCAGCGGTGCTGCTGTCCTCGGCCTTCGGCCTGATGCAGCCCAGCAGCCTACAGTTCGTGGTGATCGTGGCCGGCGGCTTCATGATGACGGCGGCCTCCGGCACGCTGCCTTCATTGGCCATCGACGTCATCCATCCCGGACTGCGCGCCACCGCCGGCGCCATGGTTGCCGTGGTGCAGAACCTGTTTGGCCTGGCGCTGGGCCCGGTCATTACCGGCGTGCTGTCCGATGCGTTCGGCCTAGCCGCCGCACTCACCGTCATGCCGATCTTCTGCCTCGCCTCCGCCGCCGTGCTGATAATCGCCACGCGCTTCTATGCTGCCGAGCTCAACGCCGCCAGGACGCTGGCGGCGATGACGATGCGATCGGATTAGTCATGGTCTTCCGGACCGCGAGCCTCTGGCTCGCTCATCAGTCTTGAGCGAGCCAGAGGCTCGCGGTCCGGAAGACCATGAGCGGGCCTCCAGGCCCGCAGTCCGGGAAGACGTGCTAGCGATTGGCCCGCGCCACAGCCGCATTCAGCAGCAGGTTCGCCCCCGGCACCGAGCGCACGAGCTCGATCGCCTCGTTGACGTTGTGGCTGATGCCCTCGAAGCAGGGCGTGAAGATCATCGCCGTCGGCGCCATCGTCGCCACGGCGTACGCATCGTGGCCTGCCTGGCTGCGCATCTCGCGGTACGGCAAGCCGAGGTCCCTGGCCGTCGATTTCAGGAGCTCTATGCATTCCGGCGCGAACAGCTCGGTGCCCCAGCTCCAGCCTTCGGCGACCTCGATCTCGACATTGGCCTTTTTCGCCGAAGCGGCGATTGCGGCATCGACCTCCTTGCGCATCGCGGCGAATCGCGCCGCATCGATATGGCGGAAGTCGATGGTGAGCTTGACCTGCTCGGCGTAGGTGCCGGGCAGGTTGGGAAAGCTTTCGATGCGCGTCGTCGTCGTGCGCCCCTCGTCGACCGCATAGGCGAGGCCGATGTCATTGACGGCGGCGATGACATAGCCCGCACCGACCAGCGCGTTGCGCCGCATCGCCATGGGCGTGCCGCCGGCATGGCCGGTATCGCCCTTTATGGTGAGCCGGAGCGCCTGGGTCTTGTAGCCGCCGACCACGATGCCGATGTCGCACTTTTCGCTATCGAGCACCGGCGCCTGCTCGATATGCAATTCCAGATAGGCGTCGAACGTGCGCTCGCCCAACGGCTCGGGCCCGGCATAGCCGATCTCGTCCAGCGCCTTGGCGACCGTGATGCCGTCGTCGTCGGTGGTGGCGAGCACGCTGTCCAGCGGCAGCACCTTGGCGAAGGCCATCGAGCCCATCATCGGCGGGCTGAAGCGCGCGCCCTCCTCGTTGGTCCAGCAGATGACTTCGATGCCGCGCTTGGTTACAAGCCCGCGGTCGTTCAGCGTGCGCACCACTTCCAAACCACAGAGCACGCCTAAAATGCCGTCGTAGCGGCCGCCGCATATCTGCGTGTCGAGGTGGCTGCCGATCGCCACCGGCGGCAGGCTGGGATCGCTGCCGGCGCGGCGGGCGAAGATGTTGCCCAGCCGGTCGATCTCGATGGCGCAGTCCGCCTGCTTCGCCCAGTCGACGAACAGGTCGCGCATCTCCTTGTCTTCGGCCGACAAGGCCAGCCGGCGCAGCCCGACATCGCGGAAGCGGCCGATCTCGGCCGAGCGTTCCAGGCTCTCCCACAATCTCTCGGCATTGATCTCCAGGACATTCGTGGCCACGGCAGGCTCCTTGCTTCGGGGCGTTGGCTTCCAACAAGAAGCGTGCCAGTGAAGGCGGACAATGCAAGACGATTACGACTTCATCATCATCGGCGGCGGCTCGGCCGGCGCGGTCCTGGCGGCGCGGCTGAGCGAGGATCCCGCCATCCGCGTACTGCTGCTCGAAGCCGGCCGCGACTTCCGCACCGCCGAGACGCCGCAGCACCTCAGGATCCCCAATCCGCTGCGCGCCATCGCCGACGACGATTATCGTTGGCCCAAGCTCCTGGCCCGCCGCACGGAGCGGCAGGAGCCCAAGCTGCTGTGGCGCGGTCGCGCCATCGGCGGCAGCTCGACCATCAACGGCCAGATCGCCATCCGCGGCATCCCCGAGGACTTCGCCGACTGGGTCGCCGACGGCGCCAAGGGCTGGGGCTGGCAGGAGGTGCTGCCCTACTTCCGCAGGCTGGAAAGCGACGTCGATTTCGGCGATGCGCCTTATCACGGCAAGGCCGGCCCGATCCCCGTCTATCGCGCGCCCGTCGAGCAATGGGGCCATGTCGATCGCGCGCTGATGAAAGCGGCGCTGGCGCTGGGCTACGGCTGGTGCCCCGACCACAATGCGCCGGAGGGAAGCGGCGTGGGTCCCTACGCGATCAACAGCCGCGACGGATTGCGCATTTCGGTCAATGACGGCTACCTCGAATCGGCACGAGGCCGAGCCAACCTGACGATCGTCGGCAACGCCGTGGTCGACACCCTGACCTTCGAAGGCAATCGCCCGCATGCCACCGGCGTGCGCGTGCAGATCGGCGGCGAGAAGAAGTCCGTGCGGGCGCGGCGCGAGGTGATCCTGTCGGCAGGCGCGATCCATTCGCCGGCGATCCTGCAGCGATCCGGCATCGGCCCGCGCGGCCTGTTGAGGGGCCTCGGTATCGAGGTCGTGGCCGACCGGCCGGTCGGCGAGCATCTGCTCGACCATCCGATCCTCGGACTGATGCTCGAGCTGCGTGAAGATGCGCAGGTCAGCACCCTCGCCCACCGTCATACCAACTGCTGCCTGCGCTACAGCTCAGGCCTTGCCGGATCGGGCGTCAACGACATGATCATGATCGCGGGCAACCTGCGGCCGGCCGAGGATGGCGGAACGGCGCGCGCCCGTCTCGCCGTCTCGGCCTTCCAGGCCCTGAGCGAAGGCAGCGTCCGCATCGCCACGCGCGATCCCGCCATCGACCCTCGGGTCGACGAACGCATGCTGAGCCACGACAGCGACCTTTTACGCATGCGCGACGGCGTGCAGCGGCTGCGGGAGATCGGCTTGCACGAGGAGGTCCGCGCCATCGCCGCTCGCGTCGAATACGGCATGACCGGCCGATCGATCGAACAGCCCTTCTCGGTCCAGGAACTGGACGACTGGATGTTCGCCGAATGCTCCGACGCCCAGCATGCCAGCGGCACTTGCCGCATGGGCGCGGCCGACGACCCGCGATCGGTGGTCGATCCCGACTGCCGGGTGATCGGCTGCAGCGGGCTCAGGGTCATCGACGCCTCGGTCATGCCGACCGTGGTGCGGGCCAATACCCATCTGACGACGGTGATGATTGCCGAAAAGATGGCCGACCACCTCAAGCAATCGGTCAAATCTCACGGCTGACGCAACCCCTAGGGTAGCGGGGCGGCAAGCCGCATCGTAAAAGCGAACCGTGGCCCACGCCGTCAGCGCCTTATCGCACCGTTCCGAGCACATGTCGCCTGCGGCGGTGGCATTAGCCGTGCTGCTGCATGCGCTGGTGGCGCTGGCACTGTGGTGGGTGGCGCAGGAGCCCAAGGCGCCGGCCGAACCGGCCTTGGAAGTCTATTTCGAGCCCGCGCCCAAGCCGGAAGAAAAGCCCCCGGAACCCGAACAGAAGCCCGAACCCAAGCCGGAGCCGCAACCGCAGCCTCAACCTCCGCCGCCGCAGGTCATGCCGCCCATCGAGGCGCTGGCGCCGCCCGCCGAGATCGTCTCCGACAAGCCGACCCAGGCGCCGCCCAAGGGCGACAAGCCCAAGGACGCCGAACTCGCGCCGCCCCCGCCGCCGCTGCAGGACATCCTGCCGTCGCCCGACCAGGACCTGGTGCCGCCCTCGGCATCGGAGTTCGCCAAGGTCGAGCCCGCACCCACGCCGCCGCCACCGACGCCACCTGCGCCGGCGCCTACGCCGCCAGCGCCGACGCCTCCGGCCGCGCCACCGACGCCGTCTCTGCAGAGCATCCTGCCCTCACCCGGCGATGACCTGCCGGCGCCGTCGGCAGCCGAATTCGCCAAGGTCGAGCCCAAGCCACCCACGCCCGCACCTCAGCAGAAGACGCCGCCTGCGCCGCCCGCGCCGCAGCAACAGGCGCTCGCCAAGCCGCCCCCCGAGAAGCCGCAGCCGCCGCAGCAGCATCAGCAGCCGCAACCACAGCAGCAACCCGCCAAGCCGCCGATGCCGCAGCTGCAGAAACCTGAATACAAGCCTTCGCCGCTCAGCACCGCGCCGTCGCGACGGCCGCCGGCCGGCACGCAGTCGGAAAATCCTTCGCCGTCGCCGTTCGTCAACCCGGCCGACACGTACAACAAGGCGCGTGCCGCCGATAACTATCTCTGGCAGGTCGTGCGCCGCCTGCAGGGCTACCGCTACACGGCGACCGTCAACGCCAGCCAGGGCATCACCGTGGTGCGCGTGGTCATCGCCCGCGACGGCCGGCTGCTGGCCGTCAGCGTCTCGCGCTCGAGCGGCATTCCCGAATTCGATCAGGGCGTGCTGGCCGGCGTGCGCTCGGGCTCGCCCTATGCGCCGCTGCCCCCCGACATCAAAGGCGACAGCGCCACCTTCGACCTGCCGCTGGTGTCGACCAGGCGCATGTAGTCACGCCGTGGCGGCATAGGGATTGGCCCACCGTCCGCCGGAGAGCCGGAACACCAGGAAACCGATGATCGTCAGGTTGACGATGTTGAAGGCGATGCCGGTGGTGAAGGCAGGCGCGTAGTAGCCGAAGTGATCGTAGAGGAAGCCCGCGAACCAGCTTCCTGCCGCCATGCCGCTCATCGCCGTGAACAGCGTCAGCGGCATGCGCCACGAGGCTTCCGACGGCGGGAAGATGTCGCGAATGGCGACCGAATAGGCCGGGATGATGCCGGCGAAGCCGAAGCCGAAGGCGGCCGAAACGGCGAACAGCCCGGCCTCGTCCTGGGTGAACGAGAAGGCCGAGATGGCGAGCGCCTGACTGGCGGAGCCCACCAGGATGGTGCGCAGGCCGCCGATGCGATCGGCCAGCGCACCCCATGCCTGGCGGGCGATGAAAGCCGATGCCAGCATGACCGACAGCATGGTGGCGCTGCGCGTCGGCGAGATGCCGAGGTCGCTGCAGAAAGCCACGAGATGCGCCTGCGGCACCGACATCGGGATGCAGCAGCAGAAGCCGGCGACGCAGAGCAGCGCCTGAACGACATTGGGACGCATGCCGCCGATCCGCCGGCCGCCGGCCGTCACGTGCGGCAGATGCTGCGGCAGGAGGGGCAACGGCGAGGGTTTCAGCAGCAGCGTCGCCGGCAGGATCGCGACCAGCACCAGGACGGCAAAGCCCAGCATCAGCATCTGCCAACCGAGCGTCGAGATGATGCGCTCGAACAGCGCTGGCCAGACGACGCCCGCGACGTACTGGCCCGACGAGATCAGCGCGATCGCCGATGCGGTCGGACAGCCAGCCCATGAAGATGCCGCCGGCGCCGGTGCCGACCCACAGGAACGCGCCGGCCAGCGCCACCACCGAACGATCGGTGCCGAGCGATTCCTGGATCGGCTTCATGCCGACGACGATGAGCAGAGACGAGCCGAACGACACCGACAGGATCGCCAAGATCAACCAGGCGGTCCGCCACGAGGCCTTGCTCTCAACACTTGCGGGCCGTGTCGCACCGCCGCCGGGCTCAGGCCCGTCCATACTGTTTTCCTCACTGCGAGCTTGCCTGCCCGTCTGCGCTCATTATCACGACAATCGTGCGTTACTGGAATGCGATTGGCTTCCGCTGTGCGCAACATTTGCTAGATTTGATCCATGAAAACCAAGCTCCTCGGCCGCACCGGCATCTCCGTCTCCGAACTCTGCTTCGGCACCATGTCCTTCGGCGGCGATGCCAACGAAGCCACCTCGGCTGCGATGTACAAGTCAGTCCGCGAGGCCGGCATCAACTTCTTCGATACGGCCGACGAATACAGCAAGGGCAAGTCCGAGGAGATCCTGGGTCGCCTGATCAAGGGTCATCGCGACGAGCTGGTGATCGCCAGCAAGTGCAACAGCCAGCAGGGACCGGACGTGAATGCGCGCGGCACTTCGCGGCGCCACGTCGTGCGGGCGGTCGAGGCCAGTCTGAAGCGACTCGGCACCGATCGGCTCGATATCCTGTTCCTGCACCGCTACGACGCGCTGACGCCGATCGAGGAATCGATGCGCGCGCTGGAGGACGTGGTGCGCGCGGGCAAGGTGATCTATCCCGCCGTCAGCAACTGGTCGGCGTGGCAGACCCAGCGCGGGCTCGACATCCAGGAGCGCAGCAACTGGGCCCGCCTGCAGGTCATCCAGCCGATGTACAACCTGGTGAAGCGCCAGGCCGAGGTCGAGATCCTGCCGATGGCCGAAGCCAACGGCATCGGCGTCATCCCCTACAGCCCGGGTGCCGCCGGCCTGCTGTCGGGCAAGTATCTCGGCCAGGCGAGCGGTCGGCTCAAGACCAACAAGATGTACGAGGCGCGCTACAGCGATGCCTGGATGTTCGAGGCGGCCGAGGAATATGTCGCCTTCTGCAAGGAGCGCGGCCTGCACCCGGTCAGCACGGCGATCGCCTGGGTCGGCGCGCATCCGGCGGTGACCGCCCCCATCATCGGCGCGCGCAACACCGACCAGCTCAAGGCTTCGCTCGATGCCATCAACATCGACATGACGCCGTCGCTGCGCGCCGAGATCGCCGATCTTTCGCGCACCCCGCCGCCGGCGACCGACCGGCTCGAGGAGCAGAAGACCGCGAAGGCTTAGCTAGTGGCGCGTCATGTCTTCCGGACCGCGAGCTTCCAGCTCGCTCATGATTCATGAGCGCGCAGGATGCGCGCGGTCCGGAAGACTCAGATCACCTTGCGCGCCTTGAGGTCCTTGATCTCCGCCTCGCTGTAACCCAGCTCGCACAGGACCGCCTGATTGTGCTGGCCGAGCTCTGGCGCGATGCCGGGCTTGGCGGGGGTCTCGGAGAACCGCCAGGGCGTGCCGTGCACCTTGAGCTTCTTGCCGTACTTGGGATAGTCGACGTGGGTGACGTGGCCGTTGGCGATCACGTCGGGGTCGTTCGAAGCCTCGAGCATCGTGTTGATCGGTGCCGAGACAATGTCGGCCTTGCGCAGCCTCGCCACCCAGTCGTCACGCGTGCCGGTGGCGAAGAGGTCGTCGAGCAGGCCTAAAAGCTCCTCGCGCTTGGCGTCGTTGTCGATGATGACGCCGAGATTCTCGAAACCCGCCGCCTTGATGCGGTCGAAGAAGCCCAGCCCGGTCATGGCGTCCTTCCAGTTCTCCGGACCGGTGAGCTGGAATACCAGCGGCTTGCCGTCGCGATCGTTGAACGAGGCGCTGATGCCCGGCCGCTCCGGGGTGCCGGTGATGCGGGCCTGGCCGGTCACCGGGTTCTTGTCGCGCCACATGGTGGTGGTGAAGGTCCAGCCCATCAGGCGCACCAGCGAGCCCAGCAGCGACAGCTCGATCTTCTGGCCCACTCCGGTGGTGCGGGCATGCGTCAGCGCCGCCAGCGCGCCGCCGAAGGCCAGCATGGCGGTCGATTCGTCGGCCACCGAGGCAATGCCGGTGCGCATCTTCTGGCCCGGCATGGAATAGGCCTCGGCGATGCCGCCCAGCGCCTGGGCCATCGAATCGGTCCCCGGCAGATGGCCGTTGGGGCCCTTGGTGCCGTAGCCCGAGATCGACACGTACACGAGCTTTGGGTTGACCTTGCGCAGCTCCTCCCAGCCGAAGCCGTTCTTCTCGGCGGCCCCGGGCCGGAAGTTCTGGCCGAAGATGTCGGCCTTGGCGACCAGCTTGTGCAGGATGGCGCGGCCCTCGGGCGTCTTGAGGTTCAAGGTGACGCTCTTCACGCCGCGATTGTTGGTCTCGAAGAAGGTGCTGGGCATGCCCGGCAGCACGGTCATGCGGCGCGAGCTGTCGCCGCCGTCGGGCGTCTCGATCTTGATCACGTCGGCGCCGAGATCGGCCATCAGCATGTAGGGCACGGTGCCCGCCTGCGCCGTCGAGCAGGAAACGACTTTCACGCCCTGGAGAGGGCCCCACTTCTCCGACATCTCCTACTACTCCCTCGCACTAATCGCCTCATCCTCTTATGTCCGATAGTTCAAGGCGTGGGACGAGCTTTTTCATCGCGCTGCGATGGAGCAGTGCGTGATGGGAGGGACAGCGAGGCTGCATGGGTCTGGGGGCAGGCTTTGCTGCGACGGTTGATCGAT
>JACPOB010000082.1 GCA_016185145.1 Rhodospirillales bacterium | reverse complement strand
CCTTTTTCCAGGCGACGGTCGCCAAACCGGCCCAGCCCGTACTCGTGCCCTGACATCCACACCTCCAGCTGCCATCATGACAGACAGAGAATCGAGCTTCTCTCTCCCTCGCAACTGAGATGTGTGAATACGACAGACGCGAAAGCGTGGGGAGGAAGGACTTGTCAAGGCCGATGCAGACGCACGGGCTCGCGGGTGACGGTGCGGCGTCCGCGCTTGTACGCCATCAGCACCGGAGCCACCGTGCGCAGGGCGGTCATGGGATCGGGCGCATCGAGCACGACGAGATCGGCCGGTGCGCCGACGGCGATGCCGTAGTCCTTCTGGCCCATCAGGCGCGCTGCCGACGACGTCGTCATGTCCCAGGCCGCGCGCACCTCGGCGTCCGTGCCGCGCTGGGTGACGATCGCCTGCATGTTGACCTGGCGCAGCAGCTGGCCGTCGCCGAAAGGCGTAAAGGGGTTGAGGATGTTGTTGGAGGCGACGGAGCAGAGCACGCCCTGCTCGGCGAGCCGGTTGGCGTCGACGACGCTGCGCGGCACGTTGTGGTCGGTGTGCCGGCCGCCGAGATAGAGATCGGTCGCCGTCAGCACCGTGAGTGCGACGCCGGCATCGGCCATCCGCTTGGCCACCTTGTCCATGTCGGGCTGGCGCATGGATGCGAGCTTGGTCACGTGCCCGATCGCGACCCGGCCGCCCCAGCCGTATTTCTCGGTGAGCTCGCAGACCAGCAGTGTGTCGAGCTCGTCGGCCGAAGCGCCGCTGTCGAGATGCATGTCGATATCGACATCGAACTCGCGCGCCATCTCGAAGACGCGGCGGATCTGCGCCGGCCGATCGGTGTCGTAGTTCGGCGCCGCACCGACCACGGTCGCCCCGTTCTTGAGCGCGGCGACCATCAGCTCGTCGGTCCCGGGATTGTTGGTCAATCCCTCCTGCGGCATGACGCAGATCTCCAGATCGATCGCCCAGCGATACCGGTCGATCAGCGCCCTGACGCCTTCGAGGCCGCGCAGCCCGATCTTGGGATCGACCTCGACATGGGTGCGCATGCGCGTGCAGCCGTGCGAGATGCACTTCTCGAGGGTGCCGGCGGCGCGTTCGATCACGTCCTCGACCGTGAAGGTGTGCTTGACCGCCGAGACGCGCTCCATCGCCAGATGCGGGAAGCGCTTCTTCTCGTGCTCGCAGCGGCCCAGGATGCAGGACTTCTCGAGATGGATGTGCGTCTCGACGAAGCCCGAGCAGACCAGCCGGTTGCCTGCCTGCGCCTGCTCCCTTGCGGCGCCGGCAAGCCCCCTGCCGATGGCGGCGACGCGTCCGTCCTTCACGCCGATGTCGACCGCCGGCTGATCCGGTTTGCTGTCGGGAAGGCGTGCGTCGCGTAGCAAAAGATCAAAATCCATCGCCGGCTCTCATTGCTGTTGTCCGGTATGCATGTTGCAATATGCATGCTGCCTTTCATAGCCTTTGAAGGATCGTCCATGCTGTCTCGTCGGCGCCTCGCGATTCTGTCTTCACTGTCGCTCGCGGCCCCCGCCATCGCTTCGGCGCAGTCCACTTGGCCATCGAAGCCGATCCGCTGGATCGTCAATTTCCCGCCGGCAGGCGCGGCCGACATCCTCTCTCGCACACTGGCCGAGCATTTCGGCAGCCGGCTCGGCCAGCCGATCGTCGTCGAGAACAAGCCCGGCGCCGGCGGCATGCTGGGCGCCGACATCGTCGCCAAGGCGAAGGGCGATGCGCACGTGGTCATGATGTCGAGTGCCGCGTCGCACGGCATCGGTCCGGTGCTTTACAAGGACGTGCCCTACGATCCGCTGGGCGATTTCACCCATATCCATCTGGTCGGGACGTTTCCCAGCGTGCTCGCCGTCAACGGCAACTCGACCATCACCACCGTCCAGCAGCTCATCGAGCTGGCGCGCAGCAAACCCGGCGAGGTCACCTACGGTTCGGGCGGCAACGGCACGATGAACCATCTGGTGGGCCAGCTGCTGGCGCGGTCGGCCGGCGTGCAGTTGACCCACATCCCCTATCGCGGCTCGGCGCCGGCGATGAACGACCTCATGGGCGGCCAGATCGTGGCCTTGATGGAGAGCCTGCCGACGGCCATCGGCTACTTCAACGCGGGGCGCATGCGGCCGCTCGCCGTCAGCGAAGCGGAAAGATCCTCCTCTCTTCCCGACACCCCGACCTTCCGCGAGGCCGGCTTCCAGGATGTCGTGAGCACCAACTGGTTCGGCTTCTCGGCGGCTGCCGACATCCCGCGCGACGTCGCGCTGCGGTGGGAGAAGGAGATCGCGACGGCGCTGCAAAGCGGGCAGGTCCGGGAGGCTTTCGCCAAGATCGGCGTCAAGCCCGGCACGCTTGGAGCGACGGGCTATACCGATCTCATCAAGAGCGAGCTCGGCCGCTGGAAGGAAGTCATTCGCGCCGGCAACATTCGCGTGGATTGACCGGGAGGAGCGATTGGCGATCGTACGCAAGCTTGCAGCGGGTTCCATTTCCGGCCATCCGCTGATCAGTAAGCTCAACCAGTCGATCGCGCTCGATGACGCCGATCTGGCGGCTCTCGGCGCCCTGCTGCAGCGCAAGGTCGTCGCCCACAAGGCCAAGGACATCATCGTCGAGGGCTACGAGTATCGCGTCCTGCATGTCGTCGAGAGCGGATTCGCCATCCGCTACAAACTCCTGCACAGCGGCAAGCGGCAGATCGTGAATATCGTCATGCCCGGCGACATCATCGGCTTTCCGGCCTGCTTCTACGAGCATGCCGTGTTCTCCGTCACCGCCATCGGCGACATGAGCCTGCATCGCGTGCCGCTCGACGATTTCACCGATCTCTGCCTGGCGCGAGCCAACGTCTCCACGGCGCTTCTGTGGTTCGCCGCACGCGAGGCGGCGATCTACGCCGAGCACATCATCGATGCCGGGCGACGCGAGCCGCTCGAGCGGCTCGCCCATTTTCTCCTCGAGATGCTGACCCGCCTGCAGGCCGTCGGCAGCGCCTCGGAAACGTCCTTCGTCATGCCGCTGTCGCAGGAAGGCATCGGCGACCTCATCGGTCTCAGCGGGCCGCACGTCAATCGCATGCTCGCCGAACTGAAAAGGGAGGGGCTGATCGCCATGGACGGCCACGAGGTGACCATCCTGGATCGCGCCGCGCTGCAGATCCTCGGAGAGTTCCGCCCGGCATATCTGGCGCGTACGCCGGTCCGGCCATCGGGGCGCCGGCCGGCCTGACGATCGCTCATCGTCGCCTGCGTCGTCGGCATTGGATGACGGCGTCGGGCGCGTTCCTCACGTGCCATCCGGCGCATTGCGTGGAAGCAATGCGGCCCGGCGGCCCGCCGGCCGTAATACCTGGCCACGATGGTGCCGGATTGATTCGGCAGAGGAGGGCGCCATGTTGTGTGATGCTTGCGCGATGATGGGCTTTGCGACGGTGGCCATCGACGGAGAGGCCGGGACGGTATGCGACCTGTTGTTCGACGACACGACATGGCGATTGCGCTGGATCGTGGTCAATACGCGCCGCTGGCTGCCCCGCCATGAGGTGCTGTTGCCGACCTCGGTCCTTGGCCGACCCGATCCGGTGCGCCGCCGGCTGCCTGTCCATCTCACGATGCGGCAGGTCGAGGATGGGCTGGCCGCCGAACGGCATCTGCCGGTCTCACGCGTGGCCGGCTTGCGCCGCAGCGACGATCATCTGCGCAGCGTCGAGGCCGTCGTCGGCCATCGCGTTCGGCTGCGCAACGACATGGTCGGTCATGTCGAGGAGCTCGTCGTCGACGACGCCGACTGGAGCGTCCGCCATATCAGGGTCGACATCTGCAAGTGGCGGCCGGGCGACAAGGTGCTTCTTGCACCGTGGCTGGTCCGGGAGATCGATTGGCACGGCAGGCTGGTTCGCTTCGACGTCGGCTGCCGGGACGTCGAGAACCATCGCACGCGCCGCGATGTCATATGGATGAGGAGCAGAAACGATGCCGGAGGGAAAATCGATACCGGCGCGCCGGATCAGGCTCAAGCGGGCCTATCGTCCGGCCGCGACGGCGGACGGCCTGCGGGTGCTGGTTGATCGATTGTGGCCGCGCGGCGTGAGGAAATCGGACGCCGCCATCGACCTCTGGGTCAAAAGCATCGCGCCCAGCACGGCGTTGCGGCAGTGGTTCGCCCACGATCCCGCGCGATGGCCGCAGTTCCGTCAGCGCTACGCTGCTGAACTGCGCGATCATCGCAAGGAGCTGGCTGATCTGCGCGTCCAGGCCCGGCGCAGGACCGTGACCCTGGTGTTCGCCGCCCGCGACGAGCGCCGCAACGATGCGGTCGTGCTGAGAAACGTCCTTCTCGGGCGCTGACGGGCGGCCGCGAATGTCGCTGAAGCGCCTGCTGTGTCGTGTCCGGGCGTGCACGGTGTGCGCCGACGGCCTGCCGCTGGGCCCGCGGCCGGTCCTGCAGATCGCGAGCTCGGCGCGCCTGTTGATCGTCGGCCAGGCGCCCGGGCGGAAGGTCCACGAGACCGGCGTCCCGTGGCACGATGCCAGCGGCGAGCGTCTGCGTGACTGGATGGGAATCGACCGGGCGGCCTTCTACGACGAAGGGCGCGTGGCAATCGTGCCGATCGGTCTTTGCTATCCCGGCAGCGACCCGGCCGGTGGCGACAAGCCGCCGCGTCCGGAATGTGCGCCGCTATGGCACGGCAGCCTGATCGGGCATCTCGGCGATGTCGGGCTCACGCTGCTGGTCGGCCAGCATGCCCAGCGCTTCCATTTGCGGCTCGCAGGCAAGCGCACGATGACCGATACGGTGCGGTCGTTCGGCGAATACGCGCCGCAGTTCCTGCCCCTGCCGCACCCGAGCTGGCGCAGCACGATCTGGATGAGCCGGAACCCGTGGTTCGAGGCAATCGTGCTGCCGGAGTTGCGGCGACGCGTGCGTACTGTCCTCGCTTCTAAGGCAACGCCGGAAGGGCATGCACATGGACGTGCTCGCCGGCGTGCTTCCTGAGAATGGCCATGGCCCGTTTCTCGTCGGAGGCATCCCAGGTCCGGACCCACAGCAGCAGACCGCCGCGCTCGATCTGCTCCTGCAAATGGCGGCCATGCTCCTCGCCCAGCCATCGCGCCAGAAACGAGCCGATCACGCCTCCGACGCCACCCGTCAGGGCTGCGCCGATGATGGCGGCGGTCAGGGTGCCGCCGGACGCCACGATCGCGCCCGCCGCCGCCACGGCGCCGACATAGAAGAGGATGCCGATCAATCCGCCCTCTGCGTCGCCGATGGCTTCCGGCGAAACATAGGCCGCGCGCGGAATCACGGGATCGTCCTCGAGCGAGCTGACCTTGCGGTAACGATGACCCAGCTTTTGGTCCACTGTGCCCTCGCTGGCCAGCAGGCTAAGCTCGGCGCGATGAAAGCCGGATTGGAGCAGCTCATCGATCGCGTCCTGTAGCTCGCGCGCGCCATGAAAGACGCCAACGGCTTCGCGAACGGTGCGGGCTTTCTTCTTGTCGGACATTTCGGGGCTCCATGCAGAGGAACCCATTGTCCGCGAGGAATGGCGCAGGAACCTTTCGCGCCGGCATTGCTTGTGAGCAAAGCCCCCGCCGGCGTCTTGCGATCGACTAGCCGCTCGAGGAGAGGAGAGCGTCATGGACCCAGCCAGGAAACCCGATCAGCCGGCGGCTGTCGCGAGCGAACGCCGCCACCTCGACGACCTGCTCGATCAGGCGCTCGCCGATACCTTTCCCGCCAGCGACCCCGTATCCATCGACTTCGAAGCGCCCGTCGACAAGCCGGCGGTCAAGGGAGGCGACAGATGACCCCGCGATCCAGCGGCGTGGGTTCCTGGATCGTGCTCGCCGTCCTGGTGCTTCTCCTGGTGCTGGCGATCGTGTTCCTTGTCGTCGGCTGGGAAACCACCGAGGCCGACAGTCGGCAGGCGATGTCCACTGGAGGGTACGTCGCCATGGTGCTCGGCATTGTCGCCACCCTTGCGTTGGGTGTCGGGCTGATGGCACTGGTCTTCTACAGCAGCCGCAAGGGGCGCGACTGAGCGTCTCGCGGCTGTCAGCGCTCCTCGCTGGCGAGCTTCACGCCGAGGCCGATCAGCGTCACGCCGGTGATGCCGTCGAGCGTACGGCGGATGCGCGGGCGGCGCAGCGCATCGCGCATGCGGGCCGTCGCCAGCGCATAACCCGTCAGCCACAGGAGCGTCATTGCGCTGAACAGTAGGCCCAGTGCCGCCAAGCCGAAGAAATCCGTCGCGCCGGCGGGGGCGAACTGCGGCAGCATCGACGAAAAGAAGGCCGCGATCTTCGGATTGCTGAGGTCGCTCACCACGCCTTGCACGTAGGCCTGCCGCGGCCGCAGTCCGCCACCCGCCGGCGGCGCCATCGCCTGCCTATGCGCACCGGGGCCGAGGGCGGCGCGCAATGATTGCACGCCGAGCCACACGAGGTAGGCTGCGCCGACATATTTGACGGCGAGGAACAGCGGCTCGGAGGCGATCAGCAGGGCAACCAGGCCCGCCGAGGCGGCGAGCGCCCAGATCGCAAGACCGGTGGAGACGCCGAGCGCCGTCGCCAGGCCGGCCGACCTGCCGCCCAGCAGGGCGTTGCGGATGGTCATGGCGGTGTCGGGGCCCGGTGTGCAGATCACCAGCGCGGCGATGCCGACGAACGCGATCAGCGGTCCGGTCAGGTACTCCATCATCTCCTCCGCTCATGAATCATAGTCTTCCGGACCGCGCGCTTCCAGCGCGCCTCATGAGCGCGCAAGATGCGCGCGGTCCGGAAGAGCATGAATCATGAGCGGGTCCCGATCACGGGTCGATCAGCACCCCGGGATTCATCATGCCCTTGGGATCGAGCTCGCGCTTGGCGCCGCGCAACGCCCTGGCGAACAGCTCTGGGCGCTGCCTGTCGTAAAACGGCCGGTGGAAGCGGCCGACCGCGTGATGATGCGTGGTCGTGCCGCCATGCTCGACGGTGGCTGCCGTGCAGGTCGACAGCACCTCCATGAACTGATCGAGCGCGATGCGCTTGTCCAGGATGCCGCCGAAGGTGAAGTAGAGGCAGGGGCCGTCGGGATAGACGTGGGTGAAGCGGCAGGTGACGGTGCCGTCGCGGCCGGTCACGCGCCTGATCGTGTCCTGCGTGATCTTCGTGATCTTGCCGTGGAAGTCGCGGACGCGCTCCCAGGTCATCGCCGTCTCGAAGGTCGAGGAGAGGATGCCGCGCGCCACGGCATGCTCGCCGTAGTGCGGCGCCTTGATGAACTTGTTGCGCCAGGCGCCGGCCGCGCCCGAGCGATGGGCGTTCTCGTCGTCGGCGCCGGCGTCGGGCACGCCGCCGTGGCCGGCGCAGATCTCGAGCGCCCGCTTCATCCAGACATCAAGAGGATGGTCGGCTGACTCGAAAGCCAGCACCAGCACGGCCTCCTCGCTGCTCCATGGGATGTTGGGCAGCGCCTCGCGCGCTTCCAGCAGGCGGCAGTTGGCGGGATAGAGCCCGGCCTGGGTGATCTCGCGCACCGCGTCGGCGCCGTCGAAGAAGGTCTTGAAACGCACCGAGGCCGACGCCCGGAACGTCGGCTTCTTGCGCAGGCGCACCCAGGCTTCGGTGATGATGCCTAAGATGCCCTCGGAGCCGAGGAACAGGCGGTCGGGGCTGGGGCCGGCGCCCGAGCCCGGCAGGCGGCGGGTCTCCAGCGTGCCGGCCGGCGTCACCACGCGGGTGCTTTCGACGAAGTCGTCGATGTGCGTGTAGAGCGTGGCGTAATGACCGCCCGAGCGCGTGGCGATCCAGCCGCCCAGGGTCGAGCAGCGATAGGCCTGCATGTAGTGGCGCATGGTGAAGGGGCTGTCGCGCAGCTGGTCCTCGATCGCGGGCCCGTAGATGCCGCCCTGGATGCGCGCCGCATGGCTGACCGGATCGACCTCCAGCACCTTGTCCATGTGGCGCGTCGAGATCGTCACCACCTTGTCGAACGCCGCATTGGGTTCGATGCCTTTCACCACCGACGAGCCGCCGCCGTAGGGGATCGCCTTGGCGCCGATCTTGTCGCACCAGTCGAGCAGCCGCACGATGTCCTGCTCGTTCTCGGGGAACGCCACGGCATCCGGCGGATTGGGCACCGAGCGCATGAACATGCGCGTCGTGTCGAAGCCCGCCTTGCCGTAGCTGTGCTCCAGCCGCGTCAGATGGTCGGTGCGCACGATATCTCTCAGCGCGTCGGGCACGACGACGCGCGGGGCGCGCAGCGTGATCTCCTCGGGCTTGGGCGGCGGCGTGACGTCGAAGCCGTTGAGGCCGTAGCGCTCGGCGGTCTCGGCTTCCCAGGACTTGATCTCTTCCGGCGTCAGGTCCTCGTCGGCGTAGCCCCAGGCATAGAACTTCTTCTGCCGCCGCATGTTTCCTCCGATTTATTCGTTTGCTTCAGGCTGCGAAGGCGACGGGCCTCGTCGTGCCCTTGATCTGGGTGCGATGCATGATGCGCCGGGCTGTGCCGTCGAACGGATCGCGCCGGTGCATGGTCGAGCGGTTGTCCCACATCACCAGGTCACCGAGCTTCCAGACATGCCGGTAGAGGAAGCGGTCTTGCGTGGCATGCGCCCACAGCGCCTCCAGCAGGGCATCGGAGTCTTCGCGCGAATAGCCCTCGATATACGAATTGCGTCGCCGGCCGAGATAGAGCGTCGCGCGACTGTTGCCGGGATGGCGCAGGATCGCCGGATGCCAGGCGCCGGGCGCAGCCATCGGATCGTCGGTCGGCGTCACGCCCTTGCGCAGGTAGCCGCCCGAATTGTAGGTGCCGTCGTGCTTGACGCGCCGGCCCTCGATCTTGCGCGCCAGGTCGGCGGGCAGCGCGGCACAGGCCGCCTGCATGCCGCAGAACCAGGTGTTGCCGCCGCTTTCCGGGATCTCCAGCGAATAGAGCATGGAGGCGTCGGGCGGCGTGTCGAGATAGCTCATGTCGGTGTGCCACACCGCCTCGCCGGCGCCGAGCGCGCCGATCGGATCGCCCTTTTCGTCGAGCACGTTGGACACGACATAGATGTCGGGATAGCCGGGCGGGCTGATGCGGCCGCGCTCCTGGTTGGGCGGCGGGTCGAGCTCGCCGAAGCGACGGCTGAAGGCCAGAAGGTCGTCGTCGCCGAGCTGCTGGCCGCGCAGCAGGATCATGGAGTGCTGGTTCCATGCGCGCTCGATTGCCGCGAAGTCCTGGTCGCCCAGCCGTCGCAGATCGACGCCCGAAATCTCCGCACCCACCGCCTCGGTCACCGGACGCACCGTCACGGCCATTCGCTTCCTCCTCCTCTCATGTTCCTCTCCCCCAAGGGCGAGAGGAGCATGAACGTCAGGATGATCGACCCGCTGGCGTGCTCGATCAAGCACCCCCTCAGGCACCGAGCAGCTGTTTCATCCAGCTCGTGAGCTTGGCTGCGGCAGCCGGTGCGATCGGGCCGCCGAAGCCCGAGTCGGTCGGCCATTGCATCAGCTTGAGATTGTGGCTGGCGGCGGGAACGATCACCGCCTCGCCGGGCGCGTCGCGCTTGCCCAGCGCGTCGATCAGAGGCTGTACGTCTTCCATCGGCACGACCTGGCGGTCGGCCGCGCCCTGCAGCAGCAGGCAGGGCAGGCGCGAGGCGGCGAGGGCCTCGGCCGGGTCGAAGGCCAGCAGGCGTTGCAGGAACGGTCCGGCATAGGGCGGGAACAATGCCTCCAGCTCCAGCGGCAGGTCCGATGGAACGTGTCCTGTGGCCTCGATGGCCTTGATCGCGCGATCGGTCGGCGCCAGCAGATTGGGCGCGCCGCGTCCGACCTGCGCGCGCACGATATCGCTGAGCCTTCGCCCGGGCGCGGCCAGGAGCACCATTCCATGCGGCGGGTTTTTGGCAATGGTCGGCGCTGCCGCCAGCACTAGGAGACTGCCTTCACTGTGCCCCAGCAGGGCTGTGGCGTAGGACTTGATCTCGTCGTGCTTCACCAGCTCGGCGTGGGCGGCGACGACATCGCCGACGAAGTTGTCCCACGCGAAGAAGCGCTCCAGCTCGGCGATCGAGCCATTCGGCTTCGGCGCCGAGGCGCCGATGCTGCGCTTGTCGTAGCGCAGGCTGGCGATGCCCGCTTCGGCCAGAAGTTCGGCGATCTGCTTCAGGAGGTCGATGCGCTCGGGCACCAGCGTGTTGTTGCCGTTGCGGTCGGTCGGCCCGCTGGCCGCCACCAGCACGACACCCGGCACCTTCTCGAGCTCGCTCCAGATCGGCAAGAGCAGGGTCCCCGCGAGCTCGGTGTCCGCGCTGCCGGTGAAGCGCACGGTGCGCTGCTTGGTGCCCTTGGCATAGAAGCGCGGTCGCGCCGGCTGCGCCCCGGCCGCAAGCGGCGCGAGGGCTGCCAGGGCGAGCAACGCCCGGCGACGGATCATTCGTGGACGCGGCCGAAGCGCGGCCGCTGTTTGCCGCTCACGATATGGACGTGGAAATGGAACACGACTTGGCCGCCATTGGCGCCGTTGTTGGCGACCAGGCGATAGCCGTCCTGCTCCAGCCCGAGCTGGCGGGCCACCGTGCCGACGGCGCGCCAGAAGCCCGCAATTGTCTCGGTGGATGCGTTCGCGCTGAAATCCATGTTCGAGACGTATTCGCCCTTGGGGATCACCAGCACATGCACCGGCGCCTGCGGGTTGACGTCGTGGAAGGCGAGCGCGTGGTCGTCCTCGTAGACCTTCTTGCACGGCAGGTCGCCGCGCAGGATGCGCGCGAAGATGTTGTTGCGGTCGTAGTCGGCCATGGCCCCGGTTTAGCGCGGAGCCATTGGTTCGTCACTTCTGGCTGCGCGACGCCTTTTCGGCAATGCCCGACAGGCCCTCGCGGCGGGCGAGTTCGCTCCACACCGCCTTCGGTTTCACGCCGGTCGCCGCCCACAGGGTGAGCAGGTGGTAGAGCATGTCGGCGCTCTCGCCGACGAGCTTGCCCCGGTCGCCGCGGATGCCCTCGATCAGCGCCTCGACCGCCTCCTCGCCCAGCTTCTTGGCGATCTGCTGGCGGCCGCGGCTGAACAGGCGGGCGGTGTAAGAGGTGTCGGGGTCGGCGCCCTTGCGGCTGTCGATCACGAGGTAAAGGCGGTCGAGCACGTGCTCGTCGGTTGCAAGCCCGTTCTGGCGCTTCTTCTTTTGCGCCTTCTTCGCTTTCTTGTTCTTGGCCATCCCGGGAAGTACTCCACGCCCGAGGGGCCGGGCGACTTGCATGCGCCTCTTGCTGTGACTGACTTGGGGCGCTGACTTTATTCTACGCCAAAATCATGCGGCGCGCGAGATTTGTCGAATAGGAACGCCGGCCTCAGCGAGTCGTTCCTTGGCTTGCGCGATCGTGAACTCGCCGAAATGGAAGATCGATGCGGCCAGCACCGCCGAGGCGCCGCCCTTCACGACCCCATCGACCAGATGATCGAGCGTCCCGACGCCGCCGGAAGCCACGACCGGCACCGGCACGGCATCCGACACGGCGCGCGTGAGTTCCAGGTCGAAGCCCGACTTGGTGCCGTCGCGATCCATCGAGGTCAGCAGGATCTCGCCCGCCCCCGAATCGGTCATGCGCCTGGCCCAGCCGACGGCGTCCAGCCCGGTCGCCTTGCGGCCGCCATGGGTGAAGACCTCCCAGCGGCCGGGCGCGGTCTGGCGGGCGTCGATCGCCACCACGATGCACTGGTCGCCATATTTTTCCGCCGCCTCGCGCACGAACTCGGGTCGCGCCACCGCGGCGGAGTTGATCGAGACCTTGTCGGCGCCGGCCAGCAGCAGGCGGCGGATGTCCTCGACCTGGCGCACGCCGCCGCCCACGGTCAGCGGCATGAAGCATTGCTCGGCGGTGCGCGCCACCACGTCGAGGATGGTGTCGCGGTTCTCGTGGCTCGCCGTGATGTCGAGGAAGGTGAGCTCGTCGGCGCCGGCGGCGTCGTAGACGCGCGCCTGCTCGACCGGATCGCCGGCGTCGCGCAGCCCGACGAACTGCACGCCTTTGACGACGCGGCCGTCCTTGACGTCGAGACAGGGGATGATGCGGACCTTCAGCATGGCGGGCGGGCGACCATATGCGGCGCTTGCCGGTTTGTCGACGCAAGGTGCACTCGTAATGCTACGGTGCGCGCCATGACGCAGGACGCTGCCATCCCCCTGATCGATGTCGCTCCATTGCTCGAGGGCGGTCAGGAGCGCGAGGCGGAAGTCGCCCGGAAACTGGGCCGGGCTTGCCGCGACATCGGCTTCTTCTACATCGAGGGCCATGGCATCCCAGCCGCGACGATTGCCGACGTGTTCTCGCAGTCGCAGCGCTTCTTCGCGGCGTCCGCATCCGTCAAGGACCCGGTGCGCTACACCGGCGCCTCGGGCAATCGCGGCCACGTGCCGATCGAGGGCGAGAAACTTCAGCCGGGCACGCTCCCCGACCTGAAGGAGTGCTTCAACATCGGGCTGGAGCTTGCCGCCGACGATCCCGACCTCGTGGCCGGCCGGCCATTCCGGCACGCCAATCCCTGGCCGGACCAGCCCGGCTTCCGCGCGACCATGCTCGACTATTTCGGCCGGGTGCATGGCCTGGGCATCGCCCTGCACCGCGCGCTGGCGCGCGATCTCGGCATCGACCGCACCTTCTTCGACGACAAGCTCAGCAAGCCGATGGCGATCCTGCGGCTGCTACACTATCCAGCGGCGCCGGCCGAGCTGCGGCCCGGCCAGCTCGGCGCGGGCGAGCACACCGACTACGGCAACCTGACGCTGCTCGCGACCGACGGCGTCGAAGGCCTCATGGTGCGTAATCGCGCCGGCACATGGATCAGCGCCCCGACCGTGGCCGGCGCGTTGATCTGCAATATCGGCGACTGCCTGATGCGTTGGACCAGCGACGTCTACGTCTCGACGCCGCATCGCGTCGTCAGCCCAAGCCGCGATCGCTATTCAGTGGTGTTCTTCCTCGATCCCAATCCCGAGGCCGTCGTCGCCTGCCTGCCTACCTGCCTCGAAGACGGTGTCGCGAGGTATCCGCCGGTCATTGCCGCCGATTATCTGCTGTCGCGGCTGGTGCCGACGTACAAGCATACGGCATCCGTCATCCCGACCGGAGCCGATCGCAGCGAGGCGTAGCGGAGGGACCTGGTCTGTCGATGCGTCGGCGAGACGAGGTCCCTCGACTTCGCTTCGCTTCGCTCGGGATGACGGTTAGCTACTCGCCCTTCAGCACGCGAATGGCGTCGGGCACCGTCACGCGGCCGTCGTAGAGCGCGCGGCCGACGATGGCGCCGATGATGCCGAACTCTTCGGCAGGCCGCAGCTCGCGCAGGTCGTCGAGCGAGCTGACGCCGCCGGACGCAATGACCGGCGTGGTGAGATGCTGGGCGAGCGTTACCGTGGCGTCGACGTTGACGCCGCCCATGGCGCCGTCGCGGTCGATGTCGGTGTAGATGATGGCGGCCACGCCGGCGTCCTCGAAGCGCAGCGCCAGATCGAGCGCGCGCACCGTGCTCTGCTTGGTCCAGCCGTCGACCGCGACGATGCCGTCGCGCGCATCGATGCCGACGGCGACCTGGCTGGGCCACTGCTTGCAGGCGGCCTTCACCAAGCCCGGCTCCTTGACTGCGATCGTGCCCAGAATGACGCGCTGAACGCCGGCCTCGATCCATTGGGCGATGCTCTCGATGGTGCGGATGCCGCCGCCGAGCTGGGCCGGCACCTTCACTTCCTTGAGGATGCTCTGGACCGCGGCGCGATTGACCGGATGGCCCTCGACCGCACCGTTGAGATCGACCAGATGCAGCCAATCGCAGCCGGCATTGGCGAACGCCTTGGCCTGGGCCGCCGGGCTGTCGTTGAACACCGTGGCCTTGGCCATGTCGCCGCGCAAAAGGCGGACGCACTTGCCGTCCTTGAGGTCGATGGCGGGAAACAGAAGCATCGGGGCGCGGATTTAGCGTGTCGCGCCGCCCGGCGCCACCCTCCCGGTGCGCCGCATTGCCTACTCCCGGCGCGGCGGCCGGCCGCGCCGGTCGGCTGGTTGGACCGCCGTTTCGAGCTCATGGCCGCGCTTGCGTAGCGTCTGCTCGATCATGCCGCGGCCCAGACGCGTCTTGTCGTCGCCTTCGATCAGCCAGGCAACGCCGCCGGCGCGGCCGACCTGGCCGGCCCGGCGCAGCGCGTCATCGAGCATCTCGTAGATTGCCGGCTGCAGGCGGTGCTTCGTGGCGAGGAACTCGCGTTCCGAGGTGCAGGTATAGCCGACGGTCCACCAAAGCCTGTAGGTCATGCGAAGTTCCCTTCCCTGCGACCCACGACGGACCGGCCGCCAATCTAGTCCAACCGTGGCGCTGATCACAGGCCAGTCTCGGGCTGTCGGAGTCGCATGGCGAACCGGTAAAGCGGCGGCTAATCTGCCGCCTGAACACAAGGATCACCATGACCCGTTTCACGCCCGATCTCTTCGCCGGTTCCGCGGCCGAGCTCACCGCCATCCGCCGTGACATCCATCGCCATCCGGAGACCGCCTTCGAGGAGCAGCGCACCGCGCAGATCGTCGCCGACAAGCTGCAGTCCTGGGGCATCGAGATCCATCGCGGGCTCGCCACGACCGGCGTGGTCGGTACGCTGAGGGGCAAGCGGCCGGGCCAGAAGACCATCGGCCTGCGCGCCGACATGGATGCGCTGCACCTGCAGGAGAAGAACGAGTTCGACTACGCCTCGGTGCACGCCAACAAGATGCATGCCTGCGGCCATGACGGCCATACCACCATGCTCTTGGGTGCGGCCAAGCATCTGGCGGCGTCACCGGACTTTGCCGGCACCGTGCACTTCATCTTCCAGCCGGCCGAGGAAGGGCTCGGCGGCGCGCGGGTGATGATCGAGGAAGGCCTGTTCGACAGGTTCAACTGCGATGCCGTCTACGGCATGCACAACATGCCGGGCATCGCGAGCGGCACTTTCGCCATCCGCTCAGGCCCCATGCTCGCTTCATCCGACAGCTGGGAGGTCACGTTCAAGGGCACCGGCGGCCATGGCGCCATGCCCGATCGCGGCACCGACCCGACCTATGTCGCCGGCCAGTTCATTGTCGCGATCCAGGGCATCGTCGGCCGCAATGTGCCGCCGAGCCAGGCGGCGGTGCTGAGCGTCGGCCATATCGCCGCCGGCACGCCGGGCTCGCCCAACGTCATTCCCTCCGAGGTGCTGATCAAAGGCACGGCGCGCAGCTTCTCGCCTGACATTCGCGATCTGCTGGAGCGACGCCTGTCGGAAGTCGCCGCGGGTATCGCCCAGGCCGGCGGCTGCACGGCGGAGAGCAAGTACCATCGTCGCTATCCGGCGCTGGTCAATGCGGTGGAGCAGACGTCGCTCGCCGTCGAGGCCGCAGCGCTGACGGTGGGTCGCGAGAACGTCGATCCCAACACGCCGCGGATTTCGGGCGCGGAGGACTTCGCCTTCATGCTGGAGAAGAAGCCCGGCGCCTATATCATGATCGGCAACGGCGGCCCCGATGAAGGCGGCTGCCACAACGTCCACTCGCCGCTCTACGACTTCAACGACCGTATCCTGACCACGGGCGCGGCCTACTGGGTCAACTTGGTGCAGCTGGAGCTGGGCAACGCGGCGTAGTCTTGCCGGGCGCGTCATCTCATGCTCTTCCGGACCGCGCGCATCCTTGCGCGCTCATGATTCATGAGCGAGCTGGAAGCTCGCGGTCCAGAAGATCATGACGCGCCACTAGCATCAGGAAAGGTAGTCGAAGATCCCATCGGCGCCGGCGATGTCCCAGCCGGAGCCGTCGTGCAGATGGATGACGGCGTGCGCATCGGCGCCGAAGTCGAAGGACGTCGCGAGCTCCGGTGCCGCGGCCTCGGCTCCGGTGACGGCAAGGCCGTCGGCGAGCGTCGCCAGCGAGACCAGCGGATCGTCGGCGACGATGGCGGCAAGCTGCTCGTCGTTGGCGGGAGTGCCGTCGATATGGATGTCGCCCGGCTCGCCAAACACGCGGTCGACCGGCGCGCCGTAGAAGGGCGCCTCGTCGTGGCAGGCATCCATCCAGCGCGATTGCGGGCTGGCATAGATCGGAAGTTCGCGGCGATCGAATTCGACCAGATCGACACCGATCAAATAGGTGGCATCGATGGCCGAGCTGTCGGAGGGGACCGAGGGGCTCATGGTTCGAAAAGCAGTCCTTTTAGCGTCGGGGAGACGTCGATGAACGGAGCAGAGAGTCTGGTTCGCACCTTGGTCAAGGGCGGGGTCGAAGTCTGCTTCGCCAATCCCGGCACCTCGGAGATGCACTTCGTCGGCGCGCTCGATCGCGTCGAAGGCATGCGTTGCGTGCTGGGCCTCTTCGAGGGCGTGTGCAGCGGTGCGGCCGACGGCTACTACCGCATGACCGACAAGCCCGCCTCGACCTTGCTGCATCTCGGTCCCGGCCTCGCCAATGCTGCGGCCAACCTGCACAACGCCAAGAAGGCGGGCTCGGGCATCGTCAATATCGTGGGCGAGCATGCGCTCTATCACATCAAGTACGACACGCCGCTCACCGCCGACATCGAGGGCATCGCGCGGCCGTTCTCGCATTGGGTGAAGACCTCGCCGACATCCAAGACCGTGGCGACGGACGGCGCCGCCGCCATCCAGGCCGCGCGCGTGGCGCCGGGCCAGATCGCCACCCTGATCCTGCCGGCCGACACGGCGTGGACCGAAGCGGACGGCGTCGCCGATACGCCGGAGACGCCGCAGCCGCAGAAGCCAGCCAACGAAGAGGTCGTCGCCGCCGCCAAGGCGCTGAAGACCGGCCAGTCGGCGATGCTGTTCATCGGCGGCCGCGCGCTGCGCGCCCGCGGGCTGGAGCTCGCCGGCAAGATCGCCGCCAAGACCGGCTGCAAGGTGCAGGCGGCTGGCGGCACGGCGCGCATCGAGCGCGGTGCGGGCCGCGTGCCGGTGCTGCGCCTGCACTTCGTCGTCGAGACGGCGCAGGAGCAGTTGAAGGGCACCAAGCACATGGTGCTGTGCGGCGCCAAGGCGCCGGCCGCGTTCTTCGCCTACCCCGGCAAGCCGAGCGTGCTGGTTCCCGAGGGCTGCGACGTCACCACGCTCTGCCCGGTCGACGGCGATCCGATCGGCTCGCTGGAAGCGCTCGCCGCCGAGCTCGATGCGATGAACGAGAAGCCCGCCGTGGCGCAGCCCAAGCGGCCCGATCGTCCGACCGGCAAGTTCACGCTCGACGGTCTCGGCCAGGCGCTGGGCGCCACCATGCCGGAAGGCGCGATCGTCGTCGACGAATCGGTCACGACCGGCCGCGGCTTCTTCCCGTTCAGCGCCGGCGCACCGCCGCACGACTGGCTGAACAATATGGGCGGCTCGATCGGCTTCGGCGCGCCGGTCGCGGTCGGCGCCGCGGTGGCGTGTCCCGACCGCAAGGTCATCGCCATGATCGGCGACGGCTCGTCGATGTACACGATCCAGGCGCTGTGGACGATGGCGCGCGAGAACCTCGATGTCTGCGTGCTGATCTTCTCCAACCGCAACTACAAGATCCTGTACAGCCAGCTCGCCGATGTCGGTGCCGCCAATCCCGGCCCGCGCGCCATCGACATGCTGACCCTCGACCGTCCGACGCTCGAGTTCACCCTGCTGGCCAAGGGCATGGGCGTGCCGGGTGCCAAGGCGCACGACCTCGAGGAGCTCACCAAGCAGCTCACCTACGCCATGTCGCACAAGGGCCCGTACCTGATCGACGTGGTGATGTAAGGTTCATGGAAGAAACCCGTCGACGCACGCTCTACGGACGTCGTCGGGGCAAGAAGCTGCGCGCCGGGCAGCAGTCGCTGCTCGACACGCTGTTGCCTCGCCTCGCACTGACCCTGCCGGCCGAGCCAGACAAGCTCGATCTCGCCAAGCTCTTCGATGGCCGGCTGCCGCCGGATGGCGTGTGGCTCGAGGTGGGCTTCGGCGCGGGCGAGCATCTGGTGTGGCAGGCCGAGCAGCGTCCCGATGTCGGCCTGATCGGCTGCGAGCCCTATCTCAACGGCGTCGCCAAGTGCCTGGCCCATATCGAGCGGACGGGCGTGACCAACGTCAGGCTGCTCGCGGACGATGCGCGCCTGCTCATGGCGGCGCTGCCCGACCGCTCGCTGTCGCGTGTCTTCGTGCTGTTTCCCGATCCATGGCCCAAGACGCGCCACCACAAGCGCCGCTTCGTGCAGCGTGCGACGCTCGACCGGCTGGCCGAGCTCATGATCCCCGGCGCTGAGCTCAGGCTCGCGACCGACGACCCGAGCTACCTGCCCTGGATGATCGAGCATGCCTGCATCCATCCCGCCTTCGAATGGCTGGCCGAGCGGCCGGCCGACTGGCGCGGCCGGCCGGCGGACTGGCCGGCGACGCGCTACGAAAAGAAGGAGCTGGCCGGCACGCCGACCTTCCTGCGGTTGCGACGCGTCGGCTGAGCGGAAGATCGGTCCATTTTGGATGTATTTCGGCTTATCCCCTCGACGGAAATGGCGACACTGCCTCGCCGTGAAGGAAGGCCGGCAAATGAAGCTCCGCTTCCGTCCGATTACTGTCCTGGTGAGCTCGATCGCCATGGTCGTTGCGACGCTATCGGCGTCCGCCCAGGAGCTCAGGATTGGCGGCACCGGCAGTGTCACCGAGGCGATGCGCAGACTCGCCCCCGCCTTCCAGGCGGAGACCGGCATCACCCTCACCGTCCTGCCGAGCCTCGGCACCACCGGCGCCAACAATGCCCTGGCGGACGGCGAGCTCGGCCTGGCCGTCGGCGGCCGCGATCTGCGCGACAAGGAGAAGGCGCGCGGCCTGCAGGTGTCCGGCCACCTGCGCACGCCCTTCGGCTTCGTGACGTCGCGGGCCGGTCCCGACAATCTGCGGCGGGCCGACATCGTCGGCCTGTACAAGGCCGCCGACCCCAGCTGGCCCGACGGCATGCCGCTGCTGTTCGTGCTGCGGCCCGTCGATGAGAGCGACAACGAGGTGCTGGCCGGCTTCTTTCCCGGCATGGCCGGCGCCACGGCCCAGCTGCGCAAGCGCCGCGACATCGCGGTCGCCGCCACCGACCAGGACAATGCCGACGCGGCAGAGAGGACCAAAGGCTCGTTGGTCGCTGCCACCCTCTCCCAGGTCGAGGCAGAAGGACGCAATCTTCGCTTCGTCGCCATCGACGGCGCCATGCCCACGGTGCAGGCCTATCTCGACGGCTCGTATCCCTACGTGAAGCTGCTCTATCTCGTCGCGCCGGCGGCGCTCAGCGGCGAAGCCAAGGCCTTCCTCGACTTCCTTGCCAAGCCGAAGATGCAGGCAAAGCTCAACGAGCTCGGATTGATCGCCGGTGCGCGGTGACTTCGTCGCGCGGCAGGCTGCGTTCGCTGGTCACCTGGCTGGGGCTGTCCGTGGCGCTCGCCGTCGCGCTGGTCATCCCGGCCGGCTACTTCGCGATCGTCTATAGCCAGTTCGACCGCGAGCTTTCCTTCGCCGCGAACCTCAAGGCCAGCAGGCTCGCCCGGTTCATCTACGCCAACCGTGAGCTCTGGCAGTACCAGACGCTGCGCCTGGGCCACCTGATCGAGGTGCCCGAGGCCGACGAAAGCACCATGCGCCAGCGCATCTTCGACGCCGACGGCAGGCTGCTGTTCGAGTCCGGCGCGGCGCCGGCGGCGCCGGTCACGACCTTCAGCGCGCCGCTGGTCGTGGCCGGAGCGACCGTCGGCTCGATCGAGACCGCCGCGAGCCTGCGCAATCTCCTTGCCGAGACCGTCCTGGTCGGGCTGCTGAGCGGCATCCTGGGCTTCTCGACGTTCTTCATCCTGCGCGTCGTGCCGCTCAGGGTGATCGACCGCACGCTCGCAGAGCTCGAGAACATGCAGACGCGTTATCGCCGGCTGTTCGACGCCAGTCCTTTTCCGACCTTCGTCATCGACCGCGAGACCCTGCGCGTGCTCGATGCCAACGAGACGGTGGTTCGCCAGTACGGCTGGCCGCGCGCTGAATTGCTGTCGATGGCCGCCAACGATTTCTATCCGCCCGAGGACCTGCCTGCCATCGTCGCCGAGCGCAGGCGCTTCACCATGGACGCTTCCCATGCCGTACCGCAGCTGCGCCATCGCAAGAAGGACGGCTCGGTGATCGAGGTCGAGCAGATCGTGTATCCGATCGAGTTCGCCGGGCGTTCGGCCTACCTGGTGACGGTGAACGACGTCACCGAGCGCAACCGCGTGATGAAGGAGCTGCTGGCGTCGGAGCAGAAGTACCACGCCATGATCGAGACCCTGCCGGTCGGCGTCATCGAGACCACGGCGCAGAGCCGCATCGTCATGGCCAATGCCGCCTGGCGTCGCCTGTTCGGCTTCAGCGACACGGAGGACCTCGGCGAGGTGGATGTCCGGACGCTCTACGCCGATCCGCGCGACCGCGGCGCGGTGCTGATGGCGCTCGAGGGAGGCGCCGCGCAGCCGCCCAGCGAGTCGATGTTCCGCCGCCGCGATGGCTCGCTCTTTCCCGTCGAGCGCCATCTGCGCGAAGTGCGCGACGGTGATGGCAGGATCATCGGCGTGCGCGGCATCGTGATCGACATCACGCATCGCAAGCTGCTCGAGGCGCAGCTCCACCAGGCGCACAGGATGGAGGCTGTCGGCAAGCTCACCGGCGGCATCGCCCACGACTTCAACAACATCCTGATGATGATGATGGCGAGCGTCGATGCCCTGGAGGAGGACGAGGGGCTCGCCCCGCCCGCCCGGCGGCGCGTCGCCCAGATCGGCAAGGCGATCGGCCGCGCCGCCGACCTGACGCGCAGCCTGCTCGCCTTTTCGCGCAAGCTGCCGCTCAAGCCCCAGCGCGTCGATCTCAACGCCCTGGTCGTCGACATCGGCCGCCTGCTGCGGCGTACGCTGGGCTCGCAGGTCGAGATCGAATCGACGCTGGCCGACGATCTGTGGCCGGTCGAGATCGATCGCGGCCAGTTCGAGAACGCCCTGATCAACCTCTGCCTCAACGCGCGCGACGCCATGCCGGAGGGCGGCCGATTGCGGATCGAGACCGCCAATGTCGAGCTGCGCGACGGGCCGGAGGCCGCCATTCCGCCCGGCGCCTATGTCCGGCTTGCCGTCGTCGACACCGGCACGGGCATCCCGCCGGAGACGCTGCCCAGGGTGTTCGATCCGTTCTTCACCACCAAGGAGGTCGGCAAGGGCACGGGACTGGGCTTGAGCATGGTGCACGGCTTCATCAGCCAGTCGCGCGGGCATATCGACATCCGCAGCGAGCTCGGGCGCGGCACCAGCGTCGCCATCCATCTGCCGCGCGCGCTCGGTCCGCCCATCCGCGAATCCCTGCCCGAACCGGCGATCCCGCCGCGCGGCAGCGAGCGGATCCTGGTCGTCGACGATGAGGACCGGGTGGGCGATGCGGTCGTCGAGCAGATGCGCGGCCTGGGTTATGCCGTGACCCGCGTCGCCGACGGTGCGGCTGGCCTCGCGGCCGTCAAGGGCGCCGAACGGCCTTACGATCTGCTGCTGACGGACGTCGTGATGCCCGGCATCGGCGGCAGGAAGCTCGCGGACGAAGTCGCGGCTCTCTCACCTGCCACGGCCGTACTCTTTATGTCCGGCTATAGCCGCGACGACATCATCCAGGACGGCCGTATCGATCCCGGCGCCAGGCTCCTGACCAAGCCGTTCCACAAGGGCGACCTCGCGCGCGCTGTGCGCGATGCCCTGGACGGCGCGCCGCGTTCGCCCCCCGACACCACACCCTGAGGAGCGGCTCGTCGAGGGAGCTCCGCGGTCCATATACAAGTAAGGCGACCAACTACTACTAATAGGGGCGCCGTCGCTCCAAGCCATAAAACCTGCTGGATTTCCTTGCCCTTTGGCCAAACTGCGCCTATATCCGCGCCATCCTCATCGGGTTCGCGGGACGAGCCAAACAAGAAAGAGTGGGCCAAAAACCCGCTCTTTTCATTTTTGGGAAGCCCGCCGGCCCAAGTAGTCGAGACCAAGACCCGCGTGACCGAACTGCTGCGTCGAATTGAAGACATCGTTGCCCCGACCGTGACCGGCATGGGCTTCGAGCTGGTTCGCGTCGCCATGAGCAAGGGCGGCGGCACGCTGCAGATCATGATCGAGCCGGCTGACGGCAGCCCGATGGATGTCGAGGCCTGCGCCACTCTCTCGCGCGCGCTGTCGGCGGTGCTCGATGTCGAGGATCCGATCCCGGGCGCCTACACCCTCGAGGTGAGCTCGCCCGGCATCGACCGGCCGCTGACACGGCCCAAGGACTATGCGAGGTGGGCGGGACATCTCGCCCGCGTGGAGACCGCCGAGCCGATCGACGGGCGTCGCCGCTTCAAGGGCACGCTGCTGGGATTGAGTGACGGCGTGGTGCGGCTGCGCCTGGAGGACGGCACGGAGGCGGCGGTGCCGCTCGCCGCCGTGTCCAGGGCCAAGCTCGAGATGACCGACGCGTTGATCGAAGAACATCGGCTCGCCCAGCAGGGGGCGGGCCCGACGCACTGATTAGGGCTCACTAGTGGATTCGCAAGAGAGGAAATAGTCATGGCAACGACTGCCGATATCCCGCGCCTGGAGATGCTGCAGGTGGCCGACATGGTCGCCCGCGAGAAGAGCATCGAACGCGAGGAAGTGCTCGAGGCGATGGAACAGGCCATCCAGAAGGCCGGCCGCGCCAAGTACGGGCTGGAGCACGACATCCGCGCCGAGATCGACCGCAAGACGGGCGAGATCAAGCTGCTGCGCTACATGCAGGTCGCCGACCCGGTCGAGAACGAGAACGTGCAGGTGGCGCTGGCCGAGGCGCAGCGCCGCAATCCCGAGGCGCAGGTCGGCGACTTCCTGACCGACGAGCTGCCGCCGATCGACTTCGGCCGCGTCGCCGCCCAGACCGCCAAGCAGGTGATCACCCAGCGCATGCGCGAGAGCGAGCGCAAGCGGCAGTACGAGGAGTTCAAGGATCGCGTCGGCGAGATCGTGTCGGGCGTGGTCAAGCGCGTCGACTACGGCAACATCACCGTCGACCTGCAGCGCGCCGAAGGCGTG
>JACPOB010000119.1 GCA_016185145.1 Rhodospirillales bacterium | reverse complement strand
CTGTCGCTTCACTCTTCGACCCATTCCTCACTGTGCCAAAGTCCGGCCGAGCGCCAAGCGCATCGAACCCGCTATCCACAACTCTTTCCCGCGTTATGATCGCCCCAGATCATCCACTCGATTCCCTGAAGACCCCTATTTCCTTCCCACATGACGCCGGGCGAGCCGCCCTTACTTTTCGATCTGCGCCTTGGCTTCATGTTCATCCGGGCGGCCGGCAGAGACAAGCCGGCTCCGGCCGGGCCGTTCGCGGCGCGCAAGGACAAGCCCCTTGATTCGATGCCCGTACTTGCGCAGGCTTGGAAGGTGGCGGAACACTCGCGGCTTCCCCTCGTCTCATGAGGCTTCCCTTAGCCGGCGTCTTCCGGTCCCTGCGAGGGTTCAACTATCGGGTCTGGGCAGCTGGCGCCTTCGTGTCCAACATCGGCACCTGGGTGCAGCGGACCGGCCAGGACTGGCTGGTGTTCACCCAGCTCACCGATCACGACGCTTCGGCGGTCGGCCTGGTCATGGCCCTGCAATTCGGACCGCAGCTCCTGCTGTTGCCCTGGACCGGCGTCGCCGCCGACCATTTCAACCAGCGCAAGCTCCTCATCGCCACCCAGGCGACCATGGGCAGTCTCGCCCTGATCCTGGGACTGCTCACCGTCACCGGCGCCGTCCAGCTCTGGCACGTCTGCATCTTCGCCTTCCTGTTCGGCAGCGCCGCCGCCTTCGATGCGCCGGTGCGCCAGACTTTCGTCGCGGAACTGGTCGGCGATGCCGACCTGCACAATGCGGTGGCGCTCAACTCGACCTCGTTCAACGCCGCCCGGATGATCGGCCCGGCCATCGCCGGCCTGACCATCGCCGCGGTCGGCACGGGCTGGGCGTTCCTGATCAACGGCGCGTCCTTCGCCGCGGTGCTTGCTTCCCTCGCCTGCCTGCGCATCGCCGAGCTTCGTCCGAACGCGCGGGCCCATCGCGTCAGGGGGATGCTGGTCATGCTGTTCCTGGTCGGGACCTTCGGCCTCAATTTCCCGATCTTCATCTCGACCATGGCGATCGGCGTTTTTCATGTCGATGCGCGCGGGTTCGGCCTGCTGTCGTCCTGCATGGCGATCGGCACCGTCGCGGGCGCCCTGTGGAGCGCCGGCCGCGAGCAGCCTCGGTTCTCCTTGTTGCTGAGCGGCGCCGCGGTCTTCGGGATCGGCTGCACCTTGGCCGCGATTGCCCCGGGCTACTGGTTCTTTGCGGCCGCGCTCGTCGTCATCGGAGTGGCCGCATTGACCCTCACCAACACGTCGAACAGCCTGATGCAGCTTTCGACCGAGCGGGCGATGCGCGGGCGCGTGATGGCGCTCAGGGTCGCCATCGCACTCGGAGGCACGCCGATCGGCGCGCCGATCGTCGGATGGGTGGCGAACACTTATGGCCCGCGCTGGGCGCTCGCTGTCGGGGCGGCTGCGGGCTTTGCCGCCGCCGCTGTGGCCGTGTACGCCTTGATGCGTCGTCGCGGGGTCTCGCGATAGCCGGGGCTATCGCATGTGGTACCAAGCTACGTCATCCCGACCGGAGCGCGAAGCGCGGAGCGGAGGGACCTGTTTTGTCGATGCGCCGACAAGACTAGGTCCCTCGACTACGCCGCCCTTCGGCTGCGCTCAGGGCAGGCCCTTCGGTCGGCTTCGCTCGGGATGACGGGAAAAAATTCAGGGTGAGCCCGGGTGAAGACCAGGCGCCTCCTGGCCCGTCCGTGCCACATATTCCGTGTAGCCGCCGCCGTACTGATGGATGCCGTCGGGCGTCAGTTCCAGGACTCGATTCGAGAGCGCGGCCAGGAAGTGGCGATCGTGCGAGACGAACAGCATGGTGCCCTCGAAGTCCGCCAGGGCCGCGACCAGCATCTCCTTGGTGGCCATGTCCAGATGGTTCGTCGGTTCGTCGAGAACCAGGAAGTTCGGCGGATCGAACAGCATCTTGGCCATGACCAGGCGCGCCTTCTCGCCGCCGGACAGCACACGGCAGGGCTTCTCGACATCATCGCCGGAGAAGCCGAAGCAGCCGGCCAGCGAGCGCAGCGCGCCCTGTCCTGCCTGCGGGAACGAGCCGTCCAGCGATTCGAAAACCGTATCGTCTCCGTCCAGCAGGTCCATGGAGTGCTGGGCGAAGTAGCCCATCCTGACGCTGCTGCCGAGGGTCACCGTGCCCTGGTCCGGCTCGGTCGCGCCCGCCACGAGCTTCAGCAGGGTGGACTTGCCCGCGCCGTTGGCGCCCAGCACGCACCAGCGTTCCTTGCGACGCACGCGAAGATCGAGCCCCTCATAGATCGGCTGGCTGCCGTAGCCCTTGTGAACGTTCCTGAAGCTCGCCACGTCGTCGCCCGAACGGGGCGGAGCGCGGAATTCGAACTGGACGGCCTGGCGGCGCCGGGGCGGTTCCACCTTTTCGATCTTGTCGAGCTTCTTCACCCGGCTCTGGACCTGGGCGGCGTGCGACGCCCGCGCCTTGAAGCGCTCGATGAACTTCAGCTCCTTGGCGAGCATCGCCTGCTGGCGCTCGAACTGCGCCTGGCGCTGCCGCTCGAACAGCGCCCGCTGCTGCTCGTAGAAATCGAAGTTGCCCGAATAGGTGGTGAGCGACCCGCCGTCGATCTCCACGACCTTGCCGATGATGCGGTTCATGAACTCGCGGTCATGCGACGTCATCAGCAACGCGCCGTCGTATTTCTTGAGGAAGTCCTCCAGCCAGATCAGGCTTTCGAGGTCGAGATGGTTGCTCGGCTCGTCCAGCAGCATGCCGTCGGGCCGCATCAGCAGGATGCGGGCGAGCGCCACGCGCATCTTCCAGCCGCCGGAGAGCAGGCCGACGTCGCCGTCCATGCGTTCCTGGCTGAAGCTCAGGCCCGCCAGCACCTCGCGCGCCCGGGCATCCAGCGCATAGCCGTCCAGCTCGTCGAAGCGCCCCTGCACGTCGCCATAGCGCTCGACGATGGCGTCCATGTCGCCGGCCCCGTCACCAGCCAGTGCCGGATCGGCCATCGCGGCCTCGAGCCTGGCCATCTCGGCGGCCAGCTCGCTCACCGGCCCGACGCCGTCCATCACCGCCGCGACCGCGCTCTTGCCAGACATCTCGCCGACATCCTGGCTGAAATAGCCGATCGTCATGCCGGCATCGACCGTCACCTGGCCGTCGTCGGGCTGCTCCTCGCCGGCGCTCATGCGGAAAAGCGTCGTCTTGCCGGCGCCGTTGGGCCCGACGAGTCCCACCTTCTCTCCCTTCTGGATGCCCATCGACGCGTCGATGAACAGGATCTGGTGGCCGTGCTGCTTGCTGATGTTGTCGAGGCGAATCATGAAGTGTTCTTTGTCATCCTGGCGCGGTTCGTCGCGCGAGCGGCGCGATCATGCAGGAACGTATGTCAACCTGATGACGTCCTCGCCAATGCGGTCGCTGGCCGCAAGGCGAAGCGGCGGCCGAGGGCCGGCGAAGAATGGCTTGCCGCGGCCAAGCACGACGGGGTGGAAGTAGAGTCGATACTCGTCGACGAGGCCGAGGTCGGTCAGGCTTCGGGCCAGCTCCGGCCCGGAAACGGCGATTTCCCCAGCAAGCCTGGTCTTCAGGCCACCAATCACCGCCTCGATGTCATCCGCGACGAGCGTGGCGTTGGGGCCGACCGACTTCAACGAACGCGACACGACCCACTTCGGCTGGCGCCGCCACGCCGCGGCGAACTCGCGTTGTTCTGCGTTCCACTCGGGACTGTCTTCGTCCCAGTAGCGCATGACCTCGTACATGCGGCGGCCGTACACACTGCCGGCCAGGTCGCGCACGTGCTCGATCCAGTGACGGAACAGCGTAGGGCCTACCTGCATCGCCATGTGATCGACATAGCCGTCCAGCGACTGGTTCATTCCAAAGACGAGCTTCGCCATGCCGAAAAATCTCCCCCGGGCCTTTCAGAGTGATGCCGGTGATGCCCCGCGAACCTTCGTGGCGCTGAGCAATCAGACATGCCATTCGAAGCTTGCGAAGAACGTGGCCAAAGAGTGCATACTCTAAGGTGGATATTCGAGGCTGACATGCCCAGTTCGCGAAAGTATTTCGCTCCGGCAATTCGCAGGCGCAGAGGGCCAGGAGGGCGATGAATGACAAAACACCGCATCTACTCGATGAGCTTCGCCAAGGTGTATCCCCTCCTGGTCGCCAAGGCGGAGAAGAAAGGACGCACGAAGGCTGAGGTCGACGAGGTCATTCGCTGGCTGACCGGTTACTCGCAAATGGCGCTCGAAGGCCAGCTCGAGAACAAGACAGCCTACGAGGATTTCTTTGCGCAGGCGCCCCGAATGAACCCATCGCGGTCCATGATAACCGGCGTGGTTTGCGGTGTCAGGATCGAGACTATCGAAGAACCCATCATGCGGGAAATTCGATACCTGGACAAAATGGTCGATGAGCTCGCGAAGGGCAAAGCCATGGACAAGATTCTTCGGTCGAAGCGACGCGAGCAGGCAGCCCGGCGTTAGCGGGGATGGATTGCGGAGGCCATGCCCGGTAGCTTCACTGCATGGAAATCGTGTTCATCTTTGGTCCGGCGGCAGCAGGCAAGCTCACGGTGGGGCGCGAGCTTGCGACGCTTTCGGGCTTACCCCTGTTCCACAACCACTTGGTTGTCGACGCCGTGGCCTCGGTGTTTCCGTTCGGCTCGGACTCCTTCATTCGCCTGCGTGAAGACTTCTGGATGCAAACCTTCAGGGAGGCCGCACGGCTTGGCCAGTCGCTCATCTTTACCTTCGCCCCTGAGGCAACGGTCGATGCGGGCTTCCCCGATCGGGTGCGATCGACCGTCGAGTCGTTTGGCGGCCAGGTTCGGTTTGTGGCGCTTGCAGTCAGCCCTGAAGAGCAGGAGCGACGCATCGACAATCCGACCCGCTCCGAGTTCGGCAAGCTCCGGTCTCCGGAGCTGCTGCGTAGCCTGCGCCGCGAATTCCAGGATTCCCTGGCGGCTATGCCGGCGGCCGACCTGTCGATCGACACTGAGACCTGCGATCCGCGTCGCGCGGCAGAGCATATCCTCGAACTCCTGTCAGCGCGCCCGCCTCGCTGAGGAGCGGGCAACCACTGGAGATCGGGCTTCATCGATGCGTTCGATGCCTGCAAGGCCAGTCACTCGGGCCGTTAGCGCCGAATGCTGCCCACCGATAGTTGCCGATGGATGGGCAAATCACTCCCACTCGATTGTTCACAATGCCCATAAGCCTCTGAAAAATATAGGATAAGCGCCCGTTCTGACGGTCATTCTCCGAATGCGTGGCCGTCAAAATCCTACGCTTCTGATTTCATTGAGAAAACCGCCCGAAAAATATTTTCGCGGTTTCGGTATCTGTCGAAGTCAATCGCCTTTGAAAGCCAGTTTCTTTGCCTGCCTAGCGTCACTCAGTGGGCTGCCCGAAAGAACCGTCGGTCGCGCGTAGTGCCATTCACACTTCGGATCGAGCGGCAAGTCGAGCGGCGAAACGGCCGTCGTATATTCTACCTGTCATAACGTAATCCATTAAATGCCCACCATCAATAAGCGGGAATCACGAACAGAACCATGCGATGCCATCGGTTCTGTAAAATATATCATCAGCGCGTTGTAGGGGCGCCGGGATGAAGACCAAGTACTGCTGCTCGAAGCAATAGCTCAGTAGCGTACGCGTCCGGCCAAGGCCGCGAAGATCGTGGTTGAATGTATGAGGTTGGTCTGAACGAAGATCTACGCGGCGGCCCTTTGGATAGGCTGAGGCGTCCAGTTCCAGGGCAGCATCTCGTCGATGCGGTTTGCCGGATGG
>JACPOB010000118.1 GCA_016185145.1 Rhodospirillales bacterium | reverse complement strand
CTCAACGGCGTGCCCGTCGAGAGCCTCGAAGCGCACTATGAGAGGCCGACGCAATGATCCCCTTGGAATGGATGCCGCCGCTGATGTTCGCGGGGCTGGTGGTCTTCATGATCATCGGTTACCCCGTGGCCTTCTCCCTGGCGGCGGTCGGCTTCTTCTTCGGCTTCCTGTCGATCGAGATGGGCTACTTCACGATGGCCTTCATGCAGGCCATCCCGGGCCGCGTGTTCGGCAGCATCCTGTCGAACGAGCTGCTGCTCGCCATCCCGTTCTTCACCTTCATGGGCGCCATTCTCGAGAAGTGCGGCCTTGCCGAGGACATGCTCGAATCGATGGGCCAGCTCTTCGGTCCGGTGAAGGGCGGCCTCGGCTACTCGACCATCATCGTCGGCTTCATCCTGGGCGCCATCACCGGCACGGTGGCGGCGCAGGTCATCGCCATGGCGCTGATCACGCTGCCGGTCATGATGCGCTACAAGTACGACATGCGCTACGCGACCGGCGTGCTGGCCGCGTCGGGCACCATCACCCAGCTCGTGCCGCCGTCGCTGGTCCTGGTCGTTCTGGCCGACCAGCTCGGCCGTTCGGTCGGCGACATGTATCTCGGCGCCTGGGGGCCGTCGCTGATGCAGATCGCGATCTTCGCCGCCTACACCTACTACCTGACGCTGGTGAAGCCCCATGCCCTGCCGCCGGTGCCACGCACCCTGTTCGGCAAGGCCCTGCTGATCAAGTGCGCCTGGGGCATCATCCCGGCCGCCGTGCTGATCTTCCTGGTGCTGGGCACCATCATGATGGGGCTGGCGACGCCGACCGAAGCCGGCGCCATGGGCACCATCGGCGCCATCGTGCTGGCCGTGGTGCGTAACGCGCCGCTCACCAAGTTCGACCGCCTCGCCTTCGGCGCCGGCTGCGCCGCCGCCCTCATCGGCGCCCTGATCGGCACCGTCGCCTTCAAGTCGATATCCTTCAAGATCGCCTTCACCATCATGTTCGCAGCGATCGTCTGGCTGTGCTGGCGCGCCTGGGAAGTGCGCGAGCTGCGCGAGCTGATCGTGCAGGCCTTCCAGGCGACGATGCGCATCACCGCCATGGTTGCCTTCATCCTGGTCGGCGCGACCTGCTTCTCGATCACCTTCCAGGGCGTCGACGGCAACCAGTGGGTCGAGCACCTGATGTCGAGCCTGCCCGGCGGCGTCTGGGGCTTCCTGATCGTCGTCAACCTGTTCGTGTTCTTCCTGGCGTTCTTCCTCGACTTCTTCGAGATCGCCTTCATCATCATCCCGATGCTGGCGCCGGTGGCGCAGAAGCTGCTCACGCCCGTGGTCGGTGCCGACGCTGCGCTGATCTGGTTCGGCGTCATGATCTGCGTCAACGTGCAGACTTCGTTCATGCATCCGCCGTTCGGCTTCGCCCTCTTCTACCTGCGCAGCGTCGCGCCCAAGGAGGTCAAGAGCTCGGACATCTACTGGGGCTCCGTGCCGTGGGTGCTGCTGCAGCTCATCATGGTGGCGATCGTGATCTTCGTGCCATGGACCGTGACCGTCTTCCTCGACAAGCCGAGCGGCGTCGATCCCAGCAAGGTCAAGATCGAGATCCAGGCGCCGCCGTCGGACGACGCACCGCCGCCGGTCTTCGGCGCTCCGCCCAAGAACTGATCGCTGGGGGCGCGCCACTCCAGTGGCGCGTCATGATCTTCCGGGAGCGCGGACCTCCAGGTCCGCATCATGACTCATGAGCGGACCTGGAAGTCCGCGCTCCGACAAGACGCGCCACTGGAGTGACGCGCCCCCAGCAAAAAGCCTCGCCGTTGCCGGCGGGGCTTTCTCGTTGCGGTTGCTTCTCTTAGCGGCCCTGGGCCGACATCGAGAAGTTGAAGTTGTCGAAGGTGTTCTCGGCGACGCGGAACCACAGGTTCTCATCGGCGCGGAAGGCCTTCATGTTGTCGTAGATCTTCTTGAACTTCGGATCCTTGGCCGAGAGCTCGTCGTAGTACTTGTAGGCCTCGAGGAAGCAGGGCTCGAGGACCGAGCGCGGGAACGGCCGCAGTTCGGTGCCGGCCGCCACCAGGCGACGCAGCGCCGCCGGATTGCCGGCGTCGTACTTCGGCACCATCCACGAGGTGACGCGGCCGGCGGCCGCCTCGACCATCGCCTGATAGGGCTTCGGCAGCGAGTCCCACGCCTTGTTGTTGATGTAGAGCGAGCCGACCGACGCGCCTTCCCACCAGCCGGGGTAGTAGTAGTACTTCGCCACCTTGTTGAAGCCGAGCTTCTCGTCGTCGTACGGGCCGACCCATTCGCAGGCGTCTATCGTGCCCTTCTCGAGCGCCGGATAGATGTCGCCGCCGGCGATCTGCTGCGGCACGACGCCGAGACGCTCGAGGATCAGGCCAGCGAAACCGCCGACGCGGAACTTCAGGCCCTTCATGTCGTCCATCGACTTGATTTCCTTGCGGAACCAGCCACCCATCTGGCAGCCCGTGCCGCCGAACGTCAGCGAACGGAAGTTGTATTCCTTGTAGAAGTCGTTGATCAGGTCATGGCCGCCGCCGAACTCGAGCCACGCATAGTACTGACGCTGGTTCATGGAGAACGGCAGGCCGGTCTCGAACACGAAGTTCGGATGCTTGCCGAAGTAGTAGTAGGCGGCCGTCTGGCCGGCTTCGACAGTGCCGTTCTGCACGGCGTCGGCAACCTGCAACCCCGGGACGATTTCGCCGGCGGCGAACGCGCGGATCTGGAACTTGCCGTCCGACATTTCGCCGATCAGCTTGGCGAACAGCTCCGACCCGCCGTACAGCGTGTCGAGAGACTTGGGGAAGCTCGAGGTCAGACGCCACTTCACTTCCGGCATGCTCTGCGCGATCGCCGGCGCGGCGACGGTCGACGCGACGGCTGCGCCCGCGGCGCCGACGCCCGCGGTCCTGATGAACTTTCTACGCTGCATTGATGCTTACCCTCCCTATAGGTAGCCCACATGGCCCCCTTTGACGGCCGAAGACTGGCACGCGGAATTCGGTTTGGAAAGCCGACTTCAGTCGCAACCGGGTAAAAGAAAACCCCGCCGGAGCGGGGTTTTCCTCGATTCTACAGCCTTATCCGATCAAACCTTACCGGCTCCATACATCCGTGCCATGAAGCCATCGAAACCGCCTTCCGCGATGCGCGACCAAAGGACCTGCTCGGATCGGTAGGGCTTCCAGACATCCCACACCTTCTTGAACTTGGCGTTCTTGGCCACGATTTCGTTGCAGACCTCGTTGGTCGCATTGAAGCAGGCTTCCAGCACCGCCGTCGGGAAGGGCTGCAATTTCACACCCGCGGCGACCAGGCGCCGGAGCGCCGCCGGATTGCCGTTGTCGTACTTGCCCAGCATCCACAACGTCACCTCGTTGGCCGTCGTCTCGATGGCCTTCTGGTAGCTGGGCGGCAGGCTTTCCCACGCCTTCTGGTTGATGTAGGCGGTGCCCATGCCGGTGCCCTCCCACCAGCCTGGGTAGTAGTAGTATGGAGCCACCTTGTTGAAGCCCAGCTTCTCGTCGTCGTAGGGGCCGACCCATTCGGCGGCGTCGATCGTGCCCTTCTCCAGTGCCGGATAGATCTCGCCGCCGGGGATCTGCTGGGCCACGACGCCGAGCTTGCCCAGGATCTGGCCGGCGAAGCCGCCGACTCGGAACTTCAACCCCTTCAGGTCATCAACCGTCTTGATCTCCTTGCGGAACCAGCCGCCCATTTGCGCGCCGGTGCCGCCCATCAAGTGACCGATGACGCCGTAGTCCTTGTAGAACTCGTTCATCGCCTCGCGACCGCCGCCCTGCATCCACCACGCCACGTGCTGGCGGCTGTTGAGGCCAAACGGGACGGCGGTGTCGAAGGTGAAGGTGATGTCCTTGCCGATGTAGTAGTAGGCCGCGGTCTGGCCGATCTCGACCGTGCCGTTCTGCACGGCGTCGAGCACCTGGAAGCCCGGCACGATCTCGCCCGAGGCGAAGGGCGTGATCTTGAATCTGCCGTCGGTGAGCTCGCCGACGCGCCGGCAGAACAGCTCGGCGCCGCCGAACAGCGTGTCGAGCGACTTGGGGAAACTCGACGTCAGACGCCACTTCAACTCCGGCAGGCCCTGCGCCAGGGCCGGTGCCGCCGCCGTCGTGGCGGCAGCAGCCCCCACGCCGGCGGTCTTCAGGAACTTGCGACGTTGCATGGTGATCCCTCCCTGGATCGTTTCTTGGGTACGCTACTGCCTCCTTTCACTTCACCGCTTGGCGGTGAAGGCGAAGTCTGCCGCCTGATCTATCCCAGCTTGTTGGCAGCCGACTGGCGCGCCATGAAGCTGTCGAAGGTGAACTCGGCAACGCGGAACCACAGGATCTCCTCGTTGCGGAACGGCTTCCAGTTCTCGTAGACCTTCTTGAACTTCGGGTTCTTCGCCGAAAGCTCGGCATAGAGCTCGTTGGAGGCGTTGAAGGCGGCTTCCATCACCGACTGCGGGAACGGCATCAACTTGGTGCCGGCCGCCATCAGCTCGCGCAGCGCCCTGGGATTTTCCGCGTCGTACTTGGAGAGCATGATGGCCTGCGCTCGGGCTGCAGCCCCCTGGATGACGGACTGATAGTACTTCGGCAGTTCGTTCCACTTCGTGAGGTTGACGAAGGCCGAGGTCTGCGGGCCGCCTTCCCACCAGCCCGGATAGTAGTAGTAGGGCGCGATCTTGTTGAAGCCGAGCTTCTGGTCGTCGTACGGACCGACCCACTCGGCCGCATCGATCGTGCCTTTCTCCAGCGCCGGATAGATGTCGCCGCCGGCGATCTGCTGCGGCACCGAGCCCAGCTTGGCGCACACCATGCCGGCGATGCCGGCGATGCGGAACTTCAGCCCCTTCATGTCTTCGGGGCTCTTGATCTCCTTGCGGAACCAGCCGCCCATCTGGGCGCCGGTGTTGCCGCACGGGATCGAGAGGGTGTTGTAGTCCTTGTAGACCTCGGCCAGCAGTTCCTTGCCGCCGCCGAAGTTCATCCACGCGTCCTGCTGGCGCGCGTTCATGCCGAACGGCAGCGTGGTGTCGAAGGCGAGCGTCGGGTCCTTGCCGATGTAGTAGGTGCCGGCCGAGTGGCCCATCTCGACGGTGCCGTTCTGCACGGCATCGAGTACCTGCAGGCCGGGCACGATCTCGCCCGAAGCGAAGATGCGGACCTGGAACTTGTTGTCCGTCATCTCGCCGATGAACTTGGCGAAGTTCTCGCCGCCGCCATACAGCGTGTCGAGCGACTTGGGGAAGCTCGAGGCCAGACGCCACTTCAGCTCGGGCATCGATTGGGCGATGGCGGGCGCCGCGACGGTGCTGGCGACAGCGGCGGCGCCACCGCCGATACCAGCGGTGCGCAGGAATTTCCGACGTTGCATGATTTCACTCCCAGAAACGTATTTTTGTTTGTCGAGATTCCACTCGGCGGAATCCAGCCTGCCATGTCCGCACGTTCCGCGCAAAGAAAAAGCCCCGCCGAAGCGGGGCTTTTGGGATGGCTTTCCTCCCCTTCGCGGGTCCCGCGAAGGGGGGAGGCAGAACTGCTACAGCTTGTTGGCCGCAGACTGGCGCGCCATGAAGTTATCGAAGGTGTTCTCGGCCACCCGGAACCACAGGACCTCCTCGTTGCGGAAGGGCTTCCAGGACTCGTAGACCTTCTTGAACCTGGGGTTCTTGGCGATGGTCTCGGCATAGAGCTCGTTGGAGGCGTTGAAGCAGGCCTCCATGACCGACTGCGGGAACGGCAGGAACTTGGCGCCGGCCGCCACCAGCTCACGCAGCGCCTTGGGATTCTGGGCGTCGTACTTGGCGACCGACCAGCTCACCGTGTCGCCGGAGGCAGCGGCAATCGCCTCCTTGTACATGGCCGGCAGCGCCTCGTAGGCCTTCTCGCCGCAATAGAGCGAGAGCGCGGCACCGCCTTCCCACCAGCCGGGATAGTAGTAGTACGGCGCGACCTTGTTGAAGCCGAGCTTCTGGTCGTCGTACGGGCCGACCCATTCGGCGGCGTCGATCGTGCCCTTCTCAAGCGCCGGATAGATGTCGCCGCCGGCCAGCTGCTGAGGGACCACGCCGAGCTTGGCCATGACCTGACCGGCGAAGCCGCCGATGCGCATCTTCACGCCCTTCATGTCCTCGGGGCTCTTGATCTCCTTGCGCCACCAGCCGCCCATCTGGGCGCCGGTGTGGCTCATCAGGAAGGAGATCATCTTGTAGTCCTTGTAGAACTCGCGCATCAGCTCGAGCCCGCCGCCGAAATATACCCAGGCATTCTGCTGGCGGGTGTTCAGCCCGAACGGCAGCGCCGTGTCGAAGGCGAAGGTCGGATCCTTGCCGACGTAGTAATAGGCCGCGGTGTGGCCGCACTCGACGGTCTCGTTCTGCACGGCATCGACGACTTGCAGGCCAGGGACGATCTCGCCGGCGGCGAAGACGCGGATCTGGAACTTGTTGTCGGTGAGAGCGGCGACGCGCTTGGCGAAGAACTCGCCCGCGCCGTAGATGGTGTCGAGCGACTTGGGGAAGCTCGAGGCGAGGCGCCACTTCACTTCGGGCATGGACTGAGCGACAGCGGGTGCTGCGAGCGCGCTCGCGACAGCGGCTGCGCCACCGCCCACACCGGCGGTACGCAGGAACTTACGACGTTGCATCTGGGTAGAACTCCTCGGAATTTTTTCTTTTGATCGCGTTCTGCGACGCGAACCGCCCCTCCGGCGGCGCGGGTTTATGACACAGCACCCCGCGCTTGGAAAGGCGACCAAAGGCAAAGAAAAACCCCGCCGAAGCGGGGCTCTCCGAGTTTTTGCTCGGTGCGTGTCAAAGCTTGTTGGAAGCCGACAGGCGCGCCATGAAGTTGTCGAGCGTATTTTCGACGACGCGGAACCACAGCACCTCCTCGGCACGGAACGGCTTCCACGCTTCGTAGATCTTCTTGAAGCGCGGGTTCTTGGCCATGGTCTCGTCGTAGACCTCGTTGGTCTTGGCGTAGCAAGCCTCGAGCACCTGGTTGTTGAAGGGCATGAGCTTGGTGCCGCCCGCCACGAGCTCGCGCAGCGCCTTGGGGTTCTGCGTGTCGTACTTCGACAGCATCGAGGTGTGCGCCTTGGCAGCCGCGGCCTCCAGCAGCGCCTGGTAGCCCCTGGGAAGTTCGTTCCACTTGGCCAGGTTCACATAGGCCGAGAGCTGCGGGCCCGCCTCCCACCAGCCGGGGTAGTAGTAGTACGGCGCCACCTTGTTGAGGCCGAGCTTCTGGTCGTCGTAGGGGCCGACCCATTCGCAGGCGTCGATCGTGCCCTTCTCCAGCGCCGGATAGATGTCGCCGCCGGCGATCTGCTGCGGCACCACGCCGAGCTTGCTCAGCACTTCGCCCGCGAAGCCCGAGGTGCGCATCTTGAGGCCCTTGAGGTCATCGAGGGTCTTGATCTCCTTGCGGAACCAGCCGCCCATCTGGCCGCCGGTGTTGCCGCACGGCATGGCGTGGATGTTGTAGGTCTTGAAGAAGTCGGCCATCGCCTCGCGGCCGCCGCCCCAGTTCATCCAGGCATCCTGCTGGCGGGCGTTGAGCCCGAACGGGATGGCGCAGTCGAGCGCGAAGCACGGATCCTTGCCGACGTAGTAATACGACGCGGTGTGGCCCATCTCGACCGTGCCGTTCTGCACGGCATCGGCGACCTGCAGGCCGGGCACGAGCTCGCCGGCGGCGAACAGGCGGATCTGGAACTTATTGTCCGAAACCTCGGCGACATACTTGGTGAAGATCTCTGCAGCGCCGAAGATCGTGTCGAGCGACTTGGGGAAGCTCGACGCCAAGCGCCATTTCAGCTCGGGCGCGGATTGAGCGATGGCCGGCGCGGCGTGCGTGCCGGTGGCCGCGACAGCGGCGGCGCCGACGCCAGTGGTACGCAGAAACTTACGACGTTGCATGATGAACCAGAAACTCCGGAAGCGATATTGGGTTGCGCGGGCTTATGGCACGCGCTTCGCACCGACTGAAGGTTCAATGCATGACGATCAGCGCAAGCGCCAATGCGCCCAACGCAATGCGGTACCAGGCGAAAACGCCGAAACCGTGGCGGCTGATGAAGCGCACGAACGGTCTCACCACGAGCAATGCACTGAGAAAGGCGGCGAGGAAGCCGATCGCGATCGTGCCGCTGCCGTGCCAGTCGAGCGACGACCAGTTCTTGTAGAGGTCGTAGACGGTGGCCCCGATCATCGTGGGCATGGCGAGGAAGAACGAGAACTCCGCCGCCGTCGCACGATCCACGCGAAAAACCCGCGCGCCCATGATGGTGGCGCCGGCGCGGCTCACGCCGGGGATCATGGCGAGGCACTGGCAGAGGCCAATGTAGAGCGCCGTCTTGAGATCGACCTCGTCGAGCGCCTTCATGCGCGGCCTCTGCGCGTAGCGCTCGATGACCAGGATGGCGATGCCGCCCACGATCAGGGCCACCGCCACCACCGTCGGATTGAACAGCACCGACTTGATGTATTTGTGCGCGACAACGCCAATGACCGCCGCCGGCAGGAAAGCGACTACGATCGCAGCGACAAAGCGCAACGACATCGGCTCGCGGTTCAAGGCACCCTGCACCGTCGCCCAGATCTTCGCCCGATAGAGGACGCAGACCGCGAGGATCGCGCCGAGCTGGATCACGATCTCGAACACCTTGCCGGGCGGTCCCTGGAAGCCCAGCACCTCCTCAGCGAGGATGATGTGTCCCGTCGAGGACACCGGCAGGAACTCGGTCAGGCCTTCGACGACGCCGATCAGCACCGTTTTCCAGAGCAGCGTCAGGTCCATTCGCTCAATCCTTGAAGCGCTTGGCGCGTGGCCATCCTTTTTCGGGCATGCGGCCCGCCTGGGCGCGCTCGCCGCGCCAGAACTTCAGCTCGCTGGCCGGGATGACGCGGTTGGCCCACGGCAACCCGTCGGCGAGCCGGAAGGCTTGCGCATCCGACAGCTGGTCGGCCTTGGACTTCTGCAATGTCACGCCACGGCCGCGGCCCATCTCCGGTACCTGCTCCATCGGGAAGATCAGGAGCTTGCGGCCTTCGCTCAGCGCGGCAATCGAATCCGCACCTTCCGGCACCATGGCGAAGGCCTGCGCCTTCTCCTTATCGGCGAGGTTCAGCACCTGCTTGCCGTTCTTGGTCTGCGCCACGACCTCGTCCTCGGGCACGATGAAGCCGCGGCCGGCATCCGACGCCACCAGGAACTTGCGCCCGCCCTTCAGCACGGCGAGGTCGACGATGTCCTGCTCGTTGCCGAGCTCGATCATCAGCCGGATCGGCTCGCCGTGGCCGCGCGCGCTCGGCAGCTTGTCGCAGCCCAGCGTGTAGAAGCGGCCGTTGGTGCCGAACACCAGGATCTTGTCGGTCGACTGCGCGTGGACGGCAAAGCGCGGGCTGTCGCCTTCCTTGTACTTGAGCTCGGCCGCGGCCTTGTCGTCGAGATGGCCCTTGGCGGCGCGGATCCAGCCCTTCTCCGAGAGCAGCACGGTGATCGGCTCGCGCTCGACGAAGTCCTCGATCGCGTGCTCGACCTCGGCCGGCGCGTCGGCGAGCTCGGTGCGGCGACGACCGAGCTCGGTCTTGCCGCCGAACTTCTTCCTGGTCTCCTGCACCTCGTCGGCGATCTTGCCCCACTGCAGCGTCTCGTCCTTGAGCAGCGCCTTGAGGTCCTTGCGCTCGGCGGTGAGCTTCTTGTGCTCGCCCTTGATCTCGAACTCTTCCAGCCGGCGCAGCGCGCGCAGCCGCATGTTGAGGATGGCCTCGGCCTGCAGGTCGGTCAGGTCGAAGGCCTTGATCATCTTGGGCTTGGGCTCGTCCTCCTCGCGGATGATCTTGATCAGCTTGTCGAGGTTGAGATAGGCGATCAGGTAGCCGTCGAGGATTTCCAGGCGCCGCTCGATCTCCGCGAGCCGGAAAGCTCGGCCGGCACCTGGCCGGTGCGCGGCTCGAGCACGATGCGCACGTCGTCGGCCGATTCGTCGTGCACGTCCTCGAGGATGGGCAGCTTCTTGGCGTTGATGATCTCGGCGATGCGCTCGATCAGCTTGCCCTTCTGCACCTGGTAGGGGATCTCGGTGACGATGATGCGGTACTGGCCGCGCGGCAGCTCTTCCTTTTCCCACTTGGCGCGCAGGCGAAAGGCGCCGCGGCCGGTCTTGTAGGCCTCGACGATCGAGTCGCGCGGCTCGACCAGGATGCCGCCGGTCGGGAAATCCGGGCCCTTCACCAGGTCGACCAGCGTCTCGACGCGCGCGTTGGGCGTCTTGATCAGATGCAGCAGCGCATCGCAGAGCTCGCCGGCATTGTGCGGCGGGATCGACGTCGCCATGCCGACGGCGATGCCGGCGGCCCCGTTGGCCAGGAGGTTGGGGAAGCCGCCGGGCAGCACGATCGGCTCTTCGGTCGAGCCGTCGTAGTTGGGGCGGAAGTCGACGGCGTTCTCGTCGATGCCGGCCAGCAACGCCTCGGCGACCGCGGTGAGGCGGGCCTCGGTGTAGCGCATGGCGGCGGGGTTATCGCCGTCGATGTTGCCGAAGTTGCCCTGCCCTTCGATCAGCGGATAGCGCGCGGCGAAGTCCTGGGCGAGGCGCACCAGCGCGTCGTAGATCGACTGGTCGCCGTGCGGATGATACTGGCCGATCACGTCGCCGACCACGCGCGCGCTCTTCTTGAAGGCGCTGTTGGGGTCGAGCCGCAACTGGCGCATGGCGTAGAGCAGGCGGCGATGCACCGGCTTCAGCCCGTCGCGAACGTCGGGCAGCGAGCGCGCCATGATCGTGCTCAGCGCATAGGAAAGGTAGCGCTCGCTGAGCGCCTCTCCGAACTGCACCGGCTTCACGACCGCCAGCGGGACGACGTTAGTGCTGCGTTTTGCCATTTACCGAGACTGAGGGGACCGACCGTGGTTCATGCCACAGCCATTTGTCGTTAGCGTTGCAGGGTTTCCATAAATCTCGCCCGGGCGGCAGGCAAGGGCTTGTTGTGCGGCCAAAACACGTGCCGCTCCAGGAAATAGCCCGTCAGGTCGAGGCCTTTGCGCATCTCCTCTTCGTCTACCGGCAGGCCGCCGGTGGACAAAAAAGCCGGCAATTCGATCAGCTTTTCCTTGTAGGGGCCGGCCGCCACACGACTCACCGCCCGTCCGGTCTTGGGCGAGACATAGGCCAAGTCCTCGGTGGCGCCGGTTGCCGCACACTTTGTGAGATCGAGGCCGAAGCCCAGCTCCTGCAGCAAACCGAGCTCCAGACGCACATAGATCACAGGCCAGCCGGGATGGCCGAGCGCCCCCAGCAGGGCGGAGAAACCGTCGAACATCGCCGGATGCGGCTCGCGCTCGGGCAGTGCGGCGTCGAGCATCGCACAGGCGGCACTGAGACCCGCCAACTGCGCTGCGTCGTCGAGCGCGCGGGCCGCATGCGGCTCGCGCAGCTCGCCTGCATAGTTGCCGAGCTGCTCGGCCAGCCGCGCGCGCCAACTCACCTCGACGAGATTGCCCGGCTGCCAGGTCGCCCGCGCCTTACGCGAGCCGCCGCCCGGCACGAAGCCGGCGTGTCGGCCGTGGTCGTGGGTCAGCAACGCCACGACCATCCCACCCTCGCCGTGCGGTCGCGCCGACAGAACGATGCCCTGGTCGGTCCAGTCCATGGCGCTGTGTATGACGGCTTTGCGCGACAGACGGAAGACTCGGATCGTGTTCGCGCAGCAGGGGTAAGGATAGCGGGCCCACCTGAACGGCCTACAATCCCTATGCCCCGCCGTTGCAATGCTGCCAGCGCTGCCGACAGATTGGCGGCGAGTTCCGGTGGCAGGGTTGTTTGCCTGGAGGCCGGCGGCGCTAGCGATCCCAGCCTGGTACGCCTCCGGCGAGACTACACCGGATGCCTACGTTCCGTGCGTCAATCGCGCAGCTCGACGACGAGGACGGTCGCGCTAGATGGCCATCAAGCTGGCGTTCCCTCCAGCAGCAGCCGTGTTGTGGCTGACGGTTCGCTCGGAGACCAGGAACTCGAGCGGATATCCAGTCGGGCTTCGTCGATACAGCGGCACGATTGGCCCCTCGCGCCGGGCCAGCGTTTGGGAGACGATGCGCAGTTCATCATCCGGCCCCTCGAACAGCGCGACGTCGCCACCCGGCAGATCGGACCCGGAAACGAGCTCGATCGCTCCCCTGTATTCCGCCGCGACGTCGTCGATCGCGCGAGATGCCGGGGACTTCGATACGACGGCGATGTTGCCGGTCGCCAGCGCGGCTCCGATCTGGATGGCGAGTTCCTCGGTCGACGAGGCAAAGCAAAGCGCTTTGCCCTTTGGGCGAAGCGAATAGATGTTGCTCTCGCCAACAGGGCCCGGAAGCTCCCACCGGATGCCGAGCGGTGAGCGCCTGGCAAAATCCTTGCAGAGCCGGGCGGCCGACCAGCCCTTCGACGCAGCGAAGCGAGCCCACATTTGAGCGAGCGCAGGCGCGCCATCCCGGCCGGCGTCGAGCACCGGACAACTCGACATCAGCCTTCGCAGGTAGAGCGGGCCACCGGCCTTGGGCCCCGTGCCGGAGAGCTTGTGCCCGCCGAACGGCTGAACGCCGACAACCGCGCCGATCAGGTTGCGATTGACGTAGATGTTTCCCGCCTCGACGTGAGGCCCGACATGGTCGATCGTTTCGTCGATCCGGCTGTGGATACCGAATGTCAGCCCATACCCCGTCGCGTTGATGTCGAAGACGAGGCGATCGAGCGCGGTCCTCTTGAAGCGGAGCACATGGAGGACCGGACCGAACACCTCTCGCTCGAGCTCGCTCAGCGACCTCAACTCGATGATGGTGGGAGGAACGAAGAGCCCTGCCCCGCTGGCCTCCGGCAATGCCATCTGCTCGACCACGTTTCCGGCAGCTCGCATCCGACCAACGTGCTCTAAGATCGCCTTCTGCGCATCTGCGCTGATGACAGGACCTACGTCCGTCGCCAACCTGTCGGGGGCTCCGATCGTGAGTTCGCGGAGCGCGCCCTTCAACATGTTCAGCGTTCGCTCGGCAATATCTTCCTGAAGGCAGAGCACCCGGAGCGCGGAGCATCTTTGACCGGCGCAATCGAATGCGGACTGGATGACGTCTGCCACGACTTGCTCCGCCAGCGCGGAAGAATCGACGATCAGCGCGTTCTGCCCGCCGGTCTCGGCGATAAGGGGCACAGGATTGCCATCGGGGTTCAGGCGCGCCGCGAGTTGACGCTCGATGAGCCGCGCAACCTCCGTGGAGCCGGTGAACATCACCCCTCGCACCCGCTCGTCCGCGACGAGCCCGGACCCGACAACTCCGTCCCCGGGAAGGAACTGAAGGACCTGCTTCGGCACGCCCGCTTCGTGCAGCAATCGCACGGCCATGCTCGCAACGAGCGGCGTTTCTTCGGCCGGCTTGGCCAACACGGAATTTCCTGCCGCGAGCGCAGCTGCAATCTGTCCGACGAAGATGGCGAACGGGAAATTCCACGGGCTGATGCACACGACGGGGCCGAGCGGCACGTGGGCGCCATGGCCGAACTCATCGCGGATCTGGTGGCCGTAGTATCTCAGAAAATCCACGGCCTCACGCACTTCACCCACCGCGTTCGCGATCGTCTTTCCTCCTTCCCGAACGATCACGTCGATCAACTGCGGCATTCGGCCTTGGATGAGCTCGGCAGCGCGCTCGAGGCAGGCCGCGCGTGCCGCCGGCGTCGTCGCCGCCCAGCGCGGAGCGCCGTCCGCCGCGCTCTCGACCGCTCGCGCGACGAGCGCTGCATCGGCTTCCACGACAGTCCCGACGCAATCGCGACGGTTCGCCGGATTGAGCACCTTTCTTTCGGTGCCCGGCTCCTCCCGTCCCGACACGACTGGCCGGGCGGCAATTGGCCCGGTCGTTCCGGAGCCGATAGTCTCGCGCAAGAATGCGAGCGCTAGTTCGTTCGAAAGATCGAGCCCGCGGGAATTCTTCCGGGCAGATCCAAACAGTTCCGAAGGGAGAGCGATCTTGTCGTGAGGCCTGCCGACCGGATCGAGCGCGCGCGCCGCGTCGACCGGATCGACCAGGAGCCGATCGATCGGAATGTCGGGGTTTCCGACCTGGTTCACGAAGGAGGAGTTCGCGCCGTTCTCGAGCAGCCGACGCACGAGATACGCAAGCAGCGTCTCGTGGGTTCCCACGGGCGCGTAGATGCGACATGGCCGGTTGAGGTTGGCACGCGGGACGACCTCTTCATATAGCGGCTCGCCCATGCCGTGGAGGCACTGAAATTCATATTGGCCTTGATAGTAGTTCTGCCCGGCCATCGAGTAGATCGTCGCGAGCGTCAAGGCATTGTGCGTCGCGAATTGCGGGTACACCGCATCCGCGGCGGACAGCAGCTTCCTGGCGCACGCGATGTAGGAGACGTCCGTATGGATCTTGCGGGTGTAGACGGGGAAATCTTCGAGACCGTCCACCTGAGCGCGCTTGATTTCGCTGTCCCAGTACGCGCCCTTGACCAGCCGGATCATCAACCGATGCCTGGAGCGACGGGCGAGGTCGATGACGTAGTCGAGCACGAACGGCGCGCGCTTCTGATAGGCCTGCACGACGAACCCGATGCCGTTCCAGCCCGCCAGTTTCTCGTCAAAGCATAACGCTTCGAGCAGTTCGAGAGAGAGGTCGAGACGATCGGCCTCCTCCGCATCGATGTTGAGGCCGATGTCGAATTGTCTTGCCAGGCGCGTCAATGCGCCGAGCCTCGGCAGCAGCTCCGCAAGCACTCGTCCGCGTTGGGCGCGCGAATAGCGAGGATGAAGCGCCGACAGCTTGATGGAAATCCCCGGGCCGTCGAAGATGCCGCGCCCGGCCGAGGCCTCGCCGATTGCCCGGATCGCCGCCTCGTAGGCCGCGTAGTAGCGCGCGGCGTCCTCGGCCGTCGTCGCCGCCTCCCCGAGCATGTCATAGGAGTACCGAAATCCCTTGGCCTCCAGCGCGCGTGCGCGGGAGAGCGCCTCTCGAATGGTCTGGCCCGTGACGAACTGCTCCCCCATCAGGCGCATGGCAACGTCGACAGCCTTTCGAATGAGCGGCTCGCCGCCCTTCCCCGCCAATCGGACCAGAGCCGTCGCGAGCGTTCGTTCGCTCGTGGTGCGGGCAAGCCGCCCCGTGACCACGAGGCCCCACGTCGCTGCATTGACGAAGAGCGACGGGCTCTGGCCGACATGGGATCGCCAGTCCCGGCCGCCGATCTTGTCCCGTATCAATGCATCTCGCGTTGCCTTGTCCGGAATGCGCAGAAGCGCCTCCGCGAGGCACATCAACGCCACGCCTTCGTCGCTCGAGAGCGCGTATTCCTGCACCTGGCCGTCGACGCCGCCGCCGCGCGGCTTCGCCCGCAGGCTTTTGACGAGCCGAGCGGCAAGCGCTCGCGCAGTTTCGACCTCGCCCTTTGGCAGCGTCGCGTCCGCCAGCAAAGGAGGAACACACTCCACTTCCGGCCGCCGACAGGCGGCAGAGATCAGGTCGCGCAAGGCCGATCGCGGCGCCAGATCGGCGCGGAAAGCATCAAACGGTGGAACCATGGAAGGTACGCCCCCAAAACCTCTCGTCAGAGCGCAACGCCTCTGATCGAGCTATTTGGCCTGCGAACGTGCGGCGTCACTGTTGCTTTCAACCACGTTGATCGCGTCCGAGCTCGAGCAGACCCAGAACACTTCTGCGTCCTTCAGCCCATGGGCCAGACACACGTGCCCCATGGTGCTGTCGAAATAGACGCAGTCTCCAGGCTCGAGGACCACCTCTTCATAGAATTCGGTGATCAGCCTGATGCGGCCCGCGAGGACGTAGATGACCTCCTCGCCGTCATGCGTGATCAGAGAACTGAAATCCTTCCATTCACGCCGCTTGATGCGGGCCTTGAGCGGAATGATCCGTTTGCCCACGACATCCGTGCACAGCATTTCGTAGTCGTAGGTCTCGGTCTCGAAAATCTTGCCTTTGCCGCGGCGAGTGATCGATCGCCGTCCGCGCGGAGGCGAGTGCGGTTGATCGGAAAAAAGCGCCGCAATATCGACATCCAGGCCACGCGCGAGCCGGATGATGTTCTCATAGGTCGGCGAAAGGCGGTTGTTCTCGATCTTCGAGAGCGTCGCGACAGCCAATCCGGATCGCAGCGCGACGTCCTTCAACGTCATGCGCTTGGACTGCCTCAGTCCGCGAACCCGAGATCCGAGATCGACGTTGGCGCCCGGCTGGCTCTGCGGCGATTGTTCACGCAGTCGAGAGCGAGATATTTCATTCATGCGGCTTTGTTGATCGAGTACAGGCCTACCCCCTTGGCGATCCCGTCTGTCGTTTCGCCGGGGCGTTGGGCACTCGCTCCTTCATGCGCGTAAATATCGTATTGGAAAATTTTTTCAAGAGCATGCGCAGTGGCACGCCGGTTGATAACATCGACCAAGTCCTGAGGAAGACGAGAATAAAATGTTGATTTCATTCATTATTTAGTTGAATCCTGAGATTGAGACGATGTGCCCGTCAATGAGGCGGCGCGGCCGAAAATTCGGCAAAAGAAGATTCCTGGCTCGAATATTAATTTCCTATTGGAAAATTTGTTCACGTGATGCTAGCTCCACCGCGGGAAGAGTGGGTCGAGATTCGCTGCCGCTCCGTGGTGGTCGCCCGCGAGCCAGGAGGAGAATTGTAGATGTCTGTTGACGCAAAAGAGCTTCACGCGAAGTCGATCATCATCGACGCCGTCTGCCCGCTGCTTGCGCGGAAGGAGCTGCTCGATGACTACAGGAAGGGCGGGCTGACGGCGGTGGCTCCGACCGTCGGCGGCTTTGCGAACGCGGCCGCGACGATGCGCAGTCTCGGGGAATGGGTGAAGCTGATCCGTGACCGCGGCGACGCCATTCTGGTTCGTCGAGCGGCCGACATCGAGGAAGCGAAGCGCACCAACAAGATCGGCCTGATCTTCCATTTCCAGGGCACGGAGCCGATCGAAGACAATCTCGACTTGATCGATGCCTACAAGGCCCTCGGTGTCGGCATCATCCAGCTGGCTTACAACGTCAAGAACCGGATCGGTGACGGGTGTGAAGAGCGCACGGACGCCGGCCTGAGCCGCTTCGGCCTGAAGGCGATCGCCCGCATGAATGAAGCGCGCGTCATCGTCGACTGTTCTCACACCGGCTATCGCACGACGATGGACGCCTTCGAGGCATCCACGGCGCCGACGGTGTTCTCGCATGCCAATCCGCGCAACGTCCATGGAACGCCGCGCAACATCGTCGATGAACAGATCAAGGCAGCCGCCAAGAGTGGCGGCCTCACGGGAATTGTCGGCTTCCCGGCGTTCGTCGCCGCCGACAAGCGTCCGACGATCGATCAATACATCGACCACGTGAGCTACGTTGCCGATCTGGTCGGCATCGACCATGTGTCGCTCGGCATCGACTACTTCGCCGGCCAGGCGCCGTACATGCCTGACGACGAGGCGACGACGTCATATGAAGCAACGATCGCCTCGGGACGATGGAGCCCCAAGGCCTACCCGCCCCCGCCCTATCACTATCCCGAGGGCATCGAGACGCCCGATCGCCTGCCCAACCTGACCGCGGCCCTGGTGCGACGCGGCTTCAAGGAAGCCGATATCCGCAAGGTCCTGGGCGAGAACTGGATGCGGGTCTACCGAGCAGTGTGGGGAGCGTAGCCGTGAGGATACACATGACAAAATTTGCGCGGATACTCAGTGCAAGCGCGTCTCTCGCGATCATCGCCATGTCCGGCCAGGCGCTGGCCGGCAAGGGCGACGATACGTTGAATGCCGCCTTCGAGGAGGAAATCGCCACACTCGATCCTTACAAGGAGATTTCGCGCTCGGGTCTCATATTGGGCCGGATGCTCTTCGACAACTTGTTGCTCAAGGACCAGAAGAGCGGTGAGTTCCTGCCGGCGCTCGCCGAGTCCTACAAGGTCATCGACGGCAAGACGCTCGAGTTCGTGATCCGCAAGGGCGTGAAGTTCCACGACGGCAGCGAGCTGTCGGCCGACGACGTCGTGTATACGCTCAATACCGTCGCGTCGAAGGAATACAACGCACGCTTCCAGGTCGCGGTGAACTGGATCGACGTCGTCGAGAAGACCGGCCCGGATACCGTCCGTCTCCGCATGAAATCGGTGTATCCGATGGCGCTGGAGATGCTGTCGGGCAATCTGCCGATCTTCTCCAAGCGGCAGCTCGAAGCAGGCGGGTCCGCCGGAGTATCCGCCAAGCCGATCGGCACCGGCCCCTATCGGCTCGTTGAAATGACAGCCGGCAGGCGCTACGCGCTGGAGCGCTTCGACGACTACTACGCCGGCAGCCCCAAAGGTCGGCCGGCCATCAAGCGATTGGTCGTCCGCGTTCTGCCGGAAGCCAATGTGCAGTACGCCGAGCTGCTGAACGGGCAGGTCGACTGGATCTGGCGTCTGCCGCCGGACGCGGCAAAGCGGTTGTCCGGCCGGCCCAACATCACGGTCAAAAGCTGGCCGATCATGCGTATTGGCTACATCTCGATGAATCCGCACTTCGAGGGTGGCAAATCCCCTCTCGCCGACGTTCGAGTGCGGCAAGCCATCAACTATGCTGTCGACAAACAGCGAATCATAAAGGCCCTAGTTGGCGGAGTATCCGAACCGCTCTACTCGGCCTGCCATCCGGTCCAGTTCGGATGCTCGACCGACGTCACGAAGTATGCGTTCGACCCCAAAAAAGCTAAGGAGTTGCTGACTGAAGCCGGGTATCCAAACGGCTTCTCGCTCGAGCTCGTGACGGCGCCATCGTTCCCGCGGGCGCATATCGAGGCGATTGCCGCCAACCTCTCGGCCGTCGGCATTCGCACCACCATCAATGAGCAGCAGCCCGCTCCTGCGCGGACGGCCTGGATGGAAGGGCGAGCGGCGGCCATCGTCAGTGCCTGGGGTGCCTATGGTGTCGGTGACGCCGCTCTCGGGACCAGCCCTTTCTTTGGTGGCACCGGTGACGACGTCGTGAAGGACCCGAAGGCGATCGCCGACTTGAAGATCGCCGACAGTTCGGCCGACCGCGAAGAGCGGAAGAAGCACTATGCGGCCGCACAAAAGTATATTGCCGATCAAGCGTACTGGTTGCCGCTGTGGACCTACAGCGTGAACACGGCGCAGAACAGCAACCTTGTCCTGGATGTCGATCCAGACGAGTTTGTGCCGTTCTACAGGGCTTCTTGGAAGTAGTTGAGCGCACGTGACTGCCGGCAGGGATCGCCCTCCTGCCGGTAGTCGGCCTTTTCCGCACGAGAAGCAGTATGTCTCGCTACATTTTTCGCCGATCCGTCTCAGGGGTCTTGTTGCTTCTCGCCGTGTCTCTCGCGACCTTTTTCCTGATATTTGCGGGCGGCGATCCGGCGACGCGCATGGCGGGAGAATCGGGCAGCGCCGCCGATATCGCCCGGATACGCGAGGCTTACGGCTTCGATCGCCCGATCATCGTGCAATACCTGTCATGGCTCGGTGGCTTCATCTCCGGAGACCTCGGGCAGAGCCTGTACTTCAACCTGCCGGTGTCGTCGATCGTGATCGAGCGCCTCGGCATCACCATGAGACTTGGCGCCTGCGCCATCGTCCTGGCCATCACGATCGGCGTATCGTTGGGCATTGCCGCCGGCTGCCGGCCCAATACGCGAATTGATCGCTTCGCCTTGATATTCGCCGTCGTCGGCCAGGCGCTGCCGACGTTCTGGTTCGCGCTCCTTCTCGTCATTGTCTTCAGCGTCGAGTACCCGATCCTTCCGAGTTCCGGGCTCGACAGCTGGCGGCATTATATCCTGCCGACGGTGGTGCTCTCGTATTTCGCGGCGCCCGCCATCATGCGGCTTACGAGATCGGGCATGATCAGCGTCCTCGACACCGACTACATTCGCACGGCGCGCGCAATGGGGCTGCTTCCGCGCAAGGTCCTGATGAAATACGCGCTGCGCAACGCGCTGATTCCGGTCGTCAGCCTCTCGGCGGCGCAATTCGGCTATATGCTGGCCGGGTCCGTGGTGGTCGAGAGCGTGTTCGCCATCAACGGCGCCGGCCGCCTTGCATGGGAATCGATCCTCCGAAGCGACCTCCCCGTCATTCAAGCGCTCGTCCTCTGCTTCTCGCTGATCTACATCGTGCTGACGTTTCTCGCGGACATAGTGAATGCCTGGCTCGACCCCCGAATGAGGATGTCGTGAGCACAGCCAAACCATCAGCGCCTCCAGCCACAGGTGCGTCCATGCCGCGATTGCTGCCGCGGTGGCGGCAGCACGGAGGGTTCCTGTTCGGGTGCGCCGTGCTCGCCGTCATGGCGGTGCTGGCGATTTTCGCCCCGCTCCTGACGCCCTACGATCCATATGCACAGGACCTTCTGGCGCGCATGCAGCCTCCCGTGTGGATGGATGGCGGCAGCTGGACGCATCCGTTCGGCACCGACCATCTCGGTCGTGATTACTGGTCGCGCCTGTTGTTCGGCGCGCGCGTCTCCCTTCTCGTGGGATTGAGCGTCACCGCCATTTCGTGCCTGATCGGCACCACCTTGGGCGTCGTCGCCGGCTATTTTGGCGGCCGGGTCGATACGGTGATCTCGTTCCTGATTACCGCGCGCCTGGCCATCCCGGTGATCCTGGTGGCCCTGGCAGTGGTGGCCCTGGTCGGCTCCTCGCTGCAGATCGTCATCGGCGTGCTCGGCCTGTTGCTCTGGGACCGCTTTGCGATCGTCATGCGCGCGACGACGCAGCAAATCCGGTCCGCCGACTTCATTGTCGCTTCCCGCGTCCAAGGCGCGTCCAACTTTCAGATCATCGTCCAGGAAGTTCTTCCCAACGTCGTCAACAACCTGCTGGTCGTGGCAACGTTGGAAATCGCGCAAGCGATCGTCCTGGAGGCCGCACTCTCCTTCCTGGGCATCGGGGTTCCGGCACCCACCCCGTCCTGGGGTCTGATGATCGCCGAAGGCCGCGCGAACATTCTTTTCGATCCGTGGCTCATCACGATCCCGGGCGCATTCCTCTTCATGCTCGTGCTTGCAACCAACATGACCGGAGACGGCCTGCGCGATCTGACTTCGCCCGAAAGCCGGAACCGATGAAAACCGCCGATCCATTGCTCGACGTCCGGGACCTGCGGATCGATATCCCGACGCCGCAGGGGACGCTCAACGCGGTGCGCGGCATCGACTTCAGCCTGCGCCGCGGCGAAACGCTGTGCCTGGTCGGCGAGTCGGGCTGCGGCAAGTCGCTGACGGCCATGGCGTTGATGGGGCTGCTCCCGCGGCGTGCGCGGCGGCAGGCGAAAGCGATGTCGTTTCAAGGACGCGATCTGCTTTCGCTTTCGGAAGACCAGCTCAACGCGCTCCGCGGCGACCGGATGGCGATGATCTTCCAGGAGCCCATGACGTCGTTGAATCCGGCACTGACCATCGAGGAACAGCTCGTCGACGTACATCGCCAACATCGCAAGGTGAGCCGCAAGGAGGCACGCGAGCGGGCTCTTTTCCTGTTCGGCAAGGTGGGCGTGAGCGCGCCGACGGAGCGGCTGAGGCAGTATCCGCACGAACTCTCGGGCGGCTTGCGTCAGCGGATGATGATCGCGATGGCCCTCATGTGCGAACCCGCATTGCTGCTCGCCGACGAGCCGACGACGGCGCTCGATGTCACAATTCAGGCCGAGCTTCTGCGCGTCTTGCGCGCGTTGCAGGACGAGTTGGGCATGGCGATGATCCTCATCACCCACGATCTCGGCGTCGTCTCGCGCATGGCCGACACCGTCGCCGTGATGTACGCAGGCGAGGTGGTCGAACGCGGCAGCGTCCATCAGATCTTTGAACGGCCATGTCATCCCTATACGCGCGGATTGCTCGAATGCCTGCCGGTTCCCGGCCGCCGCGAACACATGACACAGTTGCCCTCCATTCCGGGCGTCGTGCCGTCGCTCATCGGCAGCATCGTCGGCTGCGCGTTCCGTGAACGATGCCCGCATGCCGCGCCTCGCTGCGGCGCTGCCGACATCGAGCTGCGGCAGCTTCCGGACGGGCAGGTGTACAAGTGCATTCGCGAGCCCAGCCCGTATCGCGCAGTCGGGGAGCCCGTGCCATGAGCGAGTCGTCGGCGCCCATCCTCGAGGTCGAGGGCGTAAGCCAAAGGTTTTCGCTCGGGGGCAGCCTGTTCCGGCCGCGCTATCTTCGCGCCGTCGACGACGTCACGCTGCAGTTGCGGCGGGGGGAGATCCTCGGACTGGTCGGCGAGTCCGGCTGCGGCAAGACAACCCTGGCCCGGATCATGATGGGACTGGTCAGCCCGACCGCGGGAAACGTGTACCTTCAAGGGAAGCCGCTGAACGGCGTGCCGCGCCGCGACGTGGCTCGCCGCATTCAGTACGTGTTCCAGGACCCCTATTCGGCTCTGAACCCCCGACATACGATCGGGCGAATTGTCGAGCAGCCGCTTCGAATTCATGGACAGGGCGACTCTGCCAGTCGCACGAAGCGGGCGCGACATCTGCTGGACGTCGTCGGCCTTCCCCAGCGCCTCTACGACAGCCCTCCAAGCCAGCTTTCCGGCGGTCAACGGCAGCGTGTGGTCATCGCCCGTGCGCTGGCCCTCCAGCCCGACATCCTGGTATGCGACGAACCTACGTCAGCGCTGGACGTGTCGGTGCAAGCGCAGATTCTCAATCTCCTGCTGGAGTTGAGAAATGAATTCGGACTGAGCTACGTCTTCGTGAGCCATAACCTTGCCGTCGTCGAGCACATGGCCACGTCGGTCGCCGTCATGTACTTGGGCCGCGTGGTCGAATACGCGCCCACCTCCGAACTCTTTCGCAATCCGCAGCATCCCTATACGCGCGCGCTTCTGCAATCCGTGCTGACGCCGACGCCGGGAGCGGGCATTCCCGACCTCGGTTTGGGCCGCGCGGTGCCGGATCCCAGCAGGCTGCCGACCGGCTGTCGATTTCACCCGCGGTGTCCCGTTGCAATGCCCGTCTGCAGCACGCGCGAGCCGACGCGCGCGCGCGGCACCCACTGGGCGGAGTGCTTCCTGGTCGAGCAGGCTCCCGAGAAGGCGGCATAGGCGTGTAGCGATGGTGTCCCGGGCAACGGGAGCAGGAGTAGCATTGTGAAGTTGATTTCGGCGGCGGAGATCGGCCAGACCCTCGACTGGCCATCGACTATCCACGCTTTGGAGCAGGCTTTCAGGCAGGAGAGCAGGATGCCGACGCGGCATCATCACGTCATGTCGGACGGGCCTGAGCCGCCTGTCCACCTGCTGATGCCTGCATGGGTTCCCGACCGATATCTCGGCGTCAAGGCGGTGAACGTGTTTCCTGCCAATGCACAGATCGGCAAACCCGCCGTGTCGGGCGTCTACCTGTTGTTTTCCGCGCGCACGGGCGAGACATTGGCGATATTGGAGGGCGGCGAACTGACCGCACGACGGACGGCAGCCGCCTCCGCGCTGGCGGCTCGCTATGTCGCGCGCCGCGACGCCAGCCGCTTGCTCATCGTCGGCACCGGCCGCCTATCGAGGCATCTCGCATCCGCCCATGCATCGGTGCGGCCGATCACACAGGTCTTCGTGTGGGGACGCAACCCGGACAAGGCGTCAGCCGTGGCGAAGGAGCTCTGCCAAAGCGGACTGAACGCCGATGCCGTCGTCGACCTGGAAGCAGCCGTTACACGAGCGGATATCGTAAGCTGCGCCACGCTCAGCACCCGACCGTTGGTGCGAGGCGCCTGGCTAAGACCTGGAACGCATCTCGACCTGGTCGGCGGCTTTACGCCGGCCATGCGAGAGACGGACGATGACGCAATCCGGCGCAGCAAGGTCTTCGTCGACACCCGAGCGGGCGCGATGAAGGAAGCCGGTGACATTGTCGTGCCGTTGCAGACGGCCGTGCTCTCCCCGGACGAAATTCAAGGCGATCTGTTCGACCTTGTGCGCAACGACCGTCCCGGCCGCACCAACGACGAGCATATAACCTTGTTCAAATCCGTTGGAGCGGCGATCGAGGATCTCGCCGCGGCTTCCCTGGTGTACGAGAAGTCTTCACATGCGCCTGCCGGCGCATGAAATCCGCGGATATCGCCGTCATAGGCGGCGGCGTCGTCGGGCTTGCCTGCGCACGCGCACTGCAGCGCACCGGACGCCGCGTCACGCTCATTGACGAGCATGAAATCGGCCGCGGGTGCTCCTTCGGCAATGCAGGACTGGTTGCCGTCGATCATATCCTGCCGCTGGCGCGCCCCGACGTGCTCGGTGGGGCCTTTCGCATGCTTGCCGATCCTCTGGGACCGCTGCATGTGAATTGGGCTTCCCTGCCCTCGCTCATGCCGTGGTTTACGAGGTTTGCGATGGCAGCTCTGCCGAGCGCCGTCGATCGCGGCACCAAAGTGCTGGCAACCTTGCTGCGGGATGCCGTACCTGCCTGGAAAAGGCTGACGAGCAGCAACGGACATGCGGAGCTCTTCAAGTCTCGCGGGTATCTGACGCTGTTCGAATCGCCACGCTCGGCCAGGGCGGCGGCAAACGAGAACAAGCTCCTGAAGGACCACGGAATACGGTTTCATGCCCTGTCGCCAGCCGACATTCGCGAGCGCGTGCCGGCCTTGACGATGAAGATGTGTGCCGGCCGATACCTCCCGGACTCGGCATACACCACAGAACCGTTCGACGTCGTGCGCAACCTCGGCCGGCAGTTCGCTGGCGACGGCGGCGAAGTGATCGAGCGACAGCGCGTCGCCGGGTTCACCATCGAGAACGACGCTGTCAGGGGAGTCCGTCTGCGCGACGGTGAGATCCTGGCAAACCAGATCGTCCTCGCGGCCGGGGTCGGCTCCAAGCAGTTGGCGCAGCAGTTGGCCATCAAGGTTCCGCTGGTGCGCGAACGCGGCTACCACGTGATGGTAGCCGATGAAATTCACCTGGACACTCCGCTGTTGTTCGCGGATCGCGGCTTTGTGGCAACGCCGATGGAGGCAGGACTTCGACTTGCCGGCACCGTTGAATTGGGAGCAGCCGCGCCGAACTGGCAACGAGCCGACGTTCTTCGCCGCCAGGCATCGGTGTTGTTCAACCGTCCGCACCTGACCGAGACATCACGCTGGTGCGGCGACCGGCCGACCCTGCCGGACTATTTGCCGATGATCGGCCCGGCACCGAACCATCGCAACGTTGTCCTGGCCTTCGGCCATCAACATCTGGGACTTTCCCTGGCGGCGATCACCGGCGAGCTGGTTACCGACGTCGTTCAAGGCCGTACGCCCAGGCTCGACATCACCGCCCTGTCGGCACGTCGCTTCGGCGGCTGATCGCGGCCAGAGCGGACCCCGAGGTCCGCGCGCCGTCAGGGCTCGTAGTCCAAGCCGATCGCGCGATAGTGCGCCGGATCGTCGGCCCAGCGCTCGCTCACCTTCACATGCAAGAAGAGGTGCACCGGCCGCTCCAGCATCTGCGAAAGCTCGTGGCGGGCGCGGGCGCCGATCTGCTTGATCTTCGAGCCGCCCTTGCCCAGCACGATGGCGCGCTGGCCTTCGCGCTGGACATGGATGGTCTGCTCGATGCGCGTGCTGCCGTCGGGTCGGTCTTCCCACTTTTCGGTTTCGACCGCGGCCTCGTAGGGCAGCTCCTGGTGGAGCTGCAGGAAGACCTGCTCGCGCGTCACCTCGGCCGCCAGCAGGCGCAGCGGCAGGTCGGCGGCCTGGTCCTCGGGATAGAGGAACGGGCCGGCGGGCAGCGCCGCAGCCAGGGTCGTGAGGATGTCCTTCACGCCGTCCTGCTTCAGCGCGCTCACCATGAAGGTGCGCTCGAACGGCAGCCGCGCATTGATCTCTGCCGTGAGCGACAGAAGCTTTTCGCGCGCCACCAGGTCGATCTTGTTCAGGATCAGGAAGCGCGGCGCCTTTTGGTCCTTCAGCCGCTCGATGATGGCCGCGGTCTCCGGCCCGAGGCCGCGCTCGGCATCGACCACCAACGCCACCAGGTCGGCATCGTCGGCGCCTTGCCAGGCGGCGGCGACCATGGCGCGCTCCAGCCGGCGCTTGGCGATGCGGAAGATGCCGGGCGTGTCGACCAGCACGACCTGCGCGCGCGAGCCGTCGGGCCCATCATTGGGAAGATCGGTCATGGCGATGCCGATGACGCGCATGCGCGTGGTCTGCACCTTGGGCGAGACGATCGAGACCTTCGAGCCGACCAGGGCGTTGACCAAGGTCGACTTGCCGGCGTTGGGCGCGCCGACGATGGCGGCGAAGCCGGCGCGCGTGCGCTGTTCGCTCATGTCTTGCTCAACTGTTCGAGCATGAGTGTGGCCGCCGCACTCTCCGCCTCACGCTTGGTGAGCCCGCGTCCCTGCGCCGGCGACAGCTTGCCGACGGTCACCTCGACCAGGAACACCGGCTCGTGCTCGGTGCCCTCGCGGCCGATCTGCTTGTAGGACGGCAACGCCAGCCCGCGGCCCTGGGCCCATTCCTGCAGCTGCGTCTTGGGCGGGCGCGGCGCCGGATGCTGGCTGCCCAGCCGCTCGCCCCACAGGCGCTCGATGATGGCAGCCGCCGCCTCGAAGCCCGCGTCGACGAAGATCGCGCCCAGGAGCGCCTCCAGCATGTCGGCCAGGATGGTGGGCGTCGCCTTGGGCGCGCCACGGTAGGCGATGCGGTGCTCGCGCAGCCCGATCGCCTCGGCGATCTCACCCAGGGTGCGGGCGCTCACCAGGGCGGCATGGCGGCGTGCGAGCTGGCCCTCGCGCTCGTTGGGGAAGCGGCGCAAGAGAAGATCGGCCATGGCAAGCGACAGCACCCGGTCACCCAGGAATTCCAGGCGTTCGTTGCCGTGCGGGAAGGCCGCCTTCAGGTCGGGGCGCTTGTCGAGGGTGCCGCGATGGGTCAGCGCCTCGACGGCAAGCTCGGCGCGCTTGAAGGAATGCCCGAGCCTGTCGCTCAGCGACGCGAGATCGACGTCGCCCGGAGTCACGGGGTCGGCCTTCAGTGGATGGCCTGGAAGAAGCGGCTGAAGCGGATCGCTGTTGGCCATTTCCACGGCTCCAGCCAGCCGGCGGCCGACGGATCGTGCGAGAAGAAGATGAACTCGGCGCGGCCGACCAGGTTCTCGGACGGCACGTACCACCCGAGCTGGTCGCGATCGCGCGTCGCGCCCGAGAAGTCGCGCAGCATCAGCCGCGTTCGGCTGTCGAGCGAATCGTCGCGGTTGTCTCCCATGACGAAGTAGTTGCCGGCCGGCACCAGGAACTCCGGCGTATTGTCGGCCATGCCGTTGTCGGTGTACTCGAGCACGGTGTAGCTGCGGCCGTTGGGCAGGGTTTCGCGATAGAGCGTGCCCTTCTGGTAGTGGCCGTTGGCGCCCTTGACGTAGTCGCCGATGCGCATGCGCTCGACCGCCTGGCCGTTGATGTGCAGCACGCCGTTGGTCACCTGGATGCGGTCGCCCGGCATCCCGACGATGCGCTTGATGTAATCGGTGCGGTTCAGCCCCTGCCCCTGGTCGCCGGGATACTTGAACACCGCGACGTCGCCGCGCTCGGGCGGCGAACCGAAGATACGGCCCGGGAACATGCCCATCGAGAACGGGAACGAATGCTTGCTGTAGCCGTAGGAGTACTTCGAGACGAACAGGTAATCGCCGACCAGCAGGGTCGGGATCATCGAGCCCGAGGGGATATTGAACGGCTCGATAGCGAAGGTGCGCACGACCAGCGCAATCAGGACGGCATAGACCACCGTCCGGATGGTTTCGCCCCAGCCGCCCGCCTTCTCCTGCCCACGCTTTCGCCGTTCAGCCACGTCCGTCATCGCCGTACCAGTCCAAACGAGCCGCTCCTGTAGCAGGGCACGGGGCGGCTGTCTCTCCCACCCCCGCCGCGACATGGGAGCGCTGCAGAATCAAGTATTTAGAGTGCTTCATGGCCTGGGAACCGCCGAAATGATCACGATCGCCTGTGCCATGGGATACTCGTCGGTCAAAGTCAGGTCGATTTGCGGCGACATTCCGGCCGGCGTGATCTCAGCCAAGCGGGCCAGCGCCCCGCCGGTCAGGGCCATGGTCGGCTTGCCGCCGCGCTGGTTGATGACGCCCATGTCCCGCCAGAACACGCCGCGGCGCAGCCCGGTGCCCAGCGCCTTGGCGCAGGCCTCCTTGGCGGCGAAGCGCTTGGCATAGCTCGCGGCCCGTGTCGCCCGGCCTTCGGAGCGCTTCTGCTCGACCTCGGTGAAGACGCGCTGCACGAAGCGGTCGCCGAAGCGCTCTAGGGATTTCTCGATCCGTCTGATGTCGCAAAGGTCGTTGCCCAGCCCGATGATCACGCCTGGCCTCTAACTTGGGCGGCTCCCGACCGCGCGGCATCCATCAGGCGGCGCATCTCGCGGATCGCGGGCTCCAGCCCGACGAAGATCGCCTCGCCGATCAGGAAGTGGCCGATATTGAGCTCGCGCACGTTGGCGATGGCGGCAATGGGGCCGACGTTCTCGTAGTTCAGGCCGTGGCCGGCGTGGCATTCGAGGCCGAGCTGCTGGCAATGCGCCGCGGCCTTCTGGATGCGCAAAAGCTCCGCCTCGCGCTCGGCGCCCTCGATCTCGCAATAGCGGCCGGTGTGCAATTCGACGACCGGCGCGCCGAGCTGCACCGCCATCTCGAGCTGGCGCGGGTCGGCCTCGATGAACAGCGAGACGCGGATGCCGGCATCGCCGAGACGCGCGACCAGGGGCTTCAGGTGATTGTGCTGGCCGACCGCGTCGAGCCCGCCCTCGGTGGTCCGCTCCTCGCGCTTCTCCGGCACGATGCAGGCGGCATGCGGGCGATGGCGCAGCGCAATCGCCACCATCTCCTCGGTCGCCGCCATCTCGAAGTTGAGCGGCAGCTCGATCGCGTCCTTCAGGCGGGCGATGTCGTCGTCGACGATGTGCCGGCGGTCCTCGCGCAGATGCGCGGTGATGCCGTCGGCGCCGGCCTTGGCGGCGAGATGGGCGGCGCGCAACGGGTCGGGCGTCGGCGTGCCGCGCGCGTTACGCACGGTGGCGACGTGGTCGATGTTGACACCGAGGCGTTGATAGGGAAGCGCGGGCATTACTCGTTACTTTCTTCTTTCGTTATTTTCTTTGATCTTCTCTTTCAGACTCCTCTACCCCAAGGGGGGAGAAGAGCATGAAGTGTAGCAGCGCCATCGATTCGAATTTCATCAATTCCGCGCACGCTCGACCGCATTGATCGCGGGGGTGGCGCGGAGCGCCGCGGTGATGTTGGCGAGGTGCTTCACGTCGTTGACCTCGACGTCGATCACCATGTCGAAGAAATCCATCGACCGGTTGACGATGCGCAGGTTGGAGATGTTGCCCTCGTGGCGCGCGATCACCGTCGAGAGCTTGGAGAGGCTGCCCGGCTGGTTGGCGACCGTGACCTTGAGGCGGCCGGTATAGACGCCGGGCGTCCCCTCGGTGACCGAATCCCAGCCGACGTCGATCCAGCGCTCGGGCGCCTCCGAGAAGCTTTCCAGCGTGGCGCAGTCGATGGTGTGGATGGTCACACCCTTGCCGGTGGTGATGATGCCGACAATGCGGTCGCCCGGCAGCGGATGGCAGCAGCGCGCAAAATGCACCGCCATGCCGGGGATCAGCCCGCGAATCGCGATCTGCCCGCCGGCGGCGTCCTTCTTGGCTTTGGCGGCGTCGGCCGCCGCCTTGTTGCGCGCGCGCGAGATCGGCACGACGTCGGCGCCGCCGTCCTTGCGCTGCGGCTGCTTGAGGCCGGGATAGACCGCGGTCATCACCTCGCGCGACGTGATGAGACCCGCGCCGACGGCGGCGATCAGGTCGTCGGTCGTGGCCTGCTTGAAGTTGGCGCGCACGCCGTCGAGGCCCTTCTCGGTAACCTCGTAGCCCTCCTCGTGGAAGGTCTTGTCGAGCAGCGACTTGCCGAGCTGCAGGTACTGCTCGCGCTGGCGCGTGCGGATGAAGCGGCGGATGGCCGCCTTGGCCTTGCCGGTGACGACGAAGCGCTCCCAGGTCGGCGACGGCGTCTGCGCCTTGGACGTGATGATCTCGACCTGGTCGCCGTTGGCGAGCTGCGTGCGCAGCGGCAGCATGCGGCCGTTGATCTTCGAGCCGACGCAGGTGTCGCCGACCTGGCTGTGCACGGCGTAGGCGAAGTCGATCGGCGTCGCGCCCTTCGGGAGAGCGATCAGCTTGCCCTTGGGCGTGAAGCAGAACACCTGGTCGTGGAACATCTCGAGCTTGGTGTGCTCGAGGAATTCTTCCGCGTTGGGCGCCTTGTCGAGGATTTCTATCAGGCTGCGCAGCCAGGCGTATTGCGGGGCGTCCGTGGACGGCCCGCCCTCCTTGTAGATCCAGTGGGCCGCGACGCCACGCTCGGCCTGGTCCTGCATCTCCTCGGTGCGGATCTGGATTTCGATTCGCTGGCCCAGCGGGCCGATGACACCGGTGTGCAGCGAGCGGTAGCCGTTGGGCTTGGGGACCGAGATGTAGTCCTTGAAGCGGCCCGGGATCACCTGGTAGCGGCCGTGCAGCAGGCCGAGCGCCTGGTAGCACTGCGTGACGTCGGTGACGATGACGCGGAACGCCATGATGTCGGCAAGCTGCTCGAACGAGACGTTCTTGTTCTGCATCTTGCGCCAGATCGAATAGGGCGTCTTCTCTCGGCCCGAGACCTGCGCCTCGAGCCCGCCCTCCTTCAGCGTCTTGACCAGCTCGGCCTCGATCTCCGGCACCAGCCGCTCGCCGCGCTCGCGCAGGTAGCCCTGGCGCGCTTGCACCGAGGCGCGGCCGTCGGGATTGAGCTCGGCGAAGGCGAGCTCCTCCAGCTCGCGCTTGACCTTCTCCATGCCGATGCGGGAGGCGAGCGGCGCGTAGAGGTCCATGGTCTCGAGGGCGATGCGGCGGCGCCGTGCCGGATCCTTGATGTGGTGCAGCGTGCGCATGTTGTGCAGGCGGTCGGCGAGCTTGACCAGCAGCACGCGGATATCGGACGACATCGCCAGAACGAGCTTGCGCAGGTTCTCGGCTTCCTTGGTGCTCTCGGACTGCACTTCCAGCCGGCTGAGCTTGGTGACGCCGTCGACCAGGCGGGCGACGTTCTCGCCGAAAAGGCCGGCGATCTCCTCGCGCGTGGCGTCGGTGTCCTCGATCGTGTCGTGCAGCAGGCCTGTGACGATCGAGGCCGTATCCAGCTTCATCTCGGCCAGGATGCCGGCGACCTCGACGGGATGGGAGAAATAGGGGTCGCCCGAGGCGCGCAGCTGGGTGCCGTGCTTCTTCAGGCCATAGACGTAGGCGCGGTTCAGCATCTCCTCGTCCGCATCCGGATCGTAGGACTGCACGCGCTCAACGAGTTCGAACTGACGAATCATCGCAATCGTCCATTATATGGGGACGATTGCGCTCACTCCATGCTGTTTGCGCGAATAGCTGGGCTCAATCCAGCTAATGGCAAGATGCCTACTCGACGATGTCGTCTTCCTCGGCCATCGGCAGGGCCTTGGGCTGGGCGGCTTCGGCGCCGCCCTGGGCCAGCGCGGCGGCGAGCTCCTGCTCGAGCTCGGCCATCTCGTTGACCTCTTCCGGCTTGTCGATGTCGGCGTGCTTCTGCATGCCGGAGATCAGCGAGTCCTTCAGGATCGCCTGGTCGAGCTTGGTCTCGGCAATCTCGCGCAGCGCCACGACGGGGTTCTTGTCGCGGTCGCGATCGAGCGTGATCTGGGCGCCGGCCGAGATGTCGCGCGCGCGCTGGGCGGCGAACATGACGAGCTCGAAACGGTTGGGTACCTGCAGGATGCAGTCTTCGACGGTGACGCGGGCCATACGGACCTCTGGTTTCCCGGGAGCGGGCGGTTATACGCGGCCGTCCCTAAAAGACAAGCCATCATATCACCTCCCCCGTATGACGGGGGCGGTGGAAGAGGGCAGATATCAGAGCTTTTCGATGACCTGATCAGCCGGAAGCGCGGCCAACAAGTCCTGAATCGAGGCGCCCGTCCTTGGATGGCGCCAGTCGGGCGCCAGATCGGCCAGCGGCTTCAGGACGAAAGCCCGCCCCTCCATCCGGGGATGGGGCAGGATCGCCCGGCCCGGTCCGCCAGCGGCAATTTCTCCATGAAAATCAAGTAGATCGAGGTCGATCAGGCGGGCTGCATTTGGCACGGTGCGGACCCGTCCGAAGGCATCCTCGACCTCATGCAGGCGCGCCAGCAGCGAGTCGGCCGGCAGGTCGGTCTCGACCTCGGCCACGGCGTTGACGTACCAAGGCTGGTCCGAGGCCGGCACGGGCGCCGTCCGATACCAGGGCGAGACTTGGCGGACGACCATGCCCCGGCGGCCCAATTCCTCCAGCGCAGCCTCCAATGCCCGCCGCGGAGGCCCATATGCAGGGTGCTCGAGATTTGCCCCGAGCGCGATGAACACCCGTGGTCGTGTAGCGTTTTCCACCAGCAAATGGCTCCAAGCCCTTGTGATTTATGGGATAATAGCCTAGACTTAAGATGCTGTAGGAGGGGTGTGGGTTACTTAACTCCTGCGGCTATATAAATTTTTTCGCTCCCTCTGCGCATATTCTGAAAAAGGATTAACCGCCATGAAAGGCAATTTCTACGAGAACGAGCGTGTCGCGCTCTTCATCGACGGTGCCAATCTCTACTCCGCCGCCCGCGCGCTCGGCTTCGACATCGACTATCGCCGCCTGCTCAAGGTGTTCCGCGAGAAGGGTCATCTGGTCCGCGCCTACTACTACACCGCCCTGGTCGAGGATCAGGAATATTCGCCGATCCGGCCGCTGATCGATTGGCTGGACTACAACGGCTACACGATGGTGACCAAGCCGACCAAGGAATTCACCGACGCCATGGGACGCCGCAAGATCAAGGGCAACATGGACATCGAGCTCGCCATCGACGTGCTGGAGATGGCCGAGCACCTCGACCATGTGATCCTGTTCTCCGGCGACGGCGACTTCCGCCGGCTGGTCGAGGCCGTGCAACGCAAGGGCCTCCGGGTCTCGGTGGTCAGCACCATCAAGTCCTCGCCGCCGATGGTGGCCGACGAGCTGCGCCGCCAGGCCGACGACTTCATCGAGCTCTCCGAGCTGGCGCCGCTGATCGCGCGCAACCCGTCGGAGCGGCCGCCGCGGCCGGCGGTCGCCAATGGCGATCTCAGCGAGGACGCCGAACACCTGATGCGGTCGGCTTAATCCATCTTGGCTGCACCGCGTTTCGAGGAACCGCCGCTCGACTGTCCGCGCTGCCCGAGGCTCGTCGCCTTCCGGCACGAGCTGCAGGGCCAATATTCCGACTGGAAGAATGCGCCGGTCCGTTCGTTCGGCGACCTCGATGCGCGGCTGCTGATCGTCGGCTTGGCGCCCGGCATGCGCGGCGCCAACCGCACCGGACGACCGTTCACCGGCGACTATGCCGGCGACCTTTTATATTCGACACTGCTGAAGTTCGGCCTCGCCCGGGGCGTCTACAAGGCCGATCCCAACGATGGGCTGCGCCTGGTCGATGCGCGCATCGCCAACGCCGTGCGCTGCTTGCCGCCCGAGAACAAGCCGTTGCCCGCCGAATTCACCAACTGCCGGCCGTTCCTGCAGGCCGAGATCGCGGTGATGCCCGAGCTCAAGGTCATCGTGGCGCTGGGCAAGGGCGCGCACGACCAGGTGCTGCGCGCGCTGACGGTGCGGCCGGCGGGGAGCTATCCGTTCATCCATGGCCGGCTGCACGACTTGCCGACCGGCCTCACGCTCGCCGACAGCTACCACTGCTCGCGCTACAACACGAACACCGGCCGGCTGACGACCGAGATGTTTCATCAGGTCTTCGACAGCGGGGCGGCCCGCCTGCTCATTATCATGCGCGGGGGGGACGCCCGCGGTCCGCGTATGACTAAAGCGCCTGCTCGATCGCGCCGGTGATCTCGCCGGAGCCCGGGCGCACGCGGCTCGGCCAGGCGCCCTGCAGGCTGCCGTCCTTGCCGATCAGGTACTTGTGGAAGTTCCACTTGGGCGCCGCCCCCTCGCCTGCTTCCTGGGCGATCCACTGATAGAGCGCATGAGCATCGGGACCGATCACCTTCTGCTTAGACGTGAGCTGGAACTTCACGCCATACATGGACTCGCAGAACTTGGCGATCTCGGGCTCGCTGCGCGGCTCCTGGGCGCCGAAGTCGTTGGACGGCACGCCCAGGACGACCAGGCCCTTGGGCCCGTAGGTCTCATGCAGTTTCTCGAGGTCGGTGTATTGCGGCGTGAACCCGCAGTAGGAGGCGACGTTCACCAGCAGCACCGGCTTGCCGGCGAAGCCCTTCATGTCGAGCGGCTTGTTGTCGATGGTCGTGAAGGTGAAGTCGTGCGCCGATGCCATGATTGGTTCTCCCTAGACTAAACCGCCTCATGCTGAGGAGGCCGCGCAGCGGCCGTCTCGAAGCATGGGGTCAAACAAGGTGCGTGCTCCCACCCTTCGAGACGCGGCCTGCGGCCGCTCCTCAGGGTGAGGCTATTCGTCGTCATACCTCTGTTCCAGCCACGGATCGCCGTAGTTGTGATAGCCGCGGACTTCCCAGAAGCCGGGTTTGTCGTGCACCGAGAATTCGATGCGCTTGATCCACTTGGCGCTCTTCCAGAAGTAGAGCTTGGGGATCACCACGCGCAGCGGCCCGCCGTGCTCGCGGCTGATCGCCTCGCCGTTCCAGCTCCAGGCCAGCATCACATCGTCCGCCGAGAAGTCGGCAAGCGGCACGTTGGTCGTGTAGGTGTCGTAGGAATGGAAGATGACATGCTGCGCCGCAGGCTTGGGCTGCACGATCCTCAGGAGATCGCGGACGCTCACGCCTTCCCACCTGTTGTCGTAACGCGACCACGCGGTCACGCAGTGGATGTCGGTCGTGAGCGTCGTCTTGGACAGGTCGGTGAACTCGCCCCATTTCCAGGTCGTCGGGTTCTCGACCTCGCCGTCGACGAACAGCCGCCACGCATGGGTCGGTATCTCGGGCTGGATGCCGAGATCGAGCACCGGCCAGGTCTCGACCTGGCGCTGCCCGGGCGGCAGGCGCTGCGCATGCGCGGCCGTCTTGCCGGTCAGCAGCCGGCCGCTCTCCGCCCACTTCTGCTTGCTGTCTATCAGCTTGTTCTTGAGCTTGCCGAACAGGGTGACGTCTTCGTCGGACATGACTTCCTTCAGATGCTGCGGCCGGCTTTCTCCCAATATGGGGCCCGGAGCTTGCGTTTGAAGATCTTGCCCGAATCCTCGCGCGGCAGGGCGGCGCTGAACTCGACGATCCTGGGCACCTTGTAGCGCGCCAGGTGCTGGCCGAGATAGCCCCGCACGGCCGACGCATCGATGACCGCCCCGGACTGCGGCTCGACGTAGGCACAGATCTGCTCGCCGAACTCCTCGTCGGGGATGCCGAACACCGCGCAGTCGCGCACGCCCGGCATCTGGATCAGCACCGATTCGATCTCGGCCGGGTAGATGTTGACGCCGCCGGAGATGATCATGTCGCGCTTGCGGTCGCACAGGAAGACGTAGCCGTCGGCGTCCTGGTAGCCGACATCGCCCACGGTCACGAGGTCGCCCAACGCGATCTCGCGCCGCTTGGCGTCGTCGTTGTTGTAGGTGAACTCGGCGAGATGCGGGCCACGCAAATAGATCTCGCCGACCTCGCCCTGTTTCACGTCACGGCCCTGCTCGTCGACGATGCGCATCACCGCGCCCTCGACGACACGGCCGACGGTGCCGGGCTTGGCGAGCGCCTGCTCGGCATTGTGCCAGACCACGATGCCGGTCTCGGTGGCGCCGTAGTATTCGTTGATGACCGGTCCCCACCATTCGATCATCTGGCGCTTGACCGCCGGCGCACAGGGCGCGGCGCCATGGGTGACCCAGCGCAACGACGAAACGTCGTAGCGCCGCTTGACCTCGTCGGGCAGGCGCATCAGGCGCACGAACATGGTGGGCACGATGTGCATGTGGCTGACCTTGTGACGGTCGATCAGCCGCAGCATGTCCTCGGCCTCGAAGCGCGGCTGCAGCACCATGCTGAGGCCGAGCCGCGCGCTGCCCATGCCGTAGGCCGCGGGCGCAGAGTGGTACATCGGCCCGTTCATCATCACGACGATCGAGGGATCGGGCTTGATGCCCCAGTACTTCGCCGCCTCGCCCGCGGCCAGCGCCTGCAGTTCGGGCGGCGCCGGGCGGCGCCGCACGCCCTTGGGTCGGCCGGTCGTGCCCGAGGTGTAGATCATGCTGCCGCGTGAGGCTTTCGGCGGCTCGGTGTTGGGCGCGCTGCGCGCCACGAAGGCATCCCAGGCCTCGACGCCCGGCGGCGCCACCTGCTTCTCCGCCGGCACGTTGTAGGCAGCGGCGATCTCCGCGGACGTGGGCACGACCAGCACCTTCACGCTCTCGGGAACACCGCTCGCGATCTGGGCCAGAAGGTCGCTGTGCACGACCAGCACCTTGGCGGCGCAGTCGGCCAGGATGTAGCCCGCCTCCTCCGGCGTGAAGTGCCAGTTGATCGGCACGGCATAGGCGCCGAGCTGGCCGGCCGCAAAATTGGCCTCGAAGGTCGCAAAGTCGTTGCGCAACATGAGGGCGACGCTGTCGTCCTCGCGAAGGCCCAGCGCGGCAAGGCCGCCGGCGCCGCGCGCGGCATTGGCCTGGATATCGGCCCAGCTCCGGAATCGTTCACCCGCCGTCACGCCCGCTGTCATCGCTTCTTCCCTGTCTTCTTTGCCGGCGCCGCACCCTTCAGCATCAAGGCGCCATGGAAGCGCGCCAGCGTCCGGTAGTCGAGGTCATGCAGCATGCCTGCCTGCTGAAGCATGACAAGCCCGTGCGACGCCGCCCACATCGACCAGCCGAACAGCGTGGCATCGACGTCGATAAGTCCGGCCTCGGCGAGCCCTTCGGCTGTGTTCGTTATGAACGTCGCCGCGTGCCGCGCCTTGGGGCCGAGCTCGGGGTGGCTCTCGTCGATCGGCGCCTCGATGTCGAACATGATGCGATAGGCGTGCGGGTTCTGCATGGCGAAGCGGAAATAGGCCTCGCCGACGGCCTGGGCCTTGGAGACCGGATCGCCTGACGCCCCGGCGACCGCCGCCTGCAGCGCGTCAGAGAACTTTTCGAAGGCCTGGGCGCGCACCGTCGCCAGGATGTCGGCCTTGTCCTTGAAATAGCGGTAGGGCGTCTTGGGGCTGCAGCCCAGCGCATCAGCGAGCTGGCGCATGGTGACGCCCTCGTAGCCGAAGCGCGCGAAGCGTTCGGTCGCGACCTTGCACAGCTCGGCACGGAAATCGGCGATATCCTGCTCGGTGAGGTATCGAGGCATGACACATATATACACAGCGTGTATCGAAAGCAAACGCTCGCCGCTCCGCTAACCCGCCTGTTCTCGGCGCGTTACATCAGCCAGCTGTGGCCGTAGGCGCTGGTGAAATCGAGCTGCACGACCAGGTCATTGAAGTCGCGATCGCCGCCAGCGTACTGATCCTCCCAGCCCCAGGTATTGTGGTCGTAGTTCCACAGATGGCCGACGCCCTCGCCCTGGACCTTTTCGTTGGCGTCGGCGAAAGCCCAGTACGTATTGCCAGTGGACTGGTTGGTGAGCTTCATGGCGATCAGGTCGCCGGCATCGACGCCCAAAAGCTGACCCTGGGCGTAGTTGCCGTACCCTCCGCCCTGCAGCGAGGTGCCGCCTGTGCTGGTCGTGTAGGCGCGTGCCGCGGCCGCCTCGGCGTAGCCGGCCTGCCCCGGCTTCAGGTCGCCGATCGATCCGGTGTAGTCGTCGACCCTGTAGAAGGAGACCGAAACGGTGTCCTCGCCGTTCTGGCGCATGCGCACGACGGCGATCTGGTCGTCGGCGCCGCCGACGGTCTCCGCGACGGCCACCGCGCGTGCGAGGTGGACGTTGCCGAAGCCGGTGTCGAAGTCGGCGTGGCCATAGGGGCTGGTCAGCGTCGCCTGGTCGGCATAGCCGCGTCCTCGCCCGATCAGGACCGAGACATCGGAACCCGCGTCCGCGACGGTCTGATGCAGCGCCCCCTGCCCGTACTTGTCGAACATGCGCACCAGGTTGGAATCGAAGTCTTCCTGCAGCGACTGCTGCGCGAACCGCGCGGTCCAGGCGAACTGGCCCGACTGGTGGTTGCCGAAGCTGTCGTCGAAATCGCCGATGGTCACGCGGATGTCGGTCGTCGCGTCCTTGGTTGTGGTGGCCTGGATCAGCAGGCTCTGTCGGACATCGCCGGTGGCCCAGTCGTTCGTGCCGTCGTGCTTGAGGAGGTCCGGACTGTCGGCGAACGACATCTGGTGGTGCGCAATGGCGGTGAGAGCCCGCGCCAGCAGCACGCCATTGGGCGTGCCGAGACCGCTCGTCAGGTCATAGCCCGCGGCAGCCGAATAACCGTAGCCGGTTGGCGTGATCGCCTGGCCGCCGTCGGTCGTGTAGTCGCCGCCCTGAACGAAGGATGAAATGTTGTTGCCGGTCCTGATGTCGTTGAACGAGGCCGGAGCGATCGCCGAGGCGATGTACAGCAGGTCGTTCATGTAGCCGAGGTGCGGCAGTCCCTGATCGGCGAAGATCGCGTTGAACTGTGCGCCGAGAGCCGCCCACAGCGGCGTCGCGGCGCTGGTGCCGCCGTTCGGCTCGAGGCCCGTCATGTCGCCCGTGGGCACCGTGTAGTACAGGTTGCCGCCGGCATTCGCCGACACATCGGGCGTGCCACGGCCGATCAGATGATAGGGGTCGGCCGTGTACGGCACGAGGCCGTAGTCCGCTTGATAACGCGGAATACCCTGCGTGGGGTCGGCGCCGCCGCTGCCGGTGTTGTTCGACAGGTAGCCCGTGCCGACCCGATTCGAGAATGTGGTCTCGTCGAGGTTGTAGACGTTCCAGACCGTCTCGATGAACGCAGCGGAGCCGCCGACCGCCCCGACCGGGGATTGCTTCAGGCCGGCGGCGACGAGTTCCCAGATCGTCCCGCGATCACCGCCCGTCGCCTTGTCGACGATGTCCCGCAACGTATCGTCGGTCAGCGCTGCATCCATCGAGCTGATCGATGTGCCGCCGACAGTCACGGAGTACGGGCTGGAGCGACTTGTGTTGACGTTCGTCAAGCCGTTGCCGATCTCGTATCCCGAACCGCCGTCGCCGTTGGAGTTGAAGACCGTGATGTTGCGCAGCGCCGCGTCGACGAAGAGTTCGCTGGAGGCCTTGTAGAACGGTGACCCTGGCGCAACCATCGGCGTATAGCGGAATGACGACGTTACGACTTGCGGGTTGTTCTGCGCGTCCCAGAAGGCCGACTGGTAAGCGGTATAGGCATCGGCGAGCGTGTAGCCGGACCCCGCGTAGAAGACGAGCTTGCTTTGCGGCGCGATGGTGGCGACCAGGCCGGTATCGAGCGAACGCTCGCCCGAGCCGTTGTTGGGCGGCCCCCAGCTCTGGTTGCCGACTCCGATCGCCGGCGCGCCCGTCGGAACCTGCGCGCCGGCGCGGTAGGCATCGAGGGCCGCCTGGAAGCTGATGCTGTCGTTGGGCAGCGCCGTCCCGATGACCGGTTCGACCAGCCCGATCGTGCCCGTCGCCACATCGGCGCCGAGCGGCATGTTGTAATAGTTCTGGACGGCGACCTGCGGGTAGAGCTCGATTGGATACAGCGTCGAATTGTTCCCGGGACTTTGCGGACCCTGCGGCAAGGTGGCAGCGGGAACGTCAGCCGAGGGGAGCAACTGGCCGCCGAACTTTTGGGTGTCGAACCAGATGCCGGAAACGCCGAGGGCCGTGAGAGCCGTCGGCAGCGACAGGCTTCCCGTCCAGTACCAGCCGCCGCCGCCTTGCTGCATCAGCGTCGTCTGCGGCCCGAACAGAGTGGAGAAACTGTCTCCGGTTATCTCGACCCAGATCGTACGAGATTGCGCCGACGAGACGTAGTCGTCGGCGCTGCCGAGCTGGGCGATCCCCATGTCGTCCAGCACCTGTTTGGCCGCCTGGTAGTTGGTCTCGTTCGCGCCGTACGTCGACCAGAGCGTGCCGTTCTCCTCGAGAGCCTTGAGCTGTTGCTGGCGCGACGCCCAGCTCGAACTGAGCAGCGTCGACGGATCGTTGGCGCGATCGAGGACCAGGGCGACGCGCAGCGTCTCCGCGCCCGTTACGGGCGTTCCGCCCGTGGGTTCCGTGGTCTGGTTGCTGCGCCAGCTGGCATAATCCAGGAATGTCGAGGTCTCGAGCTGCGTATAGGCGGAGTAGAAGGAATAGCCGCCTGTGGCGAAGGTGCTGGCGTCGGAGCCCGTGACGGTGATCGTCTCCGCCGGCAGCCCGCCGGCCGGCTGGATCGTCCATTGGTTGCCGCCGGCATACGAGAAGGTGGCGCCAGAGCCGTAGTTGAAGAGCTGCAGGACGTCGCCGTCAGCCCTGGAGAAGTCCGTGATGACGTCCCCATCGGCCTGGCCGAAGGTGAAAGCGAAGACATCGGCGCCGCCACCGCCGGTCAACGTGTCCACGCCGACGCCGGCCTGGAGGATGTCGTTGCCGAGGCCGCCGTCCAGCTGATCTCCGTCACCGCCACCCGACAGGAAGTCGTCGCCGTCGCCGCCGCTCAACGTGTCCGCGCCGGCGCCGCCCTGCAGGACATCGTTGCCGTCATCGCCGGAAAGCGTGTCCCCGAGACCGCCGCCGATGAGGATATCGTTGCCCGCGCCACCGTCCAGGGTGGAGGCGATGTTGCTGTTGGCCGTGATCCTGTCGTTACCTGTGCCACCGGCCGCCTTCGCGATCTGGGTGTCGAAGGCAATGGCGATGTTGTTCACCTTTCCGCCGGCACTCGAGAACGTGCCAGGCGTAAGGTTGACCGTGGCATCCTGGCTGAAGCCGGAGAGGTCGAGCTTGTTTCCCGCCGCCGAGTTCCAGATCGTGACGACGGCGGACGGGTTGTTGGTGCTTTCGAAGCCGAAGATGCTCAGCAGGAAAGGATCGGCGAAGGTCGAATTGAAGCCGTAGGTCTGGGCGGTCGAGAACGACCCGCCCGTCGACGCGCCGTACAGCCGCTGGATGGCCAGGATATCCAGCATCTGCGGCGTCAGCGGCTCGTTGTCGTATACCTTGCCGTCCGATCCAGTCGTCGTACCCCAGTAGGTGCCGCCGACGGGATACTCCGGGAAGTAGCGCGTGTCGGTCCGGCTCGGGTGGATGTACGACATGATCGACCACTGCTCGGTGTCGTACGGCCCGAACTGCTGCTGCTGATAATCGACGGTGGCGTCGTAGGGGCCGGCATGGCCGAGGCCCAGTATGTGGCCGATTTCGTGAATGACGGTCGACCAGGGATAACCGCCCTTGCTGTTGGAATCGTCGTCGAGCGGACCATAGGTGTCGTGGGTGGTATCGATCGTGATGTAGGCGCCCGTCGCGGGGGCGCTGTTGATCGTGGCGCTGCCCACCGGTACCTGCCAGTCGACGCCGAAGGAGGCGAAGGCCTGCTGGTTGGGCAGCCGCTTCAACGTGACGTTGGCCGTGTCGGCGCTGGCCGCCAGCGCGAAGCCGATGTCGGCCAGGCCGGCCCATAGGCCGAAAGCCCCCGTCCACACCGCCTGCTCGGCAGGTGTCCAGTTGGCCGCCGCATCGAACCAGTAGGTGACGGTGCCGCCCGGTGTCCCGGGCGTGCTGCTGCCCCATTTGATCGCGCCGGATGTCGATGTGTAGACGGCCGGCACGACGACCGACCATTTGCCGTCGGGTCCCTGCGGGGACTCCATCGTGTAGTAGCTGACGGCGGCGGCCGTGTTCGTGTCGGTGACGCCGGAGATGAACGCGACTTCGGATTCGTACTGACCAAAATTCGGCATGGCGCTTATCTGCCTGGTGCGAGAGCGATGCTCGTTTGGTATCGCGCTGGCTCAGCACCGCAAACCGGCAGTTCCCCCAAATTGGGTCAACCGGTCTTTCGCCGCCCCTTCCCTGCCGGTATCTTTGTCTCAGACGCTACGCAGCCGATGGATCAATCTGCCGCGCGCCGGCGTCGTGCGCCAGCATTGCAAGTGCGCGTCAGACCTTCACGCCCGCAGACCGCAGCTCGCTCAGAAAACTCATGGCCAGCTTGTGGACGAGATTCGCCTGGACCGTCATTTGGCGGAATGTGCTCTCCGGCGCCACCACTCCCCGGCGGCCGACGCGTATGCACTTGCCTTCCCGGACCAGCTTCGCAACATGCCGCCGCACGGTCTCGTAGGGCAGACGCATCGAGTCGGCAATCGCGGCTATGCTGACGGGGCGCCGGTCGGAGTCCGGCAAGATGCTGCGATTGGCCGCCGGCACGGTGTTGGCGATGTGCTGAACGTTGGCGGCCCGGACCGCCGTGAACACCAGCCCGTTCATGAGGTCGCCGTCGAAGTGGACCCGCAGTACCTTCATCGCGGCAAGCAGCACACCCAGCGCCGCCATGGCGATAATGGTCTGCTCCTTGTCCAGTCGCCGTGAGGCCGGCGACGACCGCCGAGGCTTGTAGTTCGCGAGGTCGATCCGTCTGAGGCTGCCGAGCAAGCGCACGGCATTGACATAGATCTTGCGAAGCACGTCGGTCGCCCGCGATCCCCGCCGCACTGTCGCCCCGAGAATGATTCCGTCCTCGTGGGCGAGACAGGCGCCGCTGCGAAGGAGCTTGCCGACATGCCGACGCACGGTCTCGAAGGGAATGCCGAGCCGGCGCGACAGCTCCCGCACGCCCATCGGCTTGCTGTTCTCCGTGTCGCCGAGCGAGGCATGCCACAGAGTCACGATGATCAGACAGCTCGCGACATCGTCGTCCAATTGGCAGATGAGGTCGAAGCCACGCAGGAAGAACTCCGTCGACACCCGTCCGACCGGATAGGCATCCCGATGGACCGCCTGCCTGTCTTTCGATTTGGCCCGGCTCATACCGAAAGCCGTGCGCCCTTCTGCTTCACGTCGGATCACGCCGTCTCGGCGAACAGCTCGCGGCCGATCAGCATGCGGCGGATCTCGCTGGTGCCGGCGCCGATCTCGTAGAGCTTGGCGTCGCGCAGCAGGCGGCCCGTCGGATAGTCGTTGATGTAGCCGTTGCCGCCCAGCAGCTGGATGGCGTCGAGCGCCACCAGCGTCGCCTTCTCGGCGGCGTAGAGGATGGCGCCGGCCGAATCCTTGCGCGTGGTCTGGCCGCGGTCGCACGCCTTGGCGACGGCGTACACATAAGCCTTGCAGGCGTTCATCGTCGTGTACATGTCGGCGAGCTTGCCCTGCACGAGCTGGAACTCGCCGATCGCCTGGCCGAACTGCTTGCGCTCGTGGACGTAGGGCACGACGACGTCCATGGCCGCCTGCATGATGCCGAGCGGCCCCGCCGCCAGCACGGCGCGCTCGTAGTCGAGCCCGCTCATCAGCACGTTGACGCCCTTGCCGACCTGGCCCAGCACGTGCTCGGCTGGGATCTCGCAATCCTCGAACACCAGCTCGCCGGTCGACGAGCCGCGCATGCCCATCTTGTCGAGCTTCTGGGCGACCTTGAAGCCCTTGGCGCTGGTCTCGACGATGAAGGCGGTGATGCCGCGCGACCCGGCGGCCGGATCGGTCTTGGCGTAGACCACGATCACCTGCGCGTCGGGGCTGTTGGTGATCCACATCTTGGTGCCGTTCAGCACGTAGCGGTCGCCCTTCTTGTCGGCGCGCAGCTTCATGGAGACGACGTCGGAGCCCGCGCCCGATTCGCTCATCGCCAGGCTGCCGACATGCTCGCCGGAGATCAGCTTGGGCAGGAAGCGCTTCTTCTGCTCGTCGTTGCCGTTGCGGCGGATCTGGTTGACGCAGAGGTTGGAGTGCGCGCCATAGGACAGCCCGACGGCGGCCGAGGCACGGCTCACCTCCTCGACGGCGATGACGTGCTCGAGATAGCCCAGTCCCGAGCCGCCATATTCCTCCTCGACCGTGATGCCGTGCAGACCGAGCTCGCCCATCCTGGGCCACAGCTCGCGCGGGAAGCGGTCGGTCTTGTCGAGCTCGGCGGCGATCGGCGCCACCTGGTCGGCAGAGAAGCGCTGGACCTGCTCGCGCAGCGCATCGGCGGTCTCGCCCAGACCGAAATCGAACGGCGGCATTGCGTTGGGGATCATGGTCTTTCCTTTACAACCCTTCGCCTCACCCTGAGGAGCGCACGAAGTGCGCGTCTCGAAGGGTGGGATGCAGTCTTGATGTTGCCCACCCTTCGAGACGCAGCCTCCGGCCGCTCCTCAGGGTGAGATGGTGTTGGTGCGTCATCGTCACTTCGGATCGTCGATCTTGACGTTGATGCCGATCAGCTTCCACTCGCCGTCGGACGGGATGAACTTGAGGTCGAAATAGACCTGCCTCGGCTCGGTTGGGAAGTGGCCTTTCACCAGCAGCCTGCCGTCGTCGTCGACCGCAGGAGCCGGATCGTAGGCGGGCTTCAGCGCGGCGATGATGTCGAAGTCGATATGCTTCTTGTTGAACTCCTGAAACCGCTGCGCCAGCCGCTCGACCGGGAACTGCTCGCGGAACGGCTTGCTGAGCTTGGCGTGGAACACCTCGTAGTTGCCGGTGACGTTGGCGTCGTTGAAGCTGAGCAGCGTCGCCTTGACCAGGGCCTCCAGCGCACGTTCCGACGGCACCTTGCCCTGCGCCTGCGCAAGCGAGGCCGTCAGCATCAGCGCCATCACCGCCAGCACGCGGGCGATCGTCGTCATCGGGCCTCCTCCCCGAGGCCACGATAGCGCGGAGAAGGCGCCTTGCGAAGTCTCACGCCGGGGGCGCCACTTCAGTAGTGCGTCATGGTCTTCCGGACCGCGCGCTTCCGCGCTCATGATCATGAGCGCGCTGGAAGCGCGCGGTCCGGAAGAGCATGAGAAGACGCGCCACTGGGGTGGCACCGCCAGCCTAGAGCAGGAACAACGTCGCCAAACCCAGGAACGCCACGAAGCCGATCACGTCGGTGACGGTCGTCAGGAACACCGTCGACGACACGGCGGGATCGACGCCGAACTTCTGCAGGCTGAGCGGGATCAGCGTGCCGGCGAGGGCGGCGGCGATCAGGTTGCAGATCATGGCGGCGCCGATCACCGCGCCGAGCCGCCAGTCGCCGTACCAGGCGACGACCGCCGCACCCATCACCAGGGCGAAGATCATGCCGTTGAGGCCGCCCACCGCCGCCTCCTTGGCGACGAAGCGCAGCGCATTGGCAGCGGTGAGCTGGCCGGTGGCGAGCGCGCGCACCGCCACCGTCACGGTCTGCGTGCCGGCATTGCCGCCCATCGAGGCCACGATCGGCATCAGCACGGCCAAGGCCACGATCTTCTCGATCGAATGCTCGAACTGGCCGATCACCAGCGAGGCGAGCACGGCGGTGGCGAGGTTCACCGTGAGCCACACCGCGCGCAGGCGCGCCGTGCGCACCGGCGGGGCATGCATGTCGTCGATGCCGACGCCGCCCATCCTCAGGATGTCCTCCTCGGCCTCCTCGTCGATCACGTCGACCACGTCGTCGACCATGATCACGCCTTCCAGCCGCCCGCGCTGGTCGACGACGGGGCACGACACGAGGTTCTGGTCGCGGAACAGATGGGCGACCTCGACCTGGTCGGCGCTGGCCGGCACCGAGGGGATGTCGGGATCGACGATGTCGATGATCGGAACCGGGCGCTTGGTGCGCAGCATGCGGCCCAACGGCACTGAACCGCGCAGCCGGCCCTCGGGATCGACGACGAAGATGTCGTAGACGTCATCGGGCAGGTCGGTCGCCTCGCGGCAATGGTCGATCACCTCGCCGACCGTCCAGCGGTCGGGGATCCTGACCAGCGAGCGCTGCATGAGGCGCCCGGCCGATCCCTCGGGGTAGGCGAGTGCGCTCTCGATCTCGGCGCGCTCCGCCGCCGGCAGTTCGGCCAGAACCTCCTGCCGCTCCTCTTCCGGCAGCTCCTCGATGATGGCGGCCGCGTCGTCGGTCTCGAGCTCGCGGGCGGCGGCCGCGATGTCCTTGCTGTCGAGCTGGTCCAGGACGTTCTCCAGGACCTCCTCGTCGAGCTCGACCAGGGTCTCCGGATCGAGGTCGCGCTTGAGGATCGCGACCAGCTTCTCGCGCTCCGGTTCGGAAAGCTGCTCGAGGATCGACGCCTGGCCGGTGGCGCTGAGATCGGCCAGCAGCGACCTTGCTTCCTCCGTCCTGTCCTCGGCGAGCGCGGCCTCGACGCGCCGGACCAGCTCCGGCGTCACTTCGTCGAGGACGTCGCCCTCGCTCATCCGCGGGTCTCGGCCAGGCGCTGCGCTTCGACGGCGGCCAGCGCCGTCATGTTGAGGATGCCGCGGGCGGTGACCGACGAGGTCAGCACGTGCGCCGGCTGAGCGGTGCCGAGCAGCATCGGCCCGACATGCAGGCCGTCGACCGCGTTCTTCAGCAAATTGAAGGCGATATTGGCCGCGTCGAGCGAGGGGCAGATCACCAGGTTGGCAGAATCCTTGAGCCGGGAACGTGGGAAGGCGTTGTTGCGAATCTCCGGATCGAGGGCGGCGTCGCCGTGCATCTCGCCCTCGACCTCGAGGTTCGGCGCGCGTTGCTGCAGCATCTTCACGGCGGCCGCCATCTTGCGCGCCGAGGGATGGTCGGAACTGCCGAAGCTCGAATGCGAGATCAGCGCGACCTTGGGCTGGATGCCGAAACGCAGCACGGCATCGGCTGCCTGCAGGGTGATGTCGACAAGCGTGTCGGCGTCGGGATCGTCGTTGACGTAGGTATCGGCGATGAACAGCGAACGGGTCGGCATGACCACGAGGCTGAGCGCCGCCATCCGGTGGACGCCCTCGCGCGTGCCGATGACGTCGCGGACATGGGCGAAATGGGTGCGGAAGCGACCGTAGGTGCCGGCGATCATGGCGTCGGCGTCGCCGAGGCGCACCGCGAGCGCCGCGATCAGCGTCGGGCTGGTGCGCACCAGGTTGCGCGCCGTGGGCTCGGTGACGCCGCGCCGCTCCATGAGCTGGTGGTAGGCGCCCCAGTAGCGGTCGTAGCGCGGGTCGCTCGAAGGGTCGATCAGCTCGGCATCGACGCCCGGACGGAAGCGCAGGCCGAGCCGCTCGGCGCGCCGGCGCACGATCTCGGGCCGACCGATCAGGATCGGCACGGCGACGCCCTCGTCGAGGATGATCTGCGCGGCGCGCAGCACCCGGTCGTCCTCGCCGGCGCTGAAGATCACCCGCTTGGGGTTGGCCCGCGCCTGCTCGAACACCGGCCGCATGACCAGGCCGGACTTGAAGACGAACTGGTTGAGCTGCTGGCGATAGGCCTCGAAATCGGCGATCGGCCGGGTGGCGACGCCGGAGTCCATGGCGGCCCGCGCGACGGCCGGCGCCAGCTCGACGATCAGGCGCGGATCGAACGGCTTGGGGATGATCTGGTTGGCGCCGAAGCCGCCGCCCGCCTGCTCGCCGAAGGCGCGCGCCACGACCTCGGACGGCTCCTTCTGGGCGAGCGACGCGAGCGCGCGCACGCAGGCGATCTTCATCTCGTCGTTGACGGTCTTTGCTCCGACATCCAGCGCGCCGCGGAAGATGTAGGGGAAGCAGAGGACGTTGTTCACCTGGTTGGGATAGTCGCTGCGGCCGGTGGCGACGATGGCATCGTCACGGACGGCGGCGACGTCCTCCGGCGTGATCTCCGGATTGGGGTTGGCGAGCGCCAGGATCAGCGGCTTGACCGCCATCTTGGCCACCATCTCCTTCTTGAGCACGCCGCCCGCCGACAGGCCGAGGAAGATGTCGGCCTCGCCGATCACCTCGGCCAGCGTGCGGGCCGGGGTGTCGCGAGCGTAGCGCTCCTTCCACGGGTCCATCAGCTCGTTGCGGCCCCTCCAGACCACGCCCTTGATGTCGGTGACCCACATGTTTTCCTTGGGCAGGCCGAGCTTCTCGAGCAGCCCGAGGCACGACAGCGCCGCCGCTCCCGCGCCCGAGACGACCAGCTTCACCTTGGAAATGTCCTTGCCGACCAGGGCCAGGCCGTTGCGGACGGCGGCGCCGACGATGATCGCGGTGCCGTGCTGGTCGTCGTGGAATACCGGGATCGAGAGCCGCTCGCGCAGCTTCTGCTCGACGTAGAAGCACTCCGGCGCCTTGATGTCCTCGAGGTTGATGCCGCCGAAAGTCGGCTCCAGCGCCGCCACGATGTCCACCAGCTTGTCCTGGTCGTTCTCGGCCAGCTCGATGTCGAAGACGTCGATGCCGGCGAATTTCTTGAACAGGACGCCCTTGCCTTCCATGACCGGCTTGGAGGCCAGTGGGCCGATGTCGCCCAGGCCCAGCACGGCCGTGCCGTTGGTCACGACGGCCACCAGGTTGGCACGCCCCGTCAGCTCGGCGGCGGTGGCGGGATCGCGGACGATCTCGTTGCAGGCGGCGGCGACGCCGGGCGAATAGGCGAGCGACAGGTCGCGCTGGGTGGCCAGCGGCTTGGTCGGCACGACCTCGATTTTGCCGGGGCGTGGGATGCGATGGTAGCGAAGCGCGCTTTCGGTAAGTTCGTCCGCCACGCTCGCCTCCCGGTAACCAAACCCGTCATCCCTAACAAAAAGGGCCGCCAATTGGGGGGTCCCCAATGGGCGGCATATCACCTTTTCGATCGAACCGGCGAGTTTGGTGCGGCCAAGAAGACTCGAACTTCCACGCCTCGCGGCACTAGCACCTCAAGCTAGCGCGTCTACCAATTCCGCCATGGCCGCGCCGGTCGATGCGGCGGGGGATACCAAATAGACCCCGCAGTGGCAAGGCAACTCGCAAGGCCAATGGCCAAGCCGATGGGTGGGCCAACACGCCCTATTGCGCTTGGCCGCCGTAGCACCGATTTTGCCACAATGAACAAGCCGGAATGGCGCATTTCCGACGGCCCGGTGCCCTACCCGGAGGCGCTCGCCGTCATGGAAGAGCGCGTCGCCGATATCCGGGCCGGCCGCGCCCGCGAGCTGGTCTGGCTGCTCGAACACCCACCGCTCTACACATCGGGGACCAGCGCCAAACCGCAGGACCTGCTGCAGCCCATGCGCTTTCCGGTGCATGTCGCCGGGCGCGGCGGCCAGTATACCTATCACGGGCCCGGCCAGCGCGTGGTCTACGCCATGCTTGACCTGCGCACCCGCCGCCAGGACGTGCGGCGGTTCGTGTCCGATCTCGAGGACTGGACCATCCGCACCCTGGCCCGCTTCGGCGTGACCGCGGAACGCCGCGCCGGACGGGTCGGCGTCTGGGTGGTACGGCCCGACAAGCCTCCCCTGCCCGACGGCAGCCCGCGCGAGGACAAGATCGCCGCCATCGGCGTGCGCATCCGCCACTGGGTGTCGTTCCACGGCATCTCGATCAACGTCGAGCCCGATTTGTCGCACTATGCGGGAATCGTGCCCTGCGGCATCGCCGACCACGGGGTGACGTCGCTGGTCGACCTCGGGCTGCCCGTGACTTTGGCCGACCTGGATACGGCGCTGGCCGAGACGTTCGACGAAGTGTTCGGTCGGACGACGGCCGAGGCTTCTGCCGCCGCGTAGAGCTCTTGCTCTTCCGGACCGCGAGCCTCCGGCTCGCTCATGATTCATGAGCGAGCCGGAGGCTCGCGGTCCGGAAGAGCATGAATGCAATCACGCCGTCGGCAACTGCGTAAAACCCTGCGGCAGGACGTCGAGATCGACCGGCTCGATATCGACGTTGTCGACGCGGGCTGCGGGTGGGCCGCGGCGGCAGGCATTGATCATCTCGCCGACCGCCTTGTCGTCGCCGACGATCAAGGCCTCCACAGCGCCGTCCGCGCGGTTGCGCACCCAGCCGGTCAAACCGAAGCGCCGCGCGGTCGTGATCGTCCAATCGCGATAGCCCACGCCCTGCACGCGGCCGCTGATCGTGAGTCGGGCCTGCAGCGTCATCGGCTCAGGCGAACTCGATGATCTTCTGGTCGACGCGCAGGCTGTCGCCGGCCTTGGCATGCAGCGTCTTGACCGTGCCGTCGCGCACGGCGCGCAGCACGTTCTCCATCTTCATCGCCTCGACCACGGCCAGCGCCTCGCCCGCCTTGACCTCCTGACCCTCGCTCACGGCCACGGAGGCCAGCAGGCCCGGCATGGGCGACAGCAGGAACTTCGACGTGTCGGGTGCCGCCTTCACCGGCATCTTGGCGTAGAGCTCGGCCTGGCGCGGCGTCAGCACCAGCGCCTCGGCCTGGCCGCCCTCGTTGAACAGGCGCCAACCCGAACCGACTGGGTCGACCTGGATCACCATCCGCTGACCATCGACCGTGGCATGCAGCAGTGGCTCGCCTGGTCGCCAATCTGTGTTGATCGTTACGACTTTACCACCCACGTCGAAGACATAAGGTGTGTTTGACGACTTCAACTCGACTGGTACGGGTTCGCGATTGAGCATCACCACGTTGGCAGAGGAATGGACGATCCCACCACGCCGGCGTTCGAGTATCGACGCCACTCCCGCCAGCATGGCGGGATCGCGCGGCGGCAGGTGCGCTGCGGTGAAGCCGCCCTTGAACTCCTCGGCGATGAAGTTGGTGGTGAGCCTGCCCTCGCGGAAGCGCGGATGGGCCATCAGCGCAGCCAGGAACGGCACGTTGTGCGACACGCCACGGACATAGAACTCGTCCAGCGCGCGGCGCATGCGCTCGATGGCGTCGAGGCGCGTCTTGCCGTAGGTGCAGAGCTTGGCGATCATCGGATCGTAGAACATCGAGATCTCGCCGCCCTCGTAGACGCCGGTATCGACGCGCACGTCCGGGCCGGGCGCCGGTTCGCGGTACTTCACCAGGCGGCCGGTCGAAGGCAAGAAGTTGCGGAACGGGTCCTCGGCATAGAGCCGCGCCTCGACTGCCCAGCCGTTCAGCTTCACGTCCTTCTGCTCGAGCGGCAGCTTCTCGCCGGCGGCCACCCGGATCATCAGCTCGACCAGGTCGAGGCCGGTAATGAGCTCGGTGACGGGATGCTCGACCTGCAGGCGGGTGTTCATCTCGAGGAAGTAGAACTTGCGGTTCTTGTCGACGATGAACTCGACGGTGCCGGCGCTCTTGTATTTTACCGCCTTGGCAAGCGCGACCGCCTGCTCGCCCATGGCCTTGCGCGTCTTGGCGTCGAGGAACGGGCTCGGCGCCTCCTCGATCACCTTCTGATGCCGGCGCTGGATCGAGCACTCGCGCTCCCAGAGGTAGAGGCAGTTTCCCTTGCCGTCGGCGATGAGCTGGATCTCGATGTGGCGCGGTTCCTCGACGTACTTCTCGATGAACACGCGGTCGTCGGCGAACGATGCCTTGGCCTCGTTGGTCGCCGAGCTGAAGCCCTCGCGCGCCTCGGCATCGTTGTAGGCGATGCGCATGCCCTTGCCGCCGCCCCCGGCCGAGGCCTTGATCATGACCGGATAGCCGACCTGATTGGCGATCTTCACCGCCTCATCGGCGTCCTTGAGCGCATGCAGCCAGCCCGGCACGGTGCTGACGCCGGCCTTCTGGGCGAGCTTCTTGCTTTCGATCTTGTCGCCCATGGCGTGGATGGCATGGGCGGCCGGGCCGATGAAGACGATGCCGGCCTCGGCCAGCGCCTTCTGGAACTCCTGCTTCTCCGACAGGAAGCCGTAGCCGGGATGGACAGCCTGCGCGCCGGTCTTCTTGCAGGCCTCGACGATCTTGTCGATCAGCAGGTAGGACTGCGTCGACGGCGGCGGCCCGATCAGCACCTTCTCGTCGGCCTCGCGCACATGCAGTGCGTCGGCGTCGGCCTCGGAGTAGACGGCCACGGTCTTGATGCCGAGCCGCTTGCAGGTGCGGATGACGCGACAGGCGATCTCGCCGCGGTTGGCGATCAGGATCTTGTCGAACAGCGGATGGCTCTTCGCGGGTGCCTTCACGGGCGGCTTCTTCGCGGCGGCCTTCTTGATAGCGACCTTCTTCCTCGCGGCCTTCTTCTTGGCGGCCATTCTCACGGTTCCTTTCTAGCGCGGTCGAACAGGCCCATGGCCCAGGCGGTATGGCCGGCGATCAGCGGCAGCCAGGCCGTCAGCACCCACAGCCACCACGGATAGCGGCTGCTGAACAGGGCGTTGACGGCGATCAGCACCAGGAGCGTCAGCAGGGCGACGATGACGTGCAGCCGCACCTTGCGGCCCCGTCGCATGCGCTCCTCCGGCGTCAGATGCACGGCCATCGAGGTCACAGAGGCCCGATCATAGTGGAATATTGCCGTGCTTGCGCCACGGGTTCTCGAGCTTCTTGTTCTCGAGGGTCGCCAGCGCCTTGCAGACGCGCCGCCGCGTGCCGTGCGGCATGATCACGTCGTCGATGAAGCCGCGATTGGCCGCCACGAACGGGTTGGCGAACTTCTGGCGGTATTCCTCGGTGCGCGCGGCGATCTTGGCGGCATCGCCGATATCGGAGCGGAAGATGATCTCGACCGCGCCCTTGGCGCCCATCACGGCGATCTCCGCCGCCGGCCAGGCATAGTTCACGTCGCCACGCAGGTGCTTGGACGCCATGACGTCATAGGCGCCGCCGTAGGCCTTGCGGGTGATCACCGTGACCTTGGGCACCGTCGCCTCGGCATAGGCGTAGAGAAGCTTGGCGCCGTGCTTGATGATGCCGCCGAACTCCTGGGTCGTGCCCGGCAGGAAGCCCGGCACGTCGACGAAGGTGACGATCGGGATGTTGAAGGCGTCGCAGAAGCGCACGAAGCGGGCGGCCTTGCGCGAGCTGTCGATGTCGAGGCAGCCCGCCAGCACCAACGGCTGGTTGGCGACGAAGCCCACGGTGCGGCCGGCCATGCGGCCGAAGCCCACGACGATGTTGCCGGCCCATTCAGGCGACAGCTCGAAGAAGTCGCCCTCGTCGACGACCTTCAGGATCAGCTCCTTGATGTCGTAGGGCTTGTTGGGATTGTCCGGCACCAGCGTATCGAGCGAATAGTCGTCGCGGTCGACCGGATCGTGCGTCGGCCGCAGCGGCGCCTTCTCGCGATTGTTCGACGGCAGGAAATCGACGAAGCGACGAAGCTGCAGCAGTGCCTCGACGTCGTTCTCGAAGGCGAGGTCGGAGACGCCGGACTTCTGCGTGTGGGTGAGCGCGCCGCCCAGCTCCTCCTGGGTCACCGTCTCGTGCGTCACGGTCTTCACCACGTCGGGACCGGTGACGAACATGTAGGAGCTGTCCTTCACCATGAAGATGAAGTCGGTCATGGCCGGCGAATAGACCGCGCCGCCGGCGCATGGCCCCATGACCATGGAGATCTGCGGGATCACGCCGGAGGCCAGCACGTTCCTCTGGAAGACGTCGGCGTAGCCCGCCAGCGAATCGACGCCCTCCTGGATGCGCGCGCCGCCCGAGTCGTTCAGGCCCAGCACCGGCGCGCCGACCTTCATGGCCATGTCCATGATCTTGCAGATCTTGGCGGCGTGCATGCCCGAGAGCGCGCCGCCGAACACGGTGAAGTCCTGGCTGAAGACATAGACAAGCCGGCCGTTGATCGTGCCGTGGCCGGTCACCACGCCGTCGCCCGGGATCTTCTGGTTTTCCATGCCGAAGTCGATCGAGCGATGCTCGACGAACATGTCGTATTCCTCGAACGAGCCGGGATCGAGCAGCGCATCGATGCGCTCGCGCGCCGTCAGCTTGCCCTTGGCATGCTGCGCCTCGACGCGGCGCGGACCGCCGCCCTGGCGCGCCGCCGCGCGACGCCGCTCAAGCTCTTCCAACATCTGCTGCATTCACGAACTCCAGCTCATTACGTCCGTTTTCGGCCAAAACAGCGGGGAGGTCTAGACCTGGGGCCGCTCCCGGGCCGGGCAAACATCATCCATTCGTCCGTCAGGCGAAGCCGGCATGCGGCCGATTCGCTCGATCCTGAACAGGTCGTCTTCCTTGCCGATGCCGTCGATATTGAAGCAACTGAGGGTGCTTTCGCTCTGCACAGTGCAGTAGAAATGATCGATGCTGTAGCCGTGCTTGCTCTTTACCGACGTGAAAACGATCTCGACCTTGCCGTCTGCCGCGACGATGTGGCCGCACTGCGAGTAGTCCTGGAACGGGTTGCTGCCCCGCTGTCTGACCTGGCCGTCCTTGTCGATGACGAGAGTGCCGGTGTGCCAACCCTCGCGCGCACGCCGCTTGAACTTCCATTCGCCGCTGAGATCCTGCGCGACCGCCGGTTCGACCATCGTCGCGAGGGCGACGAGCAGTACCGCGAGAACGGCAATCTGTCGTTTCACTGCTACCCCTCCACCTCACCCTGAGGAGCATCGCGCAGCGATGCGTCTCGAAGGGTAGGCAACCTGCCTTGCTGTTGCCCACCCTTCGAGACGCGCCCTGCGGGCGCTCCTCAGGGTGAGGCTATGCGCCTACCGCAGGAACCGTTTCTCGTCGTCCTTGACCTTGCTCATGCCCTGCAGGTCGAAAACGTCCTCGACGGTGGCGATGGTCGCCTCGACGCCGTGGATGCCGCCGTCCTTGCGGATCTGGGCGAAGGTCTTACGCATGGCGCCGACCGCAGCGCGAACGGCGTGGTTGCCCCAGATCAGAAGACCGATCTTCCTGAGCTCGCGCACCCGCGCCACCGTCATCTGCGGATAGGCCGTCGGCACCAGGGCGATCGGCGCCTTGCCGTCCCACGCCTTGACGAAGGCCTCGATCTCGTCGGGCGTCTTCTGCTTGGAATGGACCAGGATCATGTCGGCGCCGGCCGCCTCGTAGGCGCGCGCCCGCTTCAGCGCCTCGTCCTGGCCGAGCCCCGCGATCAGCGCTTCCGTGCGCGCGACGAGGACAAGGTCCTTGCTCTTGCGCGCCGCACGCGCGGCATCGATCTTGCCCTGGAATTCCTCGATGCGGACCATCTCCTGGCGACCGCCCGCGATCAGGCTGGTGACCTTGGGAAAGCTCTTGTCCTCCATGACGATGGCGGCGACGCCCGCGCGCTCATACTGCTCGATGACATAGAGCACGTTGATGGCGTTGCCGAAGCCGGTGTCGATGTCGGCCACCACCGGCAGGCCCGAGCGGTCGACCATGGCCCGCGTCATGTCGAGATGCTGTGTCATCGACACCACGCTGACGTCGGGCACGCCGTACATCGCCGAGAGCTCGAAGCCCGACGCCCAGATGGCGTCGAAGCCCGCCTCGGCCACCAGCATGGCCGACAACGGGCTGTGTGCCGCCATCGCCTCGACGAGGCCCTTGCTCGCCAGCACTTCTCGGAATTTTGCGCCCGCCGTCATGGTCATCCTTTCAACCGCTGCTCAGCCAGCAGCGCGAGGAAGCGCGCGCTGGCGTCGATGTCGTGCCTGATGCCTGCATGGCGCCTGGTGGCGATCGGATCGTCGCCCCAACGCTCGATCTGATAGAGCTCGTCGAGCTGGGCCGCGGCAAACGCATCGGCCGCTGAAAGATGCCCCTCGGCAACGGCCAGCGCCACGATCAGCGAGCCCGATATGTGCGTGAGATTGTAGAGCGCCGACAGGCCAAGGTCGCTGTGCGCCGCAACGGCCTCGTGCAGGCGCGCGACAGCGTCGGCCGGTTGGTCGACGAAGGCCAACCCTTCGACGACGACCAGTCGCGCGCCGTAGCGCTCGGCCGCCCAGTCGAGCAGCGGTTGCCACGTCTCCTGCTGGCGCTTCACCAGGGTCTCGGGCTCGCTGGCGCGGTAGCACAGCATGTCCGAGCCCGCATATTTGGCAGTGTCCTCGATCACCCGCGCGCGCTGCGTCGTCACGCGGTCGTGGCCGGTCGCCGCAAGCCGCGTCAGCGGCAGATGCGAGACGTTGATGTCGGCCTTGTCCGGCACCTCGTCCCATTCGGCCGCGATCGCTTCGGCCAGGGCGCGGGTCGGCACCACCAGCACCGCTTTGGCCGGCGTGCGCATGGGTTTGCCGTCGAGCAGGACGCGATGGCCACCATCGCCGAGGTCGACGGCCGTCTCCTTGTAGAAACGCTTCATCGAGGCGAGGGCTTACACGCCCGATGGGGTTATCGACAAGGGAGCCTTGGCCTGGTCAAAAAATCGCCTGACGGTCTGTGTCAGCCTGCCAAAGCGGATATCCAGCATCAGGCTCGTGAGACAAATGGCGCCGCCGCCAGAGCGCATGGCTGACGTCCTGATGAAACGTTGGACGGCATTGCCGCGACTGACGAAAGGACGAGGATCGTGCAGATCAATGCAGAGATAGTTCACGAACCAGTACCTCCAGACGCGTACTGTCCGCACGTCTGTCCACTCGACCCGCCCCACAGCGGGCAAGGTTGTTCGGTCGGTTAGTCCCATACTATCGATTACCAGTGCCGGGGTTCGATCAACCAGCTTCGCAATGGCAAGCCACAGGGCCGTTCCAGACATCACGACCATCAGGCTTGCAACCGTGCTTCCAACGATCTGGAAAAACGACGACGCGACACGCCAGACCAAGAAGGAGGTGACGTCTGCAGAGAAGAGAAAACCCACGACCGCTAGAAAGGCCAGCCCGGTCAGCTTGGCCTTGCTGAACGAGATCACTACGCGCTCGTCGGGTCTCTCGGTCACGGCCGCGTCTGGCTGCGCTGCGGTCCCGCCGTCTGCGCCGGGCGGCCGCCGCGATGGCGCGTGTCGGCGGGCGACGGCACCGGCAGCTGTGCCCGGAGGCCCGGGCGCAGGCCCTCGACGCGCGGCGCCACGATCGCGCACGGATTGGCGTTGGCCTGCTTCGCCGCCTGGTTCACCTGGGCGCTGAGGCTCGGCACGACGCCGGCACCGACGAGCAGGCGGGCAAGGTTGGGCTCGAGCGCACTGGCAGTCTCGCGACCGCTGCCACCCTTGACGCGCAAGGGCACGGCGAGCGCGATGTTCTGGTTGTCACGGGCCTCGGGTGCCACGACGAACTCGAAGCCCTCAGTCCTGAGGCTGAGATAGCCCCCGCCAACCATGGTCGTGCGCGGCGTGTCGACCACCAGTCGCCGCAAGTAGGCAATGCCGCCGCTCACATCGAAGCGGCCGGCGATGCAGTTGAACGGCACGCCGGTGTCGCCGCCGCCCAGCAGGCGCTGCGTCTCGCCCGGCCAATTGGCGAACTGGCTGCGCGGCCACTGGCCCTTGGTGACCGCGACCTCGATCGAGCCGCTGGCCGAATTGAGCGCATCGCGCGTATTGCGCCCGCCGCCACGCAGGCGCAGGTCGATGTCGCCGACCGCGTCGCGCAGTCCGACGTCGAAGCCCAGCAGCGTCGTGAGGTCGGCGAGCGACACGCGGCTTGCCGTCGCCGTCAGTGTCGCCTGGCCGATACGGCCGGTGGGGTCGTAGACGAGATCGAAGCCTGCGGAGCCGCCGCCGACCGTGGCGGCGGCGCGGAAGGCAAAGCGGGTCTCGCCCGAGGTCAGCGTGACCGAGGCGTTCTGCACCTTGCTGCCGAGCCCCACGATCTCGCCCAGCCGCACCGTCACCGACATGGCGGTGCGGCCGAGCCAGCTCGCCTGGAACGGCATGGTCGGCACCAGCCGCGGCGGTGGTCCCTGCGCCGCATTGGCAGCAGGCGGCACCGAGGGAGCAGCTTTGAGGTCGCCGATGTCGAGGCGGCTCACGTCGGCGTTGACAGTCACGGTGGGCGTGCCCTTGCGGTCGACACGGAACAGCGCCTCGCCGACAAGCTCGCTGGAGCCGACCTTCAGCGTCGTCACCTCGACCTTGAAGCTGCTGCGCAGAGTGCCGGCCTTGGCATTCAGCACGTACGGACCGCCGGCCGGCACCGGCAGGCGCACATAGGGCCCGAACACCGAGACGTCGGGACCTTCCGACGTAATGGCCAAATTGGTGCCCTTGGCGTTGACGCTGCCCTTGATCGCGATCTTGCCGCCGCCGAAGCCGCCCTGCACATCGATGTTGCCGGGCAGTCCCCTCATCCAACCGTCGAACGAGCCGGCGGTGCCGGTGAGCTCGAGCGGCGTGGCCTGAGGCGCGGCGAACTTGCCCTCGAGCTGCAGCGGCTGGTTGGGCGCCGACGACTTGAAGGTCGCGGCCGGGATCTCCAGCACCACCGGCGGACGGCCCTGCCCTTCGGCGATCGTGAGTACCGAGTCGCGCACGTCGATCGTGCCGATCCAGGGAAAGGCGGGCGCCGTGCGCAGCCTGAGCGACCGGTTCTCGCCGGGATGCGGGCCCGAGCCGTCGGGCGGCGGCAGCATGTCGAGGTTGGTGTCGCCGACCTCGTTGCGCTCGACCAGGATGTCGGCGCCTTCGAGCAGGACGCGGCCGATCTTGATCTCACCCAGGAACAGAGACACCGGATCGAGGAACAGGGTGAGCTTGCGCACCCGCGCGAGTTCCGGGCGCGAGCCCCAGCTCGCGTTGGTGAGCGTGACGCCCTCCGCCACCATGGCGGGCTCGGTGCCGAGCTTGATGCCGAGCGGCACGCGGGCGGCGAGCTCGCGGCCGGTCACCTTGCGAACCTGCTCGATCATCCGGCCCTGGAAACGGGACAGATCGCGCGTACCGACCCAAATGATCCCGGCCACCGCGGCGACGGGGACAGCCGCCGCGAGAATCCAGGTCAACCGCTTCCAGGGAACGCGCATTACCCGCTGATTCTCGCTCAAACTCCGTCAAACGAGAAGCCGAATGCTTCAACGGTACGGCGGAAGTGAGGCGGCGGCTGTGCATCGATTGCCAGCTCGCCCTTGCCCGAGGGATGCGGCAGGACGAGGCGACGGGCATGAAGGTGCAGGCGGCGGGCATCGGCGACCGCCGACAACAGCGCTTCCTCGCCGCCATACTTGCCGTCGCCCAGGATCGGGCAGCCCATCGCCGCGCAGTGAACGCGCAGCTGGTGCGTGCGGCCGGTGCGCGGCCAGAGCGCCAGCAGAGCCGCACGCTTGCCGGCATGGTCGAGCACGCGGAAGTGGGTCAGGGCCTTCTGGCCGTTCTCGTGGTCGACCTGCATCAGCTCGCGGTCGCGCGCGCCGGGACGCTTGGCAAGCGGCAGATCGATGGCACCCTCCGGACGCGGCGGCATGCCAACCACCACGGCCCAGTAGAGCTTCTCGGTCTCACGGTCGCGGAAGGAATCGCCGAGGCGCCGTGCCGCCAATCCGGTACGGGCGATCAGCAGCAGACCCGATGTGTCCTTGTCCAGGCGGTGGACCAGTCGCGGCCGCTCGTCGTAGCCGAACCGCAGCGCATCGAGCATGCCGTCGACATGGCGCTCGGTGCCCGTGCCGCCCTGCACCGCCAGTCCCGGCGGCTTGTTCAGCACGATCACCTGGTCGTCCTTGTGTATGACGAGGCCGCGGATCTCCTGGGCATCGCGGTCCGACACGGTCGGGATCTCACGCGGCTTGGGCGACGGCGCCGCGGTGACGCCGGGCGGCAGGCGGATGGTCTGGCCGGGCTCGACCCGGTTCTTGCCCTCGGCCCGCTTGCCGTCGATGCGGACCTGGCCGGTGCGCAAAAGCTTCTGCAGGGCGCCGTGGCCCAGCTCGGGGAAGTGCCGCTGGAACCAGCGATCGAGCCGCAGGCCGGCCTCGTCGTCGGCGACGGCTCGGGTCTGGACCTTGGGGCTGGCGCTCATGGCGCGCAACCTACGGGACAAGGTAAACAGGGTCCATGGAATCGCTGGCGTTCGACACCCTGACCTTCGATCACCCCGCCGCCTGCCGGCCGGCGCGGCTGACGGCCACCCTGCATCTGCCCGAAGCCAGCGGTCCGGCATCCTGCATGGTGATCCTGACCTCGAGCGCGGGCGTGCAGCGCCATCGCGAGCATTTCTATGCCCAGGCGTTGAACGAGGCGGGCGTTGCCGCCCTGATCGTCGACAGCTTCACCGGCCGGGGCGTGCGCCGCACGGTGGCCGACCAGACCCTGGTGTCGGCCGCCCAGATGGAGGGCGACGCCTTCGCAGCCCTTGCCCTGCTGCGCGCCGACCCGCGCATCGATCCCGAGCGGATCGGCATCATGGGCGTGTCCAAGGGCGGCGGCGCCACGCTCAATGCCGCCATGGCCGTTCGCCAGCGCTGGCGCAACGGTTTTACGCACCTGTTCGACCTGCACGTCGCGATCTGCCCGGGCGCCACCGCCCAGCACCGCGATCCGACGACCCACGGCAAGCCGATGTTCTTCATGCTGGCGGCGCGCGACGACTACACGCCGGCGCCGCTGGCCGTCGAGTATGCCGAACGCATGCGGGCAGCCGGCAATCAGCGCATCAAGGTCAAGGTCTACGGCAACGCCCATCACGGCTGGGAATCGGTCGGGCCGGTGTTCGACATCAAGGACGCCGAGAACTGGTCGTGCTGTACGAACTTCATCGAGGATGACGGGCGCCACTTCGTGGTCGCCGCCGGCCGGGCGATGAGCGAACCGGAATACCAGGCCTGGGCGCGCCGGCACTGCGTCACCAAGGGCGCCCGTGCGGGCGGCGGCACAGCCGAGCTGAAACAGCGTGCAACCGCGGATTTGCTGGCTTTCCTGCAGGCCCATGGCTTCGCCTCTCAATGGACGAATCGGACGTTTCCTGCTATACACGCGGCGTGATTCGCCTTCGCTTTTTCGCCGCGTTGCTGGCGTTCCTGATCCCCCTTTCGGGATCCCTTCCCGCCCTTGCCAATGACACTCTTTGGACCGGTTCGAGCGCCAACCGCGCCCGCGCCGATGCCCTGGTCAAGGCGATTCGCAGTGCGGCAGACCATGGACTCGACCCCAAGTGGTACGGGCTCGCCGAGGTCGAGAAGGCGGTCGAGGCGGGCACCGATCCCGCAACCGAGACCCTGCTGACGGCGGCTTTCGTCGCCTATGCCAGCGACCTGTCGACCGGCCGCGTGCGCGCCAACCGAGTCGACAAGGACATCGACATCATCCAGCGCAAGGTCGAGCGCGCCGACTTGCTGAAGGCCGCCGCCGAAGCCGGCGACTTCGCCGCCTGGCTCGCCGGCCTTGCCCCCAAGGGCGACTACCCGGCGCTGCAGAAGTCGCTCGCCGTGTGGCGCGACAAGCGCGGCAAGGCGATCTTCACGCAGCTGCCCGACGGCAATCTCCTGAAGCCCGGCATGACCGATCCGCGCGTGCCGATCCTGCGCAAGCGGCTCAGCGAGCTCGATCTCACCGTGCCCGAGCCGGCCGAGGGCGCGGCGCCCGAGCTCTACGACGAGCCGCTGGCGGCTGTCGTCAAATCCTACCAGGAGACCAAGGGGCTGACGGTCGACGGCATCATCGGCGCCAAGACCACGCAGTCGCTCAACACCACGATCGACGAGCGCATCGACCAGATCATCGCCAACCTCGAGCGGCGGCGCTGGCTGCCGGCCGACCTCGGCAGCCGCTATGTCTTCGTCAATGCCGGCGACTATTCGATGATGTTCGTCGACGACGGCAAGGTCGCGTTCCAGAGCCTGGTGATCGTCGGCACGCCCAAGGACCCGACGCCCGAGATCCAGTCGACCATGCGCGGCTTCCAGACCAACCCCTACTGGACGGTGCCGCAGTCGATCTCGGGCGAGGAATACCTGCCGATGCTGCGCCGCGATCCCAACGCGCTGCAGGCCGCGGGCTTCAAGATCTTCGAGAACTGGAGCGACGACACCGAGATCGATCCCGCCTCGATCGACTGGAGCTCGATCCATCCGAAAGCCTTCCCCTACCGCATCCGACAGGATCCGGGAGCCGGCAATGCGCTGGGCTACATCTTCTTCCCGTTCGCCAACAGGTACGGGATCTACATGCACGACACGGCGAGCCGCTGGCTGTTCACCGAGGGCAGCCGCAACTTCAGCCATGGCTGCATCCGCCTGCAGAACCCGCTCGACTTCGTCGAGAAGGCGTTCGGCGGCAGGAACGGCTTCAGCAAGGAGCGGGTGCGCCAGGTGATCGATGCCGGCCAGCAGGCGCACTACACGTTTCCCGAGCCGATCACGCTCTACGTGACATACCGCACGGTGACCGCCGACGCGGCTGGCATGCCGACCTTCCGCGACGACGTCTACGGCCGCGACCGCCGTGTCGTCCGGGCGATGGCGAAGCCTTGATCTTGCCGGACCGCGGGCCTCCAGGCCCGCGGTCCGGCAAGAACACTACCGCTTCTTTCCCCTGAGCTTCTTCCAGTACTCCAGGCGCTTCAGGATCTCGCGCTCGAAGCCGCGTTCGACGGGCTGGTAGAACTCCTCGCGCGCCATGCCGTCGGGGAAGTAGTTCTGCCCCGAGAAGCCGTCCTCAGCGTTGTGGTCGTACTCGTAGCCCTTGGCATAGCCGAGATCCTTCATCAGCCGCGTCGGCGCGTTCAGGATGTGCATCGGCGGCGTCAGCGAGCCGTGCTCCTTGGCCGCGCGCTTGGCGGCGCCGAAGGCGACGTAGCCCGCGTTCGATTTCGGCGCGGTGCCGAGATAGATCACCGCCTGGGCGATCGCGAGCTCGCCTTCAGGCGAGCCCAGCCGGTCGTAGGTGTCCCACGCCGCCAGCGTCTGGGTGAGCGCATTTGGATCGGCCATGCCGATATCCTCGACGGCGAAGCGCACCAGGCGGCGGGCGATGTATTTCGGATCCTCGCCGCCATCGAGCATGCGCGCGAACCAGTAGAGCGCGGCATCGACGTCCGAACCGCGCAGGGATTTGTGCAGGGCGCTGATCAGGTTGTAGTGGGCTTCCTGCGCCTTGTCGTAGAGCGGCGCGCGCTTCTGCAGCAGCGTCGCCAGGCGCGCTGGCGGCACCGGCCCCTTCTCCTTGAGCCCGGCAAGCTGCTCGGCGAGCGTGATCAGGTAGCGGCCGTCGCCGTCGGCCATGGCGAAGATCGCCTGCCGGCCCTCCTCGTCGATCGGCAGTTTCCTGCCCAATGCGGCCTCGGCGCGCTCCAGCAACTGCCCGAGCGCCGAATCGTCGAGCCGCTTCAACACCAGCACCTGGCAGCGCGACAGCAGCGCGGCGTTGAGCTCGAACGACGGGTTCTCGGTGGTGGCGCCGACCAGCGTCACCGTGCCGTCCTCGACGTAGGGCAGGAAGCCGTCCTGCTGGGCGCGGTTGAAGCGATGGATCTCGTCGACGAACAGCAGCGTGCCCTTGCCGTCGCGGCGGCGTTGGCGGGCGGCCTCGAAGACCCGGCGAAGGTCGGCGACGCCGGAGAACACCGCCGACAGGGGCTCGAAATGCAGATCGGTCTGCTCGGCCAGCAGGCGGGCGATCGTCGTCTTGCCGCAGCCCGGCGGCCCCCACAGGATCGCCGAGCCGAGCTTGCGCGCCGCCAGCATACGGCCGAGCGGGCCTTCCGGCCCGAGCAGATGCTCCTGGCCCAGGATGTCGCCCAGCGTCTTGGGCCGCAGGCGTTCGGCGAGCGGTGTCGGGGCGAGCGAGGCGAAAAGCTCGGCGGGCACTGCGTCAGCGCACTGCGTCAACGAAACTGGACGGTATTCACCATGCCCTCGCGGCTGATGGTGACGCTCGACACGCCGCCCGTGATCCTCTTTTTGAGCTCGGCGACGTTCTTCACGTCCTGCCCGTTGACCGCGACGATCATGTCGCCCGGCCGCACGAAGCGGCTGGCATAGGCGCCAGGCTTGATCTCGATGACGATGACGCCGGGTCGGTACTCGACCAGGCCGAGTTCGTCGGCGACGGCGGGCGACATGTTGACGACGCCGGCGCCGCTCAACGGCTGGCGGCCTTCGAGCAGCGAGCGATCGCGCGGCGGGTCCTCGGGCGGCGCAGCGAGCTTCAGGTCGACCACCACTTCCTTGCCGCTGCGGATGACCTTCACCGGAACGACGGTGTCGACCGACAGCGTGGCGAGCCGGAAGCGCAGGCTCGCCTCGTCGTCGATCGGCAGGTCGCGCAACGCCACGATGACGTCGTTGCGCTTCAGTCCGGCCTTGTAGCCGGGACCGCCGGGATGGACCTCCTTGACGACGAGGCCCGCCGGCCGCGCCAGGCCGAAGCCGGCGGCGAGGTCGGGCGTGACGCGCTGCATGTTGATGCCGAGCCACGGCCGCACGATGCGTCCGCCGCTCTCGCCGAGCGACACCATGCGGGTCACGATGTTTGACGGCGTGGCGAAGCCGATGCCGACCGAGCCGCCGGTCTGCGAATAGATCGCGGTGTTGATGCCGATCAGCCGCCCGTCGAGGCTGACCAGCGCGCCGCCGGAGTTGCCGGGATTGATGGCGGCGTCGGTCTGGATGAAGAAATTGGAATCGTTGACGCCGCCCGCCGAGCGCGCCACCGCCGAGATGATGCCGCTGGTGACGGTCTGGTTCAGGCCGAAGGGATTGCCGATCGCCAGCACGATGTCGCCGACCTCGACCGAATCGGAATCGCGCATCTCGAGAAACGGGAACTTCTCGCCGTCGGCGTCGATGCGCAGCAGGGCGAGGTCGTAGCGCTCGTCCTGGGTGAGCAGCTTGGCCTCGAGCTCACGCCGGTCGGCCAGCACGACGCGGATCTCCTCGGCGCCCTTCACGACGTGGGCGTTGGTCACGATCAGCCCGTCGGGCCGCACGATCACGCCCGAACCCAGCGAGTTCTGCACCCGCTCGCCGGCCTGCGGCGGCAGCGGCATGCCGGGGAACGGGAACGGCAGGCGGCGCTGCGCGCGGGCGGTCGTGGTCGTATAGATGTTGACCACGGCCGGCGACACGCGCTTGACCAGCGGAGCGTAGGAATAGGCGAGATCGCTGCGGTCGGTCGGCAAGGGCTGCGCCAATGCAGCCTGGCCGCCCGCCAGGGCACCCGCCATCAACAACATCGCCGCCAGGATCGTCCGCCGACTCATTCGTCCTCCAGTGTGCCCCGCTCCAGGGTATCTGGGCCGGATTTGCGGTCACTCTTATGTCAAATCAAGGGCTGATCCGCGAGGGGTGGCACAGCCATTGCAGCGATTGGGCGCACAAACAGGAGCGCGCCCAATGAAACTTACCCGCCGTACCGTCCTTGCCGCCTCGGCCGCAACCCTTGGATCGGCCCTGGCCGCGCCCGCTGTCAAGGCGAGCCCCGGCTGGCCCTCCAAGCAGCCGATCAAGCTCATTGCCACCTTCCCGCCCGGCGGCACGGCCGACACGATTTCACGCATCCTGGCGCCCAAGCTCAGTGCCGGCCTCGGCCAGCAGGTGGTGGTCGAGAACAAGCCGGGCGCTGGCGGCACGATCGGCTCCGACCTGGCGGCCAGGGCCGCTCCCGACGGCTATACGCTGGTGATCTCCCATGCCTCGCCGCTGGGCATTGCGCCCGGCATCTATCCAAAGCTGCCGTACAACGTGGTCACCGACTTCAGCCACGTCACGCTGATCGGCCACACGCCGAACGTCCTGATCGTGCCGGCCGACTCGCCCTACAGGACGCTCGCCGACTACATCGCCGACGCCAAGGCCAAGCCCGACCAGATCGCCTTCGGCAGCTCGGGCATCGGCTCCAACACCCATCTGATGGGCGAACTGCTGTCGAGCGAGGCCGGCATCAAGCTGAAGCACGTGCCCTATCGCGGCTCGGCGCCGTCGCTGCAGGACATGCTGGCGGGCGCCATCCCGTCGATGTTCGATCCCATCACCACCAACGTGCCGCACATCAACTCGGGCAAGGTGAAGCTGCTCGCGGTCAGCTCGGAGAAGCGCATCGACCTCTACCCCAATGCGCCGACCTTCGCCGAGCAGGGCTTCGCCAAGCTCACGACCTCGACCTGGGTCGGCGTCTCCGGCCCCAAGGGCATGGCGCCCGAAGTCACCGCCAGGCTCTACGAGGAGCTGCAGAAGGCCTACAAGGCGCCCGAGGTCGTCGAGCGATTCAAGGAGGTCGTGCTGCTGCCCGGCGACAAGCCGATGACGCCGGCCGAGTACACCAACTTCATCGGCGAGTTCGCCGTCCTGTGGGCCGGCGTCAGCAAGGCCGCGGGGGTTCAACTCGAGCTTGGGTGATTCATATTCGGACCGCGGGCGTCTCGCCCGCCTCATCATGAGCGGGCGGGACGCCCGCGGTCCGCGTATGACTAACCGCAGCGCGAGTAGCCGCAGTTCAGGCAGACGTCGCAGCCTTCCTGGTGCGTCAGCGCGGCGGCGCCGCAATTGGGGCATTGGCCGAGGGCGGCGGCTGGTGCCGCCCCTTCTCCCGGCTCGCGCGCGCCCGCGGCGAGACGCAGGCGCTGCTCGGCAGCCTCGGTGATGCGCGGCTGGTCGGCCGGCGCCAGGAAGCCGATCTCGACCAGGTGCCGCTCGATCACGCCGCCGATCGCGGCCAGCAGCGAGGGCACGTAGCGGCCCTCCATCCATTGCCCGCCGCGCGGGTCGAACACCGCCTTCAGTTCCTCGACCACGAACGACACGTCGCCGCCGCGGCGGAACACCGCCGAGATCATGCGGGTCAGCGCCACGGTCCAGGCGTAGTGCTCCATGTTCTTGGAGTTGATGAAGATCTCGAACGGCCGGCGACGGCCGTCCTGCATCACGTCGTTGATGGTGATGTAGATCGCATGGTCGCTGCCCGGCCATTTGATCTTGTAGGTGCGGCCCGGCAGGTCCTCCGGCCGGTCGAGCGGCTGGGCGATGTAGACGACGCTCGCCGCCCGTAGCTCCGCAGGAGCGGAGGGCGGCTTGACCTCCAGCACCGCGCCGGTCACGTCATTGGGTCGATAAGTCGTGCAGCCCTTGCAACCCGTCGCATAGGCCTCCTCGTAGACGTCCTTGAAGGCTTCGAAGGAGATATCGCGCGGCAGGTTGATGGTCTTGGAGATCGAGCTGTCGACGTAGTCCTGCGCGGCCGCCTGCATCGCCAGGTGATCGGCCGGGCTGAGCGTCTGGGCATCGACGAAAATGTCGGCCGGCGGCGGCTCGTTGCCCTTGAGCGAACGCCACACGCGCATCGCATGATCCTCGACGCTCTCCTCGCGCTTGCTGCCGTCTGGCTGCAGCACATGACGCACGAAGGAGAAGGCGAACACCGGCTCGATGCCGGAGGAGACGTTATCGGCGAGCAGCGAGATCGTGCCGGTGGGCGCGATCGAGTTCAGCAGCGCATTGCGGATGCCGTAGCGGCCGATCGCCGAACGCACCTCGTCGGGCAGCGCCTTCACCGTCTCGCCGGCGAGATAACGCGCGCGGTCGTAGAGCGGGAAGCTGCCCTTCTCCGCGGCGATGTCGGCCGACGCCAGGTAGGACAGCCGCTGCACGGCGCCCAGCCACTCGCGCGTCAGCGTCTCGGCCTCGGGCGAGCCGTAGCGCACGCCGCAGAAGATCAGCGCATCGGCGAGACCGGTGACGCCGAGCCCGATGCGCCGCTTGGCCTTGGCTTCCCTCTCCTGCTGCGGCAGAGGGAAGCGCGAGACGTCGATCACGTTGTCGAGCATGCGCACCGCGAGCGGCACCAGCCGCTCGAGCGCCTCGGCGTCGAGCCGCGCGCGCGGCGTGAACGGCTCCTTGACCAGCATGGCAAGATTGATCGAGCCGAGCAGGCAGGCGCCATACGGCGGCAACGGCTGTTCGCCACAATTGTGGACGTACAGGCCATTGGCATCGAAGGCGTTGATGCCAGGAATTTGCGCGTCGTAGACCTCCGCCGTCCCGTCGGATTCGACGCTGTCGATCTCGACGACAAAACGCTCGCGATTGGGCATCCGACGATAGGCCGACAGCAGACTGCTGAGCCGCAGCGCCTTATCGCCATCGGCGAAGCCGACATGCTCGGCGAACATGCCGACGCCGTCGCCTGCAATCACCAGCTCATGGTGGGCGGCACAATCGTAGAGGCGCTGGCCGCCGCTGCCGTCAGGCAGCGCCCTGTGGCCTGCCGGACGCCGCTCCCGATAGATCGAGGAAGCAATGCCCAGCCGCAGCAACATGCGCTGGACCGTTTCCAGCGTCGCCAAGTTGTTCTGGCTCAATCGTACGCTGACGCCTTTCGCCTGCGTGCCCTGCACCGAGCCGTCGCTGTCGAACAGGCCGCGCAACAGGCCGCGGTGGAAATCGGACGAGGTCTTTTCCATCGCCGCGGTGAGCGTCTTGTTGCCCGGCGCCATGCCGAACGACGCTGCCAGCGCCTTGACGGCACCCAGAGACAGCCGCCACTCGTCGCGCCCTTTCACCTCGACCCAACCGGCAAAATCGGCGCGATGCGGCAAGGTCTGCGCCGCGGCCAGAGCGGCTTCCATGACGCCGTCCACGCCGGCACGCATCGCCACACCGTTGGCCACCTGCGCTGGCCGCCAGACGCTGATGACCGCCTTGTCCTGCTTCAGAGTTCCATCGCCCAGCAACAGGCCAAGCAGATAGCCTTCTGCTTCGTTGTGATCGCCCGGCCACTGCGGTGCCGCGCGATGATCGTGCAGTACAATCTGATCTCCCGGCTTCAGCGCCGAGGCGGCAATCCACTGGGTGTCTCGCGACCAGCGCGTAAGGCGATCGACCTTCAGCACCAGATGATCGTCCGTCAGACGCAGGCTGTGGCCCGCCTTGGTCCGCAGCCGGCGAACAGGCTTGACGCCGGTCGCAAAGAACCCGGCAGCGCCGCTCTCGAAGTCCTTGCCGTCGACGCGGGCGACGAACGGCCGGCCAACCAGGTCGCTCACTTGTCGAGGCCCGACCGAGGTGTGGATCCAACTGTCGGCGGTGACGCACGGGTTCGTCGCCTGGATGCTCTCGCAGTAGTGCAGGTTGTTCCGCCGATTGACGCGATCGATGAAGATCACGCCCGGCTCGGCGACCTCGTAGGTCCCGCGCATGATGCGCTCCCACAGCGCCTTCGCCTTTACGGTGCGGAAGACCTTGCCGCCGAACACGAGGTCCCAGTCGGCGTCCTCCTTGACCGCCTTCATGAAGGCGTCGGTGATCAGCACCGAGACGTTGAACATCCGCAGCCGCTTGGGATCGCGCTTGGCGTCGACGAAGTCCTCGATGTCGGGATGGTCGCAGCGCAGCGTCGCCATCATGGCGCCGCGGCGGCTGCCCGCGCTCATGATGGTGCGGCACATCGAATCCCAGACGTCCATGAACGAGAGCGGGCCAGAAGCGTCGGCGCCGACGCCCAGCACCGGAGCGCCGCGCGGACGCAGCGTCGAGAAATCGTGCCCGATACCGCCGCCCTGCTGCATGGTGAGGGCGGCCTCGCGCAGGTTCTCGAAGATGCCCGACATGTCGTCGGGAATGGCGCCCATGACGAAGCAGTTGAAGAGCGTGACGGTGCGGCCCGTGCCGGCGCCGGCGATCACCCGACCGGCCGGCAGGAACTTGAAGCCCTGGAGCGCCTCGTGGAAGCGCCCGGCCCACAGTTCGGGATCGCGTTCAGGTGCCGCCAGCGCGCGGGCGACCCGCCACCAGGTCGCGTCCATGTCGGCGTCCGCCGCCCCAGAGGCGTCGCGGAAACGGTATTTCATGTCCCAGATGCGCTGGGAGACCGGAGCCCAATCCATCGTTCACAGCCCAGTTAGCGACGGGTTTCGGATTTTCCGGTATTTCCGGTATTTCCGCCCGACAGCCTGGTGGTACGCCTGCCCCTCAGCCCCTAGGCCTAGGGGGTACGCGGCCACCAAACTTGGGTATCGCCGCCGCCGTGCCAAGGCTACGTCGCGCCCAAACGGCCAAATATAATATCAGAACATACAGAGAACTCCAAGCCGATTCGATTGCCCGAGCGGCTCGTCAGAGCCGCCTCTCGGCTTTGCCGAAAGGATGCAGGGAGCGACGGACGCTCGCACTCTACTGAGAACCGCCGTGCTTGTCAATAACTTCAGTCTCTTCGACATAGCAATGCCGCCGGCGAAGCTGGGTTCTTTTATTGCGACTTTTGAGGCTCCAGGAGGGGCCATATCTGGGAGCCGCCACCGCCGCCACACCACGGCTTGCGTCTCTCGACCGACGTGCAGGCAATGCTGTCACCGTCAAAGCCTCTGACGAGGCCCCGGCTAGGAAAGGCGCTTGGCGTCGGCCACCAACCGCTGGGTCGCCCCTTCGATGCGCTCGCGCAGGGTCGTCATGAAGGTCTCGCGATCGAGGCCCGGCGGGATGGGATCGAGGACCTCGACCTCGATAACGCCGGGCCACTTGATGAACTTGCGGCGGCCCCAGAACACGCCCGAATTGAGCGCCACCGGCACGACCGGTACGCCGAGCTGGCGATAGAGCGCCGCGGTGCCCGCGTGATAGGGCAGCGACGAGCCGACCGGCGTGCGCGTGCCTTCCGGATAGATCAGGATCGAGCGCCCCTCGGCGATCGCGGCCTTGGCCTGGCGCAGGAGGCTGCGCAACGCCTTCGGCCCATCGCCGCGCTCGACCGCGATGTTGCCGGCCCGCGCCATCGCCCAGCCCACGACGGGGATGAAAAGCAGCTCGCGCTTCAGCACCGTCGCAGCGTTGGGGAACAGGCGATGGAAGGCCAGCGTCTCCCACGACGATTGATGCTTGCAGGCGAGGATGACCGGTCCCGCCGGCCTGTTCTCCAGGCCCCTCACGCGATGGGTGATGCGGCAGGTGACCTTCGCCCACCACAGGCAGAAATCGATCCACACATTCGCCCAGGCGATGTTGGCGCGCCGCGGCAGCAGGAGGATCGGCATGCCGATGATGGCGATGGCCGTCGACCCGACGTACCAGCCGACGTTGAAGAAGAGCGAACGTAGCCGGAGGCCGAGCATTGTGGGCCCACTTTTAGTGGCCTCGGGCACAATCCGTCCAGTTGATGCCGTGCAACGACGCAGTGCCGCTGCGCTCAAATCCTTGCAGTTCCATCCGATGAGATTCCGCTCTAATGTCCGGCCGCAAGCCATGCAGGTCACCTGTCCCAATTGCGGCGCGCGCTATGCCGTCGATCCGCTGGCGATTGGCCCGACCGGCCGCACCGTTCAATGCGCCCGCTGCAGCCATCGCTGGCGCGAACGGCCGGCACCGGCCGATATGCTGGTTCCGCCTCCGCCGCGCCCCATCCCCGACTTCGTGATCAGGCCGCCGAGCTACAATTCCGGGCTGCCCGCGCTCGCCACGCCCATCCCCAAGCCGCAGTGGGGCCAATGGCTGTCGATTGCCGGCCTCGCGGTGATCGTGCTGGTCATCGCCGCCTATGCCTTCCGCGGCGAGATCCTGAGCGTCCTGCCGCCCGAGTGGCGCGCCGCCCTTCATATCGACGCCTTGCGCGGCTTTTTCAGGCAATAGAGCGGTTGGACCAGACACCTGCCGTTCGGCCGATTCCAGCCCGGACGGAATGTGCTCTAATGGCGTCGTCACAACTATCATCGACCAGCGAGCGATCCATGCCCGGCCGTCCCACTGTCACCGTCCGCTTCTCCGCCGCCGAAATCGCCGCCCGCGTCGATGTCATGGCAGGCGAACTCGCCGCCAAGCTGCCGGCCGACACGCTCGTCGTGTCGGTGCTGAAAGGAAGCTTCGTCTTCGCCGCCGACCTGATCCGCGCGCTGAGCCGCGCCGGCGCCGACTGGTCGATGGATTTCCTGACCCTGTCGAGCTACGGCGTGAAGACCGAGACCAGCGGGCGAGTGAAGGTCGTGCGCGACATCGTCGACGACGTGCGCCAGCGCGAGGTGCTGCTGGTCGACGACATCCTGGAATCGGGCCTGACGCTCAGCTTCGCCAAGAACCTTCTGCTGGAGCGCGGCGCCAAGCACGTGTCGGTCTGCACCTTGCTCGAAAAGCCCGGCAAGCGGATCGCCCAGCTCGACGCCGACTTCGTCGGCTTCCAGTGCGGCGACGAGTTCCTGGTCGGCTACGGGCTCGACTGGGCGCACCGCTTCCGCGGGCTGCCGTATATAGGGGTGGTGGAGAAAGCGGCGACGTAGCCGGGGACGCGCCACTCCAGTGGCGCGCCCCCAGCAAGACTACTGCCCGCCGCAGGAGAGGTCGCCCTCCTTGCAGTTCAGCTGGGCCTCGAGGTCCTTGATGCGCTGATCGGTCAGTCGGGTCAGGCATATGGCGACGATCATCGAGTGGATGGTGCCACCGACGGTGCCCATGGTCTCGAACTCGCATTCCTGGTCGCGAAAGCGCAGCCATGATTGCTGCGCAGCCTGCAGGCTCTTCTTGCCGGCGTCGGAGATCTTGGCCCGCAGCTTGTTGTAGACGGCGTTCAACTGCTGGTCCGACTTGCGCAGGTCGGCGGCAGCCTGGGCGTTCAGCTCCATCTGGCTCTGGCCCACGGCCGCACCGGCCGCGACGACCATGATCGCGGCGGCCGAGGCGACGGCAAACCGCACGGCGTCAGTACGTCTTGAGCAGACGGTCGATGTAGTCGAGCTCGTCCTTCGGCCGCTGCTCGCCGGCGCGGCGGCGCAGCTCGTCGAGAATCTCGCGGCTCTTCTGGCGCTCGAGCTCCAGCGGCACCTTGTCGACGCCGGTGTCGACCGCGTCGCCGTAGTTGCCGTCGGAGCGGCCTAGCGGATCGCGGTCCTCGCTGCGCTTCTCGCGCTCCTCGATCTCGGCGATGTCCTGGTTGTTGCCGGGCCCGCGCTGGCGCATCTGCTCGGCCATGTCGGTCATGCCCTGCTGCAGGTTGTCGAGCGCCCGGCGCTGGGACCGTGAGGCCTCGCGCGGATCGCCGCGGCGCAGGGCATCCTCGGCCTCGCGCATGTTGCGCTCGGCACGGCCCAGCGACTCCGACATGCCCATGCCGTTCTCGTCCAGCTTGTTCATGAAGTCGCCGAGCTGACGGCGCAGGCCTTCCTGTTGGCCGCGCTGCTGCTCGCCCCACTGCCCGTCGCCCGGCTGCTGGCCGCCTTGCCCCTGCTGGCCGCGCTGGCCCTGTTGGCCTTGCTGACCCTGCTGGCCCTGTTGCCCCTGCTGCCCTTGCTGGCGCTGGCCCTGCTGACCCTGGCGGCCCTGCTGCTGACGGCCCTCGCGCTCGCTCTCGCCCAGAAGCTGGTTCTGGCGGCGCGACAGACGGTCGAGCTGGTTCATCATCTCGCGGCCCTGCTGATTGCCCTGGCCCTGCTGCCCGCGCTGCCCCGGCTGACGCTGCTGGCCGGGCTGGGCCAGCATCGGGGTCGCGTTCTCCATCATCTTGCGCAGCTCTTCGAGCAGGCGCTTGGCTTCCTCGCGCTGGCCGTTCTTGGCCATCTCGCGGATCTTATCCAGCATCTTCTGCAGGTCGTCGCCGGTGATGGTGTTGTTGGGATCCATCTTTTCCGCCTGCTCCTGCATGCGGCGACGTTCCTCGGGATCCTGCATGCGCTCGGCGAGTTCCTTCTGCCAACGCCCCATGGCGTCGTAGAGCTGCTGGATCAGGCGCTCGATCTCCTCGTCGCCGGCATTGCGCTGCATGGCGTCGCGCAGCTCCTGGCGCGCCTGCTCGAGCGCGCGCTCGGCGTCGGTCATCGAGCCGTTCTCGAGGCGCATCGCGAGATCCCACAGAAGCTTCTGGGTCTCGGTGATGTTTTCCTTGTCGCCGTTCTGGGCGAGCCGCGCCGCGCCGACACGCAGGCCGAGCTGGACCACGGCGTCGTTGCGGTAGCTCTCGGGCTTGGCCTGGACCAGGCGCATGCCGTCGGCGACGTCGAGGCGGTAGGCTTTCGGGTCGCGCGTCAGCGCCTTGCGCAGGACGATCAGCGCACGGGCGGTGGGATCGTTGAACACGCGCTCGGGCAGCAGGAAGGTCTCGACGGAGCTGCGCCCCTTCTGACCCAGCGCATCGGTGGCGAACAGCATCACCGTGACCTTGAGACCGGCCCAGGGATGGCTGGTGAGGTCGCGCACGAAAGTATCGGCGACCTTCTTGGTGTTGCCGGCGACCGGCAGGTCGAGGCGGATGACCTCAGGCTCCTCGTCGCCGCTCAGCATGTCGTCGCCCAGCACGCTACCATGCAGGCGGATCTGGAGCTGCACGCCGGTCACACCGAAGTCGTCGCCGGCGATGTACTCGATCTTGGTCGACCACTTGTCGACACCGATCGGCTTGGCGAACTCGATGGTCGGCGCGAGGTCGGGGATGACATGCAGCTTCCAGCGCGCCTGCTCGTCGCCGCGCGCCTGGAGCGTGATCTGCTTGCCCTCGGTGATGACCTGCTCGACCTGGTACTTGCCCTTGCCGACGGTGGCGAACTCGGTGCCGTTGCCGTCGATCTTGAGCTGCGGCGGCTTGCGGCCGCGCACGTCGTCGACGAAGCCCGCGAGCTTGCTGCCGACGGGCACACGCAGGACCTTGTCCTTGTCGGCCATGTCCAGATAGATCGGCGGCTTGCCGGTATAGGCGGGCGGCGCGATCCAAAGGTTGGCGACAACCGGCGGCGGCGGCGGGAAGGCCGGCGTGAAGGCGGCAGCCATGCGATCGCTGCGCCAGCCGCCGGCGACGGCGATGGCAACGACCAGGGCCAGCAGCGGCACGAAGCGCAGCGCCCAGGTGTCGAGCACGGCGAGGCCGGGATGGGCCGGCTTGTTGCTGAGCCCAGCCAGGCGCTCGGCCTCGCGACGGCGATGCGCCTCCCACAGGGCCGACGACATCGGATCGGATTCGCCGGCGGCCAGGCGGTCCTGCACCGCCACCAGCGGCCGGTGCGGCACGCCGCTGTCGCGTTCGAGGCGGCGGATCGCGGCTTCCTGCGTGGGTAGCGCGAAATCGCGCACGCGCCACCAGCCGAGACCGATCAGGGCCAGCGCGAGGGCGGCCAGGATGCCGGTATGGACCCAGGGGTCGAGGCCGGCGAACAGATCGAGATGGGCGGCGGCAATGAACAGCGCCACGAACGACAGGACCGGCACCAGCCGCGGCCACAGGCCTTCCCAGGCCAGCGCCAGCCACGCCAAGCTGATCTTGCGGCTGAGGCCGGGGGCTTGGAAGGTGGTGGTCTGGCTGGCGTCCATCGCCGTCCTTTCGCTTGCGCTTAAGACTTTACCGGCTCTTGCCAGGGCGGAAACCGCTCGGCGGCGAGCAACTCGTCGATCGAAGGCCTCGGCCGGGTGACCGCAAATCGCGTGCCATCGACCATGACCTCCGGCGCGAGGGGCCGGGTGTTGTAAGTCGATGCCATGACGGCCCCATAGGCGCCGGCAGAGCGTATCATGACCAAGTCTCCGGCAGCCAGCGGCGCCATATCACGGTCCTGTGCGAGGTAGTCACCCGATTCGCAGATCGGCCCGACAATGTCACAGCGGATCGTGGCGGCTTGGGGGCGTTCACGCACCGGCACGATATCGTGCCAAGCCTCATAAAGGGTGGGCCGGATCAGGTCGTTCATCGCCGCGTCGACGATGACAAAAGTCTTTGCAGCGCCGGGCTTCACGAGGATCACCTCGCTCACGAGGACGCCCGCCTCGCCGACCAGCCGGCGCCCGGGCTCGAAGGTCAACGCGCAACCCAGCCCTGCAGTTTCACGGGCCACCATTGCCAGGAAGTCGGAGATCGCCGGCGGCTTCTCCTGGGCATAAACGATCCCCAGGCCGCCGCCGATGTCGAAGCGGTCGATCTTGTGACCATCGGCACGCAGCTGGCCGATCAGGCCGCGCACCCGGATGATGGCATCGCGATACGGGTCGAGGGAGGTGAGCTGCGAGCCGATATGCATGGCCACGCCGACCACGTTGAGGTTCGGCAGCTTGCCGGCGAGCGCGTAAGCCTCGCGGGCAAGGTCGATGTCGATGCCGAACTTGTTCTCCTTGCGGCCGGTCGTGATCTTGGCGTGGGTCTTGGCGTCGACGTCGGGATTCACCCGGATGGTGATGCTCGCCTTGACGCCGATCTGGCCGGCCACGGCATTCAGCGTCTCGAGCTCGGACGAGCTCTCGACATTGATCTGCCCGACACCGGCTTCCAGCGCCGCCATCAGCTCCGACGGCTTCTTGCCGACACCGGAATAGATGATGCGCCTGGCCGGGATGCCGGCCGCGAGCGCACGCCGCATCTCGCCGACCGAGACGATGTCGGATCCCGCGCCCAGCTCGCCGAACAGGCGGACCACCGCAAGGCTCGAGTTCGCCTTCATGGCGTAGCAGACCTCGGCATTCATGCCCTTGAGGCCGTCGGCGAACTCCTTCCAGGTCGCGCGCATGGCGCCGGCCGAGTAGCAGTAGAACGGCGTGCCGACCTGGGCCGCGATGGCGGCGAGAGCAACGCCTTCGGCATGCATCTCGCCGTTCTTGTAGGAGAAGAAATCGTTCCTTCCTCCCTGCGCAGAGCGCGGGGAGGTGTCCGCGGAGCGGACCGAGGGGTCAGAAGCCATGAGTTTGACCCCTCCGGCCCTTCGGGCCACCTCCCCACTTCGTGGGGAGGAAGCGCTTTCTTGCTTCCTTCACCGCTCGCGCGACGTTGGCGGGCGCGGTGCCGCCCAGGCTCTTGCGCGCATTGACCGACGCCTCGACGGTCAGCACGCGATAGACGCCGCGATCGATCTTGGGTTCGACGGCCTGCATCTCGGCCAAGGTGAGCTTGTCGAGATCGACGCCCTTGTCGGCGGCGATGCCGACCAGGCGGCCGGTGACGTGATGGGCCTGGCGGAACGGCAGGCCGACCTTGCGCACCAGCCAGTCGGCGAGATCGGTCGCCACCGAATAGTCGGCCGAGGCCACGGCGCGCATGCGCTCGGGATTGGCCTTGAGGTCGCGCACCATGCCGGTCATCGCCGCGATGCCGAGCTCCAGCGAATCGGCAGCGTCGAACAGGGGCTCCTTGTCCTCCTGCATGTCCTTGCCGTAGGTCAGCGGCAGGCCCTTCAGGATGATGCAGAGCGCGGTGAAGGCGCCGACGATGCGGCCGACCTTGGCGCGCGTCAGCTCGGCGGCGTCGGGATTGCGCTTCTGCGGCATGATCGAGCTGCCGGTCGTGAAGGCGTCGGACAGGGAGATGAATCGGAACGGTGCGGAGCACCAGAGCACGATCTCCTCCGACAGGCGCGACAGGTGCACCGCCGTCAGCGAGGCCGCGGCGATGAACTCCACGACATAGTCGCGATCGGACACGGCATCGAGCGAGTTGGCCATCGGCCGGTCGAAGCCCAGCGCCCTGGCGGTCTTGCGCGGATCGATGGGATGCGGCGAGCCGGCGAGCGCCGCCGCGCCCAGCGGCGATTCGTTCAAGCGCGCGCGGCAGTCGGAAAGCCGGCTGCGGTCGCGGCCGACCATCTCGACATAGGCCATCAGGTGATGGCCGAAGGTGATGGGCTGCGCCGTCTGCAGATGCGTGAAGCCCGGCATGATGGTCGCGGCATATTCGTCGGCGCGATCGATCAGCGCGGCCTGCAGGTCGGCGAGCATCGGCTCCAGGCGGTCGATCGTGTCGCGCACCCACAGCCGCACGTCGAGCGCGATCTGGTCGTTGCGCGACCGCGCCGTGTGCAGGCGGCCGCCGGCCGGGCCGATGAGATCGGTCAACCGGCCCTCGACGTTGAAGTGGATGTCCTCGAGCTTGGTCGAGAACTTGAACCGCCCCGCTTCGATCTCCTCACGCACCTTCACGAGCCCGCGCTTGATGGCGCGGCCGTCCTTGGCCGAGAGGATGCCCTGGGCGACCAACATGTCGCAGTGGGCGAGCGAGCCTGCGATGTCCTGCGCATAGAGACGCCGGTCGAAACCGATGGAGGCGTTGATCTTCTCCATGATTTCCGCCGGGCCGAGCTTGTAGCGTCCGCCCCACATCGTGTTGGATTGCCGTTCGGCCGTTGGCGTCTTACGCCCTCGCGCAGTGGTGTTCTTCCGTGCCATGAATATGAGCCAATAGTCCTTTAGGAACGCGGCTTATGGCACATCCCGTACGAGATTTCCTCCCCAGCCGCCGGCTCGTCATGGCTGGCGCCGCAGCCACCCTCATTAGCGCGGCAACGGCCCGGGCCGAGATTTCCTCATCCCTGGTCAAGGGCGCGATGAAGCGCTTCAAGCTCACCATCCCGCCCAAGCCCGTTCCGGATCTCGAATTCCTCGACGTCAACGACCAGCCGATACGCATGTCCGAACTCAACGGCCAGGCGCGACTGATCAACCTGTGGGCGACCTGGTGTGCGCCCTGCGTGAAGGAAATGCCGAGCCTCGACCGGCTGCAGGCCGAGATGCCGCGCGACAGGTTCCTGGTGATCCCGATCTCGCTCGACGGTCCGTCCAGGCCCAAGGTCAGGCCCTTCTACAAGGAGCAGAATCTGCTCAGCCTCCGCATCTATTACGACAAGGGCCGCAAGGCGATGTCGACACTGGGCGTGACCCTGCTGCCGACCTCGATCCTGGTCGATCCGGAGGGCCGCGAGCTGGGACGCCTGGAAGGCGACGCCGACTGGGACACGCCGGAAGGGCTCGCGCTGATGCGGGCGGCGATGAGCTGAGGCATTCGCCGCCTTAACGTGAGAGGTCCGAAGATGGCGGAGATCGAGCGGCTGAGCGTGGCGCTACCTGCACCGATGGCCAAGTCGGTTCGTGCAGCCGTCGAGGCCGGCGAGTATGCCTCGACAAGCGAGGTCATTCGCGATGCCCTTCGGCTTTGGGAATCGCGTCGACACCTTCGCGAGCACGACGCCGCCGTCCTGCGCAATCGCTGGAACGAGGGCAAGGCGAGCGGCCGGGCCGGTCGTCTGGACTTGAAACGGGTGCTTGCCGAAGAGCAGGCCGCCTTCAAAGGTCGTACTCGTCGGCGTGGCTGACCTTTTCGTAAGTCGACAGGCGGAGGCCGATCTCCGCGAGATCTGGCGATACATCGCCTCAGACAATCCAGCGGCCGCGGACCGCGTTCTTCTGCACATCGATGCAAAGCTACAGATTGCGCCGCTTCCCGGAGAGGACGAAATTGACCTCGTCGCTGTCGTCGACGGCCGCCGGCAACTGAGCGGCCTCTTCTGACGCTACGGAAACTTCGGGTCGCCGTAGGGGTAGAACTTCTTCAGGTCGACATTCTGATACGGCAGCCCCTCGAGCCTGACGGTGCCCAGGAAGGGCTCGATCGGCTCGACCAGCAGGATCGTCCTGGCGAAGCCGCTGTCGTCGAACCCGCGGCGGAAGTGCACGCGCGACTTGATGGCGAAGACCTTGAAGGCCGACACGTCGATGCCGAGCGCACTCAGCGACCCGGGCTCCATGATCTGCACGAGGTAGCGGCTCAGCACCAGCACGTTGCCTCGGCCGAACTTCACGATGACCCAGAGCTGGCCGCGGCCTTCGACGGCAGCCACCACGGTGCCCCGGACACGCACCGGCGGGCCGGCGGATTCGTCGACCAGGCCGCCCACCTCCATGTCGAACGGCTCGCCCGCCTTCACGTCCCGGACCTTGAGCACGTCGATCGCCCTGGCGTCGGCCACCGTCGCGATCAGGACGTCCGACAGGTCCTGCTCGATGACCTCCTTCAGGATCCAGGTGGCCGAGCCCGAGCGATCGCTGTGATCGGCCAGCACCACCGGGCTGGCGCCGCGCGCGACCGCCTCCTTCGCGAGGGTCACGCCTTCGGGGATCGTGTACACCTTGGTCGAGCCGATCAGGGCCTTGCGCTGTCGCCAGGCCGCCGCGGACATGTCGTCGGCGACCCGGCGCGCCAGTCCGGGATCTCCGTTGGTCATGACCTGGAAGGTCATGCCGACATCCGGCACGTCGGCGAAGGGGAAGCCGAAGAAGAAGTTCACATAGACGTCGGGCTCGCGCGCCTCCCAGGTCAGCGCGCGCTGGACCAGGTCCATCCAGGGCGACGCGCCGGTCCATTGCAGCACGGTCGGCGAGATGATGGGCACGCGCTGGGTGACGGTGGCCGGCTTGTAGTCGCCGCGGATGGCGCGCACCAGCATGCGCGCCGCGCGCTCGCCCTGCAGGTGACTGTCGTAATGGGGGAAGTATTTCACCGTGAAGGCCATGTCGGCCTGCTGCAGGAATTCCTCGTCCTCATTGCCATGCGGATCGAAGGTGCCGACGATGAAGGCCTTGCGGCCGACCACCGCGCGCACCCGCCGGGCGATGTCCGCCTCGGGCCGCGGCACGCCGCGCACGCCCATGGCGCCGTGCAGGCTGAGGTAGACGCCGTCATAGGGGCCCGTCGCCGTGATCTCGTCGATCATGCGTCCGACGAAAGTCTCGTAGGCCTCGCGCGTTATCCAGCCCGAGCCCGTGCCGGTCTTGGGGAACAGCGGCGATTCGATGCCGACCAGCTCCACACCGTCGAACTCGCGCGCCACCTTCACGAAGCCGCCCATGTAGGACCTGGGGTCGTGCGCCAGCAGCGCCTCGCCCTTGGCCGGCGAGCCTTCGTAGACGAAGTCGTCGTACGTCGTGTCGTTCTGGAGGAACGTCACCGTCTCATGGGCGAAATACAAGACGGCGATGCGAATCGGCCGGCGGGCCATCGGACTCTACTCCTTGCGACAATGCGGTGGTGAAGTCTCGCAGGGCGCTAGAAGGAAACAAACGGCAAAAGAGTCACGGTTCGCCGGCCCGGTCGGTTGGTGAGGGGTCAGCCGCCGGCCTGGCAGTGCTTTCCCATCTCCTTGCAGACGCGCAGTATGGCCTGCACGACGCGCGACGTCGTCGAGTCCTCGCCCGGTCCGGCGTGACCGGCAATCATGATCTGAGACACTTCGTCGTTGAAGTGGACGACATTGAAGGTGGCCGTGCGGTCTCCTTCAGCGATCTGGAAACGGCGCTGGCCGGGATCCTGCATGACGACGCGCACCGCCGTGTTCTTGCGCGCAAGCTCCAGCGCCGTCGCGTACACCCTGTCGGCAGGCGCATCGAGAAGCACGGTGGCGAAGTCGTAACCTGGCCGGCCCCCACTCTGCGGTCCCTCCCTCATCTGCTCGATGCGACCCAGCGCCTTGCGGGCGACGAACACCCACTGCGCATCGGCCGGGCCGGCCGGCAGGAGCGTCGCCGCGAAACCGACCACGACCGCCGAGAGGACGGACAGACGCGTTGCCTTCGAGTTCATTGTTTTCGCCTTCGAGGTTGAGGCGCCTATCCTAACCGACGAGGCCGTTCGGACGTAGCGGGCGCGTGCTCACATTCGGCGTCGCGACGCGACGCCCGATGAACAGGGATTTCCTCGCCTGGCGAGCAGGCCGGCGATTCCCACCTGCTCGGATTCTGCGGCGTCGGAACGCGGGCTTACCGCGTCGGGACCGGACGCTCGCCCGAGTAGTCGTAGAAGCCGCGCTTGACCTTGCGGCCGACCCAGCCGGCCTCGACGTACTTCACCAGCAGCGGGCACGGCCGGTACTTGGAATCGGCCAGGCCCTCGTGCAGCACCTGCATCACCGACAGGCAGGTATCGAGGCCGATGAAATCGGCGAGCTCGAGCGGTCCCATGGGATGGTTGGCGCCGAGCTTCATGCCGGTGTCGATCGCCTCGACGTTGCCCACGCCCTCGTAAAGGGCATAGACCGCCTCGTTGATCATCGGCAGTAGGATGCGGTTGACGATGAAGGCCGGGAAGTCCTCGGCGTTGACCGGCTTCTTGTCGAGCTTGACCACCACGTCACGGACGGTGCGGAAGGTCTCCTCCTCCGTGGCGATGCCGCGGATCAGCTCGACCAGGCCCATCATCGGCACGGGGTTCATGAAGTGCATGCCCATGAACTTGCCGGGCCGGTCGGTCACCGAGGCCAGACGCGTCACCGAGATCGACGAGGTGTTGGTCGCCAGCAGCACGTTGGCCGGCAGGTCCACGCAGACCTTCTTGAAGATCTCGCGCTTGACCGCCTCGTTCTCGGTCGCCGCCTCGACGATCAGGTCGCAGTCGGCGAACTGCTTGAAGTCGGTGTTGGTGGAGATGCGGCGCAGCGCGGCATCCTTGTCCTCGGGCCGGATCATGCCGCGGCCGATCTGGCGGTCCATGTTGCGGCCGATGGCTTCGATGCCCTTGTCGAGATGGCCCTGGTCGACATCCGAAAGACGGATGTCGTAGCCCTTGAGCGCGCAGACATGGGCAATGCCGCTGCCCATCTGGCCGGCACCGATGACGCCGATGCGCTTGATCATGACGCGATACTCCGCGTTACTTCTTTTCCACCGCAGCAGTCAGCTCGGGCACGATCTGAAAGAGATCGCCCACGATGCCGTAGTCGGCAACCTGGAAGATCGGGGCTTCCTCGTCCTTGTTGATCGCAACGATGGTCTTGCTGTCCTTCATGCCGGCGAGATGCTGGATCGCGCCGGAGATGCCGATGGCGATGTAGAGG
>JACPOB010000117.1 GCA_016185145.1 Rhodospirillales bacterium | reverse complement strand
GCCGTCGAGGCGACGGTGCGGGCGAGCAGGCGGAACTCGCCGCGCAGCTCGTCGGCGAGCGCGGTGCGGCTGCGCACGTTCTCGTCGACCAGGCGGGCGAGATGGCCCTCGATGGCGCGCTGATGCGCCAGCAGGGCCTCGCGCTCCTCGTCCGAGCTGCGTTCGACCAGGCGCCCGACCATGACCCGCAGCTCGTCGCTGAGGGCGGTCCGGCTGCGCGCGTTTTCCTCGACCAGGCGGCCGAGATGGCTCTCGATGGCGCGCTGGTGCTGGGCCAGGGCCTCGCGATCGTTCTCGGACGAACCGCGCTCGGTGAGGCGGTTGATCGCCGAGCGCAGCTCGATCGACTGCTCGCCCATGCGGGCGAGCAGCGTCTGCTGGCCGCGCATCGCCTCGGCCAGCGCCGCCAGGCGCTCGACCAGGGTGGCGCTGGCGGTGACGGTGGCCTCGCGGCCTTCCTCGGCGCGGCGCAGCGTGCGGGTGAGATCGTCGAGGCCGTCGGCTGTGCGCTCGAGCAGCGCCTCGACATAGGCCGACACGCCCTGCTCGCCGTCGATCTGTGCGCCGCTCGACAGCCGCGTGGCGGTCGCCAGCCACTCTTCGAGCTCGATATGGAAGCGGCCCTGGGCCTGGCTCGCCTGCAGTTCGAGGAAGCCCAGCACCAGCGAGCCCGACAGGCCGAACAGCGAGGCGCCGAACGCCGTCGCCATGCCCTTGAGCGGGCCCTCGATGCTCTCCTTGAGCTTGCCGAACATGGTGATGGCGTCGCCGCCCGTGACCTGCAGCCGGCCGATGGCGTCGGCCACCGCGCTGATGGTTTCCAGCAGGCCCCAGAAAGTGCCGAGCAGGCCGAGGAAGATCAGCAGGCCGATCAGGTAGCGCGTGAGGTCACGCCGTTCGTCGAGACGCGTGGCGATGCCGTCGAGCACCGCGCGCGTCGCCGTCGGCGAGAGCCGCAGCCGGTCCTGGCGTTCGCCCAGCATGGTGGCGAGCGGCGCCAGCAGGTTCAGCGGGTGGGTGTCGAGCGGCGGCGCGCCTTCCTCGCGATGCTGGAAGCGGCGCAGCCATTTGACCTCGGGCCACAGCGAGACGACCTGGCGCATGACGAAGAAGATGCCGATCACCAGCACCGCCACGATCACGCCGTTCAGGATCGGCGTGTTCAAGAACACGCGCAGCAGGTCGACATGCAGCACGTAAGCGAGCCCGGCGACGGCCGCCAGGAACAACAGCATGCGGACGAGATAGGGGAGCGGACTGCTCATGCGATCAGTCTCGGGCGGTCAGATGCGGGCGGCCGGACGGCGCGAGCCCGATCACGTGTTGGGCACCAGGATGTCGACGGAGTCGCCGTCGCCCGAGAAGCTGCCGACCTCGATGCGCGACTTGACGCCCCGGTCGATGAGGTAGCTGCGCACGACCAGGGCTCGCGCCAGGGCAACCTTGCGGCTGTCGGGTCCGGTGTCGGCGGCGAAGGCGCGCAGCTCGACGTGCCGCAGCTTCTGGTCGGCGATGCGCCTGGCGATCTGGTCGAGCTCGGCCTTGGTGGCCGGTGTCAGGACGACCGACCGGCCGATGAAGGCGATCGTCCCGAAGGGGCCGCCGGCTTGCGTCGGCGGAACGACGGCCGGAGTGCCCACCGCCAGCGTCGGGCCGGGCGGCGGCGTAGCCGGGACTGTGACGACGGGCGCGGGAGGGGCGGCCTGAAGGTTCACCAGGCGGCTTTCGATCGGGCCGGGCGGGGGCGGCGGCAGGCTGCGCTCGTACGTTCCCGGCGCGCCCGCAACCGGCACCCGTGCCGGCTGCACGACGATGTCCTGCGCGAAGGCGGGTGCTGCGCCGATGGCCAGCACGACGAGCGCCAACCCGCGCACGGCGACCGAGGACGATGGCATAACCAATTGCCTCTCAACGAGAATTTGACTGAAGAATAACCCTTGGACGCTGCCCGCTCAACCAGCCGGCAGCGTCCCGAGCCCATCCTGTGGAGAGTTTTTGCCCGTTGTATGGCGTCTTGCCGGAGCGCGGACCTCCAGGTCCGCTCATGGTTCATGAGGCGGACCTGGAGGTCCGCGCTCCAACTAAGAGCCCAGAATCCCGATCATCGGCTCGTGCAGGCCGAAGTTGCTCGCGAGCACGGACGGACCGCCGAGCTCGTAGGGCTTGCCCGTGACATCGCTCACGACACCGCCGGCTTCGCGCACCAGCAGCAGTCCCGCCGCGACATCCCATGGCGCCAGCCCGTACTCGAAGAAGGCGTCGTATCGTCCGGCCGCCAGGAAGGCAAAGTCGAGCGAAGCCGCGCCCCAGCGCCGCACGCCGGCGGTCTGTCGGGTCACGGCCTCGAGCCGGCGGTGATAGTTGGGATGGTCGCCCTTGCCGATGTTGGGAATGCCGGTCGCGATCAGGGCGCGCGCTGGATCCTTGCGACCCGACACGCGCAGGCGACGCGAGCGGGCGTTGGGCGTGTCGACATAGGCGCCGTTGCCCTTCTCGGCCCAGAACAGCTCGTCGGAGATCGGCTGGTAGATCACGCCGGCGATGATCTCGCCCTCGCGCTCGAGCCCGATCGAGATGGCGAAGTGCGGCACGCCGTGCAGGAAGTTGGTCGTGCCGTCGAGCGGATCGACGATCCAGCGGTTGCGGCCGTCGCCCTTGGTCTCGCCGCCTTCTTCGCCGAGGAAGCCGTAGTCGGGCCGCGTGCGGGCAAGCTCGGCGCGCACCGTGCGCTCGGCCTTGATGTCGGCATGGCTGACGAAGTCGCCCGGGCCCTTCTCGGAGACCTGCAGGTACTCGACCTCGCCGAAGTCGCGCTTCAGGCTTTTGGCCGCGGCGAAGGCGGCGCGGATCATCACCGTGATGGTGGCCGAACGCGGCGCCAGCGAGCGGCGCTCGGGCGGGCCGGAACGCTCCCGGCCGGTGCTGAGCGGGGCGCGGCCGATGCGGGCGACGGGGTGATCGGGCGCGCGGGCCACTGGGATCAATCCTTGGCGCGTTCCATGTAGCTGCCGTCCTCGGTGTTGATCACCAGCCTGGTGCCAACGGCGATGTGCGGCGGGACCATCACCTTGATTCCGCCTTCGACGACGGCGGGCTTGTAGGACGAGGAGGCGGTCTGGCCCTTCACCACGGCATCGGCCTCGGTGACCGCGAGGACGACGCTCTTGGGGAGCTCGACGCCGACCGGCGTGCCCTCGTACAGCGACACGGTCACTTCCATGCCGTCCTGCAGCCAGCGCGACTGGTCCGGATCGAGAACATCGGCGCCCACGGTGAGCTGCTCGTAGTTCTCCTTGTCCATGAAGGTGAAGCCGTTGTCGTCCTTGAACAGGTAGGTGCACTCGCGCTCGTCGATATGGACATGCTCGATGGTCTCGCCCGAGCGGAAGCGTTCCTGCAGCTTGTTGCCCTCGCGCAGCGCCTTGGCCTCGATGGCGACGAAGGCGCCGCCCTTGCCGGGGCTGATGTGCTGCACCTTGGCGGCCACCCAGAGCTTGCCGTTGTATTCGATGACGTTGCCGGCGCGGATGGAATTGACGGGCACTTTCATGGGCTTACCGCAGGTCGAATGAATGGAATTCGGCCTCGTCCGCGGAGGCGGTTCGAGGCCGGCGCGGGCTTGTATCAAAGGTGGCGGGGGCCCGCAACCGGGGCTGCGGCGGATCGTCAGGGCCCGAAACCCGCATCTATCTCGGATTCGATCGAAGACCGAGCTCGCTCTGCCTCTTCTTCGGCAGCGCCGCGGCGATCACGCCATGGGCCCGCGTGATGTACGCTTTCATCTCGCGATCGCTCAGCGCCTTGGGATCGTCGACCGATACCCACTTCGCGCGCGCGAGGTAGGGGGCCGGCCGGAAGCCCGGCGACCGGCTGAGCGCATCGTAGTGCTCGGGCGCCGACTTGAAGGAGATGCGGCCGACCGAATGCTCCTCGGGCGCGATCAGGCAGAACATCTTGCCGCCGACCTTGAAGACGATGACGCCTTCCCACTGCACGGTCCGGGTCGCGGCGGGCAGCTTGCCGCAGAAGGCGTCGATCTGCTTGGGCGTCATGTCGTCACCCTACACGGCCGCCACGGCGCGTGCGATGGTCGGCCATGACCGAATGGCGTCCCGACAAGCTGGCCCGGCGTCTGCCTGCATTGCAGGCGCGCGCGCGCCTGCAGGCGGCGATGCGCCAGTGGTTCGCGGACGAAGGGTTTGTCGAGGTCGAAACGCCGATCCTGCAGGTGGCGCCCGGCGCGGAGGTGCACCTGTCGGGGTTCGCCACCGACTGGGAGCTGCCCGACGGCGAGGAGCGCGAGCGCTGGCTGCACAGCTCGCCCGAGTTCGCCATGAAGAAGCTTTTGGCGGGCGGCGTTCCCAAGCTTTTCCAGTTTGCCCGGGTATTTCGCAACGCCGAGGGCTCGGCGCTGCATCATCCGGAGTTCACCATGCTGGAGTGGTACCGCGCCGGCGTGGGCTACGAGACGATCATGCAGGATTGCGCGCAGCTACTGGCGCTGAGCGGCGCCCGCGAGCTGCGCTGGGGCGAGCGCCGTTGCGATCCGCAGGCGGAGCCGGAGCGGCTGACGGTGGCCGAGGCGTTCCAGCGCCATGCGGGCGTCGACCTGTTCGCCACGGTCGGCAGCGCCGACAGGCTCGCACGAGCCGCCGGCATCGCCATGCACGACGGCGACAGCTGGGACGACGTCTTCTTCCGCGTCATGTTCGACCGGATCGAGAGCAAGCTCGGCATGGGCCGGCCGACCATCCTTTGTGAATATCCGATCGGGATGGCGGCGCTCGCGCGCGCCAAGCCCGGCGATCCGCGGGTCGCCGAGCGCTTCGAGCTCTATGCCTGCGGTGTCGAACTCGCCAATGCCTTCGGTGAGCTCACCGATCCCGACATCCAGCGCGACCGCCTGCAGGCCGACATGGACGAGAAGGATCGCCTGTACGGCGTGCGCTGGCCGGTCGACGACGATTTCCTGGCGGCGCTCGATCACGGCCTGCCCGACTGCTCGGGCATCGCCCTGGGCTTCGACCGCCTGGTGATGCTCGTCACAGGAGCCAAGCACATCGAGGACGTTCTGTGGCTGCCAGTGCGTTGAAGGGGCGAGGGGGCCGGTTGAAGAGCCTCGCCCTGGTGCTGGCCTCGACAGCGATCGCGCTTCTGATCGGCATCGAGGTGACGGCCTATCTGACCGTATGGCCGCCGGCCATGAGCACCGTCGGCGACGGCATCGTGATCTACGATCCGGAAATCGGCCTGGTCTCCCGTCCGAGCGCCCACACGCGGCACATTTATCCGGCCATCGCCGACCGGTCGAGGTTCGAGTTCGACATCTACACCAACGATCGCGGCGCCAGGGTCGACGGGCCAGGCCAGCTGAGCGCCGCGCGCTACGACATCGTCACGGTCGGCGATTCCTTCACCTGGGCCTATGCGCTGGCCAACCAGGACTCTTACGCTGCCAAGCTTGGACGGCAGCTCGGCGCCAGCGTCGCCAATTTTGCGCTGGCGAGCTACGGCACGACCCAATCGCTGCAGGTGCTCGAGCGCAATCTCGATCTCAGGCCGCGGCTGGTGGTCTACGGGATCATCGCCCATCACTTCGAGCGCAACGTCTGGCCCTGCGCGCCGTCCTACTACGAGTTCTGTCTCGACGTATCGCACGTCTCCTGGGACGAGGCGGGCCAATCGTACATCGCCCCGCCGTTCAGCAACGGCGTTCGCCGCCTTCAGGTCCATCAGGACGGCGACTACCTCGCACCGCTGCGCTGGCTGACACACGGCGCCGACGTGATCTTCGGCCGGCTGTACTACACCTGGAGCCACTACCGCGAACCGGATGATGCCAGGAAGTCCGAAGCCGTCCAGTTCCTCCTGCAGCGGATGAACCGGATGGCGACGGCGAGCGGCTCTCAGCTCCTCGTGGTGTTCCTTCCGACGAACTATTACGGCCCGCCGGCCGCGCTGCCCGGCATCATCGACAAGGTCGGCGAGGGCATCCGGTATCTCGATCTCACCCCCGCCTTCGAGCGCAACAGGCGAGAGGGCGGTCCCAACCCGTACATCGTCGGCGACGGTCATCCGGGCGTGGCGGGCCACGCACTCATCGCGGCCGAGATCGCAAAGTATGTACAGCGCGAGGGCCTGCTCGGTCCTGACGGCGCTAGCGCGCCGAAAAGATCTCGTTGAAGGCGCGCACTGCCGCTTCAGGTCCGTCCTTGTGGTTCCAGACACCGCCCGCCACGGCCAGGAAGTCGGCGCCCGCGGCGATCACCGGCCGGCAGTTCCCGACCGTGATGCCGCCGATCGCCACGCACGGCACCTCCATCAGGCCGCTCCACCATTCGAGGATGTCGAGCTCTGCCGGCGTGGTCACGGCCTTGGTGCCCGACGGAAAGAACGCGCCGAACGCCACGTAGTCGGCGCCGGCTTCGGCCGCCTCCATGGCAAGATGGCGCGAGGCCTTGCAGGTGACGCCGACCTGCCTGTCCGAACCGACGATCCGCCGGGCCTCGGCATAGGGCATGTCCTCCTGGCCGACATGCACGCCGTCGCAATCGAGCTTCACCGCGAGGTCGGGCCGGTCGTTCATGATGAAGGCGACGTCGCGCTGCTGGCAGACCGGCCGCAGCGTGTCGGCTGCTCGGGCGATGGCGTCGTCGGAGACGTCCTTCAGGCGAAGCTGGAAGGCCGCGACGTCACCGCCGTCGAGCGCCGCCCGCAAGTCGTCGGCGAAGATCGTCGGATGCTCGATGCGCTCCGGTGAGATGAGATAGAGCCGGCAATGCGTCGCCGCGCCTGGCTGTTCCGATGGCATTCGTCTTTCCTGTTCCGAGGCGGTTGTGTGTGGGGCGGCAGCCATCGGCAGTCAATGCGCATCGTCGACAGGCATGGGCTTCCGTGACAACGTTGCCCGCCCTTTCGCTCGTGGAGACTGCATGATCCGCCCGTCGCGCCGCCAGGCGCTCAAGCTCGTTGGTCTGCTTGCCGGTTTTGGGGCCGGTTCCGCCGCGCTGCCGGCGGCCGGCCAGACGTCGACGTTCCCGTCGCGGCCGATCAGGATCGTCGTGCCGCATGCGCCGGGCGGCAATTCGGACACGTTCGGGCGCATCGTGGCGCAGAAGATCACGGAGCAGACCGGCCAGCAGGCCGTTGTCGAGAACCGGCCGGGCGCCGGCGGCACGGTGGGCAGCGCGATGGTCAGCAAATCGGCGCCCGACGGCTACACGGTCGTCGTGGCCGACAATGGCACGCACGCGATCGCGCCCACGCTCTACGGCGCCAAGCTGCCCTACGATGTCTTCAAGGATTTCACGCCGATCATGCTGGCGGCCAAGTTCCCGACGGTGATCATGCTGCATCCCTCGGTACCGGCCGCGACGCCCACGGAGTTCGTGGCGCTGGCCAAGAGCCAGCCGGGCAAGTTCACCTATTCCTCGGCCGGCACGGGCAACGGCTCGCACCTGACCATGGAGCTGTTCCGTGCTGCGGCGGGCGGGCTCGACATGGTGCACGTGCCCTACAAGGGCGGTGCGCCGGCGGTGCAGGCGCTGCTGGCCGGCGAGGTGCAGCTGACTGCGGTCAGCGTGAACACGTCCCTGCCGCAGATCCAGTCGGGCAAGGTGCGAGCGCTGGGCGTGGCTTCGTCGAAGCGCTCGCCGGCGTTGCCGGACGTGCCGACCTTCAAGGAGAACGGCATCGACTTCGAGGGCGACAGCTGGCTTGCCATCGTCGGACCGCCCGGCCTCCCACCCGATGTTGCCGCGCGGCTGAACCAGATCTTCACTGCAGCGCTGCGCGATCGCGATACCGAGGCGCGGCTCGCCAAGATCGGCCTCCAGGTGGTGGCCTCCTCACCGGACGGGTTCACCGAGGTGCTGCAGCACGATGTGCCCAAGTGGGGTGCGGCCGTGAAGGCTTCGGGCGCCGTTGCCGACTAAAGGCGCATCGGAGGCTTTAGCGCGTCGCGTAAGGCAATCGGCCAGACCTCAGACTTGGACACCGACCACCGTCGGCACGGTCGCCAGAGCAATCGTGTCGGCCCCTTCCCATGAGAGATCGATCTCGACCGTGCTCGCAACACCTGATTGGCAATCCTCAGAACGTCCGGGAACGGCGCCTGCACGCGGCCGCGGTGCTCGGACGTGGACCGCATCGTTCTCCAGAGTAGGCCAGCAGCGCCGACCGCGGTCACCCCAAGATGTTGTGCCTCCGGCTCGACCCACCTTAGCCACGGTCGCGTTGCCAGGCATGGCCAGGCTCGCCCGAACGGTGGTTTCGCGATGATCGTTCGGCCCATCGGGCTATGTGGTTGGCGTTGATTGCCCCCGCAGCATCCAGATAACATCGCTACCATGGGTTACAATCAGGCATATTTCAGTGGCAACGTGCAGCCCTGGCTCAACGCCGGGTGGCTGGCCAAGGGCCATCGGTTGATCGAGTTCGGCGCCCAGGAATTCTTTTCGGACCCGGAAGAGACCCGATGTGGCGTCCGCGAATTCCTCCTTAGCCATGGCTTTGACCCGCTTATAGCCAACAGCATCGTTGGCAGCGGCATGCCAAGGGTGGGATTGATCTACGAGATGCTAGGCATCGACTACACGGCGATCGACGTCGACGACGCTGTCGGATCGACGTTCTTCGACCTCAATACCTATGCGACACCCGCGGAATGGGCGGGTAAGTTCGATTTCGTCAATGACGAGGGCACCATCGAGCATCTGGTGAATCCCATCAACTGCTTCCACGTCGCCCACGATCTGGTGAAAGTTGGCGGAGTCATCCGCCACAGCTTTCCCCTCATCGGCTGGCGGGAGCACGGCTTCTTCTACCCGACGACAAAATTCTGCGCCCATCTGGTAGGAGACAACGGCTACGAACTCCTGCAGGCCGATGTCCAGTTCACCGGTCACACGCCTTTCGAGGATCCTTTCTTCAAGCTGATCAACCCGGCGCCATCCGTGACTGATATGTGGGCGTTCCTGATCTATCGCAAAACGAGAGATCAGCGGTTCATCATTCCCATTGACCATGTCGGCGGCGACTCGCCCGCCGAGGCAAGGCGGCGGCTCCGCGAGCACTATGACGAAGTTGCAAAAAAAAAGGCTCTAAGGCCCCACCGTTTGTACGGTAGCGGCGGGTCGGCCTACGAACGCGCGGGTCATGAGGTGAGCGACGGGACGCTCCAGCATATGGCGAGCCACGAGCGCGCAGACCATCACCATCACAAGGAAGCAGGCCGTCGAGGTATACGGGCTGCTGCCGAAATTTGCCGCGACCTCGACAACCATCGGAGCCGCACCGGCCACTATTGGCAACAAGTGCACCAAGTAGACCGGGTAGGACAGGTCTCCTAACTCGTTCATCCAGCGAATGCGCATCGTAGAAGCGAAGACGCCTGGAAGGGCCAGTGTGAAGAATATCACCGACAGCCAAAAGCGCCGGCCATCGAAGTCCGCAAAATTTCCGGCCCACAGCATTGCCGCCATGGAGGCGGCCAGCATTGGCCAGGCAAGCCACGCCGACGACAGCACTCGCCACCTCTGCGATGCCAGGCAGATCAGATGGCCGGCCATGAAGAAGCAAAACGTCGAACCGGGGAAGGCATAGGTCCATATCGGATCGAGGCCCGGCCCATGCACGATGACGAAGCCAAGGCGAAAGGCCAGCGACGCCAGCAAAAGGCCAACGCCGATCTTCCATGAGCGCATCAGCACGGGCGCCGACAGATAGAACGTGAGTTCAGCACCCAACGTCCAGGCTTGCGTCAATCCGAATATTCCTGCGTTGCCGATGCCGGCCGTTATTTGCCAGTCCATGCTGATGAGAAAGAGGGAGCTGAACTGTTGAAGCGCACCCGCGGCCGCGAAGGACGACCACGCCGGCGGAAACGCCAAGAACGTCACCAGGACCAGCGGCCAATAGAGGGCGAAGATTCGGATGAAGCGCTTCCGATAGAAGCCGCCTGCACCCACCAACCCGGGCTGGTAGTTCTTGGACAGCGTGTAGGTGATCAGGAATCCGCTGATCACATAAAAGAACATCACGGCATAGCCGGCGTTGAATCCGAGCTTGAAGTCGTCGGACATCGCGATGCCGCTGCCGGCGGGGATGAGAATGAACACCCGCCAGTGATCGGCCGCAACTACCAACGCTAGAAAAAGACGTACTACCCCCATGCCAGTTGATCCTAACTATTCTCCAAGTGCAGAACAACTGTTCGTCGGTGATGGAGGCAAGAGCTGATCGCACGTGGCGAAAGATCATAGTCGAGAGAGGCCGCGCGCCCGTTGGTGCCGAGAGGAAGGCGATTTGCGCGGACTGCACATAAGGCGCCATCGGCGGACTGGCGCACCCCCAGGCCAGACTGCGAGCATGACGATCGGCTTCTATCGGCACCGCAAGGCGAACCCGCTTTGAGTTCATAGGTTGACGCTATTCGACAGTCCTGGCCCTGGCCCAGTGATTGCCATGAGTGCTCCCGGTGCCGGCGTCTCAGACGAGGCACGTGCCGCGTTGGCTGGCGATGCGCCGCTCGTCAGCCGCCAGGGCCGTCCCTGCGGGACCCGGTACTCGTCCCGGTCTTCGGTGACGGTCCCCACTTCAGCAGATAGGCGAAGGGTGCCATTGCCGAGTAGCGGCCATTGCAGAAAATGCAACTCTGGTTGTCCGGTGACCTAGGTAGTCAGCGAAGTACAAGGAAGGCAATCTCGCATGGTACCCTGGGGGGACCATGGGGACTGCCAGCCAGTATGAGGAGATGGCGCAGCGGTGCGAGCGCTACGCCGCAAGCCGCCGTTTCAAAGCAGACGCGGATGCGTGGAACGCATTGGCGAAGATGTGGCGAGAGCTTGCCACCACCATCCACCCGTCGGTCTCCATCGGCAAGGCGATTGACCAGGCAGCAGAAAGCCCGCCGCTTCAGCCCGGCGGACTTCCGTAAAAGCTTCGAGGGATTGTCTCTCGACTACACCTTGCCGCGTGATGGAGTGCCTGTGCGTCGCGTTCGCCGGCGCACGGAAGGCCTCGATGCTGCTCATGCTTACTCGCTGGTCCATGCGCGTCCGACATGGCGCTTACGGATACACGCTTCCGCTCCCTGAAGCCGGAGAACGGCAGGGCAGAGTCGATGGCGACCACCGGCATCGGTAGATCCGGGCCTCAGTGCATCCCGACTCAACGCCGGCCGGGCGGCGCGGATGCGCCTGCCACAGCGGTGGCGATCAATGTCGTGTGAATTCGCGGCTCTGAATTGTGCGTCAGGGTGAGGGATGAAGACCCTCGCCGACGACGAAGTCCGATCTGTGCAACTTTAAGGGATATTTTCTTCTGATAGTCTCGTGATGATTGTGCTGGGTTGCCGACTCGGCCAAGGTCACGATGGGGGGAGAAAACATGCAATACCGCACAATGCTGGCCATCTTGGCCTGGCGGTCGCTGCGAGCGTGCCCGCGGCGAATTCTGCCGACACCACCATCAAGTGCACCTGCACCTGCAAGGACTGGGTCGGTACCTTCAAGGCTCCTGCTACAGCACCAGCAGTTGCGACGCCTGCTGTGGTTATGGTGGAGCGATGCAAGCGCTACGCCGTGCTGGACACGCCACGTTCACGGAAGCGTCGCCGGGCGCCTTGGGCGTCACGGGCGCGTTGCGAAAGGCCCGAAGAGGTAGCGTTCACGGGCTAGCAAGGTCTGGCTGTCGAGCACAAGCCCGCGGGCGTCGCGGTGAGTGCGGCAGATACGGTGTCGTTCCCATCGATCGGCGGACCTACTGAAACCTTGGAGCAGCCAGCGTGGCGAACGACATCAACCTCTTGATCTGTATTGACGGCACACATCCCAATCTTGTGATCGACCAGTCAGACGAGGTCTATGACAAAGATTTCAAGAACGGACACGTGCGACGCGCCGCTGGGTCGTCATGAGACGAAGCCTTGCTTGGCTGTAAGCCCGGTTGACGCCCGAGCGTAGTGTGGGCTGAAAAAAAGGGGCCTGGAAGGTCTCTCCCAAGCCCCAATCACTGTAAGGCCGGATCCCCGAAAGGTTACCCGGAGCCCAACAAAAGTGCAGAAATACTGCCGCCTTACATCTTGCCCTGATAGATGCCGATGATCTTGTCGAGCATGTCGAGCGCCTGATCGCGCGGGCGCTGGAAGGTGTTGCGGCCGATGATCGAGCCGTTGGCGCCGCCGTCGCGTAGGCCGCGGATCTCGGTGAACAGGCCTTCGAGGTCCTTGGCCTCGCCGCCCGAGAACACGACGATGCGGCGGCCGTTGAAGGTGGCCTGCATGACGTGCTTGATGCGCGCCGCCAGGGTCGACTTGTCGACGTTGGCTTTCTCGTAGGCGGCCTTGGCTTCGGGCTGCCACAGCACGTCGGTCGGCGGCTTCACCTTGATGATGTGGGCACCCAGCAGGGCGGCCATGTGGGCGGCGTAGGCGCAGACGTCGAGCGCCGTCTCGCCTGCCTTGTCGAGCTTGCCGCCGCGCGGATAGGACCACATGACGACGGCGAGGCCGACCGACTTGGCCTCCTCGGAGAGCTCACGAATCTCTTCCATCATCTCGTACTGGTCTTCCGAGCCCGGATAGATCGTGAAGCCGATCGCCGAGCAGCCCAGCCGCAGCGCGTCGCCCACCGAACCGGTCACCGCCTGGTCCTTGTTGGTCGACAGGGAGTTGGCCGAGTTGAGCTTGAGGATGGTCGGGATGGCGCCGGCGAAGGTGTCGGCACCGGCTTCGAGCGGGCCGAGCGGCGCGGCATAGGCGTTCAGCCCGGCATCGATGGCGAGCTGGTAGTGGTAGTGCGGATCGTAGGCGTCCGGGTTGGGCGCGAAGGAACGGGCGGGGCCGTGCTCGAAGCCCTGGTCGACCGGCAGGATCACCATCTTGCCCGAGCCGCCCAACCGGCCGTGCATCAGGATGCGGGCCAGGTTGGCCTTGGTGCCGGGGCAATCGCTCTCGTAGTTGTCGAGGATTTTCTTGACGGTGCGGGTGATCTTCACGGCCTGCGCTCCATGGTCCATTAGACAGCGGCCGGTGATAGCGGCGGCGGGCTATTCGTTCAAGCCCTTGCCCGGATAGGGGTGTGTGGCTTTCCAGTGGTTTGCAATGTCCAAACGGCGGGTCACCCAGACGCCCTTCTGCTGCTGGATGTAATCGAGCAGGCGCCACAATCCCGCTGTGCGGCCAGGGTGTCCGATCAGGCGCTGATGCAGGCCGACCGACATCATCTTGGGAGCGGTGGCCCCTTCCTTGTACAGGACGTCGAAGGCGTCGCGGCAGAGGGTGAACCACTGCTCCGCAGTCGTCATGCCGGCGGCGTACTTGCCGTCGTTGTTGGTGAGCGAGTAGGGCACGATCAGGTGCGGCTTGCCCTCGACCGTCTGCCAGAACGGCAGCTCGTCGCCGTAGTAGTCGCTGTCGTAGGAGAAGCCGCCATGCTCCAGCAGCAGGCGGCGCGTGTTGACGCTGGGGCCATAGCGGCAATACCAGCCGGCCGGCGCCTCGCCGACGGTCTGCTTCAGCGACTTCACCGCCTTGGCGATGTGCTCGCGCTCCTCGGCCTCGGTGAGCTGGAAATGGCGCACCCAGCGCCAACCGTGACAGCACACGTCGAAGCCCGACTGCCGGATCGCCTCGGCCGCCGGCTTGTTGCGCTCCAGCGCCAGCGCGCAGCCGAACACGGTGAGCGGCAGGCCGCGCTCCATGAAGGCCCGCGTGATGCGCCAGAAGCCGACGCGGCTGCCGAACTCGAACATGCCCTCCGCGGCAAGGTCGCGGCCCTTGAGCCCTTGCGATGAGGTCGACGACTCCGTGAGGCCCGTTTCGGTGTAACCCTCGCCGTCCTGCATCGACGGCTCGGAGCCTTCCTCGTAGTTCACCACGAAGTTGACGGCGATGCGCGCGCCGTCCGGCCACTTGGGATCGGGCGGGTTGGCTCCATAGCCCACGAGGTCGCGTGTCGGCTGCCAGCTCATGTCGGTCTCCTCACCAGTTGGGCGCCCATCTGTCGGGCGATGTCGGCGATCTTGTCGTTGTGCTCGCTCATCGAGATCCGCTTCACGCCCGAGCGCAGGCAGGCGAGCGCGTGGCCGGGCGCATCGCCGCAATCGACGATCAGCTCGAAGGCAACGTCGTGAAATTCCTTCTCGGCCCGCGCCTGCAACGCTCCCAGGTAACCTGCGCCGTAGAACGAGGCCGCACCCACCGGCGTCACCAGGGTCGGCGAGGTGCCGTTGGCGCGCGCCTCGAGCAGTGCCGCCTCGGTCGATCGCCAGTCGTGCACCAGGACCGGCATCGATCAGGGAATGCGGATGGTGAAGGGTTCGACGGGCACGAACTCCTCGTCGCCCTCGCCGCCGTCGCGCCACATGAAGACGGCGAAGCGCCCGGGCCTGTCGAGCACGGTGAGGCCATGATGCCAAGTGTTGGGCCTGTAGGTGACGCCCTGCGTGCCGGTGGCAATGAAGGCCTTCACGCCGGAGAGGTCGGGGCCGCCCGTCCTGGCCTGCGGCGCGACCACGATCAGCCAGCGGGCAACGTCGATCGGCACGAAGGTCTGAGAGGAGAACTCGTGGCGCTCCAGCAGGTCGGCCGTCAGCGGTCGATTGGGCGTCTCGCCTTTCAGGCTGAGCGACAGGCTGGGGCGGGCATTCGGCCGCAGATTGCCGAGCGCCTCCTCGTAATATCGCCGGCCCGGTTCGGTCGGCACGTCGATCACATCGCCGAACGGCGCAAAGGCTTCCTGGGTGAGTGGCTGCGGCTCAATCTGCACCGGCGTCCTCCTTCGTCGGGCGCCAGCATCGCATAAAAAAAGGCGCGCCGGGCGGCGCGCCTTTCGTGGAGCAGGACGGATGACCTAGGCTGTGTTGCCTCTTGCCGGAGCGCGGACCTCCAGGTCCGCTCATGTTCGACCGCGGGCGTCCCGCCCGCTCATTGTCCTTTCTGCACCGTGCGGGCTCTCGCGCCTCAGAAGGCGCTGCCGCCCGCCAGCGCGTATGGACGCGCTAGAGCTTGCCCATCGCCACGGCCGTGTCGGCCATGCGGTTGGAGAAGCCCCACTCGTTGTCGTACCAGCTCATGACGCGCACCAGCGTGCCGTCCATGACCTTGGTCTGGTCCATGTGGAAGGTCGACGAGTGGCTGTCGTGGTTGAAGTCGATCGAGACGTTGGGCTGGTCGGTCCAGCCCAGGATGCCCTTGAGCTGGTTGGCGGCGGCGAGCTTCACCGCCTTGTTGATCTCGTCCTTGTCGGTCTTGCGCTTGGCGACGAACTTGAAGTCGATCACCGAAACGTTGGGCGTCGGCACGCGGATGGAAACGCCGTCGAGCTTGCCGTTCAGCTCGGGAAGCACCAGGCCGACGGCCTTGGCGGCACCCGTCGAGGTCGGGATCATCGACATTGCGGCGGCGCGGCCGCGGTAGAGATCCTTGTGCATCGTGTCGAGCGTCGGCTGGTCGCCTGTGTAGGCGTGGATCGTCGTCATGAAGCCGTGGTCGATGCCGACCGCGTCGTTCAGCACCTTGGCGACCGGCGCCAGGCAGTTGGTGGTGCACGAGGCGTTGGAGACGACGACGTGGTCCTTGGTGAGCTTGTCGTGGTTGACGCCGTAGACGACCGTGAGGTCGGCGTTGTCGGCCGGGGCCGACACCAGCACGCGCTTGGCGCCGGCGGTGATGTGGGCCGAGGCCTTGTCCTTGGAGGTGAAGATGCCGGTGCACTCCAGCGCGATGTCGACGCCCATTGCCTTGTGCGGCAGCTTGGCCGGATCGCGCTCGGCCGTGACCTTCATCTTGCCGCGGCCGACATCGATCGTGTCGCCATCGACCTTGACCTCGCCGTTGAAGCGGCCGTGCACGCTGTCGAAGCGGAAGAGGTGGGCGTTGGTCTCGACCGGGCCGAGATCGTTGATCGCTACCACTTCGATGTCCTTGCGGCCCGATTCCATGATGGCGCGCAGCACGTTGCGGCCGATGCGCCCGAAGCCGTTGATTGCAACCCGAACTGCCATGTCTTCCTCCGTTAACCGCTCAGCCGACGCGCCGCGTCTGCGATCGCCTCGGCGGTGATGCCGAAATGCTTGTAGAGATCGGCCGCCTTGCCCGACGCGCCGAAGCTCTTCATGCCCACGAACGCGCCGCGCGTGCCCAGCCAACGTTCCCAGCCGAAGCCCGATGCCGCCTCGCAGGCTACCCGGACCGTGCCGTCAGGCCCAAGGACCTGCTGGTGATATGTTTCGTCTTGCGCAGCGAACAATTCCCACGACGGCATCGACACGACCGCCGCCTCGATGCCGTCCTTGGCCAGAAGATCGCGCGCGCCGAGCGCAAGCTGGACCTCCGAGCCCGAGGCGATGAGCCGGACGGGGGCCGACGCATCGCCTGCCAGGATGTACGCGCCGCGGGCGCAGCGGTTGCCATCGCCGGCGTCGCGGACGGTCGGCAGGTTCTGGCGCGTCAGCGCAATGACGCTCGGCGTCGTCCTGGACTCGAGCGCGATCTGCCAGCACTCGGCTGTCTCGATCGTGTCGGCAGGGCGCATCACCTGCAGGCCGGTGATGGCGCGCAGCGCCGCCAGATGCTCGACGGGCTGATGCGTCGGGCCGTCTTCGCCGAGGCCGATCGAATCGTGGGTCATCACATAGATCACCCGCAGGCCCATCAGGGCCGCCAGCCGGATCGAGGGCCGGCAGTAGTCGGTGAACACCAGGAAGGTGCCGCCATAGGGGATGATGCCGCCATGCAGGGCCATGCCGTTCATGGCAGCGGCCATCGCGTGCTCGCGGATGCCGTAATAGACGTAGCGGCCGCCGGCGTCGCTCGGCGTGTTGGCCTTCAGCGCGGCGGTCTTGGTGTTGTTCGATCCGGTGAGGTCGGCCGAGCCGCCGACCGTCTCGGGCAGCACGGGGTTGATGACTTCCAGCACTTCCTGGCTCGATTTGCGCGTCGCCCAGGACGGCTTCTCGGCGGCGACCTTGGCCTTGAAGGCATGGATCGCCTCGCCGACGGCGGCCGGGATGTCGCCCTTGATGCGGCGGTCGAACTCGGCGCGATCGGGCTCGGCCATCGCGGCATGGCGCTTCACCCACTTGCGGCGGGCCGACTTGCCGCGCGATCCGACCTTGCGCCAGCCGGTGAAGATCGGCTCGGGGATCTCGAACGGCGGGTAGGGCCAGCCGAGCTTCTCGCGCGCGCCCACGATCTCGTCCTTGCCGAGCGGCGAGCCGTGCGTGGCGGCCGTGCCGGCCTTGGTCGGCGCGCCGTAGCCGATCACCGTCTTGCAGGCGATCAGTGAGGGCTTGTCGGTGACGTTGCGGGCCTTGCGGATCGCCCGGGTGACGGCGTCGGGGTCGTGGCCGTCGACGGCCTGCACGTGCCAGCCCGCGGCGGCGAAGCGCTTCTTGTGGTCCTCGGAGGTGCTGAGCGAGGTCGGTCCGTCGATCGAGATGCCGTTGTCGTCGAACAACACGATCAGGCGGCCGAGGCCGAGGTGGCCCGCCAGCGTGATCGCCTCCTGGCCGACGCCCTCCATCAGGCAGCCGTCGCCGGCGACGACGTAGGTGTAATGATCGACGATGTCGCGGCCGAAGCGCTCGGCCATCAGCCGTTCGGCGAGCGCAAAGCCGACGGAGTTGCCGAGGCCCTGGCCGAGCGGGCCGGTGGTGGTCTCGATGCCGCTGGCGTGGCCGTATTCGGGATGGCCCGCTGTCTTGCTGCCGAGCTGGCGGAAATGCTTCAGCTCGTCGAGCGTCATGTCGGCGTAGCCGGTGAGGTACAGCAGCGAATAGAGCAGCATCGAGCCGTGGCCGGCTGACAGGATGAAGCGGTCGCGATCGGGCCAGTGGGGATCCGAGGCGTCGAACTTCATGAACTTGGTGAACAACACCGTGGCAACGTCGGCCATGCCCATGGGCATGCCGGGATGTCCCGAATCCGCCTGCTGCACGGCGTCCATGGCAAGAGCCCTGATGGCGTTCGCCATGTCGCGGCGGGCAGCGATCTGATCGGTCATTTTGCGGGGGCGCCGGTATGTTTTTTGAAACGGCGCGCAACATGCCGACCGCTCCCCCATGCGTCAATGCGCAAAAGCCGCCGGCAGAGCCAACATCTAGCGTTGTCAGTCGCTCCACAGCGCCAAGATGTTGACCATTCACCGGTGCTACACTTATCCTCCGACGATGGAGCAGGTGCGGACGGGAGTGCAATCACCGCCCTCCGGCGGGGGAGCGATGTCCAAGGCGGCCGGCAGCGCGACGGACCGCGTGGACAGTGCGCTCAGCCGGCTGGAATCGATGGTGGAAGAACGCCTGCAGGCGGAAGCCGACCGTGCCAACGACCTGGCCAAGCGTCTCGACAGGCTCGAGCGCCAGCACGACGAATTGAAGAAGGTGGCAATGGAGGTCGAGGGTCGACTCGAGCGCGCAATGGAGTACATCCGCTCGCTGCTGGCTGCCGACCAGAAGTGATCAAGTCAAGACATCCAAGCTGAAGGATGCTTCGCACAGGCTGACGTGTCAGAGTGTGCACCCCCTCGACGCCCGATAAAGGGCGCAACAAAAAGGAGTAACGTACGATGCCGGAGGTCGCGGTCCAGATCGCCAATCGCAGCTATGAGCTTGCCTGTGGCGACGGCGAGGAAGAGCGGGTCCAGGAACTCGCTGCCTATGTCGACGAGAAGGTCACCGAACTGCGCCGGCAACTGCCCGGCACCCCCGAAGTCAAGCTGTTGGTGTTCGCGGCCTTGATCCTGGCCGACGAAAGCCGCGAGGCGCGCGGCATCGCCCCGGCGGCCGAGAGCGCCCGGGCGAGCGCCACCGACAGCACCGAAACGCTGGCGACGGCACTCGAGGACCTGATCACCTCGCGCGTCGACAAGATGAGCAAGAAGGTGAGCGGAGCGGCTTAAAGATTCGACGCCCGCCAAGAAACAACCTCATGCTGAGGAGCAGCCCGCAGGGCAGCGTCTCGAAGCATGGGCAACACAAAAGGTGATTGTTGCCCACCCTTCGAGACGGCCGCTGCGCGGCCTCCTCAGGGTGAGGTAGATCGTCGAACCACCGCTGCATTGCGGCCATGCCCCCGAGTGCCTACATTGAAGAGGGGCGGATTTCTGCGCGGTGCGAGGTTCGCTTAAAACCCCGGGGCCAATAAGAACTCCTGGGAACTGTCCCTGGCCTTGACCCTGGTCTTGGCCACACGGTGCCCACCTGCTTTTGCAGGCCTTGGAGGTTCTACGAGCCACGGCCCATCGTGGAGCCGCCCCACCTTGCTTCTTCCCGCATGTCCCTGATCGACGACAAACGCACCCTGCGTAGCGCCATGCTGGCCTGGCGCAGCTCGCTCTCCGAAGAGGAGCGCCGCGCCGCCGCCGACGGCCTGGTGGCGACCTTCGAGCGCGAGATGCCGTTCGAGACGCCGGCGGTCGTGTCGGGCTTCTGGCCGATCAAGGAAGAGATCGACATCCGGCCGCTGATGATCGAACTGCACAATGGCGGCTGCCAGCTCGCGCTGCCGGTCGTGCAGGGCCGCGGCAGGCCGCTGCTGTTCCGTGCCTGGCGGCCGGGCGATCCGCTCGAGCAGGGCGTGTTCGGCACGCTGCAGCCTTCGCCCAGGCGCGAGACGCTGGAGCCCGACGCGCTGATCGTGCCGATGCTGGCCTGCGATGAGGAGGGGTGGCGGCTGGGCTATGGTGGAGGCTTCTACGACCGCACGCTGCTCGGTCTGCGTGGCCGCAAGACGGTGACGGCGGTCGGGGTCGGGTTCGACGCGCAGCTGGTCGATGAGGTCCCGCACGGCCCCGACGACCAGCGGCTCGATTGGCTGTTGACCGCAAAGCGCGCTTACGCCTTTGTCTAGGTATGAAGGTCCTGTTCTGCGGTGACATCGTCGGCCGCGCCGGCCGCGATGTCGTGATCAAGGAAGTGCCGCGCCTCAGGCGCGAGCTCGGTCTCGATTTCGTGGCGGTCAACGGCGAGAACGCGGCGGCGGGATTCGGCATCACCGCCAAGATCTGCGGCGAGCTGCACGAGGCCGGCGTCGACTGCATCACCACCGGTAACCACGTCTGGGATCAGCGCGAGATCGTGCCCTACATCGCCCAGGACAAGCGCCTGCTGAGGCCCGTCAACTTCCCGCCCGGCACGCCGGGCTGGGGCGCCAACCTTTTCCAGACCGCGCGCGGCCAGAAGATCGTGGTGATCAACGTCATGTGCAGGCTGTTCATGGACGCGCTCGACGATCCGTTCCGCGGCGTCGACGCCGAGCTTGCGAAGTACACCTTGGGCAGCACCGCCAACTTCATCCTGGTCGACGTGCACGGCGAGGCGACCAGCGAAAAGCAATCCGTGGGACACTATTGCGACGGCCGGGTCTCGGCTGTGCTGGGCTCGCACAGCCATGTTCCCACTGCCGATAGCTGGATTCTGCCGAGAGGCACTGCCTACCAGACCGACGTCGGTATGTGTGGCGACTACGATTCGGTGATCGGCATGAAAAAGGAGTCGGCCGTGCAGCGCTTCGTGCGCAAGATGCCGGGTGAGCGGTTGGCGCCGGCTGAAGGCGAGGGCACTTTGTGCGCGGCGGTTGTGGAAACCGACGATCGTACAGGCCTCGCCACCTCGGTCCGGCCGATCAGGCTGGGCGGCCGGCTGCCTCAGTCCCTGTGAATTGCTGCATCTTGTGTTGAACAAGCTGCCGCCCTACCTATTAGAGGTAGTCTGAAGACCCTCGTTGACGGCTTGGGGAAAAAGCGGCATCGTCTTGATGTTAAACGATTTTTCGCCGGCTTCGGCGACTGTCTTCAGGTTAGAGGGGGCGTCGGAATCTAGGTTCCGACGTTTTTTAGCGGGGGCTTCGGCCCCCGCCTTTTTTTGTGCCGGGCCCCACAGCCACGGTCACTAACACTCCCAAAGCCCACGAGAAGTGGTATAGCCGGCCCATCAACTCACTGAATCTGGTTTTGGGGCGATGGCTGGCCATTCGCAGTTCAAGAACATCATGCACCGCAAAGGGCGTCAGGACGCCCAGCGGGCCAAGATCTTCACCAAGCTCATCCGCGAAATCACCACCGCGGCGCGTCTGGGTGCGGCCGATCCGAATTCCAACCCGCGCTTGCGCGCGGCTGTGATCGCGGCGCGTGAAGCCAACATGACGCGCGATACCATCGATCGCGCGATCAAGCGCGGCTCGGGCAGCGACGCCGACGCCAACTACGACGAGGTCCGCTACGAGGGCTACGGCCCGGCCGGCGTGGCGCTGATCGTCGAGGCGCTGACCAACAACCGCAACCGCACCGCCGGCGAGGTCCGCTCGATCTTCGCCAAGCACGGCGGCAATCTCGGCGAGTCGAACAGCGTGTCCTTCATGTTCGATCGCGTGGGTGAGTTCCGCTTTCCGTTGTCGGTCGGCAGCGCCGACGAGGTGCTGGAGAAGGCGATCGACGCCGGCGCCGACGACGTGGTGAGCGGCGAGGGCCCAGATAACGAGAAATCTGGGGGCGTCCACGAGATCTACACCGCCCAGGAGAACTTCAACTCCGTGCGCGAGGCGCTCGAGAAGTCGCTGGGCCAGCCCTCGGTCGCCAAGCTGTCGTGGCGGCCCAAGACCACGTCGCCCGTCGAGGGCGAGACGGTGCAGACCCTGCTCGATCTGATCGCAGCCCTGGAAGACAACGACGACGTCCAGAACGTCTACGCCAATTTCGAGGTGTCGGACGACGCTCTGGCGAAGTTCGCGGCCTGAAGCCCGGGACGATGAGACTGATCGGCCTCGATCCCGGTCTGCGATTGACCGGCTGGGGCGTGATCGACGTCGACGGCAACAGGTTGCGCCATGTGGCGCATGGCGTTGTCCGGGTGACGACGACGGGCACGCTGGCCGATCGCCTGCGTGAGCTGTTCGACGGCGTCGCCGCCGTGGTCGAGGCGCAGCGTCCATTGGAGGCCGCCATCGAGGAGACCTTCGTGAACGTGAACCCGGGATCGACGCTGAAGCTCGGCCAGGCGCGCGGTGTCGTCCTGCTGGCGCCGGCGCGCGCCGGCCTGCCGGTGTTCGAGTACGCCGCCAACCTGGTGAAGAAGTCGGTGACGGGCGCGGGCCATGCCGACAAGCGCCAGATCGCCATGATGGTCGGCCGCCTGCTGCCCGGCGTCGATGCCAGCGCCGACGCTGCCGATGCGCTGGCCGTCGCCATCTGCCACGCCCATCATCGCGCCACTGCGAAGCGCGTGGAGGCCGCCCTTTGATCGCCAAGCTGAAAGGCGTCGTCGATTCGGTCGATAGCGACAGCGCCGTCATCGACGTCGGCGGTGTCGGCTATCTCGTCTCGGCCTCGTCGCGCACCTTGCGCGACCTCGTGGCCGGCGGGCCCGCGACCATGCTGGTCGAGACCATCGTGCGCGAGGACGCGATCGCACTCTACGGCTTCCTCGAGACCGCCGAGCGCGACTGGTTCCGCATCCTCACGACCGTGCAGGGCGTCGGCGCCAGGGTGGCGCTGTCGATCCTCTCAACCCTGTCGCCCGACGAGATCGCCCGCGCCATCGCCGCTCAGGATCGCGCGACGCTCAGCCGTCCGGCCGGCGTCGGCCCCAAGCTCGCCGCGCGGCTCGCCACCGAGCTCAAGGACAAGGCGGCGGCGTTCGGCGTGGCGCCTGCCGCCAAGGGCACTGCTGCACCGGCGGCGATGCCCTCGGGCTCGATCAACGAGGACGCCGTCTCCGCCCTGGTCAATCTCGACTACAAGCGCGTCGAGGCGTTCGGCGCCGTGGCGCGGGCGACGCAGCGGCTGGGTGAGGGCGCCACCTTCGACGCGGTGGTCCGCGCCGCCCTGCAGGAGCTGGCGCGATGAACGGGGACGATCGTCTGGTGACGCCCAAGCGCGCCGAGGAGGACGGCGCCGAGCTGGCGCTGCGGCCGCAGACCCTTGACGACTTCGTCGGCCAGAAGCAGCTGCGCGAGAACCTGAAGATCTACGTCGCCGCCGCCCGCGCGCGCAAAGAGGCGCTCGATCACGTGCTGTTCTACGGCCCGCCGGGGCTCGGCAAGACGACGCTGGCGCAGATCGTGGCGCGCGAGATGGGCGTCGGCTTTCGCGCCACCTCGGGTCCGGTGATCCAGAAGGCCGGCGACCTCGCCGCCCAGCTCACCAACCTGCAGCCGCACGATGTTCTCTTCATCGACGAGATCCATCGTCTTAATCCGTCGATCGAGGAGATCCTCTATCCCGCCATGGAGGACTTCCAGCTCGACCTGATGATCGGCGAGGGACCGGCGGCGCGCTCGGTGCGCATCGAGCTGCCGCCCTTCACCCTGGTCGGCGCCACCACGCGCTCGGGCCTGATGACGCGGCCGCTGCGCGAGCGCTTCGGCATTCCGCTGCGCATGATCTTCTACGAGCCGGCCGAGCTCGAGACCATCGTCCATCGCGCCGCCCGCGTGCTGAAGATGCAGATGGCCAAGGACGGCGGCGCGGAGATCGCCAAGCGCTCGCGCGGCACGCCGCGCGTGGCCAATCGCCTGCTGCGCCGTGTCCGCGACTTCGCCGCCGTCGGTGGTCATCCAGTGGTCGACGCCAAGGTCGCCGATGAGGCGTTGAGTCGGCTCGAGGTCGACGGTCGCGGGCTCGACGCCATGGACCGTCACTATCTTGCCTGCATCGCCGAGAATTACGGCGGCGGTCCGGTCGGCGTCGAGACGCTGGCCGCGGCGCTGAGCGAGCAGCGCGACGTCATCGAGGACGTCATAGAACCCTACCTCATGCAGCTCGGCCTGCTGATGCGTACGCCGCGCGGGCGGCTGCTGTCGGAAGGCGGCTATCGTCATCTCGGCGTCGCCGTTCCGCGCGAGCAGAAGCGGCAGCTCGATCTCTTGGCCGCCGGCGGCCAGGAGGACGAGGCGTGAGCGCGCTCGCCGGCCCCGCCAGCGGCCATATCGACGGCGGCGTGCATGTGTTGCCGTTGCGGATCTATTACGAGGACACCGACGCCGCGGGCATCGTCTACTATGCCAACTGGCTGCGCTTCCTCGAACGCGGCCGCACCGAGCTGCTGCGCCTGCTCGGCCAGGAGCACAGCGCCTTGCGCGACGAGCGCGGTGTGAATTGGGTCGTGCGCCGCTGCGCCATCGATTACCTGAAGCCGGCGCGATTGGACGAAACGATCGAAGTCGTCACCAGTTGCGGAGAATTGCGCGGCGCCTCGCTGGAAATGATCCAGCTCGCGCGCCGCGGCGAAGAGGTCCTGGTCCGCGCCGAGCTCGTCGTCGCCTGCATGGGTGCGACGGGGCGGCCGGTCCGATTGCCGCCGCACTTGCGGACTGCCCTGGCCCAGGTTGCCGCGGGGGACTCGCCCCGCTCACGCCACATTCAGGTATAACCCTTTGAACTAACGGAGATATCAAAATGGACGCGTTTGCGCAGGTCGCCAGTACCCCTCTTGGCGGCAGCACCGGGCCGGTCGACATGTCGGTCTACGGCCTGTTCATGCAGGCCGACTGGGTCGTCAAGGCCGTGATGATCGCGCTCCTGCTGGCCTCGTTCTGGTCGTGGGCGATCATCTTCGAAAAGATGCTGCGGCTGCGCTCGCTGAAGAGGAGCGCCCAGACTTTCGAGGACACGTTCTGGTCGGGCGTCTCGCTGGAAGACCTCTACGACCGCGTCGGGGCCAAGCCGGACGATCCGATGTCGAGCATCTTCTCGGCCGCCATGCGCGAATGGCGCCGGTCGGTGTCGAAGGGGCTCGCCACCAGCGCCACGGCGCGCGCAGCGCTTCGCCAGCGCATCGAGCAGGTCATGAGCGTCACCATCCAGCGCGAGATGGAGGCGATCGAGAAGCGGCTGGGCTTCCTCGCCACGGTCGGCGCCAACGCCACCTTCGTCGGCCTGTTCGGCACGGTGTGGGGCATCATGAACAGCTTCGGCCACATCGCGCAGTCCAAGAACACCTCGCTCGCGGTCGTGGCGCCCGGCATCTCCGAGGCGCTGTTCGCCACCGCGATCGGCCTGGTCGCCGCGATCCCGGCGGCCGGCGCCTACAACATCCTGTCGGGCCAGGTCGCGCGCTACGCCCAGCAGCTCGAATC
>JACPOB010000160.1 GCA_016185145.1 Rhodospirillales bacterium | reverse complement strand
TCAACAACAAGATCCGTGTCCTCCAGCGACGCGCCTACGGCCTGCGCGACGAGGAATACCTTCGCCTCAAGGTTCTCACCTGCATGCTTCCCGCGTTATGATCGCCCCAGATCACCCACTCGATTCCCTGAAGACCCATTTCCTGGAAAGCCAGGCGCGCGCCGCACCGCTCTTTCTGTTCCGGCCGGCCCACTATCTCAAGAAGTTCCACGCGAAATACACCAACCCGGCCGAGATCACGCGGCAGGCGAGGGGCGGCGAGGCGGCCGGGAGCTGGGTGCAGATCTTCCGCCGGGCCGACGCGATGTACAGCAACGACAACGTCGACCTTCCCAGCCTCAATCCCTGGATCGCTACGACCAACCCGCCGGCGCAACGCTTCGTGTTCGTGCGCAATCCGTTCTATCACCGGATCGACGAAAGCGGCCACCAGCTGCCCTATGTCGACCGCGTCGTCTTCACCATGGCGGCGGCCAACCTGATCCCGGCCAAGGCCGGGCTCGGCGAAGCCGACCTGCAGTCGCGCTATCTCAACATGCGCGACTACACCTTCCTGAAGAAGAGCGCCAAGGCGTCGGGCGCCGAGGTGCGTCTGTGGGAAGTCGGGTCGGGCTCTCAGGTCGCGCTCTATCCCAATCTCAACGCCAACGATGGACAGTGGCGCCAGCTCTTCCGCGATGTGCGCTTCCGCCGGGCGCTGTCGCTGGCCGTCGACCGGGAGGAGCTCAACCAGGTCGCCTTCATCGGGCTCGCCACGCCGTCGAACAACACGATCATGCCGAGGTCCCCGCTGTTCAGGCCCGAGTATGCGACCAAGTGGGCCGAGCATGATCCCGCGGCCGCCAACAAGCTTTTGGACGAGATCGGCCTCACCAAGCGCCGCAGCGACGGCATTCGGCTGCTGCCGGACGGGCGTCCGGCGATCATCATCGTCGAGAACCAGCGCGAGCAGACGGAGGAGGCGGACGTCCTGCAGCTGATCGCCGACCACTGGAAGAAGATCGGCATCAGGATACTGGTGAAGCCGCAGACGCTCGAGAACTTCCGCCTGCGCAACCTGTCCGGCGAGGCCCTGATGATGGCCTATTCCGGCGTCGTCACGGCCGTGCCGACGCCGAACACGAGCCCTCGGGAGTTCGCCCCGACGATGCGCGGTGGCCTGCAATGGCCGAAATGGGGGTTGTTCGTCGAGTCCAACGGCAAACAGGGCGAGAAGTGCGACCTCGAGCCGGCCTGCCGCCTGCTCGACTATGTCGAGGAGTGGGAGAGCTCGAGCGACGAGGAGGGCCGCCGGCGCGCCTGGGAGAAGATTCTGCAGACCAACACCGACGAGGTCTTCTCGATCGGCACCGTGAACGGCGTGCGCCAGCCGGTCGTGGTCGGACCCAAGGTCCGCAACGTACCGAAGGAGGGCTACTACGCCTGGGATCCCGGCGGCTATATCGGGCTCTACCAGCCGGATACGTTCTGGGTTGCGTCTTGAACTGCCGGAGGCGCTTTAGCCGGTGGCTGTAGGTCGATCCGGGACCTGTGACCGGTGGCGGAGCGGCGCCGATCTACCGCCGCCGTTCGCTCGCGTGATAGGGTGCCCGTCGAAAGAGTCATGATGGCAAGGTTGTTCCGGTTTTTGAGGCGTACGCTGCTGCTGGTGGTCGTGGTCGCCGCGACTCTTCTTGCCGTGCGCGCCTATGACTCCCAGCGCGGGGCGCCGCTGCAGCTCTGGCACACCTACGTGCCGCACGACATGCGGGCTGCGGACATCGACAAGGCGGATTGGGCGGCTTACCTGAAGGCCGAGGAAGCGGTCTTCCGCGAGGTGAGGGCGGAGGTCGTCGACAAGCTCGCGGAGGAAAGCCGCACCGCCAGCAATCGCTACTTCGCCGGCAGCCCGATCTACCCCGGCAGTTTCAAGAACGACTGGAACCGCTCCTATATCCTCGAGCCGGACGGAACGCCGCGCGGCGCCGTGGTCCTGCTGCACGGCCTCACCGATTCGCCCTACAGCCTGCGCCACATCGCGCGGCGCTATCGCGACCTTGGATTCGTCGCCGTCGGCATCAGGCTGCCGGCGCATGGCACCGTGCCTGCCGCATTGACCGACGTCGAATGGGAGGACTGGGACGCTGCGACGCGGCTTGCGGTGCGCGAAGCGCGGCGGCGCGCGGGTCCCGCAGTGCCCTTGCACATCGTCGGCTTCTCCAACGGCGGCGCGCTCGCCGTCAAGTACGCCCTCGACGCCCTGGAGGACGGCCGGCTCGCGCAGGCCGACCGGCTGATCCTGGTCTCGCCCATGATCGGCATCACCGCCTTTGCCCGCTTTGCCGGGCTGGCGGCGCTGCCGGCGATGTTTCCGGCGTTCGCCAAGGCCGCCTGGCTCGGCCTGCTGCCCGAGTTCAACCCGTTCAAGTACAATTCCTTTCCGGTCAACGGCGCGCGCCAGTCGCACCGTTTGACGGTCACGCTGCAGGACAGGCTGGCCCGCGCCGCGCGCGACGGCCAGCTGCAGCGCATGCCGCCGATCCTGACCTTCCAGTCCGTCGTCGACTTCACGGTGAGCACGCGGGCGGTCATCGCCTCGCTCTACGCCCTGTTGCCGGCCAACGGCAGCGAGCTCGTCCTGTTCGATCTCAACCGCGCCGCCAAGATCAGCTCGGATCTCCTGCGCAATGCCTCCGAGACGGTGTTGACGCGCATCCTCGCCGACCCGCCGCGCAATTTCCGCACGACCATCATCACCAATGTCAGCGACGACCGGCAGGAGGTCCAGGAGCGCGTGACCGAAGCCGGCGCCGTGACGGTGCAGACGCGAGATCTTGGTCTTGCTTTCCCGTCGGGACTGTTCTCGCTGTCCCATGTCGCCTTGCCGTTTCCGATGTACGACGCGCTCTACGGCCTGCAGCCCGACGAGCCGGAGAAGTTCGGCGTCAATCTCGGGGCCATCGCTCCGCGCGGCGAGCGCGGCGTGCTGATCGTCGACCTCGACGCGCTGGTGCGAGTCTCGTCCAACCCGTTCTTTCCCTACATCCTGGAGCGGCTGGAAGAAGTGAAGCGCTGACGCTGTCATCCCGAGCGCATCGAGGGATGACAGCAAGGACTAGTGCCTGCTTTCATTGGACGCTGATACAGCCCGACCTCACCCTGAGGAGGCCCGCAGGGCCGTCTCGAAGGGTGGGCTACATCGCCTTTGTTGCCATCCTTCGAGACGCCGCGCTGCGCGCGGCTCCTCAGGATGAGGTCATCTGTGAATCACCATTCAATGAAGGCGGGTACTAATAGCAGGGATTATGGTTGAAGCGGATGCCGGCATTGCTGGCATCGGTGCCCAGTCCCACGAGGACGGCGCCCTCGCCATCCGGGTCGCGGCGTGGATTCAATGGTTTGGCGGACATCGGCCAGCCTGCCAAAAATTAGCAAAAAATGCAGAAATTCACCGGCGAGCGACTGCAGTGCATGCATCCCGGCGGCTAGCCGGGAGCGCGGCGCGCAGCACCTTGATGTCAAAGCACCTGTGACGCGCTACCAGGTCCGGTCGCCCAGCCGGTCCTCGACGTAGAACCGCATCAGGGCGAGGCGGCCGACGGCGACCAGGGGCGGCGAGCCCATGGTGCCGAACGTCGCGCCCAGGATGACGATGGCGAACAGGGTCCAGGCCGGCTTTCGGATCAATGGCGCCACGACGAAGCCCTCGATGGTCTGGATGACGAAGTGATCGCCATCACTCGTCTGGGCAGATCGGAATTCTGCCTTCACTGGCGGCGGCCTCACTATTGAGTCATTGTGGACTAGGTTGCAGGGCTTGACGATTTTGCGCCGGCGACCGTCGAACGCAAACCCGTCGCGACGGAGGAGCGGACATGAGCGCCGACTACACTGGCGGAAAAGAGCGCCGTCACACCGCCGAAATCTTTCGCGACAACTGGCTCTGGCTGGTGCTGCTGGGGGCGGTGCTGATCCTGGCGGGCGCGCTCGCCATCCTGGTCCCGGCCGTCTCGGAAATTCCGGCCAGCAAGATCCTGGGCAGCGTGCTGGTCGTCAGCGGTCTCGTTCAGGTGATGCAATCGGCCAAGATGCTGAACTGGATCGGTTTCATCTGGCATCTGATGCTGGGCGTCCTGGCCACGATCGGTGGCGCTTTGATCTACATGGATCCGTTTGCCTGCGTGGTGGCGATCACGCTCCTGATCGCCGTCATCTTTGCCGTCCATGGCCTGACGCAGATCGCCTTCGCCATCAGGGTGCGCAGCCAGGCGGGCTGGCACTGGTTCCTGATATCAGGGTTGATCGCGCTGATCGTGAGCGGCCTCCTGGTGGCCAAGCTGCCCTACAGCCATTCCTTCACGCCGGCCACGGTCGCCGGCGTGTCGTTGCTGTTCGCCGGCTGCGCCTACATCGCCATCGCACTGGCCTCGCGGAAAGCCGCGGCTCGACCTGACGCCACATTGGGACGCCCGGCATAGCCATGGGACTTCGCGTCAATGCGTAGACGGCAGTCCTTCGTAGAATACGCGGCAGGCGAAGCTGGAGGGTTCCATGGCCGTCTCTGACCAGGAGTCAAGCGCCGGCACGGAGCCGTTGCGCGCCAAGAGCGGTTGGATCGTGGCGTTGGGCATCGTGTACCTGGTCGCCGGCGCCGTCGCGCTGTCGAGCATCGCCATGGCCACCGTGATCAGCGTCTTTCTCGTCGGCATCATGATGATCGTCTCGGGCGTCGCGGAGGTCATCAATGCCCTGCAGGTGAAGTCGTGGGGCAAGTTCGTCCTCTGGCTGTTGCTGGGCGCGCTCTATGTCGTGGCCGGCATCCTGACCTTCGAAAATCCGTTGTTCGCGGCCAAGCTGCTGACGCTGCTGCTCGGCGCCTCGCTGATCGCCTCCGGCATCGTCAAGATCGTGCTCGCTTTCAGCATGAAGGTGGGATCGTCGTGGGCCGTTGTCGTGCTGGCCGGCCTCGTCACCATATTCGTCGGCGCGGTGATCGTGGCGCAGTGGCCGGTCAACAGCCTCTACATCCTCGGCATCTTCCTCGCCGTCGATCTCATCTTCTCGGGAATCGGCTGGATCTCGGTCGGTCTCGGCTTGAAGTCCCGTTCATAGGAGGTGACGCGATGACTAGATCTCTGACTGCATTGTCGCTCTGCCTGGCTAGCATGATGCTGGCGCCGGCCGTGTTGGCCCAGACCAAGAATTCGGTCGAAGTGACGGCCACCACGGGCTCGCCGGAATTCCGCGATCCCAAGACCGGCCAGGTTTGGACGCCCGAGACGGTCGGCCAGGACGGCCGGCCGATCGGCCCCGAGGACGCCGCTTTCGATCCACGCGCCCAGACGTCGCCCATGCAGGCGGTGCTGCAGAAGGCGACGGCAAGGCCGGTCGGCTCGGTGCCGATCACCGCCGGACCCACGGTGCCGATCGTCGTCATGGAGAACCCGACCCTGCGCGCCATTCCGGGCCAGCGCTGGCAGGTGGTGATGTACCTCAACAACAACAGCGGCAATACGATCAACCCGGTCGTCGATTGCAACTTCACCAACGCCGGCAAGCCGGTCACCAACACGCGCGCCCAGGTCACGCAGATCGGGCCGGGCGTGCGCGCCGGCATCGTCGTCATGGGGCCGCGCACCAACTTCTTCGTCGACAAGGCGGCGTGCCAGGTGGCCTCGCCATAGGCCGCCTCATCCGGTTCGGGGTCAGCGCCGCCGAAAGATGACGGACAGGTTGTTCGCCGGCATTTCGACGATCTCCGGTGCGACAAAGCCCGCGGCCGCGGCGCGTTCGGCAACGGCTTCGAGGTCGCGGATGCCCCAGGCGGGATTGCGTCGCCTGAGGTCGCGGTCGAACGCCTCGTTGCTCGGCGCGGTGTGCCGGCCGTCGCGGCGAAAGGGACCGTAGAGATAAAGAAGACCATGGTCCGGCAGGACGCGGGCCGCGCCTGCGATCAAGCCGACGGCCGCCGTCCATGGCGCGATATGGATCATGTTGCTGCAAAGCACGGCGTCGGCGCGCTCGACCGGCCAAGCCGGCGCCTCGGTGTCGAGCGCCATCGCCGGCCGGATGTTCGGAAGTCCGCTGGTCTCTGCCCACGCATCGATGCTGGCCAGCGCCTCGTCGTCGGGGTCGCTCGGCTGGAATACGAGCTGCGGCAAGGCCGCGGCGAAATGCACGGCATGCTCGCCGGTGCCGCTCGCGACCTCGAGGACCAGACCGTCGGCCGGCAGGTGCTGGCGCAACACGTCGAGGATGGGCTGGCGGTTGCGCGCCGTCGCCGGGGCGTGGCGCTTCATCGGGCGGCCTGCATGGCCTGCCAGATGCGGGCCGGAGTCGCGGGCCCCTCGATGCTCGTTACGCCGAGCGGCGCCAGGGCATCGAGGACGGCGTTGGCGATGGCCGGGAAGGCCGCGATGGCGCCGGCCTCGCCGCAGCCCTTCACGCCCAGCGGATTGGTCGTGCAGGGCGTGCCGTTGAAGCCCACGTCGAACGACGGCAGGTCATCGGCCCGCGGCAGGGCGTAGTCCATGAACGAGCCCGCCAACATCTGGCCGGAGCCGGCATCGTAGGCCGCGTGCTCCAGCAGCGCCTGGCCCGCACCCTGCGCCATGCCGCCGTGCATCTGGCCGGCGACGATCATCGGGTTGACCAGCACGCCGTAGTCGTCGACCGCGGTGTAGCGGACCAGCTCGACGCGGCCGGTGTCGCGGTCGATCTCGACCTCGACGACATGGGCGCCGTTGGGGAAGGTCATGTGCTCGCGTTTCCAGAAGTCATAGGTGTCGAGCGGCCGGCCCTTGTCGCGCCCGAGCGCCGCCACCTCCAGGAGGCCGATGGCGCGGTCGGTACCGGAGACGACGAAGCGTCCGTCCTCGAAGCGCATGTCGGCCTCGGCCGCCTCCAGCGCGTCGGCGGCGAGGGCCAGACCCTTGGCGATAATTGCGTCGGAGGCGCGCCAGATCGCGGTGCCGCCCATGTAGGTCGCGCGCGAGCTGCCATGGCCGCCGCCGTGCGCGATCAGGTCGGTGTCGCCCTGGCGCAGCCGGATGCGCTCGTTGTCGACGCCCAGGCGATCGGCCAGGATCTGCGGGAACGTCGTTTCGTGGCCCTGGCCGATATGCTGCGTGCCGGTGATCAGCGATACCGTGCCGTCGCGTTCGAAGCGGACATCGACATTCTCCTCCGGCGGACCGCCCGTGCCCTTGATGTGGTAGGCAAAGCCCAGGCCGCGCAACCGCCCCGCGGCCTCGCTTTGCCGGCGTCGCTGGGCGAAGCCCGCGATGTCGGCGCGCGTCAGCGCGGCGCCGAGCGTCTCGGCGAAAGTGCCGCTGTCGACCTGGAAGCCGAAGAAGTTGGTCATCGGCATGGCGTCTGCCGGCACCATGTTGAGGCGGCGCAGTTCACCGCGGTCGAAGCCCGCCGTCGTTGCCGCGGCATCGATCAGGCGTTCCAGGATGTTCACGGTCTCGGCGAAGCCCGGCCCACGCGTCACGCCGATCGGCGCGGTGTTGGTCAGCACGGCCGCGACGTGCAGGGCGATCGCGGGGATGCGGTACACCGTGCCCTGCAGATGGATGTACTGATAGGTCTGCACCGCGCCGCCGGCGCCGATCATGTAGGCGCCGAGATTGGCGACGCTGGCGACCCTGAGGGCGAGGAAGCGGCCTTGGGCGTCGAGCGCCAGCGAGGCCTCGGCCGCGGTGTCGCGCGCGGCGTGGTCGGACAGGAACACTTCGCTGCGGCTTGCGATCCACTTCACCGGCCGGCCGGTGCGCCTGGCCGCCCACAGAACCAGCGCATGCTCGACATAGGCGAAGTTCTTGGCGCCGAAGCCGCCGCCGACATCGTGCGCGACGAAGCGCACGTCCCCGGAGCCAACGCCGAGCGAACGGGCGACGTGGTCGCGGTTGATATGGATGTTCTGGCTGGAGACGTGCAGCGTGTAGCGGCCGCTCGTAGGATCGAACTGCCCGACGCCGCCGCGCGGCTCCATCGGGTTCATGACGATGCGATGGTTGTCGATCTTCAGCGAGACAACGTGCGCCGCCCGCGCGAAGGCGGCATCGGCGGCACGGGCGTCGCCGGTGCGCCAGTCGAGGCAGACGTTGCCCGGTACCTCGTCGGCGACCAGCGGCGCGCCGGCCGCGCGCGCCGCCTCGCCCGACGTCACGGCGGGCAGGGGTTCGTAGTCGATGCCTATGAGCTCGGCTGCGTCGGCCGCCTGGGCGGCACTCTCGGCCACGACCACGGCGACCGGCTCGCCGGCAAAGCGCACCTTGCCGTGCGCCAGCAGCGGCTGCGGCGCGAAGGCGAACGGCTCGCCGGTCTGGATGTTGGCTTCGGCATAGGGCCGCAACGGTTTTAGTCCATCGGCCTGTGCCTCGGCCGCCGTCAGCACGGCGAGCACGCCGGGCGCGCGCCGGGCAGCGGCCGTGTCGATCGAGCGCATGCGGGCATGTGCATGCGGCGAGCGCAGCACGACGGCATGCGCCAGCCGGTCGAAACGGAGATCGTCGAGGTAGGCGCCATGGCCGGTGACGAAGCGCGCATCCTCGCGACGCCGCGGCGAATCGCCGATACGGGCATTGGTCATGTGCGCAACGTCTCCGCGTTTTTCACCTGGCGCTTCTCGTCCCACCAGTCGCTGGCCTGCAGCTTCCAGTAGACGAGCTGCGTGCCGATGCGGCCGAGCGCCCCGCCGGCCCAGGCCGTGCCGAACGGGGCGAACAGGCGCCAGCGATCGTCCTCGTGGACGATGCCGGCGGCGACGGCGTCGGCGCCGGCCGCGGTCTGGGCGACGCCGTGGCCGCCGAAGGCGGTGCAGGCCCACAGGCCGGGCTCGATCTCGCCGACCTGGGGCATCTTGTGCAGGGCGTAGCCCATGATGCCGGGCCAGGCGTATTCGATCTCGATGTCGCCGAGTTGCGGATACACCGACAGGATGTCGCCGCGCATCATGGCGCGCAGCCGCGCCGGCTCGCGCGTGTCGGTGGTGATGCGGCCGCCCCACAGCAGGCGATCCTCGTCGACGATGCGGTAGTAGTCGCCGGCGCGGCGCGTGTCGCCGATGGCGCCGCGCCAGCGGATGGCGTCGCCGAGGTGCGAACCGAGCTTGTTCGTCACCGCGACATAAGTCGCGACCGGCAGGACCGCGCCGCTCAGGCGATGGATGCGGCCGAGATCGGCGTTGCCTGCCAGCACGACATGCCGCGCCGTGACCTCGCCCATGGCCGTTCGCAGCCGCCATTCCGTGCCGTGGCGTTCCAGGGCCCGCGCCTCGGTCGCTTCGTGCACCTGCACGCCGCGCTTTTCGGCATCGGCGGCCAGCGCCAGCGCGAGGTTGAGCGGATGGATCTGGAACCCCGTCGCGTCGTGCAGGCCCTGAAAGTAGCGCTCGGTGACCAGCAGGGCGCGTATCTTGTCGGTCTCCCAGGGCTCGAACGTGGCGCCGAGCTTTTGCGCCAACGCACGCGATCGCTCGGCGAAGTCGGGTCCCTGGTCGGTGCGCGACACAGAAAGCCGGCCCCAGCCCATCATGATGTCGGGCCGCCCCATCTCCTTCAGCGAGGCGCGCACGATCTCCACGCCGCGCTTCGACTGGGTGTAGAGCCGGCAGGCGTGGTCCTCGCCCAACTGCTCGATCAGCGCGCCCGAACGCAGGGCATAACCCGGCCCGACGAAGCCGCCGTTGCGGCCCGAGGCGCCCCAGCCGATGCGCCGGCGCTCGAGCAGCACCACCTTCAGGCCGCGCATCGCCAGCAGCCGCGCCGTGTGTAGGCCGGCGAAGCCGCCGCCCACGACCACGACGTCGGCGGCGACGCGAGTGCTGAGCGCCGGCCGCTCGGGGGCGGCGTCTCGCGTCGCGGCATACCAGCTCGCGGGATAGTCGATGTCGCTCATTCCGGCTGAGGATGGCATGGCGATTGGCCCGGAGGAACAATGTCGCTCGATTCAGTGTGCGCGCGTTATGGTCTAGGAGACTCAACACCACCTCATCCTGAGGAGCATCGCGAAGCGATGCGTCTCGAAGGATGGAAACCAGTCTTGGCGTTGCCACCCTTCGAGACGCGTCGCTTCGCGACGCTCCTCAGGGTTGAGGTTAAGAGTAAGTTGGCGCCCATGAGCGGCGCGCTCCCAGCTAACAGCCCACCGCCTCGCCGTCGCTGCGCGGGTCGGCGCCACCCAGGCGCTCGCCCGTCGTGGCATCGATGGTGATGCCGTGGGCATGGCCTGCCGTCTCGTCCCAGTCGCCCCAGCGATCGAGCAGATGGCCGCGCCGGTCCAGCTCGGCGATGGTCTCTTTCGGAAAGCGCGCCTCTATGTGCAGGGTGTCGCGCGGCTCGAGGAGTCCGAAGCGGCCGGAGAGGAACCGCGGCATGTCGAGCGCCTGCTGGATGTCCAGCCCATGGTCGATCAGGGCGCTGTAGACCTGCATGTGGATCTGGGGTTGGCCGTCGGCGCCCATGCAACCCAGCACGGCCCATAGCTTGTCGTTCCTGAAGGCAAGTGAGGCGATCAGCGTATGCAACGGCGTCTTGCCCGGCTCGACGCGGTTGGGACTTTCAGGATCGAGCGAGAAGTAGGCGGACCGATTCTGCAGCACCACGCCGGTGCGGCCCGCCACCACCGCCGCGCCGAAGCTGCCATAGAGCGAATGGATCAGTGAGACGGCGTTGCCCGCCCGGTCGACCACGGCGATGTAGACCGTGTCGCCGGACAGGCTGCCGTAGGAGGGGATGCGGTCCCACGGCAGGGCGCGATCGGGATCCATCAGCGCCCGGCGCTCGTCGGCATAGTCCTTGGAGATCAGCCGCTCCATCGGCACGTCGGCGAAGCGTGGATCGGCGAGATGCCGGTCGCGATCGTGATAGGCGACCTGCTTGGACTGCACCATCAGATGCACCGCGTCGGGCCCGAGGAACGGCTTGTTGTGCAGCTCGAAGGGCTCCAGCAGGTTCAGCATCTTGAGCACCGCGAAACCTTGCGTCGGCGCCGGCGTCTCGTAGATCGTGATGTCGCGGTAGCGGCCTTTGAGCGGCTTACCCCAGCGTGCCGATTGCGCCAGAAGATCGTCGGCGGTGAAGAAGCCGTCGTTGGCGTCGGAGTAGCGCACGAGCTCGCGCGCCACCTCGCCGGCGTAGAAGCCGTACCAGCCGTCGCTGGCGATTGCTTCCAGCGTACGCGCGAGGTCGGGGTTGGTGAGCACCGGACCTTCCTTCAGGAAGATCGCCGCCGCTTCGGGACTCTTGGCCAGGTCCTCCCGTGTCGCCGCGCGCCAATGCGCGAGCCGGGCCGTCACCGGAAAGCCGTCGCGCGCAAAGCCGATCGCGCTTTCCAGGCAACGCTTGAGCGGCAGGCGGCCATGGGCGGCATGCGCCATGCCCCAGCTCGCGACGGAGCCGGGCACGGTGAGCGTACCGGGCAACGGGCCGCGATAGGGCACCTCGTCGAGGCCGCGACGACGGAAGGCCTCGATGGTCCCGCGCGACGTGGCGCGCCCGCCGCCGTCGATGTAGCGCACGGCATCCGCCGCGGCGTCGTAGATCAGCCAGAAGGCGTCGCCGCCCACACCGGTCATGTGGGGATAAAGGACGGAGAGCGCGGCGCTGGTCGCGACCGCCGCATCGACGGCCGTGCCACCCTCGCGCAGAACGTCGGCGCCGGCTCGGCTCGCGAGCGCGTGCGGACTGGTCACCATGCCATGCGGCGAACGTGTTGCCGGACGACCGGCGCTGAATTCGATCATGATGGTTTGGTGACTAACATGAATACCTCACCCTGAGGAGCGCACGAAGTGCGCGTCTCGAAGGGTGGGCTGCAGCATTATTGTTGCCCACCCTTCGAGACGCGATCCTTCGGGTCGCTCCTCAGGGTGAGGCGAGCCGTGGCCGAGGAGGGTTTGTGGCGGGACCGAATTTCTCTCATACAATTGACAGCATCGCGTCCGTTTTCTAATGCTTAACCCCGAGGTTAAGTGAAGGCTGCATCGATGCTGAAGACGGTTGCCATCATCGGCGCGATCGTTGTTGTCGTCATTGCCGGCATCCTGATCTACGCCGCGACCAAGCCCGATTCGTTCCGTGTCCAGCGCGTCGTTCTCATCAATGCGCCGCCGGACAAGGTTTTTCCGCTGATCGACGATCTCAAGGCGTGGTCTGCCTGGTCGCCCTACGAGAAGAAGGATCCGGCGATGAAGCGTACCTACGGTGCTGTCACTGCTGGCAAAGGCGCCACTTATGCCTGGGAAGGCAACAAGGAGGTCGGCCAGGGCAGCCTGGAGATCGTCGAGAGCAGTCCGCGCAAGATCGCGATCAAGCTCGATTTCCTGAAGCCCTTCGAGGCCCACAACATGGGCGAGTTCCTGATCGACCCGAAGGGCGACGGCACGTCCGTCACCTGGGCGGTCTACGGACCCAGCCCCTATATCTCCAAGGTAATTGGCACGTTCATGAATATCGACGACATGATCGGCCGCGATTTCGAGAAGGGCCTGGCCGATCTCAAGGCCGCCGCCGAGAAGAAGTAATCAGCCCATCACAGTCAGGAGTAGGCAATGTCTCGTGCCCTGCGCGCGCTCGTTCTGTCGTTTGCCTTGTCGTCCTCGTTGATCGCCACCGCGCAGGCGCAAGGCACCCAGCCCAACGGCCTGCCGCCCGGCGTCTACATGGGCGAGGCCGACTACAAGCAGGCGCCGGCCGGTACCTACACGCTCGATCCCGACCATGCTTCGGTGATCGCCCGGGTCTCGCACCTGCGCTACTCGTGGAGCATCTTCCGCTTCGAGCGCATCGGCGGCACGTTGAAGTGGGATCCGGCGAACACCGCCAATTCGTCGCTGACGGCCAAGGTCGAGACGGCGTCGATCACCTCCAACGTCAAGGACTTCGCCCAGGAGCTTTCGGGTGACAACTTCCTGAAGTCGTCGGCCTTCCCCGAGGCGACGTTCGTGTCGACCGCCTTCCGGCAGATGAGCACGCGGCGCGGCAAGGTCGACGGCCAGCTGACATTGATGGGCAAGACCAAGCCGGTGACCTTCGACGTCGAGCTGGTCGGCGCCGGCAAGGGTTTCGCCGATCGCCCGCGCATCGGCGTCAATGCCAAAGGCAGCATCAATCCAGTCGATTTCGGGCTGCTGCCCCTGTTCGGCGACGCCATCGAGCTCGTGATCGACGTCGAGTTCCAGAGGGAGCCATGAACGTCGTCGCAAAGCCCGTCACCGAGCTCGTCATGAAGCGTGAGGTCGCCGCGCCGCGCGAGCGGGTGTTCGCGGCCTGGACCGACGTCGCCCAAGCGGCCCACTGGTGGGCGCCGCGCGGCTTCACGACGCTTTCCTGCGAGATGGATGTGCGCCCGGGCGGCGCCTGGCGGCGGCGCATGCGCGCGCCCGACGGCAGGTTGATCACCAAGTACGGCCTTTATCGCGAGATAAACGCCCCCGGTCGCCTGGTCTTCACCTACAACACCGAAGGCGGCGGCATCGACGATCCGGAGACCCTGGTGACCGTGACCTTCGCCGACCTCGGCGATCGCACGCGAATCACCTTGCGCCACACCCTCTTCGAGACCGATGCCCAGGCCCGCGACCACGAGGGCGGCTGGATCGGCAGCCTGGAACGGTTTGCGGCCTTCGTCGAAGGGGTCGAGCCATGAAGCTCGCCGTCAGATCGGCCGGCTTCGAGCTCGTCATGCAAGCCGAGTTCGCGGCGCCGCGCGAGACCGTGTTCGCGGCCTGGACCGACAGGCGCCTGCTCGCGCGCTGGTGGGCCGCCAGGACCTATACGACGCTGTCGTGCGAGTTGGACGTTCGCCCGGGTGGCGCCTGGCGTCGCCTGTTGCGGCGGCCGAACGGAACGGTCCTGATCGAATACGGCACCTATCGCGAGGTCGTGCCGCCGGAGCGCCTGGTCTTCACCTACAACAGCGAAGGCTCCGATCTCGTCGAGCCCGAGACCGTGGTGACGGTGCTGCTGACGCGGCTCGGCGACCGCCGCACGCGATTGACCTTGCGGCACGCCGGCATCGAGACCGATGCGGCGCACGCCATCCACGAAGCCGGCTGGTCGCGCTGCTTCGATCGCTTTTCGACCACCCTGTCGGAGAAGTGAAGACGATGGGTTCTCTGTCCGCGACGAGATTGACGCGCTTGCACGATGCACTGGCGGCACATGTGTCGCCGACCAACGTGCCCGGCATCGTCGCCCTGGTGAGCCGCCGCGGCGAGACGCGCGTCGTGACGCTCGGCCGACGGTCGCTCGAGGGCGACGCGCCGATGACGCGCGACACGATCTTTCGCATCGCATCGATGACCAAGCCGGTGACGACGGCCGCGGCGATGATCCTGGTCGAGCAGTGCAAGCTCCGGCTGGACGAACCCGTCGATGCGCTGTTGCCGGAGCTCGCCAACCGGCGCGTGCTGAAAAGCGTCGAAAGCCCGATCGACGACACCGTGCCGGCGAAACGGTCGATCACGCTGCGCGATCTGCTCACCTTCACCTTCGGCCTGGGCGCGATCATGGTCTGGCCACCCAAGCACCCGATTCAGACGGCGATGCAGGAGGCCGGCGTCGGTCCCAACCCCTATCTCGCCACCTTGTCGCCGGATGAGTACATGAAGCGGATGGGCAGCTTGCCGCTCGCCTATCAGCCTGGCGAGCGCTGGCTTTATCACACCGGCTCGGAAGTCCTGGGCGTGCTGATTGCGCGCGCCACGGGCCAGTCGCTGGGCGCCTTCATGCACGACCACCTGTTCGGGCCGCTCGGCATGCACGACACTGGCTTCCAGGTGTCGGCCGACAAGGTCGGGCGCCTCGCCAGCAACTACATGACCGACCCGAAGGACGACGCGAAGCTCGCCTTCTTCGACGACGCCCGAGACAGCCGCTGGAGCCGGCCGCCGATCTTCGAATCGGGCGGCGGCGGCCTGGTTTCGACGGTCGACGACTATCTCGCCTTCCAGCACATGCTGTTGAACAAGGGGCGACATCGCGGCGAGCGCATCCTGTCACGGCCTTCGGTCGAGCTGATGATGACAGACCAGCTGACGCCGGCACAGAAGCAGGGTGCGGAGCTGTTCTTCGGCGCGAATGCGAGCTGGGGCCTGGGCGGCGCTGTGATCACACGTCGCACGGATCTCTGGACGACGCCGGGGCGTTACGGCTGGGACGGCGGCTATGGCAGCTCGGCCCATCTCGATCCGGCCGAGGACATGGCCGGCATCCTGATGACGACGCGCATGATGGAATCGCCCCGGTTGCCGCGCGTCTTCACCGATTTCTGGACGTCCGCCTACCAAGCCATCGACGATTGACCAAAGGAGAAACGACATGGCCGTGCAACAGACCGTTACCGTGCAGCCCTACCTCTTCTTCGACGGCAAGTGCGAGGAAGCGATCGAGTTCTACAAGGGCGCGATCGGCGCCAAGGTCGACATGATGATGCGCTTCAAGGAAGCGCCCGACCAAAGCCAGATGCAGCCCAACACGGGCGAGAAGGTCATGCACGCGGCCTTCCATGTCGGCACCACCCAGGTCCTGGCCTCGGATGGCCACTGTGCCGGCAAGCCATCCTTCCAAGGCTTCGGACTCGCGCTCAACGCTAAGAACGACGCCGAAGCCGAGAAGCTGTTCACGGCCGTCGGCAAGGGCGGTCAGGTGCTGCAGCCGCTGACCAAGACCTTCTTCGCCTCCAAGTTCGGCATGGTGGCCGACAAGTTCGGCATCATGTGGATGGTGATGGCCGAGACGAATTAGGACTCCTGCCGGAGTGCGGACCTCCAGGTCCGCTCATGGTCTTCGTCTTCCGGACCGCGCGCTGGGTCGCGTCAGACGCGACCTCCCTGCGCGCTCGTGAATCATGAGCGAGCTGGAAGCTCGCGGTCCAGAAGACGATGAGCGGACCTGGAGGTCCGCGCTCCGGCAAGACCTCAGCGCTTTTCGACGTTGGCGCTGCGCAGCGGTACGCCGAACTCGCGGCGGCAGACCTCGGCCAGCACTGCCACGCCCTGCTTGATGGCCTCGGGCTCGGGATTGGCGAAGCACAGCCTGAGCCTGTTCCTCGAATAGGCAGGGTTCACCGACCATTCCGGACCGGGATTGATCGAAACGCCGGCTGCCAGCGCCGCCTGGGCGAGCTTTACCGTGTCGACGTTCTCGGGCAGCTTGATCCAGAGATAGATGCCGCCCGGCGGGTCGCCGAACTCGGCGGCGGTGCCGAACTGCTCGGCCAGCGCCTCGCGAAGGACCCGCATCTTGCCGGCCAGCAGCTTGTTGCTGCGGACCACGTGGTCGGCGAAGTGCTTGCTGCAGTACTCGGCCAGGATCATCTGTTCGATGCCGCCCGTGCCGGCGTCCTGCTTGAGCGCCTGCAGGCGCGACAGGACAGGCCACTTGGCGACGATGTAGCCGACGCGCAGCGCCGGGCCGAGCGACTTGGAGAACGAGCCGATGAAGATCACGCCCTCGCCCTTGGCCATGGCGTAGAGCGACGGCGGCCGCTTGTTGGTCCAGATCAGATCCGAGTAGCACTCGTCCTCGAAGATCATGACGCCGTACTCGGCGGCGAGCTTCAGCAGCTCGGCCCGGCGCGCCTCGCCCATGATGGCGCCGGTGGGATTCTGGATCGTCGGGATGGTGTAGATGTACTTGGGCTTGATGCCCTTCTGCTTCAGCTCCTCGAGCTTCTGCTTCAGCACGTCGAGCCTGAGCCCCTCGTCGTCGAGCGGGATGCCGATGGCGTTGACGCCGATGCGGACCAGGCGGCTGATGGCGCTGCCGTAGGTCTCCTGCTCGACCAGGATGGTGTCGCCCTTGCCCACCAGCAGGCTGTTGACCAGGGCGAGGCCCTGGGTCGAGCCGGACGTGATCAGGATCTCATCGGCCGCGCAGTCGATGTCGGCATGGCTCTTGAGCTTGCGGGTCAGGAACTCGCGCAGCGGCCGGTAGCCCAGCGGTCCGGTGTGATTGTAGGTCGAGAGCATGGCGCCCTCGCGCTTCAGCACCGCCGTCGACGCCGCGATCAGGTCGTCGACCGGGACCTGCTCGGCGGCGATGTGGCCGCCGATGAAATTGTACTTGGGAAAGCCGTTCCACTTCACGGCGGGAGCCGGCGTGTCGGGTGCCAGAAGGGGGGCGACGTCGAAGGGCGCGGTCATGGGCGGTTCCTCTCTTGCTTGGCCCATTGCTGGGGCAACGTCCGCCGCGATGCAAGCGTCTTTCATGGTCTTCCGGACCGCGCGCTGGGTCGCGTCAGACGCGACCTCCCTGCGCGCTCATGATCATGAGCGAGCTGGAAGCTCGCGGTCCGGAAGACCATGATTCCAAGTCCGCTGCGCGGGTTACAGGGTCACGGCGCGGAACGAATGGGCGTCGGCCATGTTCCAGGGCTGGGTCCAGCGCGGCGGCGCCGTGCCGTTGGTCAGGGCCTTGTTGTCCAGCGCCGGATAGACGTCGTCGAAGGTCACGACCTCCTTCGGCGAGACGCGGCGCGAGATGTGGATCGGCTTGAACTCGTTGGGATGATCCAGGCCGGCCGCCGCTGTCAGTTCGGCGAGCTCGTGCAGCGTGGCGCGGTGGAAGTTGACCACGCGCTGGATCTTGTCGGGCACGACCAGCGCGCGCTGGCGGGTGGGATCCTGGGTAGCGACGCCGGTCGGGCAGCGGTCGGTGTGGCAGTGCTGAGACTGGATGCAGCCCACCGCGAACATGAAGCCGCGCGCGGCGTTGCACCAGTCGGCGCCCAGCGCCATGGCGCGCACGACGTCGAAGGCGGTGATGATCTTGCCGGCCGCTCCGATCTTGATGCGGTCGCGCACGCCGATGCCGACCAGGGCGTTGTGCACGAAGTAGAGGCCCTGGTGCATCGGCTTGCCGATATGGTCGACGAACTCCATGGGCGCCGCACCCGTGCCGCCCTCCTTGCCGTCGACGACGATGAAGTCGGGATAGAGGCCGGTCGCCAGCATCGCCTTGCAGATTGCTAAAAATTCCCACTCGTGACCGATACAGAGCTTGAAGCCGGCGGGCTTGCCGCCCGACAGGCGACGCATCTCGGCGATGAACTGCATCATCTCGACGGGCGTGGCGAAGGCCGAATGGCGCGACGGCGAAATGCAGTCCTGGCCCATCGGCACGCCGCGAGTCAGCGCGATCTCCTGGCTGACCTTGGGCGCGGGCAGCACGCCGCCGTGGCCGGGCTTGGCGCCCTGGCTCAGCTTCAGCTCGACCATCTTGACCTGGGGGTTCTTCGCTCCCTCGGCAAAGCGCTCGGGCGAGAAGGTGCCGTCGTCGTTGCGCGCGCCGAAGTAGCCCGATCCGATCTCCCAGACGATGTCGCCGCCGCCCTCGCGGTGGTAGGGGCTGTAACCGCCTTCGCCGGTGTCGTGATAGAAGCCGCCGATCTTGGCGCCGCCGTTCAGCGCGCGGATGGCGTTGGCGCTGAGAGCGCCGAAGCTCATGGCGGAGATGTTGAAGACCGACGCCGAGTAGGGCTGCATGCAGTCGGGGCCGCCGATCGTGATGCGGTGCGGTTCGCGGCTCACCGGCGTCGGCGCGATCGAATGGGCCATCCATTCGTAGCCCGGTGTGTAGACGTCGTAGTTGGTGCCGAACGGGCGCACGTCGAGCGCGTTCTTGGCCCGTTGGTAGACGATGGCGCGCCGGTCGCGGCTGAACGGCATGCCGTCCTTCTCGCCTTCGAAGAAGTACTGGCGCATCTCGGGGCGGATCGCCTCGAAGATGAAGCGCAGATGGGCCGCGATCGGATAGTTGCGCAGGATCGCGTGCGACTTCTGGAAGAGGTCGATGATGCCGACGCCGGTCAGGAACAGCGATACGCCGAACAGGATCGCCCAATGGAACGACCACAGGCTGAACACCCAGGCGAGGCCGAAGACGATGGTGCACAACGTGGCGAGCGTCAGCGTGATGAAACGCGGCGAGAAGGGCAGTTGGAGCGGCGACATCGTTTTCCTCGCTTCGTCCTTTACTTTACTTCGGTCGTACGTCGCGCAGCCGGGCGTCGGGCTGGGCGAGCTTTCCCTGGCGCAGCAGCTTCACGGCGGCAATGAGCGCCCGCGCGGCATTGCGTGTTTCTTCCTGAAAGTCCTGGTCGCGATCGAGCGCGTCGTGGCTGGTGGCATAGGCATCGTAGTAGCCGACATAGCGGTCGAGCTCAGCAGCATGGCCGGCCGAGACCAGACCGATGTCCTTCAGCCAGTCGACCAGGATGCGGCGCAGCGTCTCGGCGCCGGCGGCATCGCCGTGCACCACTACCGAGAAGGCCCGGCCAGCCAGGTGGCGCGGATAGGGCCAGCCTTTCATTTCGAGATCCTTGGCCTTCTGCGGGTCCTTGCCGCCGGTCGAGGTCGGATCCGGGTTGCCGCCGTCGGCGCAGACCAGCCGATCGATCATCGCCTTCAATCCCCCGGGCACCTGATACCAGTTGACCGGTGTCACGATCATGACGCCGTGGGCGCGGGCCCACATGGGATAGATCTCGTTCATCCAGTCGTTGTGCTGCCCCAGAGAATGGTTGGGATAGCAGGAGCACGGCCAATGGCAGAGCGGCATTGCCGTCGATACGCAGGCCTTGCAGGGATGGATGATACGGCCGTACTCCGAGGCGAGACGGCTGAGATCGAGCAATTCGACCTCGAGTGCGCGCTCCTCGGCGAAGATTTCCTGAGCGAGCTGCACCAGGCGCCAGGACTTGGACATCTCGCCGGGACAGGTCTGGTCGCTGCGCGCAGAACCGTTGATGAGCAGGATGCGGGACTTCGACGAGCGCGACTTCTGTTCCCGCTCGGCCTGCTTGACGGCCTTGCTCGCCTCGGACCATTCGACCGAGAGCTCGTAGGTGGGATCGGCGTAGCCAGTGCCGGCGGGCTTGGTGCGCGGCGACTTGCGGCTCTCGTTGTAGCCGTCCCATGCCACGTCGATGATGCGCTCGATCTCCTTCTCGACCGACTTGAAGGCTGGATCGTAGAAGCGCCGACGCATCCGACGGTCGAACTCGGCCTTGTCCAGCGCCGCGCTCGGCATGCCTGTGCGGACTTTTGCTCTTGCCACGGCGGCCTCCCAGTTCCGCCGAGGATAGCGCGTTATTCCCGGCGCCTGTTGCGGGAAATCGCCTGCAGCGCCTTGAGATGCGAGGCCGTGGCCGACAAGGCCTTGCGTTCGATCGACCGGTAGTGCCGCACCAGCTCCTCGCCGCGCGCGGTCAGGGCGGCGCCGCCGCCCGTCTTGCCGCCGGTCTGGGCGGCTACCAGGGGTTCGCTGAAGCTCCGGTTGATGTCGGCGACCAGCTCCCAGGCGCGCTTGTAGGACATGTTCATCGAACGGCCGGCGGCCGAGATCGAGCCCTCGCGGGCGATGCTCTCCAGCAGGGCCACCTTGCCCGGCCCAAGCCGGCCCTCGTCGTCGAAATCGATGCGGATGCTGAGGCGGGGCATCGCGGCTCCTAGCTGCGCTCGAACGAGACGCTCTTGATCACGGCATAGACCGGCAGGCCCGGCGCCAACCCGAGCCGCTGCACCGATTTCGCCGTCAGCCGCGCGGTGAGGGCGTCGCCGTTGCAATCAAGCCGGACCTCAGCCTGTCCGCCATTGTCGGCGGGAACGACGGCGACGATGCGGCCTGCGAGCACGTTCAGCGCGCTGATCTCCTCGGGTGGCTTGAGCGACAGCATGACGTCGCGGCCGCGGATATAGGCGCGCACGGCGGCGCCGACCGGGGCGTTGAGGCGCGGCACCTGCAGCTCGCCGGCGCGTGAGGTGAGCACCGTGAGCTGGAAGGGCTCGTCGTGCCGCGTCACATGGGCATCGAGCACGCTGCCGCCGTCGCCCGAATCCGCCTGCGACAGGATATCGGCAACGGGACCGACCGCCGTCACCTTGCCTTCGGTCAGGATGACGACCGTCGTGGCCAGCCGCGCGACCTCGGCGACGGAATGGCTGACATAGAGGATGGGCACGCCCATCTCGTCGCGCAGGCGCTCGATGTAGGGCAGGATCTCGGCACGCCGCGATTCGTCGAGCGAGGCCAGCGGCTCGTCCATCAGCAGCACCTGGGGATGGGCGAGCAGGGCGCGGCCGATGGCGACGCGCTGCTTTTCGCCGCCCGACAGCGAAGCCGGACGCCGCTCCAGCAGATGGCCGATGCCCAGTAGGTCGACGACCGATGCAAGGTCCGTGGTTGCCGCGCCGGCTTCGCGATTGAACCATCGTCCGTAGAGCAGGTTGCGGCGCACGCTGAAGTGGGGAAACAGCCGGCTGTCCTGGAAGACGTAGCCGATGCGCCGGCGATGCCTGGGCACGAAGATGCCGCGCTCGGTGTCCAAAAGCACCTGGCCGTCGACGGCGACACGGCCGCGGTCGGGCTTCACCAGGCCGCCGACGATGTCGACCAGCGTGCTCTTGCCCGACCCCGAGCGGCCGAACAGCGCCGTCAGCCCCGGCGCGGCCGAGAAGCGCGCGTTGATCCGGAAGCTGCCGCGGGTGTGGTCGACGTCGACGTCGAGGCTCATGCCGTCATCTGGCGAACGCCAATGCGCCGCGCCAGCAGCTCAGACCCCAGCAGCGCCAGCATGGAGATGGCGATCGACACCAAGGTCAGGCGGAAGGCGCCGGCATCGCCGCCGGGAATCTGGGTGAAGGCGTAGATCAGCGAGGGCAGGGTCTGGGTCTCGCCGGGGATGTTGGAGACGAAGGTGATGGTGGCGCCGAACTCGCCCATCGACTTGGCGAAGCACAGGATACCGCCGGCGATCACGCCGGGCAGGCAGAGCGGCAGGGTGACGGTGGCGAATACCCAGAGCGGGTTGGCGCCCAGCGTGCCGGCGGCCGCCTCGAGTCGCGTGTCGACGGCCTCGATCGACAAACGGATGGCGCGCACCAGCAGGGGGAAACCCATGACGCCGCAGGCCAGCGCCGCACCGGTCCAGCGGAAGGAGAAGACGATGCCGAAATTGTCAGCCAGGAAGGCGCCGACCGGCGCGCGCCTTCCGAAGGTGATCAGCAGCAGGTAACCGGTGACGACGGGAGGCAGGATCAGCGGCAGGTGGACCAGCGTGTCCAGAAGGCCCTTGCCCCAGAAATCCTTGCGCGCCAGCAGCCAGGCGATGGCGAGGCCGAAGGGCAGGCTGGCCAGGGTCGCCGTGGTGGCGACCAGCAGGCTCAGCCTGACCGCCGTCCATTCCTCCGGCGTCATGTCGAGGAGTTGGACTTCACCAGGACCGTGAAGCCCTGCTTCTCGAAGGAGGCGCGCGCCTTCGCGCTGCGCAGGAAGTCGAGGAAGGCTTTCGCGTCGCCGCTGGTCGAGTCCTTGGTCAGCGCGGCCGGATAGATGATCGGGGGATGCGAATCTTCAGGGAAGGTGGCCACGATCTTCACGTTCGGTTCGGCGGCGGCGTCGGTGCTGTAGACGATGCCGAGCGGCGCCTCGCCGCGGCCGACCAGCAGCAGGGCGGCGCGCACGTTCTCGGCCTGGGCGATGCTGTCCTTCACGGCACTCCACGCGCCGAGCTTTTCCAGCGCCGCCTTGCCGTACTTGCCGGCCGGCACCGAGTCGACGTTGGCCATGGAGAGGCGGCCGCCGGCCAGCGCCTTGGCGAGATCGTCGCCCTTGATGGCGAGGGTCGCGGTCTTGGAGTCCTTGGGCGCGATGATGACGATCTTGTTGCCCAGGAGGTTGAACCTCGTGTCGTTCTTGATGAGGTTCTTGCCCTGGACGTAGTCCATCCAGTCGAGGTCGGCCGATATGAACATGTCGGCCGGCGCGCCCTGCTCCATCTGCTTGGCGAGCGCCGAGCTCGCGGCATAGGAGATCTTGGGCGCGGACTTGCCGGTGTCCTTGGACCAGGTCGCGGCGATCTCATCCAGCGCGTTCTTGAGGCTGGCCGCGGCGAAGATCACCACATTGTTCTGTGCCTGCGCCAGGCCCGGCAGGAACGACAAGGCGACCGCCAAGCCGAGCAAACTCCGTCTCTTCAACATACCAGCCTCCGAACTCAGGGAGTCGGTATAGTTGACTGGATATAGCGCTTCGTCCAGAGCTTGTTTGCAGCGAGTGTGAGGCGGCGCAACGCCACGGCCGAGATGACCAGCAGCGAGGCGATCAGGACCTTCTGAGCGGGCCGGAAGGCGAGTTCGGGATCGAGATTGGCCAACAGTGCGACGGTCGGATCGCGGCCGTTCACCAGCCAGTACCATGTCGCCTCGAAGACCACCGTGGCGAACGTTGCGGCAACGGCAAGGGTCGTCAATCCAGCGTAGCTGCGCTGCAGCTTCGCCGGCAGGGTGCGCCACAGCATCAGCCAGGCGAACAGGCCGGCGGTGAAGGCGGGCTCGCCGATCTTGACCTTGGACTGGATGAAGAAGTGGACGATCGCGATGAAGGCCGCCGGATAGATCAACCAGTGCAGACGCTTCCAGTTGCGCTTGAGCCGCTTCTGCCAGCCATCGGTCGAGGTGACGGCGAGGATGACGAGCGCCAGCAGGGTGACGAAGCCGATGGTGAGGTAGAAGCGCTTGACGATCTCGGTCGCGACCACGACCAGGTTCCATTTCTGGTCGAGCACGTAGATGAAAAAGTGCGCGCCGGCATAGAGCGCGGCGGCGACGCCGATGCGCCGGCGGATCTGCACCAGCGGCATCCAGTCGAACAGCGCGCGCGCCGGCGTCATGGCCAGCGACAGCATCAGGAAGATGACGGCCCAGTCGCCAGTCGCATGCGTGGCCAGCGTCACCGGTCGCGGCTCGAGGTCGCCGTTGTACCAACGCCAGGCAAGCTCCAGCGCGGGCAAGCAGAGCCCGATCAGCGTCACGAGGCGCAGCCAGAAAATCTTCTGTTTGGCGGTCACGGCGCGACCTTACGCGATGCGTCGCTCAACGGTAGCTCAAACTTCCGTCATTGCCGGGGCGTGCCACTCTGGCAACTTGATCACCTCACCCTGAGGAGCGTCGCGAAGCGACGCGTCTCGAAGGGTGGGCAACCTGCCTTGTTGTGGCCCACCCTTCGAAGACGCGCCCTTCAGCCGCTCCTCAGGGTGAGGTGGTGTTGGCTCTGCCAACCGGCAATGATCGATCTTAACGTTGGTTCCCGAACAGGAATCGGTAGGTCCCGATCGTCGGTGCCGCTGAAACACCGAAATTCCTGAGCTTTGCCAGGGAGAATGTCGCACGCGCCGCCGCACCGACGACGCCGGCGTCGCTGCCCTCCAGCAGCGCCACCCACTCGGCCTCATCGGCCCGCGGAGAGTCCATGCTCTTGGCCTGCAGCGGTGCGTTCGCGACCTCGAGATCGTTCTCCGCCGCCATGGCGCCGACCATGCCGGGCCGCTCGATTGCCTTGGGTAGCGCCGTCTCGTTCAGCCACTCGACCAGGGCCTTGCGATCCCGCGGGTTGGGCGTGAAGCGCACGGCGGCCACTGCGCCGCCGACGCCGTGCGCTAGGTCGGCCTGCACGCGCACCGTCAGACGTGTGAACTTGGTGAACTTGGCCATCGTCGCCTGCGTCCACGGCGTCTGGTTGGCGAGCAGCGCCAGGTAGCCCGGCGTCGCCAAGTCCTCGACCGTGTCGCATTCGTATGTCGCGAGATACTTGGGCGAGCCGCGCACGGCGACGTACCGGCGCCCCCGATGAAAGCCCGGCAGGTTGATCCGCTCGTCTATGTGTTCGCGGTTGTACCATTCGTTGAAGTCGCGTTCGTCGCGCGCCTTCACCTCGCAGAACACGATCAACATGCCTTTGCCGTGAAGCGGCATCGTCGTCCTCCCCGCTGGTTCCCTGGTCACAGCTTCGACGCAGGCCCCGGTTGGGGCCCACGCTATCCTAAAATCGTGCTTCGGAGGAGGAAGGCTTGAGGACCCTCGTGCGGCGGCGCCATGTCATGGCGTACGCTGGCGGTGTCGTGGCCGCGACCGTTCTGTCGTCGGAAGCCCGTGCGTGGCCGGACCAGCCGATGCGGCTCATCGTGCCGTTCACGCCGGCTGGCGGGCCTGATTTCATCGCCCGTTTCGTGGGCGAACGCCTGTCGCCCAGGCTCGCCCAGCCCGTGGTGGTGGAGAACCTGCCGGGCGCCTCGGGCAACATCGGCAGCCTGCAGGTTGCGCGCGCCAAGCCTGACGGCCTCACGATCATGTCGTCGGTCAACACGCTGGTGATGAATGCCAGCCTGTTCCGCAACCTGCCCTACGATCCGGTGACGGATTTCGCGCCGCTGGGGCTCAGCGCCTGGGGCACGTTGGTGCTGGTCGCCCATCCGTCGCAGAAGCCGGCCACGCTCGCCGAGATGATCGCGCTGGCCAAGGATCGATCGCAGACCCAGACCTACGCCAGTCCGGGCGTCGGCACGCCGCATCACCTGGCGATGGCGCTGCTGGAGACCGCGTCGGGCATCGAGCTGCTGCACGTTCCCTACAAAGGCTCGGCGGGCGCGGTGCAGGATCTCCTGTCGGGGCAGGTCGGCTACATGTTCCTGCCGGTACATGTGGCAGTTCCCTACATCCAGACCGGCAAGCTGAAGGCGCTCGCCGTCGGCAGCCCCGAGCGCCGTCCGCAGCTCCCGGACGTGCCGACGCTCGGCGAAAGCGGCCTCAAGGATGCCGACGTCGACATGTGGTACGGCTTCTTCGCGCCCAAGGGCACACCGGCCGATGTGATCGACCGGCTCAACCGTGAGATCGTCGCCATCCTGGAGTCGCCGGAGGCCAAGACTGCCTTCGAAAAGCAGGGTCTCATTCCCGCCGTCTCGACGCCGGCGGCGCTGGGCGAGATCGCGGCGCGCGATCGCGTGCGTTGGGCCGACATCGTGGCCAAGCGCGGCATCCAGCCCGAGTAGATCGATGACAGCGACCATCGCCGACGTCCTGGCCGGCCACGCGATGCGTGACCCGGAGGCGCCGGCGATCGTCTGCGCCGGCCTCGGCACGCTTTCCTTCGGCGACCTGGCGCGCCATGTCCATCGGATCCGCGCTGCGCTCGCCACGGCCGGCATCGGCCCATCCTCGCGCGTCGGCATCGCCCTGCAGCGCGGACCGGAAGCGGCGCTGCTGAACGTCGGCATCTCGGCCAACGCCACCGTCCTGCCGATCAATCCCAATCTTCCCCCGGCGGAGCTGCGCGAAGAGCTGAAGCGCATCCGCCTTCATGCCCTGGTCATTCCCGGCGAGGATGGCCTTCCGCCGTGGGTCGACGAAGACGAGGAAAGCCTTGTCCTCTTCAAGGCGACCAAGGCCGTTTCCTCCTTCGACGAGATCGCCCTCGTGCCGGTGAAGGACATCCGTCGTCCCGCGCCGTCGGGCGAGGTGACCGAGCAATCATGGGCGGCGATCTTCCGTACGTCGGGGACGACGGGACCATCCAAGCGGGTGCCCGTGACGCACCAGAACCTGATCGAGATGGCGCGCAAGATGGAGCGCTGGCTGGCGCTGACGCCCGCCGACCGTTCCGCCTGCATCATGCCGATCTATTACAACGCCGGCTTCAAGGCGACGCTGGTTGCGCCGCTGCTGGTCGGTTGCAGCGTGGCCCTGCCCGAGCAGGCCGGCGCACACGACATCGAGCAATGGCTGGGCGAGCTGCGGCCGACCTGGCTCACCGCCTCGCCGGCCTTCCTGCAGGCGGTGGTGGAGAAGCTCAGTACCTCGTCCGGCGCATCGGCTGCCCAGTCCCTGCGCTTCGTCCTGTCGACGGCCTCCTACCTTCCAGATCACACCCGGCGCGAGCTGACACGCCTGCTCGGCAAGCCCGTCGTCGAATTCTACGGCCTCTGCGAAGCGGGCATGATGAGCGGTCCGCTGCTTTCTCCGGAAGAGTCGGGCACGGTCGGCCGCATCCCCGACGGCGAGCTGGCGATTCGCGACGACAAAGGCGGCGTCATGCGGCCGGGACAGGTAGGGCAGGTCATGCTGCGCGGGCCGAGCGTCATGCCGGGCTATCTGCTGGACGATATCGAAGGCGAGCCCACCGGCCTTCTGGACGGGTGGCTGGCGACCGGCGATCTCGGCAGCGTTGACGAACGCGGGCTCCTCACCATTGCCGGCCGCACCAAGGAGATCATCAATCGCGGCGGCGAGAAGATCGCGCCCTATGACGTCGAGAAGGCGCTGCTGGCGCACCCCGCGGTACGCGAAGCGGCGGCATTTGCCGTGCCCCACGCGCGGCTCGGCGAGAATGTGGGAGCCGCCGTCGTCCTGCATGGCGGCGCCGGCGCGACGTCGACCGAGCTGATCGATTTCGTCTATGAGCGCCTGGCGCCCTTCCAGCGGCCGCGCCACGTCCATATCGTCGACAGCCTGCCGGTCGGTCCGACCGGCAAGATCTCGCGGCCGCGGCTCTCGGCGGCTTTCGCCGACGCGCGACGGGATACGCCGCCGCCGGCCGCGCCGCTGGAAATCCTGATCGCCGAGATCTGGCAGCGGCTGTTGAAGCGCCACGACATCGGCATGGACGACGACTTTTTCGAGATCGGCGGCGATTCGCTGCAGGCGACCGAGATGCTGCTGGAGGTCGAGGAGGCGACGCACCATCGCATCAACCCGTCGGACATCCGCGCCCAGCTCACCATCCGCGTGCTGTGCGACAGGCTGGCCGGCGCGGCGGCCGCCCGCGACGAGGCGATGACCAAGGTGAGGGGCGGCGAGGGCACGCCGCTGTTCCTCTGTCATGGCGACTTCTGCGGTTGGGGCTTCTATGGCTTTCGCCTGGGCGAGATGCTCGAGGGCAACGGGCCCGTCTACCTGCTGCACTCGCTGCTCGATGGCGCCAAGGGCATCGAGACGATCGAGGACATGGCATCGCGCTACGTCGCCGGCGTGCAGGCTGCCGCGCCCGATGGCCCGGTTCGGGTCGCGGGCTATTGCCACGGCGGCCTGGCGGCAATCGAGCTCGTGCGGCGGTTGGAGGCGGCAGGGCGGACGGTGGAGAAGGTCGTCCTGATCGACGCCTTCTCGCTGAATGCGAGGCCGACCCTGCGTCCGATCGTTTCCATCGTGTCCTGGATGGCACGCCGGCTGCCGGGCGGCCTGGGTCGCAAGGTCGGGCGCAGCGGCATGCCGTCGGTGTGGGTGCTCGCCACTCATCTGCTGCGGCGCGATCCCATGATCCTGCGTCGCGTGGCCAAAACCGCCCACAGCGGCTCCATGCGCGCCTGGGATGCCTCGCTGCGCACGACCTATTACCGCGCCATGTCGAGGTACCTGCCACCGCGCATCCGCGCCCGGATCGTCTGCCTTCTGTCCGACGAGTATGTCGGGCGGAAGGAGTATGAAGCGGCACCCTGGAGGCGCCTGGCGCCCGACGTGCAGAGCGGCCGTCTTCCCGGCCAGCACAATACCTGCGTCAGCACGCATGTCGGCGAGCTCGCCGAACGGCTGAACCGGGAATTCGCCGAGCCCGCCACGCTGATGGAGTGAAACGGGGTTTCGTCCCGCCACCGCCGCGACTTGGTCTATGCTGGCCGCGACGGAGAGGAAACACCCATGAAAATCGTCAAGATCGAAGACCTTCACTGCAACGCCGGCTGGCGCGATTTTTCGTTCCTCAAGATCACGACCGACGAAGGGGTGATCGGCTGGTCGGAATACAATGAGGGCTATGGCAGCGCCGGCCTCACCGCCGTGATCCGCCGTATGGCCCAGGACCTGATCGGTCACGATCCGCGTCCCATCGAGCGCATCATGGCGCGCCAGCAGGCCATCACGCGTCAGGCGCCGGGCGGGCTCAACCAGCAGGCCATGGCCGCCATCGAGAACGCGCTGCTGGACGTCAAGGCCAAGGCCCTGGGCGTGCCGGTCTACGAATTGTTCGGCGGGCCGGTGCGCGACCGTCTGCCGCTCTACTGGTCGCATTGCGGCAGCTATCGCTTCCGCAATGCCGATGTCATGGGTGTGGAGCCGGTCCGCTCAGTCGACGACCTAGTGAAGCTCGGCAAGCACGTGAAGGAGCGTGGCTTCAAGGCGCTCAAGACCAACATCTTCCGCTTCGATCTGGACCCGCCCAACATGCACCAGCCGGGCTTCGCGCGCGGGCCGGGCTATCCCGAGTTGAACGCCGACGGCGCGACGCTCGCCGCCATCGCCGACGGGTTGGCGGCGTTCCGGCAGGGTGCGGGTCCCGATATGGGCATCCTCCTCGACAGCAACTTCAACTTCAAAACCGAGGGCTACATCAAGGTCGCGCGCGCCTGCGAACCCTACAATCTCTTCTGGCTCGAGATCGATTCATACGATGCGGAGGGGCTGCGGTTGATCCGCGACCGGGCGCCGATGCCGATCGCCTCCTGCGAATCGCTGTTCGGCCGCCGCCAGTTCCGGCCGTTCTTCGAGAACCGGTCGATGGACGTGGCGATCATCGACGCGCCGTGGAACGGCGTGCAGGAGTCGCTGAAGATCGCCGCCATGGCGGAGCCGTATGAGATCAACTGCGCCCCGCACAATTTCTACGGTCACATGTCGACGCTGATGAGCGCCAACATGTGCGCCGCCATGCCCAATTTCCGTATCATGGAAATCGATATCGACGACGTGCCGTGGAAGGACGATCTGGTCACCCATCCGCCGGTCATCCAGAATGGCGAATTGATCGTGCCCACCCGTCCGGGATGGGGCGCCGACATCAACGAAGAAGCGGTGCGGGCGCATCCGCCCCGGAATCCGCATCCGTAACCCACATCCGTGAGGGGAGAGGTCATATGGTCTACGAACTGCGTTGCTACACCCTGGCGCCTGGCAAGATGCCGGACTACCTCAAGGCCGCCGAGACGATCGGCCGTCCGGCGCGCGGCAACAACTACGGAGTCAACCACGGCTACTGGACCGCCGAGTTCGGCGCGCTGAACCAGATCTGGCACCTGTGGAAGTACGATAGCCTGAACGACCGCGAGCGCCTGCGCGGCGAGCTCGCGAAAAACAAGGACTGGACCGAGAAGTACGTGCCGACCATCCGGCCCTGGATCCAGCGCCAGGACCTGCGCGTGATGAACGCCGTGGTCGACATCAAGCCGTCCGACGGCACCACGGGCAACGTCTATGAGCTGCGCATCTACCGCACCGTGCTGGGCGGCGCGCAGCAGTACGGCAAGGATTTCCTCGAGGTGAAGGAAGCGCGCGACAAGTATTCGCCGATCTGGGGCGCCTGGACCGGCGAGTTCCCGCAGCCCAACGAGTGGATCCATCTCTGGCGCTACAAGAACCTGCAGGAGCGCTTCGAGGCACGTGCTGCGGCGATGAAGGATCCGGCGTGGCAGGCCTACCTCGCCAAGGGTCCCGCCAAGCTCGCCGAGATGCACTCGACCCTGCTGCTGCCGACGAACTATTCGCCGCTGAAATAGGCGTCGTTCGCGAAAAGACCTCACCCTGAGGAGCGGCCCGAAGGGCCGCGTCTCGAAGGGTGGGAACCAGTCATGCTGTTGCCCACCCTTCGAGACGCGCCGCTTCGCGGCGCTCCTCAGGGTGAGGCGTTTATATTGCCCGAGGAGGCATAGATGGACTCCTACGACGACACCGAGCTCGCGTTGATGAAATTCGGTGTCGGTCAGCCCGTGCCGCGGATGGAGGATCCGACCCTCCTGCGCGGGCAGGGCCGGTATACCGACGACATCAACCTCGCGGGCCAGGCCTATGCCGTCATGGTGCGTAGCCGCATCGCGCACGGCATCCTGAAGGGCATCGACACGACGGCGGCGGGCGCCATGCCGGGCGTGCTGGCGATCTACACCCACGCCGATCTCGACGCGGCGGGCTTCGGCCCATTGAAGTGCCCGATGAACATCCCGCAGCGCGACGGCTCGCCGATGAAGACGCCGCCGCGGCCGTCGCTCGCCAAGGGCAAGGTTCGGTTCGTCGGTGAAGCGGTGGCCTGCGTCGTCGCCGAGACGGCCGTGCAGGCCAAGGATGCCGCCGAAGCCGTCGAGCTCGACATCGAGGAGCTGCCCGCCGTCACCACGCCAGCCGAAGGCCTGAAGCCCGGCGCGGCGCAGATCCACGACGACGCCCCCGGCAACCTCGCGCTCGACTTCCACTACGGCGACGCCGAGGCGGTGAAGAAGGCCTTCGCCGGGGCCGCGCATGTGACGCGCCTGGAGATCGTCTCCAACCGCATCGTCGTCAATCCCATGGAGCCGCGCTCGGCGATCGGCTCCTGGGATCCCAAGACGGAACGCTGGACCTTGAACGTCGGCTGCCAGGGCGTGATGGGCCTGCGCGGCGGCCTGGCGCGCGACGTGCTGAACGTGCCGACCGACAAGGTGCGCGTGCTGACCGGCAATGTCGGCGGCTCGTTCGGCATGAAGAGCCAAGTCTACCCCGAGTACGGACCGCTGCTGCTCGCGGCCAGGCTTTTGGGGCGCCCGGTGAAGTGGACCGACGAACGCTCGGAAAGCTTTTTAAGCGACCATCACGGCCGCGATCACCAGCGCGTGGCCGAGCTGGCTCTCGACAAGGACGGCCGCTTCCTCGCCGTGCGGCTGACCGGCACCGGCAATGCCGGCGCCTACATCTATCCGCCGATGCCGGCCACGACCAACGCGGTGAAGAACATCATCGATGTCTACGCCACGCCGGCGATGGAGGTGAACTCCAAGGTGGTGTTCACCAACACCACGCCGATCGGCGCCTATCGCGGCGCCGGCCGCCCCGAGGGCAACTACTACATGGAGCGGCTGATCGACGCCGCCGCGCGCGAGATGGGCATCGACAAGGTCGAACTGCGCCGCCGCAACCACATCGCGCCCTCGCAGATGCCCTACAAGGCGCCGTCGGCCATGAACTACGATTCGGGCGAGTTCACTACCGTCCTCGACAAGGCGCTGGCCGCCGCCGACTGGCAGGGCTTCGACCGGCGCAAGGCCGAGAGCCGCGCGCGCAACAAGCTGCGCGGCCGCGGCATCGGCTCGTATCTGGAAGTCACCGGCCCGCCGGCCAAGGAATATGGCGGCGTGCGCTTCGAGGCCGACGGCACCATCACCATGCTGAGCGGCACGCTCGACTACGGCCAGGGCCACGCCACGCCGTTCGCCCAGGTGCTGGGCGGCAAGCTCGGCATCCCGGTGACCCGCTTCCGCCTGCTGCAGGGCGATTCCGACCAGCTCAAGGTCGGCGGCGGCACCGGCGGCTCGAAGTCGGCGCTGGTCGCGAGCCAGGCCTTCCTCGAGGCCGGCGACAAGGTGATCGAGCAGGGCAAGCAGATCGCAGCCCACGTGCTCGAAGCCTCGGCCGTCGACATCGAGTTTTTACGCGGGCGTTTCATTATCGCCGGCACAGACCGCGGCATCGGCATCCTCGAACTCGCCGACAAGCTGCGGGCGGGGCTGAAGCTGCCGGCCGACGTGCCGCAGTCGCTCGACGTCAGCCACATCTCCGACAACCCGCCGTTCTCGTTCCCCAACGGCTGCCACGTCGCCGAGGTCGAGATCGACCGCGACACCGGCGTGATCGAAGTGGTGCGCTATTCCATGGTCAATGACTTCGGCACGGTCATCAATCCGATGCTGACCGCGGGCCAGGCGCATGGCGGCGTGATGCAGGGCATCGGCCAGGCGCTGATGGAACGCACGGTCTACGACCCGCAGGGCCAGCCGGTCGCCGGGTCCTACATGGACTACGCCCTGCCGCGCGCCGCCGATGCGCCGGACATGTCGGTGCAGAACCATTCGGTCCCCTGCAAGACCAACCTTTTGGGCGTGAAGGGTTGCGGCGAGGCGGGCTGCGCGGGGGCACTGCCGTCGGTGATGAACGCCGTCGTCGACGCGCTGAGCGAGTTCGGTGTCACGCACATCGACATGCCGGTGACGCCTGAGAAGGTATGGCGGGTGCTGAACGGTTCATGATCTTCCGGACCGCGCGCATCCTGCGCGCTCAAGCGTATTCAAATGCGCGCGGTCCGGAAGATTGTATTCGAGCTTGAGCCAGCGCAATCTCAGGTCCAAAGGAGGCGCCCATGTCCGACCTGCCGAAGAAGATCGCCATCGAAGAACAGGGACCGCGCGAGGGCTTCCAGATCGAGCCCGGCCCGATCTCCACGAAAGACAAGATCGCGCTGATCGATGCGCTGTCGGCGACGGGCCTTCGCGCCATCGAGGTCGCCTCGTTCGTCAACACCTCGCTGGTCCCCGGCTGGGCGGATGCGGAGGCGGTGGTGGGAGGTTTCACGCCAAAGCCGGGCGTTGCCTACACCGCCTTGTGGTTCAACTCGCACGGCATGCGGCGCGCGCTTGCCTTCAAGGACCGGCTGCAGATCGACGGCGCCGTTGCCTTCTCCGCCTCCGAGGCCTTTTCGCTCAAGAACCTCAACCGCGACCGTGCCGGGCACCTCGCCGCCATGCGCAAGACCACCGAAGCCCATCTTGCAGCCGGCGTGCCGGTGACCCGGCTGCTGGTCATGGCCTCGTTCGGCTGCAACTTCTCCGGCGACGTCGCCGTCAGCCAGGTCACCGGCGCGATCGAGGACGGTCTCGCCATCGCGCGCGACTACGGCTTTTCCTACAAGACCGTCGGGTTGGCCGATTCGATGGGCTGGGCGACGCCGCAGAAGGTGGCGCGCGTCGTCGGCGCGGTGCGCGAGCGCTGGCCCGAGCTGGAAGTTTCGTTGCACCTGCACGACACGCGCGGGCTCGGCATATCCAACGCCTACGAGGGGCTGAGGCTCGGCGTCACCAAATTCGATGCCGCGGTGGGCGGCCTGGGCGGCTGCCCGTTCGCCGCGCAGCCCGGCGCGCCGGGCAATATCGCCTCGGAAGAACTCGTCATGCTGTGCAACGAGATGGGCATCGAGACCGGCATCGATCTCGACGCGCTGATCGAGGCCGGGCGTCTCGCCGAGACGATCGTCGGCCATCGCCTGCCCAGCGCCGCCTTGCGCGCGGGCTCGCTCGACGGCTTCCGCCGGAGGGCGGCGTGACGCGTTCGCCTGCACCGCTCCAGGGAGTTCGCGTCCTGGACTTCGGCCACACCATCGCCATCGACCAGGATCCGGAGGCGCGCCACGCCGTGACGCGCGAGCTCGGCGCCTTCAAGACCTCGATGCTGCTCGATGCCGAGCGCGGCCGTCCGATCGAGCTCGACGCCATCGTGACGGCCGTGCCGACCCCGAACATCGATGCCCTGCTGGGATTGACGCGGCTCTTCGCCCGCGGCCGCGGCCTTTATCCGTCATCTTAAGAAGTCGACGGTCAGCCGGAGACCGCCGACATGCCGACGATTGTCGGCATGGGACTTGCGCCCTCTGCCTCCGAGGAGATGCGCGATGAAAGCTGTTGTGATCCATGCGCTCGGCGGGCCGGACCAACTTACCCTGGCTGAAATGCCCGATCCGGTGCCCGGCGCCGGCGAGGTGCTGCTGGACGTCGCCTATGCCGGCTGCAATTGGGCCGACACGCAGGTGCGGATGGGGATCTACCCGCATGCCATGACCTATCCTATGGTCCTGGGCTTCGAGGTGTCGGGAACGGTCGCCGCTCTCGGCACAGGCGTGACGGGCGTCAGGGTAGGCGACCGCGTCGCCGCTTTCCCCGAAAAAGGCGGCGCCTATGCCGAGAGATGCGTCGCCGGCGCGTCGGGGCTGATCAGGCTGCCCGCCGCGGTCGGGCTCGACGTCGCCGCCGCCTTTCCGATCCAGGCCCTGACGGCCTATCACATGATGTGGACGGTCTATGGCGGCGTCGGCAAGGGCGATACGATCCTGGTCAATGCCGTGGGCGGTGGCGTCGGGTTGATGTGTACCCAGCTTGCGGTGCAGGCGGGTGCACGCGTCATCGGCACCACTGGCACGCTTGGCAAGGAGAAGCGCGCGCTCGAATACGGCGCGGAGCGCGTGGTCGTGACCTCAACCGAGGACTTCGAGAAGGCGGTGATCGACTTCACTGGCGGCAGGGGAGTCGATCTCGCCATCGACTCCTACGGCGCCACCATGCTCGACCGCACCTTCAACGTCGTGAAGAAGCTCGGCCACGTCGTCAGCATCGGTGAGGCCGAGGGCCAGCCCTTCAAGAACATCCGCGAGCGCATCCTGCCGCGCTCGCAGACTTTCACGCGCCTGCATCTCGGCCATGTCGACCATGCCCTGCCCGAATGGGAGAAGGGCATCGACCACGTCCTTGGCGGCATTGCCGCCGGCTGGCTGAAGGTGCCGATCGAGGGCGTGTTCCCATTGGCCGAGGCGGCCGAGATGCACCGCCGCCTGGAAGGCCGTCACGTCGCCGGCAAGTTGCTGCTCGAGGCCTGACGCACGGCCGTTGGCACGATATGGCTGTCATCCCGAGCGAAAGCGAGGGACCTTTCCTGCTGCCCAAAGGCCCCTCGCTGCGCTCGGGGGTGACAGTCATCGCTAACGCGGCAACGACGAGGTGATCTTCTCCTCGGCCTCGAGGGTCTTCTTGACGGCAGGTCGCGCCAGCATGCGCTCGTAGTGGGCGTGGATGCCGGGATAGTCCGTGGCCTTGAGCTCGAGCGGGCCGCGGAAGCGCCAGTAGAGGCGGAACAGGTGGATGTCGGCGATCGAATAGGCGCCGACGGCCCATTCCTTGCCACCGAGCCGCTTCTCGGCAACCTGCCAGACCTCGCGCACGCGCTCCGGTCCGGCCTGCCGCGACGGATGGATGCCCGAGGCGACGAAGGACATCCACGACACCACCTGGGCCTCGGCCTCGGGATCGTTCGCAGGCAGCAGCTTCGCCTGCGGATAGGCGCGCGCCAGGTAGAACAGGCAACCGGCGACCTCGGTCAGCGGGCGGCCGTCGATCATCAGTACCGGCACCTTGCCGTTCGGGTTGACGGCCCGGAACGCGGGCGCGCGCGTGTCCTTTTCCAGGGTCAGCGGTTTGGCGTCGAACGTGGCGCCGACTTCGTTCAGGGCGATATGCACCGCGAGCGAACTGGAGCCGGGCGAGTAATACAAGGTCAGCATGGCGGAGAACCCTCTAGGTGGGGCGCTTGCGCGCGCCCAGTGCTTCCCAGACGCCGATCATGCCCGAGGGCCACAGCAGCAGGATGCCGGCGAGCACGGCGCCGAGGATGATCTTGTCACCATCGCCGCCGATCGAGAAGAAGGTCTGCTGCACGATGATCAGCGCCGTGCCGATCAGCGGTCCCAGCAGCAGGCGCCGGCCGACGATCACGATCGCCGTCAGCATCAGCACCAGGAAGTAGCTCTCGAACATGTCGGGACCGACATAGGCGCGCTGGTAGGCGTAGAGCCAGCCGGCCAGGGCCGAGATCGGCGCCGAGGCGACGAAGACCAGGAAGCGCACCGACCTGGCGTTGACGCCCAGCGCCTGCGCGAGGTCGGGGTTCATCTGAACCATGAGCGCGCTGGTGCCGAGCCGCGAGCGGCGGAAGCGCTGGACGAACAGCAAGGTCAGCAGCAGGAGCGCCCAGGCGACCGGCCAGAGCTCCTCATTGCCGCCGCCGGTCACGCCGACGCCGAACAGGGTGAGCTGCAGCGGCGGGATGCCGACGATGCCGTCGGAGCCGCCCAGGAACGACCAGTTGAAGGCGACCTCCATGGCGACGACGGCGGCGGCGTAGGTCACCAGCGAGAAGACGAACTCGCGCGTCCGCAGGGTGACCAGGCCGAGCACGGCAGCCAGCGCCATGGAGACGACGATCGAGGCGCCGGCCGTCTGCCAGCCGTTCCAGCCGGCATTCACCGACAGCATCGCCGCGACGTAACCGCCGGCGGCCCAGAAGATCGTGTGCCCCAGGCTGACTTCGCCGAGATAGGAAAGGATCAGGTCGGCGCCGTAGGACATCACCGCGAGAATGGCGATGGTGGTGCAGGCGGCGTAGACCACCGGCGCACCGCCGGCGACGCTGGGCACGAACCAGGCGAGGGCGGCGAGGATGAGGGCCGCGGGCGTGGCGAGGTGCTTCATCGCGCCGCCAGGCCGCGCGGCCGCGTCACCAGCACGATCAGCAGCAGCAGGAATGCCGCCGCCGTCGTGTAGGCCGGCGACACCAGCGCGCCGAACAGCGCAGTGAACATGCCGAGGCCGAAGCCGGCCAGGAGGCTGCCGCCGACGCTGCCGATGCCGCCCAGCACGACGACGACGAAAGTCAGGATCACCTCGTCGAAGCCCATGCTGGTCAGGATGGGGCTGCGCGGCGCCACCAAACCCGCGCCCAGCGCCACGGCGGCGCATTCGAAGACGAAGACGCCGATATAGACCTGTGCGGCATTGATGCCGAAGAGCTGCGCCAGCTTGGGGTCTTCGGCAACCGAGCGCACCAGAGCGCCGAGGCGCGTGCGGTTCAGCACCAGCCACAGCAGGCCGAACAGCAGCAGCGTGCCGGCCAGCGTCACCACGTCCTGCCAGGTGAACCAGATCTCGCCGAAGCGGATGCTGGCGGTCTGCAACGGGCTGATGAAGCGCTCGGGGTCGCCGCCGAAGATGCGCGCCGCGCCGCCGGTGAAGACGTAGCCGAAACCCAGGGTGACGATCATCAGGCTGGTCAGGTTCTGCTGCATGACCAGCGGCAGCATCATGGTCTGCAGCAGCACGCCCAGCAGGCCGAGCACCAGCACCGCGAGCGGCACGGCGACGAAGTAGCTCACGCCGAGCTTGGCCATTGCCGCCCAGGCGAGGAAGGCGCCCAGCATGTAGAGCTGGCCATGGGCGAAGTTGACCAGCCGCGCGGCGCCCAGCAGCACCGTCCAGCCGATCGCGATCAGGGCGTAGCCCGAGCCCAGCACCAGGCCGTTGATGATCTGTTGCGCGAGGTTCATGCGCTCAGGCTTCCCAGATAGGCTTCGAGGATGCGCGGATCGTCCTTCATGGCGGCGGCGGCGCCCTTGGCGACGACATGGCCGCGCTCCAGCAGGTAGAGCTCGTCGACGATTTCCAAGGTCGCGCGCACGTTCTGCTCGACCAGCAGCAGCGACAGGCCGCGATCGACCAGGCCGCGCATGGTCGAGAGCAGGTCGTAGACCAGTCGCGGCGCCAGGCCGGCCGACGGCTCGTCGAGCAGCAGCACCTTGGGCGCGGCGCGCAGCGCGCGGCTCACCGCCACCATCTGGCGCTCGCCGCCCGACAGCATGCCGCCCTTGTGGCTGCGGCGTTCGGCGAGCCGCGGGAACAGATCGAAGATGTCGTCCATGGAGAAGACGTGCCGCCCGGTCGTGTCGGTGGGCGGCCGCACCAGGGCGAGGTTCTCCATCACCGTGAGGTCGGCGAAGATGCCCTTGCCCTCCGGCACCAGCACCAGTCCGCGCTCGGCGCGGCGATGCGGCGGCAGGCCGTCCATCGATTCGCCGGCCAGCCGGACGCTGCCGCGCACCGTCGGCCGGCCGCGCGACCAGCCGGCGAGCGCGTTGATCAGCGTGCTCTTGCCCGCGCCGTTGGCGCCGACCATGCCGACCATGTGGCCGGCGGCGACCGTGACCTCTACGCCGTCGACGGCGACATTGCCGCCATAGCGCGCCGAGAGGCCGGAGGCTTCCAGCGCGTTTGTCATGCCGCGCGTCCCAGATAGGCTTCGAGAACGGCGTCGTTGCGCTGCACCTCGGCCGGCGTGCCTTCGGCGAGCTTGCGGCCCTGATCGATCACGACGATGCGGTCGGCGATCGCCATGATCAGGTCCATGTGATGCTCGATCACCACCACGGCGACGCCGCGCCGGCGCAGATCGACCAGCAGATCGGCCAGGCGCTTCATGTCGCTGCCGCCGGTGCCGGCGGCCGGCTCGTCGATCAGCAGGGCACGGGCGCCGGAGCCGTACGCCAGCACGACCGAGAGCAGGCGCTGCGTTCCATAGGCGATGTCGCCCGGCCGCTTGCCGTGTTCGTCCGGACCGATCCCGAACGACGACAGCAGTTCGGCCGCCGCCGCTTCGGCTTGCCGGCGCGTCGCCATCTCCTTCCACGGCAGCGCGATGGAGCGCGGCAGCGAGGTCGAGTGCTCGCGCAGCATCGCCGCCATGGCGTTCTCCAAGAGCGTCAGCTCGCCGAAGAAGGCGTTCTGCTGGAACGTCCGGCGCAGGCCTCGACGCGCCAGCTCATAGGTCGGCAGGTCGGTGACGCGCTCGCCGGCGAGGAAGACGTCGCCCTGGCGCGGCACGGCATGCGTCATCGCGGCGAAGCACGAGCTCTTGCCGGCGCCGTTGGGACCGATGATGCCTAAAATCTCGCCGGCAGCGACCTGCCACGACATGTCGACGAGCGCCGTCAGCGCGCCATAGCGGACCGTCAGGCCACGGGCGGCGAGGAGCGGTTCGCCCGTCAATTACTTCAGGACCTCGATCTTCGCGGTCTTGCCGTCCGTGACCTTGAAGATGGTCGCCTTGTGCTTGGCTTGGCCGTTGGCCTCGAAGGTCACGTCGCCCAGGATCGTGCCGCCCACTGTCTTGCCGCGGATTGCTTCCGCCACGGCCTTGCGGTCGAGGCTCTTCACCGCATTGGCCGCCGTCGCCCACACTTCGAGCGACGCCGCACCCAGGGCCGCGCCCTTGTCGGGCGCCTCCTTGTGCTCCTGCTTGTAGGCTTCGACGAATTCGAGGTTCTCCTTGATCTTGTCGAAGGGCGGCAGGTCGGGGAAGTAGATGTCGGCCGAGACCACGCCGGTCATGTCGGCGCCGGCGATCCTGAACACCGTCGGCAGGATGGTGCCGACGGCGCCGACGAAGGTGCCGTCGATGCCGGCCTGGCGGTACTGCTGGATCAGCGCCGGCATGCCCGAGGATTCGGCGGCGTTGATGCCGACGACGGCATCCGGCTTGGCCTGCTTCACGTTGGCCAGGCTGACGCGGAAGTCGGTCTGCTTGAAGGGGAACTGCTCGACGACGACCTTCTCCCAGGGCTTGCCGAGCTTCTTCAGCTCCGCCTCGATGACCGCCTGGGCGCCGTTGCCATAAGCGTCGTTCTGGGTGAGGAAGCCGATGCGCTTGGCGTCGAGCTTGTTGAGCAGGATCTCGGCGATGACGGCGCCGTCCTGGCCATTCGAGCTGTTCAAGCGGATCGCATAGGGATTGCCCTGGCCGGACAGGATCGGGTCGGCCTTCGATACCGCGGTGATGTCGAGGATGTTGGCGCGCGCCAGCACCGGCTGCTCGGCCAATGTCACCGGGCTGTTCCAGCCCTCGATCACGACGGCGACCTTTTCGGCGACCATCTCGTTGGCGCGCGTGACGCCGACCGCCGGCGTGCTCTCGTCGTCCTTGGCGATCACCACGATCTTGCGGCCCAGCACGCCGCCCTTGGCGTTCACCATCTCGGCCGCGATCTTGATGGCGCTGACCACCGCCTGGCCGTTGGGGCCAGCCGGTCCCGACAACGGGAAGATCGCACCGACCTTGATCGGCTCACTCTGGGCCAGCGCGGGAGCGGCGAGCGAGGCGGCGCCGGCTGCCGCCGTGATCGTGAATTGCCGGCGTCCGAGCTTGATCCGTGTCATGGCGCTTCCTCTTTGAATAAGCGTTTATTCATGCAAATCTTTGCCGCCGACCCGATCCAAGTCAATTTACGCGGCTCCCAAAACGAAACGAGCTTGCTTCGGCACCTCCTCACCCTGAGGAGCGGCCCGAAGGGCCGCGTCTCGAAGGGTGGGAGCCAGTCCTGGTGTTGCCCACCCTTCGAGACGCAAAGCGCGCATGTGAATGCGCGTGGCTGCGCGATGCTCCTCAGGGTGAGGTGGTCCTGGCCCAAAACGAAATGGGCCGGCGATTGCTCGCCGGCCCATCCGATTCGCGAAAGGTCTCGGGCTACTTGTCCAGCCAGAACGTGTCGAAGCGCACGACGTCGTAGATGCCGAAGTAATCCTTCGGATTGTGGCCCTTCACATAGTTGTACCAGACGTCGTTGATCTTCTCCCACGACACCGGCAGGACCGGCGGATCCTGCTCCATCAGCTCCTCGGCCTGGCGGATCAGGGCGAGGCGCTTCTTGGCGTCGACCTCGGTGTCGATCTGCGGCAGCAGCGCATTGACCTTCTCGTTGTTCCAGAAGCCGTAGTTCTGCGGCCCGTCCTTCTTGTACCAGGCGTTGAAGTAGTCGCTGGGGTCGAGAAGCGTCGAGACCACGGCGCCGATCGCGAGGTCGAAGTTGCCCGACTTGATATCGTCGAACCACACCGACTCGACGACCGTGCGCAGCTTCACATCGATGCCGAGGCCCTGCTGCAGCATCGCCTGCACGGCCTGCGCCCACAGCTTGAAGGTCGCGACCTCGCGCACGAGGTAGTCGAGCGTGCCCTTGTAGCCGCTGCCGTAGCCGGCGGCGGCCATCAGGGCCTTGGCTTCCTTGATCGCGGCGGTCGTGTCCTCCTGGTAGCCCAGTCGCTTCTTGAGCTGATCGATCGGCGTGGCGACGTCCGAGAACGGGTAGATGAAACCGCCCATCATCATCGGCGCCACGTCCTTCACCACGTCGACCAGGACCGGCCGGTCGAGGCAGAGATGGATGGCGCGGCGCACCCGCGGATCGTCGAGCGGCTTCTTCTTGTTGTTCATCCAGGTGCCCTGGATGACCGACTGATAGAAGTCCGTGGCCGACATGCCGGGCGTCTGCTTGGCCTTGCGCGCCGTCACGGGGTCGACGATGCGGCCGTAATCGACGCGGTTCGACAGCAGCGCCGAGCCCAGCTCGGGCGAGAACGGCAGGGCGTGGTAGAACTCGATGCCGTCGAGATAGGGCAGGCCCTTGTTCCAGTAGTTCGGGTTCTTCTCCATCACCCAGACTTCGTTCTCGACGCGTCGCTTGCTCTTGAACGGACCGGTGCCGGGGATGTCGACGACGCGGCGCAGGTTGTACTGGTTGTCCTCCAGCGTCTTCTTGCGCACGATCGTGTTCCAGCCGCTGGCGAACGCCGCCATCATGAAGCTGGCGGGCCTGGGCTCGGAGAGCTTGAAGATCACGGTCTTCTTATCCGGCGCGGTGATCTCGCTCACGGTCGTGAACAGCGTGCTGCGCGGGATGCTGACGCCGGCCGGCGGCTTGGCGATACGGTCGTAGGTCGCCTTGACGTCCTCCGACGTGAAGTCGGCGCCGTCGTGGAACTGCACGCCCTCGCGCAGGTGGAAGGTGTAGGTCTTGCCGTCCTTCGAGATCTCCCAGCTATGGGCGAGATCGGGAATGATGGTCTTGCCGCTGTCGCGCGGGTCGCGACGCACCAAGTTGTCGAACATGCAGCCCTGGCAGCCCAGGCTGTTGATCGTGCCCGACTGGTGCATGTCGAAGTGAGGCGGGCGCGAGGTGATGGCGTACTTCAGCACGCCGCCCGGCTTCGGGTTGGGCTCCGGCGCCTTGAGCTGGAACTTGGAACCGTCGAACTCATTGGGCACGTTCTGGGCGAGCAACTGCCAGGGCATGCCGAATACGGTGGCCGTGGCGGCAGCCGAGCCTTGCATGAAGCGACGACGGTTTACGCGTGAACGCGGGTACTCATGATCGCTCATCTAGCTTTCCTCCCGTTTGGCCTTTTCCTTACCGAGCACTGTGTGCTCTGATGGAAGGCCTTTACTTTCCCCGTAAGGCCAAAACTAACACGATAAAACTTAGGGAGTCTCGCCTTGAATCCTCGCCAGCCGGCGCTGCGTGCAGTCGGTGAGCCGGCTGTGATGCCGGCGCAGACGATTCTCCAGATCGAAGGCCTGCAGACCCACTTCTTCACCGCGCTCGGCACGGTGAGGGCGGTCGACGGCGTGTCCTATTCTCTGGGCAGCGGCGAGACCTTGGGCGTGGTGGGCGAATCGGGTTGCGGCAAGAGCGTGACGGCGCTGTCGATCCTGCGACTGGTCGCCAATCCGCCGGGCCGCATCGTCGGCGGCGCCATCCGCTTCCAGGGCAAGAACCTGCTCGATCTCACGGAGTCCGAGATGGAGGCGATCCGCGGCAACGCCATCTCGATGATCTTCCAGGAGCCGATGACCTCGCTCAATCCGCTCTACACGGTGGGGCGGCAGATCGCCGAAGCCGTGGCGCTGCACCAGGGCCTCTCCAAGCGGGACGCCATGGACAAGGCCGTCGAGATGCTGCGTCGGGTCTATATCCCCGAGCCCGAGAAGCGCGTTCATTCCTATCCGCATCAGATGTCGGGCGGCATGCGCCAGCGCGTCATGATCGCCATGGCGCTGTCGTGCAATCCCAAGGTGCTGATCGCCGACGAGCCGACCACGGCGCTCGATGTCACGATCCAGGCGCAGATCCTCGACCTGATGCGCGAGCTGCAGGAGACCTTCGGCACCGCGATCATCCTGATCACCCACGACATGGGCGTGGTCGCCGAGAACGCCGACCGCGTGGTCGTCATGTATGCCGGTCGCAAGGTCGAGGAAGCGCCGGCCGATGTGCTGTTCGATCAGCCCGGGCATCCCTACACCAAGGGGCTGCTGGGCTCGATCCCGCACCTCGACACCGCCGCGCGCGCCGACACGACGCGGGCGCGGCTCAACGAGATCAAGGGCATGGTGCCGTCGCTGTTCAACCTGCCCCAAGGCTGCAGCTTCGCGCCGCGTTGCAGCCTCGCCAGCGACCAGTGCCGGGCGCGCGCGCCCGACCTCGAGGAACATCGGCCCGGCCATTGGATCGCCTGCTGGCACGCCGATCGCCTTCTGCAGGGGGCGGCATGAGCGCGCCGACCCTGCTCGAGGTCCCTCTGCTCGAGGTGGACGGCCTCAAGAAGCATTTCCCGATCCACAAGGGTGTGTTCAGCCGCGTCTCGGGTCACGTCTATGCCGTCGATGGCGTGTCCTTCTGCATCGGCCGCGGCGAGACGCTGGGGCTGGTGGGCGAATCGGGCTGCGGCAAGTCGACGGTCGGCCGCACGCTGCTGCGCCTGATGGAGCCGACCGAAGGCAAGATCCGCGTCGACGGCGAGGACATCACCCATCTGGAACGCGAGCAGCTGCTGCCCTACCGGCGGCGCATGCAGATGATCTACCAGGATCCCTACGCCTCGCTGAACCCGCGCATGTCGGCGGGCGAGATCGTGGGCGAACCGCTCATGATCCACGACATCGGCACGCCGCAGGAGCGGCGCGAGCGCGTCGCCGCGCTGTTCGATCGCGTGGGCCTCAGGCCCGAGGCGGTGAACTCCTATCCCCACGAATTCTCCGGCGGCCAGCGCCAGAGGATCGGCATCGCCCGCGCGCTCGCGCTCAGCCCCGACCTGATCGTCGGCGACGAGCCGGTGTCGGCGCTCGACGTGTCGATCCAGGCGCAGATCCTGAACCTGTTGATGGAGCTGCAGGACGAGCTCAAGCTGTCCTACCTGTTCGTGGCGCACGACCTCGCCGTGGTCGAGCACATCAGCCATCGCGTCGCCGTCATGTATCTCGGCCGCATCGTCGAGACGACCGACAAGCGCAGCCTGTTCGAGATGCCGCTGCATCCCTACACCGAGGCGCTGCTGTCGGCCGTGCCGATCCCCAAGGCGAGCGCGCGCAGCCGCAAGCGCGTGATCCTGACCGGCGACGTGCCGAGCCCGATCAACCCGCCGCCGGGCTGCCACTTCCACGCCCGCTGCCCCTACGCCATGCCGCGCTGCAAGACCGACGTGCCGACCCTGCGCGAGGTCAAGCCGGGCCATCTCGTGTCCTGCCACCTGCACGATGCTGGCGTGAAGTTCCCGCTGGGTGCTGCGGCGGCCTAGGAAGACAACAAGTTCAACGACTCATGTTCCTCTCCCCCTTGGGGGAGAGGTTAGGTGAGGGGGACGGGCGTCGATGACCCGCTCTATCTCCGCCCATGTGCCCTCAGGATTCTGGACGACCTGATTCGCCCAGAAGCGCACGACCTGCCAGCCTTCGCGTTCCATGGCCGCTGTTCGTCGGGCATCCGCCTCGACTTGAAACGCATGATGATCGCCGTCGACCTCGATGACGAGCCTTCGCGAGATGCAGGCGAAATCGGCGAAGTAGGGACCAATCGGATGCTGCCGGCGAAACTTTGCGCCGTTGATACGCCGTCCACGCAAGAGCTCCCACACCTTTTGCTCGGCACGGCTGCCGTCGCGTCGCAGTTCACGTGCTCTTGTTGCGTTGTAATCGTCTCGGGCCACGACCCCCTCACCTAACCTCTCCCCCAAGGGGGAGAGGAACATGAGGGAAGACTCTTGAGAGGTGAATATGGCGATTGCAGGACTTGCGCGAGACTAAACCGATCCCCTCAGCCGCGGATCGAGCAGGTCGCGGATGCCGTCGCCCAAAAGATTGAAGGCCAGCACCGTGATCGTAATGGCGAGGCCCGGGAACAGCACCAGCCACCACGGCGGCACCAGGCCGGCGTTCAGCGAGTCGGCCAGCATGTTGCCCCAGGTCGGCGTCGGTGGCGGGATGCCGACACCGAGGAAGCCCAGCGATGCCTCGATGATGATGGCGACGCCGAGATGGGTGGTGGCGAGGATCAGGTAGGGCGCCACGCATTGCGGCAGGATGTGGCGGAACATCAGCCGCTGGTGCGAGGCGCCGAGCCCGCGCGCCGCTTCGACGTACTGCATTTCCTTGAGCGACAGCACGACCGAGCGGATGACGCGTCCGCCGAAGGGTATTCGGGTGACGGCGATGGCCACGATCACGGTCGCCATGCCGCCGCCCAGCGCCATGGCGATGGCCATCGCCAGGATCAGGTCGGGAAAGGATTGCAGGAACTCGATGACACGCTGACTCACCATGTCGAAGCGGCCGCCGAAATAGCCGCAGGCCAAGCCCCACAGCGCGCCCAATGTCGTGCCGAACAGCACGGCGCCCAGCGCCACGGTGAGCGAGGTCTGGCTGCCGTAGATCACCCGGCTCAGCGTATCGCGGCCGACCTGATCGGTGCCGAACCAGTGCTTCTCGGAGGGCGGCTTCTGCATGGCGCGGAAGTCGGCCTTGAGCGGCGGATAGGGCGCGATGACGGGTGCGGCGATCGCCATGGCCACGATCAGCGCCGCCACGATGCCCCAGAAGGCCGAGAGCGGCGCGCGCCGGAACAAGGTGCGCAGGCCGCGGCCCAGCAGGCGCAACCGCGACGGCGGCGGCGCGACGGTTTGGGTGATGGCGGTCATTGCAGGCGGATCCTCGGATCGATGAAGGCGATGGTGAGATCGACCAGGATGTTCAGCGCCACGAATACCACCGAGTAGATGAACACCAGGTTCTGCATGACGAAGACGTCGCGCTCGCTCACCGCCTGGAACATCGAGTAGCCGAGCCCCGGCACGCCGAAGGCGCGTTCGACCGGGATCGAGCCCGCCAGCACCAGGCCGAGCAGCACGCCCGACAGCGTGATCACCGGCAGGAGCGCATTGGGCAGCGCATGCAGCGCAATCACCAGCCGCCGGTTCAGGCCCTTGGCCCGCGCCGTGCGCACGTAATCCTCGCGGATCACTTCCAGAAGGCTCGAGCGGCCCATGCGGGCGATGTAGGCGGCCTGGCCCAGCCCCAGCACGATCGCCGGGCCGATCACGATCTGCAGGTTGGCCAGCGGATCGGTGAAGAAGCCCACGCCCGCCAAAGGCGCGCGATAGCCGAACCAGAACAGGAGCGCGAGCACGATCAGCATGCCGACCCAGAAGCCGGGCACGGCGATGAACAGGATGCTGATGAAGCGGGCGACGCTGTCGGCCACGGTGTTGGGCCTGAGCGCGCTGATGATCGCCACCGGGATGCCGACCAGCCACGACAGGATGACCGAGAGCAACGCGATCTGGGCCGTGAGCGGCCCGCGCCGCGCGACCATCTCGGCGACGCTTTCGGCGCGGAAGAACGAACGGCCGAAGGCGATGATGTCCTTGATCCAGGCAAGGTACTGGACCCACAGCGGGTCGCTCAGCCCCAGCTCGCGCATGTAGCCCGCGCGTTCCTGCTCGCTGAGCTTGGTGAAACCGTCAGGGCCGAAGATCGCGACCAGCGGATCGCCGGGCAGGATACGCATGACCACGAAGACCATGATCGACACGCCGACCACGGTCAGCGCGCCGAATGCCAGTCTGCGCGCGATGTAACTGTACAAAGCGCCTCCCTACATACCACTCGGCCTTGCTGGCCCGTTGTTGGCGGCATCATAGGGCCGGTTCGGGCTCCGAGGCGACTCCTATGACGGTTGGGTGGCGCCGCTTTCGCGGCACAGCGAGGCCACCTCGGCGCGCTCGCGATCGGAGGCGGCGATGCCGACCACGACGAAGTCGGGACTGGTCGGCGTGCCCATCAACACGCCGACATAGGGCTTCATGCCGACATAGGCGCCGTTGCCGTTGCGGCCGTCGACCTCGCCGCACACCGTGATCGTGCCGCGGCTGTTGCGTGCGCCGTTCATGATTCCGAACCGGCTCGAGGCCGGCGTCTTCATCCACTTGCTGACGCCCGCCACGACGGCTTCCTGCTGGCGGGCATCGAGGGTCACCTTGGTGCCGGCCTCGATCGTCGTTCCTGCCGGCGCTGGCGGCAATTCGCTGTAGGGCGGCACGAGGGAGACCGGATTATGGGCAACATGCTGACCAGCATCGGACACGCAGGCGCCGACGCAGGCGAACGCCATCGCGCAGGTGATGTACCGAAGCGGGCTGCGCATGAACTCCCCTTTCAAACGCAGAGTCCGGACAGCCTAATCCGCTCGACGCAGGTCGTCGACTCTTGCCCTTTGCAATGGCACTGAATCGACGGCGGCGACGCCTGTGTCAGCGCATCGTCCCGGCTGGCCGCTTCTTGCCGGGTCGCACGCGCCCAATCCTCATCCCCTGGCCTCGTCCTCGGGTTCGACCGTGCGTTCCGTCTCGCCGTCGCGTCACTGCTCGCGCGGCCTCCGGGTCGGGTCGTTCGGCATGGCTGTCCTCCTCGCGGAACAACGATCCGCGCGGCATCGCTGTTGCGACGGCCGGCCGGCCGTCTGTTATCGTCCGCCGGGATCTGTTGAAGGAGATGTCATGAACGCGCCGACCGCCAAACCCATCCTCAGCGCACCGCAGCGCCTGCGCGCCATGCTGGCCGAGCCCGGACTGATCGTCATGCCGGCGGTCTATGACGGACTTTCCGCCAAGCTCACCGCCGCCGCGGGCTTCAAGACCGCGTTCCTCTCCGGCTCATGCGTGGCGGCGAGCCGGTTGGGCGGTCCCGACCTCGACCTGCTGTCGTTCGGCGAGATGTTCGATTCCTTCCACATGGTGCACGGCGCAGCGCCCGAGCTGCTCATCCTCGCCGACGGCGACCACGGCCACGGCAACGCCATGAACGTGCAGCGCACGGTGAGCGCCTACGGCCGCGCCGGCGCGGCCGCCGTGTTGATCGAGGACAAGATCACGCCGCGCGCGCTCACCGCCGCCGGCAAGCCCTGCCTGCCGCGGGCTGAAGCGCGCATGAAGATCCGCGCCGCCGTCGAGGCGGCCAAGGACTCGGGCATCCTGGTCCTGGCGCGCACTGACTGCCGGCCCACGCAAGGCATCGACGAGGCCGTGGCGCGCATCGAAATGTATGTCGAGGAAGGCGCCGACATCCTGTTCCTCGATTCGCCGGCTGACGACGCCGAGATCGGCCGCGCCATCGCCGCCGCCAAGGGCCGGCCGTCGTTCGTCGTGCTGTCGCCCGGTGCACCGCGCGCCACGCCGTCGCAGAAGCAGGCCGAAGCGCTCGGCTTCAAGATCGGCACGTTCCCGACCGGGCTGTTGTCGCCCGCGACTGCCGGCATGAAGGCGGGCCTGGCGGCGCTCCAGGCCGGCGAATCGGAAGCCAAGAGCGCGCTTCCGCCACCGGAGCTGCGCACCATCCTGGGTTACGGCGACTACGACACCAAGGCCAAGCCGTTCATCGCCGGCTGACGCGAAACTTTCCTCCCCAGCTTCGCTGGGGAGGTGCCCTCGTCATACGAGGGCGGAGGGGTCATAGGCCGCGACTTGGGTGTCGCCCCTGACCCCTCCGCCCGCTTGCGCGCCTTCACAGGCGCTCCAGCGGACACCTCCCCATCGCGGAATCCGCGATGGGGAGGAATGGCATCATCAACCACCTGAGCGGGTGGCGGGTTGGCGCCGTTCGTATTTGTAGTCCGGCATGGCCTTTAGCGAATCCTTGGTCCAACTCGTGGTGACCACGACGGACTTGTCGCCGCGCGAGAGTTTCAGGTCGCTCCACCTGACCGCGACGTTCTTGGAGCCGACGCCGAGGAAGCCGCCGACCGAGACCACGACCGTCTTGATGGCTCCGTTGGCGTCGAGATAGACGTCCTCGATCTTGCCCACGGCCTCGCGTCTGTCGTTGCGCACCGTGGCGCCGATCAGGGCGTTGCCCGACATCTCGCCTGCCGCGTTGAAGTCGCCGGTCGAGGTGGTGGTCTCGCCGGGAAGGGCCGCCCACGGCCCGTTGTCGGTGAAGATCTGGCCGCGCCATGCCTCGTTCCGGTATCTGTACTCGGGCTTGGCCTTGAGCTCGTCCTTGGTCATGCTGACCGCGACCTTCTCGCCGTTGTCGGTGATCCGGAGATCGGACCAGGCGATGCGGACTTCGCGATCGCCGATGCCCAGGAGTCCGCCGACGCCGACCATGACGCTGTCGACCCTGCCGTCCCTGCTTAGGTAGATCGACTTGATCTCGCCGATCGTCTCGCCCTCGGCGTTCTTGATGTTGCGACCGATCAGCTTGCGGGTATCGGCAGTGGCCGAGGGGCCCATCGTCGTATCGGCCGCCGTCGATGGCGGCGGACTCGTCGCCTGTTGCGGCTGCGCATGCGCAACCACCGCGCCGCAGGTCAGGAACGCTGCGAGTACAATGTGCTTGAGCATCGCTGCCACTCCCTTGAAGAAGAGCTGGCTCGGTGCCGGCCTAGCGGGGACTCGGCGTGCGAGTTGCCCGTGGCGGGCCGGGTATTGGACGCACCTCCGGCGCCGGCAGCGTCGCGTCGCGCGGCAGTTCGCTCAGCTCATCCTGCCGTAGACCCGGCATCGGCATGACGGCCTGGTTCTTGGAATTCGGGCCGATGGTGGAACCCGTGCCGCCGACCATGGCCGGGCCGGACTCCGGCATCTTCGAGGCGTCAATCGCCTGATTCGGGCCCTGAGCGTTCAGGACGGGTACACAAAGAGTGAGCGGCAAGGCGGTGAAGAAAGCGAGAGCGAACAGGACTGCGCGTTTCATGGCAAACCTCCGCCGTTTGCCGATTCAACAAGGCGCACCGCGCCCGCGTTGCGCAGGTTTCGTTCAACCTTCGTCGGTCTCGAGCATTCCTTTTCCGTAGTTCCCTGGTCGCAGTCTGGTCACAGCCCGCCGAATGGCAAAGGCGTTAGAGAGGGTTTCGCCCGACAACGCGTCAGCATCGGATCGCCGGAATGCAATCCCATTCTCCGCCTCCGCCGCCGTTTGGTCGTCCGGCGGGGCCGCATGTGTCGGGACCTGCGCCGGGCGGGCCGCGACCTGCCGAGCGCAACGAGTTCGCCGATGCCCTCTCTCGCATGTTCGAGCACCGTCAGCAGCTTGCGCCCGACTTCGCGCCGCCGCTTCGCAACGACGCCTTTTCGCGCGACGACGTTCACGGCGATGTCGACGCGTGGGACAGCCCGCGCCCCTCACTGTTGAGCGCCCTGGTCGGCGGCTCGGCGTTGCGGCGCGCCCTGTCGATCGTGCCGGTCGCCGTCGTCGGCTACGCGATCGCCTGGTTCCTCTATTTCGAGCCGTCGCAGAACGTCACGGCCAAGCCGGTCGCCGACTTGAAGCCGGAGGTGACCCAGACGGCGCCGCCCATCGAACCTCCGCCGCCGGCACGACCGGAAGTGGCCGAGGCGAAACCTGCACCCGCACCTGCACCGACGCCTGCGGCGCCCGCTGAGCCGACGCCGGCTCCGGCGGCCGCCGTCGCGCCGTCGCAGCCCCTGTCGAAGGACGAGATCAAGGAACTGCAGGGCAAGCTCGGTGCCGTCGGTTTCGCCGTCGGGCCGATCGATGGAATCGTCGGGCCGCAGACCCAGGCCGCATTGCGCCGCTACGCCCAGGCGCGCAGCCTCGCCAAGCCGCCGGAAGCGACCCAGGAAACGCTGCTCCGGTTGCGCTCGGAAATCCAGGCCAGCCAGTAGGCCAGATCACCGCAAGGTCACAGTGCGGCGACGGACGGCTCCCTACCCTCGTCCGACCAGCGGGGCGGGGAGATGCGTTCACTCGTATTCGTGCTGCTTGGATTGATTTCGGGCGCTGACGCAGCTCGGGCACAGGCGTGGCTCACGGTCGCGGACGCCGAGGGCCGTTTCCAGCTCGAGATGCCCGTGCCGTTCGACCTGCCGCCGGCCGAGGTCGCGCCCGACGGCACCGTCACCTTCGCTTACGTGCACGAGACGCCGCAGCTGGTGCTGCGCTTCGAGGTGGTCGACCGCAACGGGGCGACGCAGACGATGCCGACAGCCGACGGTTGGACCTGGGACAGCGAGCGCATCGTGCAGATGAGCTCTCACGTCGTCGGCCGGCGGACCTATCGGATGGTCGCCATCTTCCCGCCGGAACTCGCAGGCGACGCCTTGATCCTGCACTTCATGCAATCGGTCCGATATCACGACGATCTGAATTAGGGTTAGACCCAATAGAGATGGGCCAATGGCGGACGGGAAAGACCGCATCACGTTGGCGCTAACGTCGCCGGCCGGCTCATTCCTGGAGATTCTGAATGCGGATCGGCTCCATCGTCATCCATTGCCACGACTTCGATCGCACAGTGGCGTTCTGGCGAGCGGCGCTTCATTACGTGCCGCGTGAGCCTGCGAAGGACCGCTGGGTGGTGCTGCGTGATCCAACTGGCAGAGGCCCGAACCTTTCGTTCCAGGGGCGTGAGAGGCATCCGCGAAGTCGCAGCTGGGTTCATCTCGACCTTTATACGGAGGATCAGCAGGCGGAGGTCGAGCGTCTCGTCGCCTTGGGGGCACGGCGGCATCCCTGGAGGTATCCTGCTGGAGCGGATTACGTCGTGCTCGAGGATCCAAGCGGCGCCTTGTTCTGTGTCGTGCAAAAGGCGGATGCGACCGTCGCATGAAGCGTTCGCCGCAACGAATGGGCATCTGCCGGTCCGTCGAAAAGGGGCGTTCGGCTGAATCCTGCGGCAGCCCAACCGATAGGGCTCGGCCTCCCTCGACTACGAAATGGATTGGGCGGGAACGGCGGAAAACCTGACCATTACTGACTGCAGTGCATGCACCAAGAAGGGACCGATGACAGCACTGCCTGCACGTCGGTCGAGCGACGCAAGTCGTGGTATGATTGCGGTGGCGGGCCCCAGATATGGCCCCTCCTGGAGCATCAAAAGTCGCAATAAATGAACCCGGTCTCGCCGGCAGGCAGGGCTTGTGCAAGCGTCTCTCGCTCTATGCATCGTTCATCCGACCGTAAGTCTGACCGCTCCCCTGCACCACAGTTGTTGACAGGATAAAGCACTTCAGTTATTTTGGGTCTCGCCGCCGCCTCACGGCGACGTCCGTTCTTTGCATTGTTTATCCGACACCTTGGGCGCGCCCGGCCGGCGTCGCCGCCATGCCGCGTCGCGCGCCATCGGCCTGATCGCCGGCTCCCGAGGCAAACCGCCAGCCCAACGAGCGCCGTCCGGCGGGAGGACTGCAGTGCATGCATCCCTGCCGTAAAGCCGGAGGGCGGCGCGCGGCACCTTGATGTCGAAGCCCCTGTGACGAGCCACTAGGAGCCGGACGCGCGCCGCCGCAGCCATATCGTCAGCGCCGCGGTGAGCAGCAGTCCGGTCACGGCCATGATCAGCACGGCCGTGCGTGGTCCGAACTCGGTGGCGATCACGCCCGCCGCCAGTACGCCGAGCGGCCCGGTGCCGATGCCGACCGTGACGATGCCCATCAGCCGCGAGCGCATATCCGGCGGCGCTTCGGTCAGCATCAGGGTGGTCTGCATGTTGCCGAAGCCCGCAGTGCCGAAGCCGCCCAGCACCAGCACGGCGAAGGCCAGCCAATAGGACGGCGACAGCGCCATCACGATCAACGCCACCATGAACAACGCCGAGCCGCCGGCGAAGGTGAGGCGCCGGTCCATGCGCACGACGCCGGCGGCGATCAGCGCGCCACCGACCAGCGCGCCGATCGGCTCGGCCGCCGCCAGCAACCCGACCAGGGCGGGCGAGACGTGGAAGGCGCTGATGCCGAGGGGCGCCACGAGGCCGGAATAGGCGAAGGCGAAGGCGTTGGTGACGACCGTGATGCCCCACACCAAAAGGATGGTGGGCTTGGTGGTCCAGGCGTAGGCCAGGCCCTCGGCGATCTCGGCCGGGATGCGCGCGAGGTCGAGACGGCGCGCGACCTGCGGATGGACGAGGCCGGCGAGGGCGAAGGCGCCGGCGAACTGGACCAGGGCGGTGAGGGTGTAGGCGCCCTTCATGCCGAGCCAGCCGAAGACGATGCCGCCCAGCAATGGGCCGACCATGCGGGTGGCGGCGTTGGTCGCCGAATCGAGCGCGATCGCCGGCACGATGCGATGCGGCCCGGCGACCTCGCCCACCATGCGCCGCCGCGTCGACATCTCGGTCGCCCACATCGTGCCCGACACCAGGTTGCCCAGCGCCACATGCCACAGCGCGAGTTCTCCGGTGGTGGCGAGCGTGGCCAGCACGGTCGAGACGAACGCCGGGACGACGAGCGCCAACATGACGATGGTCTTGCGGTTCATCGCTTCGGAGACAGCGCCTGCGAACGCACCGAACAGGAGCTGCGGCAGCTGGCGCGCCGCCACGACGGCGGTCACCGCCAGCGCCGAGCCCGTCGCCTCGTAGGCGAACAGGCCGGAGGCCAGAAGCTCCAGCCAGCGCATGGCGTTGGCGAACGCACCCACCAGCCACAGCCGTAGGAAGTCCGGTGTCTTGAGCAGTTCCCCGATCGGCCCGTTCATTGAGGCCACAGGCTACGGGCTGGAGGCGCGCCACTCCAGTGGCGCGGTCATGGTCTTCCGGAGCGCGGACCTGGAGGTCCGCGCTCCGATGAGGCGTGGCGGCGTCTACCGCCCGATCTTCTCCAGGCTGACGCCGGTCGTCTCGATGCGGAATTGCCAGGTCACCCAGGCGCCGAGCAGGGAACTCGCGATCAGGATCATGAGCAGCAGATCGACGCCGATGTCGGCCAACAGCACCGGAAAGAGGAAAGCCGTCATGACCGCACCGACCTTGGCGAAGGCGGCGGCGAAGCCCGCACCCTTGCCTCGGACCTCCGTCGCGAAGACCTCGCCGGCCAGCAGATAGGTCTGCGCGTTGGGGCCGACGTTGGTCATGAAGTTGAACAGCATGAAGCCGCCGAACAGCAGAACGGTGCGCGTCGGCTCGGGCGTATGCAGGGACAGGGTCGCCAGGCCCAGCCCCATCGCGCAGCCGATGAAGCCCGCGATCTGAAGGCGGATGCGGCCGAGCCGGTCGGCCAGCAGCACCGCGGCCAGGATGCCGACGATCAGCAGCACATCGAGCAGGGCCGCACCCTTGGCGGCCAGGATGTCGCGCGCGATCAGGGCGCTGATGTTGTTGTCGGACATGTTCTCATGCCCGATCGCCTTGACCAGGATGGTGGGCGTGAAGATGCCGATGCCGTAGGTGCCGAGATCCTGCAGGAACCATGGCACCGAGGCGAGGATGGTGGCGCGCCGGCCGGGCAGCACGAAGAGATCGCGCCAGCCGCCGGCGCGGCGCCCGCGCGCCGCCGTGCCCTGACCGGCGGCCGACGGGTCGATCAGGCGCACTTCCTTCGGGTAGGGCGGCTCGCGCTCGAGCAGGCGCGCGACCTCCGCTTCGGCCTCGGCCTTGCGGCCCTGGCTCATCAGCCAGTGGCCGCTGTCGCTGATCCTGAGCCGGCCCAGCACCACCAGGATCGCCGGCACGATGGCCGTGGCGTACATCCAGCGCCAAGCCCTGATCTCGGGCAGTTCCGACAGGATGACGAAACCCACGACGGTGCCGACCAGCGCGCCGATCGCCTGGAAGGCGAAGGCGCTCAGCACCAGCTTGCCGCGATCCTTGCTGGCGATGCTCTCGGAGATCACCAGATGCGCCGTCGGATAGTCGCAGCCCAGCGCCAGGCCGACGCCGAACAGGAACACGACCAGCCAGCCGTAGCTCGGACTCCAGGTCAGCCCTGTCAGGAACAGGGCGAACACCACCATCTCGACCACGAACATGCGGCGGCGGCCGTAGATGTCGGCCAGGCCGCCCAGCGTGATGGCGCCGACCATGATGCCGGCCAGAGGGGCGGCGCTGACGATGCCCTTTTCGGCAGGCGAGAGTCCGAAATCCTTCACAATCAGCGGCAAGGCCACGCCGGTCATGAACACGACCAGCCCCTCGAAGAACTTGCCGGCCGAGGCCAGCAGCCAGATCCGCCACTGCATGGCGGTCATCGGGATGAAGCCTGTGGGGGTGCCGTCGGGCCAGGCGGGCGTTTGGTCGATGTAGCTCTGGACGCTACGCGGCGGGTCGGTCATGTCATGGCATTATTAGAAGAACGAAGAGAACGAGGAAACATGATGCTGAGACGCGGTCTGCTTGCTTCTTCGATTGCCGCGCCGATGGTGGCGCGCGGCTTCGCCGCTGAGGCGCAGGCCCAGTGGCCGGCAAAGACGGTGCGCTTCATCGTGCCCTTCGCGCCGGGCGGCGGCACCGACACGGTGAGCCGCCTGATCTGCGACCAGCTCGGCCGCACCTTCGGCCAGCAGTTCGTGGTCGACAACAAGGGTGGGGCGGGCGGCAACATCGGCACCGCCGAGCTCGCGCGCGCCGCTCCCGACGGCTACACGATCGGGCTGATAACGGTCGCCAGCCATACGCTGAACCCGATGCTCTACAGCAAGCTGCCCTACGACGCCGACAAGGACATCGTCGGCATCTCTCGCGTCGCCGTGCTGTCGAACCTCCTGGGCGTGCCGGAGTCGCTGCCGGTCAAGTCCGTTGCCGAGCTGATCGCGCTCTGCAAGAAGGAGCCGGGCAAGTACTCCTTCGCCTCGTCGGGCCCGGGCACGTCGCTGCATCTCAGCGGCGAGCTGTTCAAGACCATGGCAGGCGTCGACATCGTGCACGTGCCCTACAAGGGAGCCGGCCCCGCCTACAACGACCTGATCGCCGGCACGGTCCAGATGATGTTCGCCAACATGCCGTCGATGCTGCCGCAGGTGCGCGGCGGCAAGCTGAAGGGCCTGGGCGTGACCTCCGCCGAGCGGTCGAAGGCGGCACCAGACATCCCGGCCATCGCCGAGACGTTGCCGGGCTACGTCGCCACGTCGTGGTACGGCGTCGGCGCACCGGCCGGCACGCCCGAGCCGATCCTGGCCAGGCTCGAAGCCGCCATCGCCGAGGCCATGAAGCAGCCGGAGATCCAGAAGCGTTGGGCCGACGATCTCGGCCTCGACATGCCGCCGCCCGGCCGCGCCGGCTTCGACAAGTTCCTGGCCGAGGACCGCAAGCTATGGGCTCCCGTCGTCAAGGCGTCGGGTGTGAAGCTGGATTGATGCGTCAGGTCACCGCGAGCGCCACGGCGATGGCCGCGGTGGAGAGGCCGGCGCCGATGGCGAACCATAATCCGTGGTCCGACGCCGGCTGCGGTGGGTGCATGGATTGCAGCCCCGCCGCCTTCTCCGCGGCATCGATCTGCTCGGATACCGTCTCGCCGTTATGGGCCGCGTCGATGTCGTGGCGCACTTGATCGATGGTCGAGCCTCGCATCACGTACTCCTGGGCCGTTTCGGAGCCAACGCCTCGCAGGTACGCGGGTTGCCGCAACGGCCATGCAGCTTTGTCGTTGCCACGTGATGGCAAGGGCTGTTCCTCGGGCGACGATGGAAGCGCAGCAGGTCGGTGAGCTGCCGCGCGACAAGGGTTGGCAATTCGAGCCGAAATGGGACGGCTTTCGCTGCCTGGCGAGCCGCGACGGCGCCGAGGTCGAGTTGATGGGCCGGTCGGGCAAGAGCCTGGCCCGCTATTTCCCCGAGATCGTTGCCGCCCTCGCCAAGCTGCCGGTTCGGCATCTCACCATCGACGGTGAGCTCGTCGTCCCTGTCGGGAAGGTGCTGTCGTTCGAGGCGCTGCAGATGCGCCTGCATCCGGCGGCGAGCAGGATCGCGAAGCTTTCCGCCGAGACGCCGGCATTGCTGATCGCGTTCGATGTATTGCGCACGCCCGATGCCGACGTCAGCGGGCGGCCGTTGATCGAACGGCGTGCGGCGCTGGAGCAGCTGTTTGGCCGTATCGGCGATGCGCTCCGGCTGCGTCTGTCGCCCGCGACCACGCGGCGCGCGGAAGCGATACGCTGGCTGGCGCGCGCCGGCGGCGGCGCGCTCGACGGCGTGGTCGCCAAGCGGCTCGACGAGCCCTATCGCGCGGGGGAGCGGGCCATGCTCAAGATCAAGCGCCTGCGCACGGCCGACTGCGTCGTCGGCGGTTTCCGCTACGCCACCGCCGGCAGGCAGGTGGGCTCACTGTTGCTCGGCCTCTACGACGATCAGGGTCTGCTCGATCATGTCGGCTTCACGTCGGCGATATCCGATGCCGAGCGGCCGGCGCTGACTCGCAGGCTCGAAAAGTTGCGCGGCGGCCCCGGTTTCACCGGTGGCGCGCCGGGAGGTCCCAGCCGTTGGTCGACCGAACGCAGTGGCCAATGGGAGCCGCTCGAGCCGAAGCTGGTCGTCGAGGTGCAGTACGATCATGTGACGGGACAGCGCTTCCGCCACGGCACGCGTTTCGTACGTTGGCGTCCCGACAAGCTGCCGCGCCAATGCACCATGGAGCAGCTTCAGCGCGAGGCCCGGCCGTCGCGATTGACGCGCGAGATGCGCCTACAAGAACTGCCGCAGCGCCGCCAGCACCACCAGCGCGCCGACCGCCATCACCACGCTGCCCAGCGAGATCACATACAGCGCACGTCCCGGTGACAGCCGCGCCATGGCGGCGGCGATCCAGAAGAACGGATCGTTGACGTGGCAGATCGCCATCGAGCCCGCGCCCACCGCGGCGGCGGCCAGTGTGCGGCCCATGGTGCTGTCGAGGCCGAGGGCGGGCAGCATCGGCTCGACCATGCCCGAGGCGGTGAGGATGGCGGTGAGCGAGTTGCCCTGCATGGTCTTGACGATGGCTGCGGCGAGGAACGGCGTGAGGATGCCGTAGCGCGGATGGATCGCAGCTTCTGCCAGAAGCTCGGCCATGCCGGTCTCGTCGAACACGCGGCTCAGGCCGCCGGCCGCGCCCACGGCCAGCAGCAGCGGTGCCCAGCCGCGCCCGGCCAGCGCCGACGGCTGCCACTTGCCGGCGAACAGCACGCCGAGCGTGATGGCGATGGCCGCCAGCATCAGCGGCTTGGAGATGCCGATATAGAACTCGCGCGCGCCGCCCTTGCCGAGCGGCTCGCTCGGCATCTGCGCCACCGCCTGCACGAGCAGCAGGCCGATCGGGATCGCGACGGCGAGCCACGCCCAGCCGATGCGGCCGGGCATCGTGCTCGCCGGCACCTGGCGCGAGACGTGCCACCAGCCGATCATGGCGGCGATTGCGGCGAGCGGCAGGCCGACCATGGCCATGGTGCGCGGCGGGATCTTCATCACCGACGCCGCGGCGACGGCGAGCGGCGAGGGCGTCGCGAGCGCCGCGAAGGCGAGCAGGGTGAGGGCGAGGCCGAGCGCGCGACGCGGCGCGTCCTGACCGGCCGGCTGCAGCAGCGCCAGGCCGCCCGTGGCCGAGGCGCCGAGTCCCGCCAGCGCGCCCGCGGCCGCCGCCGTGCCGGTGCCGAGCGGCTGACGCAGCACCAGGGCGGCGACCAGCGCGCCCGCGACCACCAACAGGCCCGTTTGCTCGATCGCCGCCGTGAAGCCGAGGCCAAACGCCTTGCCGACCGACATGAACGTCATGTCGGCCGCGATGCCGTAGACCACGACCGTCGCCATGATGGCGAGGAACGCTGGAAGATGCAGGCGCTGGACCAGGAACACGATCGCGAGCACGGCGATCGGCACGAGGAGAGAGGCGAGGAGCATGGCGGAAGGACCCTAGAGTCTTTCCGCTCAGGACGGAATCGCAGAAGTTCTTGTTCGCCCTCTGCAGATCAGGGCAGCCAGCTCCTGATGCTCTGTGTTGTCGTCGGATTGACGAAGTAGTTGAGATGATGAACGTCGGGGTTAGTGCCGTAGCTGTGGAAGTCGCGCAACAAGCGCCCGATGCCGAGTTCGGACATCGAGCCGGTATCGACCACCATGTCGTTCTCTGTGGGAAAGATCCAATCGGCGGCCGTGTCGGCGAGGTTCGTCCGCCGCAGCCGCTGCCAGAACTTCCAGCCTGGATCGGTTGGCTCGAAATTCGAGGTGATGCCATAATAGTGCAGTGTCGTTCGATCGGGCATGCCGTGCAGGCGGCTGATCTCGGGATTGCCGTTGATGCGCGCCTGCGCCGAGAGGCCCGGCACCATCGAGATCACGGCATCCAGAATGGGCAGATCGGCTGCGACTTGCACGGTCTTGCCGATGACGGACGATCCGATCTGCACCATCATCGCCGGCACCGCCAGCCATGGCCCACCGACGGACGCCAAGGCACCGGCGCCCTGGCTGATGGCAGACGCGAAGCTGCTGATTGCGCTCAGGGCGTCCCGCAACTGGCGTGGCGCAGCGAGGCTGGTGCCTCCCAAGGGAGAGCCGACGAGCACTGCGCGGACCCGGGCGAGTTTGGGTGGGCCCAAGGCCTCGAGGAACCAGCGCACGACGAGTCCGCCGCGGCTGTGGGCGACGATGTCGAGATCGCCTTCGACGTCGCGAAATACGCGCCAGAGGTCGAATGCGTTCATCATTGGACTGACGGCCAGCGTCGGATGATTGAACGCATAGACGCGTCCACCGTACTTTTGCCGAGCCCATTGAAGGAATGCAGGATCGCATCCCTTCAGCATCTTTTCCGTATTGCTGAAAGTGCCGTGGACGACAAGCAGTCGAGGTCCGGTCTGCTCCACTGTGTCGACGGGCATGAAAGAGTCGCCTGTCGGCGCGAGCCTTAGCAGGCCCAACTGCTCGCCCGTCAGGAGCTTGTCTGTCTTGATCACCAGGTCGTTGATCTGATTGTGCGTCAGAAGATCGTAGCGATACATCTCGACGACCTGGCCAGGCGGCGTGGGCGCCGCCGCGCGCAGCACACGCCGCCGTCCGGTGGCAATCGGCCGGCCGATCGGACCCGGATGCCAAATCAGCAGGCCGTCGCTCTGTCGAATGAGCCGGACGACGGTTTTTTGCTCGCCCAATCTCATCGCTCGACCACGGCGCCGAACCACGGCCTTCCGTGTGCCGCCTGACGCTGGCTGTGCGGCGGGCTGCATGGTGGCCGACATGCCGAGTTTGGCCAAGTCGGCCTGGATCGAGTTCAGTACCGAAGGGAGATCTGGTAGAGAGGATCCGCTCATGCTTCTTCGCTCCGAATGGGCAGCGGCGTGACGGGTTGCGCCGGGTCGGTGCGTGCACGATTGATGTCGAGCAGGCTGTCGAAATCATCCTGGCCCAGAAAATTCTCGCGGCCCTGATCGACCGAGTCGGCAAAACTGTCTCGCGTCGTCAGCATCACGGATTCGACGGGCACGAGCTTGCCCTCGTCGACGACCTGCATGATCCGCTTGTAGTAGCCCTTGCCAAGGCTCCATCGACCGCTTTGGCCAAGCAAGGCCGACACGTAGTCGGGGTCGAGGTCGTCATCCTTGGCCGGCAGGTCGATGTCCTGTCCGGCCATGAAGCGGTCGAGATAGTCGCTGTGGCGCCAGTAGGCCGGAAACGCGTGACCTGCGAGCAGGACGATGACGGGATGGATCTCGACGTACTCCAGGCAGGCCGCGAACAGCAAAGCGAGGTCGATGCAGGTGCCGCGGCGCCCGGAAATCGTGTCCGAAGGCGTGCGGACGCGCTGCGAGCTGTCGGTGAAGGTCGGCGGCGGATTGATGTAGGCCAGCGGCGAATCGAGCAGAAGGGCCGACCAGATGGCGCGGACCTGGAAGTCGACGGATTGGCAGGCCTCGTCGGGATCGCTGTCGAGCTTGTCGACATCGACGCTCTGGTAACCGTCGAAGCCCGCGCCCGGATCATCGGTCAAGGCAACGAGATATTTCTGAGCCATGTCGATGATCCGTCGCACGGCCGGATCGCGCGGCAACACGAACGACGGCAGCCACCGACGGTTATCGTCGTCGTCTACCCACTGGTCGATCGGCAGCAGCATGATGCGATGGGTGCGGCAGTAGAAGACATGGTCGTGGTGCGAGACTTCTATGAACAAGGTCGTCTGCACGTGGTCCCGCAGCTCGCGCACGAGGTCCGCCGTTAGCGAGATCACGATGTCCTTCGCGACGTCGATGGCGGTCTGGTGCACCGAAAGCGAGGTGTTCATCTTGAACGGATAGGCATGCGGCCCGATCTGCAGCCTGACAGACACGAGAATGCCGCGGATTTCGGCTGTTACCTGGGGTTTGCGCCTCAGGATGAAGCAATCGAACAATGCGCCCTGATTATGCAGCGTCGAGTAGTTGATCGCGGCTTTCGGCTTGATTTCCCATTCCAGGCTGTCGCCGACCGTCGCTTCCGCGCTCGAATCGTGGAACGCCTTCTCGACCGCCTGCTTGATGGCCTGGATCGGCGCCGGCCGGCGCTCTTGTATGGACTGCGCCTGCCACACGATCATGCCCGATCCCGTCAGGGGCTCGTCGCTGTTCTTCAGCAGGTCCCAGGCGTACCGCGCCGAGCCGGCGACATCCCAGTCCGTGGCGGTGCAGGCCCGGTTGAACGCGGCGAAGAACCGCTCGCCCAGGCGTGCGTCGAACGTATCCTGATAGCCGATGGCGGCGGCCGCTCCCTTGGCGACGCACATCGCCGCCAAGCGCGTGCCCGAATTGAATATGGTGAACGCCACCAGGCGTGGCGGGACCTTGGGATTGATGAGGTGTTCGGCGAACTCCTCGGCTTCGGCTATTCCCCAGCCGCTGTTCGGATCCCGCAACAGATAGCCGTCCTGGTGCAGCTTGGCATAGGCACCTTCCTTGAGTTCGGCCGCCGCGAGCCAACTGTCGAAGCCGGATATGTGAATGGTCCTCGGCGGAAGCTTTCGGACGGCCTCGCCGATCTCGTCGAGGGTCGGATCGGCCAGCAGGGATTGTTCGAAGTCGGCATCAGACTTCAACAGGCCGGCGAGCTGATGGCCGAGGGCACGTTCGGACGCAAAGTCGTACTGCTGTCTCAGCTTGCCAGGCGCCGCTTCGACATAGAGGAAGCCGCTGGTCGATGGCTGCCCGTGCGGCAGATCGCGGCGAAGATGACGGACGACGAACAGCGGCGCCCGCCTGACGGCCTCGGTCGCGGCGGAGAGCACATACTCCCAAGGCAGGATCCGATACTCCCAGCCCGTCGGCTCGTCCCTGAAGGGAATCGAGACCTCGATCATCTCGGCCTTCGCCAGTCGTTCGAGGATGTCCGAATCTGCCGGCTTTCCGGCTTTGGCCCTGTCCGGACTATCGGTCTGTCCCAGCAACCAGAGGAGGAGGGCGACTGCGTCGTCAACCAGCTGGTTGGCCTGCTTCGAATCCTTGTAGGCCCAGCGATTGCGGTTGCGGATCAGGTAAGACCATCGGAAAGCGTGATACCTCAACAGGTCGCTCGACCTGATGATCGGAATACGACACCAGCCCTCTCTTTCATCTTTTTCGCTGCTATAGCCGCTCCTGCGGCTGTAGCAGATCAGGTAGGTTCCCCCGCCGAGATCCGGCTGGACCGACGACGTACCGTCACCCTTCGCCTTGGGCCGTGCCATTCGTTGTCCCCCACAACCTACGGTATCAATCTACACGCAATCATCTCCTTAGGGCAATCGTTACTTGCTGCGGTCTGGAGAGAATTGGTCGTTCAAAGCCTGGCGATCTGGTCTACGTTGATCGACATGCGGTTCCTATCGACCTTGCTCGTTCTCATGGCGATGGCTGTTCCGGCGCTGGCCGACACCAGGCTGGTTCGCATCGAGGGCAGGAACTTCATCGCGCCCGACGGCGGCACGTTGCTGATCAAGGGCATCAGCCTCGGCAACTGGCTGATGCCCGAGGGCTACATGTTCAAGTTCGAGGTGGCGAAGTCGCCGCGCCAGATCTACGGCGCCTTCGACCGCCTGCTGGGCCGCGAGCGTGCACAGGCCTTCTGGCGGCAGTTCCGCGACAGCTACATCACGCAAGACGACGTTGCCTTCATCAAGTCGGTCGGCTTCAACACCGTGCGCATCCCGCTCCACTACCGGCTGTTCATGGACGCCGACGGCAACATCGCGGGCGAGGGCTGGTCCCTGCTCGATCGCGTCCTGGGCTGGGTGCGCGAGGCCGGGCTGTTCGCCATCGTCGACCTGCACGCCGCACCCGGCGGCCAGACCGGCATCAACCACGACGACGGTCCGGGCTATCCCCTGATGTTCTACGTGCCGCGCGACCGGCAGCTCACCGTGAAGCTGTGGCGCGCCATCGCCCGCCGCTATGCCGGCAATCCGGCGATCCTGGGCTACGACATCCTGAACGAGCCGATCGCACCTTATCACGACGTGGCGACGCTCAATCCGCGGCTGGAGCCCTTCTACAAGGAGGTGACGGCGGCGATCCGCGAGGTCGATCCCGGCCGCGTCGTGATCCTGGCCGGCGGGCAGTGGAGTTCGAGCTTCGACATGTTCGGCACGCCCTTCACCGACAATCTCGCCTACACGTATCACTCGTTCTGGGCGAGCACGAAGCGCGATTCGATCCAGCGGCACCTGAACTTCTCGGCGCGCTACGACGTGCCTTTGTTCCTCGGCGAGACCGGCGAGCTCACCGACGAATGGAACGCCGGCTTCCGCAAGCTGCACGAGGCGCACGGCATCGGCTGGTCGTTCTGGACCTACAAGAACCTCGACACGCCCTCGACCATCGTCTCCATTCCGCGTCCCGACGGCTGGAACGAGATCGTGGCCTTTGCCGACGGCAAGCGTACGGCCAAGCCCGACGCGGCACTGATCGACCGCGCGATCGCCGAGTATCTCGACGGCATCCGTTTCAGGAACGGCGTGGTACGGTGGAGCTATCTGGAGTCGTTGGGGCTGAAGGGAGCTCCGTAAATCCCGTCGTGACGGTGGTTAGCCGGCCGGCTGCTTTGCATAATGATCCGCCAGCGCCGTCAACGCCGCCGCACCGTCGCCCTTGAACGCCGGACCATGCATCAGTGCGATGGTCGTGGGCTCGAGTGCTGCCAGACGCCGTAGCGTCGGATCGAGCATCGCCGTGGGCGGCATGTAGGGCAGGCGGTCGCTGACGGCGATCGCCGGTCCCACGATGTCGCTCTCCGTGGTCGGCGTCGCCGGTCCCGTCTGGGTGAACAGATCGCTGCAGAACAGCGTGCCCGTGGTCTCCTCGTAGATCACGCCGGCGTCCCAGTTGTGCGGCACGTGCGGCGTGTCGAGCCAGCGCACCTTCTTGCCCCCGAGGTCGAGCACCTCGTCGTTCTTCAGGGCGCGCGGCGGCCGGTCGGCCATGTCGGTCAGCCAGATGTTGCAGCCGACCTGGCCGTGCGCCGGCGTGGCGTTGGGCGCGGCGGCCAGCCACTGGTTGAGCGCGCCGCTCTCGTCGGCCTCGACGTGGCTGCAGGTCGTCCAGCGCAGCTTGTCGAGCGGGATCACGCGCTTCACGGCGCCGGAGACCAGCGGGAACAGCGAGCGCTGGCCGTAGTGGAACAGCAGCGGCTGGTCGGCATCGATCAGGAACTGGTTGAAGGTGAAGCCGGTCGGTCCGATCTGGGGGACGAAGGTCGACAAGCGATAGATCTTGTCGGCGATCTCGGAGACTTCGGTTTGCATGCGGACTCCACTTCTCATGTTCGGACCGCGGGCGTCCCGCCCGCCTCATGAGTCGTGAGCGGGCGGGACGCCCGCGGTCCGAATCAAGACAGGACGTGTATCAGCTTCTCATTGAACGCCTCGGCCGCCTCGTAGGCAACCCAGTGTCCCGCTCCCTCGATCACATGCATCTGGAAGTCGGGCTGCAGGGCACGGAACAGGTCGATTCGTTCCTGGATGTGCGGATAGGTGGTCGAATCGAACTCGCCCCAGATGCCCGTCAATGGAACCTTCACCCGCGGCAGCACTTCGCTGAGCTTGTAGGCCTGCCCCATGTTGCGGCTGCGCGTCTTGGCGCGCGTGGTGTTCATGATCTGCATGTGGATGGCGACGCCATCGACGTTGGCAGGATCGTGCAGCATCAGGATCTCGAGATTGCGCCGCGCCTCGGCGGCCAGGGTTTCGGCCGGCATGTCGGCCAGAAGCTTGCGCAGTTTCGGACCGGGCTTGCGTGTCGCCTTGAGGCCGCCGGCGCCGACCATGACGATGCGGCGGATGCGCTCGGAAAACAGCGTCGCGATATGGCCCGCCACCATGCCGCCGAAGGAGAATCCGGTGATGGCGAAATCCTTGTTGGCGGGCAGCAACTCCTTCATCGCCGTCTCGACGCAATGCGTCACCGACCAGACGTCGCGCACGTCGCTCGGCGGATCGCTGTCGCCCAGCCCCGGCGCGTCGTAGGCGTAGACCGTGAAATGCTGCGACAGCGGCTGCACGTTGCGGATCCAGTGGATCCACGAGCCCGAGCCGCCGTGGACCAGCAGCAGGATCGGCTTGCCGGAAGTCTCCCCCCCGACGTGCCACATCATCTTGCCGCCATTGCCCATCGGTACGCGCACCTTGCGCGACGCGGTGGCCTCGACGGCGGCGATG
>JACPOB010000159.1 GCA_016185145.1 Rhodospirillales bacterium | reverse complement strand
TCGATCAACCGTCGCAGCAAAGCCTGCCCCCAGACCCATGCAGCCTCGCTGTCCCTCCCATCACGCACTGCTCCATCGCAGCGCGATGAAAAAGCTCGTCCCACGCCTTGAACTATCGGACATAAGAGGATGAGGTCATCCTGTGAATCACCATTCAATGAAAGCAGGCACTAGTCGTCAGGCGGCACCTCGGTCTCGAGGCCGCGATCGACCAGGCACTTCCAGGCTTCTTCCGCGTCGTCGGCGTAGCTGAAGAGATCGAGGTCGGTCGTCGTGATCATGCCTGCTTCGAGCAACGCGTCGAAGTTGATGACGCGGCTCCAGTAGGCGCGGTCGAAGCACACGATGGGGGTGCGCGGCATCTTGCCGGTCTGCACCAGGGTCAGGATCTCGAACAGCTCGTCCAGGGTGCCGAAGCCGCCGGGAAAGACGACCAGGGCAGCGGCGCGCATCGCGAGATGCATCTTCCGCATCGCAAAGTAGTGGAACTGGAAGGTCAGCTCGGGAGTCGAATAGGCGTTGGGTTCCTGTTCCTTCGGCAGGCGGATGTTGAAGCCGATCGACGGAGCGCCGGCTTCCGACGCGCCGCGATTGGCCGCTTCCATGATGCCTCCGCCGCCGCCGGTGGCGATCACGTTGCGACGGCCCGCCCGACGGCTGAGGAGGGCGCCGCCGCGCTCCGAGGCGATGCGCCCGAAGCGCCGCGCCTGTTCGTACCAGTGTGTTGCGCGCTCGAGCTGCCGCGACATTGCGGCGGGCGAGGGCGTCGGCGCCGCCTGGCGCGGATCACCTTCGACAGCCGGCTTGGTGCGCGCGCTGCCGAACACGACGATGGTCGAAATGACCCCCCATTTTCGCAGCAGGTCCTCGGCCTTGACGTATTCGAGGAGGAAGCGAACGCCGCGGGTCGAGTCACCCAGGATGAAATCCTCATCCAGTGCGGCCAGGCGGTAGGAGGGGCTTTGCCTTTGAAGCTCGTTGTCCGTCATGATGGCAGTCTAGAGGGAGATCAACAGAGGGGAGAACGCCAATGTCGTTGACCGGAGATTTCGTTCCGAGCCCTCCCGCTGGCGGCATCATGTTCACGGGCTGCGAGATGCAGAGCGCGGCGGCGGCGGGTGCGCAGGCGCACGGTCACGATCATGCCCATCCGCGCCGGCGCGAGGTCGTGGTCAACGGCAAGCGGGTCAAGACGATCGACGTGCACGCCCATTGCTGTGTCCCCAAGGCGATGGCGCTGGTCAAGCACCCGCTCGAGGCGCCCGGGCTGCTGATGGACGATACCAGCACGCGGATCGCCGCCATGGACGCCCAGGGCATCGACGTCGAGGCGCTCAGCATCAATCCCTACTGGTACCGGGCCGAGCGCGACGTCGCGGCCGAGCTGATCCGGATCCAGAACGAGACCCTGGTGGAGTTCTGTGCCGCCAATCCCGACCGCTTCGTCGCCTTCGCGACGGCCGCCCTGCAACATCCCGAGCTTGCCGCCGAGCAGGTCGAGCATGCCGTCAAGAAGCTCGGCTTCCGCGGCGTCGGCGTCGGCGGCAGCGTCGCCGGCGAAGAGCTCGCCAATCCGCGCTTCCATCCGTTCTGGGCCAAGTGCGAGGAGCTGGGCGTGCTGGTCTTCATGCATCCGCTCGGCACGCGCGAATTGGAGCCAAGCGGCCGGCTGGGCGGCAGCGGGCTTCTGACCAACACCATCGGCAATCCGCTGGAGACCACGATCGCGCTGTCGCACCTGATCTTCGAGGGTACGCTCGACCGCTTCCCGGGCTTGAAGATCTGCGCGGCGCACGGCGGCGGCTTCCTGCCGTCCTACGCCAACCGCTCGGACGCCGTGATCCGCACCTTCCCCAATCGCGTCGGCCCGCTGCCCAAGAAGAAGCCGACGGCCTACTTGAAGGACGGCCAGCTCTTCTTCGACACGATCGTGTTCACGCCCGAGGCGCTGCGCCACCTGATCGCCGAGACCGGTCCCGGCCAGATCATGATCGGCACCGACTACCCGTTCCCCTGGACCAGCACCGAGGTCGACCTCGTGCTGAGCACGCCCGGCCTCAACGACGAGCAGCGCATCGCCATCCTCGGCGGCACGGCGGCGAAGTTGCTGGGGATCAAGGCCTGACAGTTGGCGACAAGCTTTCCGATGCCGAACTCGTATGGCATCGGGCCTGTATTCGAAACCCAGACGATTGCGCCTTTCGTGGCGATCAAGCCCTGGCGGCGGTTTTGTTGTTCCACGGGCTGGTGATGAATGGCGGCGTCGTACTTGCGGGCCGATATACTCGGCCAACGCACCTGGCGGTTTTGGGCAGATCATGACCGGCACAGTCAATCCGTTTTTGTGGATCAGCACCGAGGTCAATGTAATGTTCTACACGCCGGGGTTGAATGATGCGGAGCGTATGGCCATTCTAGGCGGCACCGCGGCGAGGCTGTTTGGCATCGCTGTTCAAGCGGCTCTGGGAGAGCGACCATGTCGACCGTTGAAGCAGCCGACGCAGCCATTGCTGAGATTTCCCGGCTCGCGGACAAGGCCGAAGCGCAGATTCGTCCTGTCTATATCAAGAACAAGAAATTGGCATTCCTGCATGATGTGGGCCTCACGGCACTCGGTGCCTTTGGAACAGTCTTCGTCGGGTTGCAGTCAATGGTCTCCGACGACTGGCAACCTTGGGTGAAGGCCGTGGTTCTGCTCACTACGGCGATGGTGACGATCTTTGCCGCCTGCAATCAGTTCTTCAAGTTCAAGTCCCTGACAGACGCATGCCACTTGGCATTGCGCGACATCTATGACGTCAGGGATCAACTCGCACTTGTCGCTTCCGACCAGGCCAAGTTGAAGTCACTGACCGACGAGCACGTCTCGGTGTTGCGTCAGGCCATTCAGAAGGCGCTCAGGGATGCCGATCTCCCTCGCAACTGGCCTATGCGACCGTTCCTGAGCAGGAGGGCGATGCCAAGTGACCCGTTGGATGGTCAGTTGAGGCCATAGAACCCCATCGCGCCTCCGGCCATCACGGCACGTTGCGAATCGGCGGACAAGCATGCCATCCGCTCCTTGATCATCTGCGGCGCACCGGGGAAGAAACCGTCGCGGTGCGGATAGTCGGTCGCCCATAGGATCTTGTGCGGGCCGATGTACTCGGCCAGCGCGCCGATCGAGCCTTCGACCGGCTCGAACGATATCCAGCAGTTGCGCCGGAAGATGTCGCTCGGCCGCATGCTGAGGCCGGAGTCGTTGAAGCCCTTGTCGTCGAAGTGGCGGTCCATGCGGTCGAGCCAGGGCGCGATCCAGCCGCCGCCCGATTCGAGGAAGCCGACGCGCAGCTTGGCATGTCGCTCGCAGACGCCGCCCCAGATGAAGCTCATCGCCGCCAGCATCATCTCCATGGTGTGCGAGATGATGTGCTGCGCGCCGCGGCCGTCGAAGCGATCGACGCCGACGGTCGGCATGCCGCTGTTGCCGCCCTCGTGGATGCCGATGCAGAAATCGAGCTCCTCGGCCGCGCTCCAGAAGGGCTCGTAGTCCGGATCGTGCAGCTTGCGGTCGTTGTAGGGATTGGGCCGCAGGAAGCCGCCGCGGAAGCCCAGCTCCTTGCGGGCGAAGCGCATCTCCTGGATCGCGGCGTCGATCGACTGCATCGGCAGCATGGCGATGCCGAACAGGCGATCGGGGTAGGGCTTGCAGTAGTCGGCAAGCCAGCGGTTGTAGGCGCGGCACATCGCGGCGGCGAAGGCGGGATCGCGGATCGAGCCCACGAACAGGCCGAGGCTGGGATAGAGGAAGGCCGCGTCGATGCCGTCGAGGTCCATGTCGGGAATGCGCGCATGCGGATCGAAGCCGCCCTTGCGCCCATCCTTGTAGTCCATGCTGTCGGCGGCCACGACGCCCTGACGGGCGCCGACGCCGCCGATGCCGCCAAATCCGGCGCGGCTGCCCAGCATCTTCTCCTCGAGCAGAAGCCTTTCGCGGCCGTCGTTGTCCCTGATCAGCCTGGGCGCGCGGTCGCGATACTGCGGATCGAGGTAGTCGTCCCAGAGCGTGAACGGCTCCAGGATGTGTCCATCGGCATCGATGACGTCGTACTTGCGGGCCATGTTTCCTCCCTCCGGCTTTCCCGCCGGTTGGGTGAACGAAATCATACTCCTCAATGAGCGGGCGTTCTATCCAATGCCCGGTGGCCGAAGTCGGCGTGGCATTTTTGTGGCAGTGCTCGCGCCCGGCGCTACTTCGGCGAGTTGTCGTAGACGGAGTGCAACGACGGGCATAGGCTTCATTGTGCCTGATCGGCCCTCATGGCCTGTCGTCGTCCATCGACAGGGAGCCCACCATGTCAACGATCCCCCGGACACTCGCCATTGCAGCCGTGATGATGTCGGCGACATCACTCAGCCAACCCGCTTCTGCCCAGGCGACAAACGATCTCGGTACCGTCCATTTTGCGACTTCCTGCAATTCGGAAGCGCAGGAGCTGTTCGATCTGGGCATGCTCTATCAGCATTCCTTCTGGTACCGCGCGTCGCAAAAGACCTTCGAGGACGCCCTGAAGAAGGATCCTGAATGCGGGATCGCCTATTGGGGCATCGCGCTCAGTCTGCTGTGGAATCCTCACCTGCCGCCGCCCGCGAAGAATCTCGCCGAAGGCCTGGCTGCAGTGACGAAGGGAAAGAGCGTCGGCGCCAAGACCCAGCGGGAACGGGATTATCTCGATGCACTGCTGGTCATGTACGCCGACTACGACAAGATCGACCATCGCACGCGCAACGTCGCCTATGCCAAGGCCATGGAACAGCTCGCGCTGCGCTATCCCGACGACGATGAAGCGGCGATCCACTACGCGCTTGCGCTCAACACCTCGGCCTCGCCCGCCGACAAGACCTACGCCAATCAGCTCAAGGGCGGCGCACTGCTGGAGCCGATCTTCCAGCGACAGCCGAACCACCCCGGCGTGGCGCATTACCTGATCCACCTCTACGACTATCCGGCGATCGCCGACAAAGGTCTGGATGCTGCGCGTCGCTACGCCAAGATCGCGCCGGCGGCGGCCCATGCCCAGCACATGCCGTCACATATTTTCACGCGCCTCGGCTACTGGGATGATTCGATCACCTCGAACGTCGAGTCGGCGCGCGTCGCGAAGGAGGACGGCGAAGCCGGCGATCAGCTGCATGCCATGGACTACCTTGTCTATGCCAACCTGCAGCTCGGGCAGGATCGCAAGGCCAAGGCCGTCATCGACGAGATGCTGACGGTCAAGGGTTTCCCGGAGGTCTACCTGGGAGGACCGTACGCGCTGGCCGCTTCTCCGGCTCGCTACGCCATCGAACGCAGTGATTGGAAGGCGGCGGCAACGCTTGAAGTCCGGCCGAGTCCGCTGCCCCAGGTACAGGCGATCACGTACATGGCACGCGCGCTCGGCGCGGCCCGCCTGGGTGAGCGCGAAGCCGCCAAGGCCGATATCGCGAAACTTGCCGAGCTGCGCGACAAGCTGCGCGACGCCAAGGACGCCTATTGGTCCGAGCAGGTCGACATTCAGCGACAGGTCGCGACTGCCTGGCTGCTTTATGCCGAGGGCGACTACCCGGGAGCGCTGACGGCCATGAGCGCTGCCGCCGACGCCGAGGACAAGACCGAGAAGCATCCCGTCACGCCAGGTGTTCCCAGGCCGGCACGTGAGCTCTACGGCGTCATGCTGCTCGAGCGCGGAAAGCCCGCGGAAGCGCTGGTCGCTTTCGAAGCGACGCTCAAGAAGGAGCCTAACCGGCTCGGCGCCTATGTCGGAGCCGCGAAAGCCGCCGAGAAGGCCGGCGATCAGGCGAAAGCGAAGCAGTACTTCGCCAAGGTGATGGAGATCGCGGCCGGTGCCGACGAGGACCGGGCCGAGATCGCCGAGGCGCGCGTTTTCCTGGCGAAGAATCAATGAGCACCAGGCCATCCGTCGTGAGCGCGTGGGTGCTTGCAGTGGCGGCGAGTTGCCTTGCGACGGCAGCGGGCGCCGATTCCCTGGAACTCAATGGGTATGCCGGCGTGCTTGGGGAATGGGAACTGACGGCAACAGTCACGGCGACGAGTTCCGACCAGGTGAAGGAATTCGTCGGGCCGGTGAAGATGCGGCATGTCGGCTACTGCACTCAGGACGGACCTGAGGAAAAGACCGGCGAAATCCGTGTTCGCGTGTCAGGGGCATCGTCCTCCCGGATGACGGCGACCCTGCTCGTCAACGGCGTCGAATGCTCCTACAGCGGGCGGCATTCGGATTCCTATACCGGCTCGTTGAAGTGCCCGGACCGGCGGGCCGTGCCGCTGACGCTCTGGCTCAAGTAGCGTCCGCTGGACATTGGCGGACAGGACCCGATTTGCGGTATCTCACGAGGTGAGAGTGAACGGCGCGGTCGAGGCCGCATCCACGGAAAGCAAATCGGGGAGAAGGGCAATGGACCTCAAGGGAACGGTCGCGGTCGTGACCGGCGGCAATGGCGGGCTTGGGCAACGAATCTGTCACGCGCTTGCGGCGCAGGGCTGTCACATCGCCGTCGTCTACGCCCGGAGCAAGGACCAGGCGGAGGGCGTGGCGCGCGAGCTCGAGAAGCACCAGGTCGGCGCGGCCGCCTTCGCCTGCGACGTGACCAACCGCGACCAGGTCCAGAAGATGGTCGACGACGTGGTGAAGCGCTTCGGGCGGCTCGACATCCTGGTCAACGATGCCGCCTACAACAAATCGATCCCGTTCAAGGATCTCGACAACCTCACCTACGAGGAATGGACCAAGATCATCGATATCAACCTGACCGGGCCGATGCTGGTGACCAAGGCTGTCGCACCCGTGATGAAGCGGCAGGGCAGCGGACGCATCGTCAACATCTCCTCGGTTGCGGGGCTCGGCCCCACCGGGTCGTCGATCGCCTACGCCGTCTCGAAGGCGGGGCTGATCCATCTCACCAAGTGCATGGCGGTGGCGCTGGCGCCCGAGGTGCTGGTGAACTGCGTCGCGCCCGGCCTGCTCGAAGGTACGCGCGCGACGGCGAACTTGCGACCCGAGCAGGTCGAGGCCGGCCGCAAGGGTGCGCTGCTGGGCAAGGCCGCCGACAAGGACGACTGCGCCGATCAGGTCGTCACCATGTGCCGAACCAACACCATGACCGGCCAGACTCTCGTCATCGACGCGGGACGGACGTTTCATTGATGGAGCGCGGGCCTTCGTGGCGCTTCCTCCCCACGCCTTGCGTCTGTCGGATTCACACATCGTGACCAACCAGGGAGGCGCCATACCTTATAGCGCGGAACTCTGCGAGACCGATGCGCATGACCTTGGGGCCGGGCTTTCCGTAGTAGCCGGTCCATCCGCCGAGGCGGGCGATCAC
>JACPOB010000158.1 GCA_016185145.1 Rhodospirillales bacterium | reverse complement strand
TGGCGGGCCACGTCGGATGAAGATGAGAACTACATTTACGCCATAACACTCTAATCTACCCGAAGGGAGCGAGGCATCTCCTTTGGGCAATTATCTTACGCGGACCGTAACTTCCGCTGCCGTCAAAGCAAGCCGCGTGAGCGCGCCTCGTCTCGCAAGAAGGCGAGGAAGCGGCCGACCGCCACCTCCTTCGAGGTCGTGAACCAAGGCCAGCCCCATCGGCACCCAGGCATCGTCGTCGGCGATCGGCCTGTAGACCACGCCCGGAAAGGCGACCTCCGGCTGGCTTGTAGTGGCCAGGGTCACGCCGAACCCGGCGCCTACCTCCATCCAAAGCCGCCGATCTCGGCAAAGACACGCTCCACGGCAGCAAGACGAAACCTAACCCCAAAACCACTTCCACTTCGAAGAGCCTCTTTGCCTGCTGCGTTCGCAGATGGTTGTTGGTGAACCGTTCCGGATAGGGCTGCTTTGAGGCGCTCCAGGATCGCCGCCGCTGAGATCGCGCTTGATGACGCGGGCGCCGATGCGCGTCGAAAAGCCACGACAAGCTGGCCTTGGCGTTGCAGAAGACCGGCCACGCGGTCAGCGCCAGCAGCGTGAAGAGATTGGTGCCGGCGCTCGGTTACAGCCGGCAGTCGAACCGCAAGGCCGACGAGGGCTCGAAGCATCCCGACCGCAATGCGCAATTCGAGCACATCAACGCCCAGGCGATCGCCGCCCAGGTGGCGAGGCGGGGCAGCCCGTCATCTCGGTCGACACCAAGAAGAAAGAGCTGATCGGCAACTACAAGAACGGCGGCACCGACTATCGCCGCAAAGGCGATCCGCGGCGCGTGAAGGTGCACGACTTCGAGGACAAGCAGCTCGGCAAGGTCGTGCCTTACGGCGTATACGACGTCGGCGCCAATGCAGGGTGGGTGAGCGTCGGATCACAAGCGACACGGGTCAGTTCGCCGTCGCTTCCATCCGCCGCCGGCTCGACGCAATGGGTCGCTAGCGCTACCTGAAAGCCCGCGAGCTGACGATCACGGCCGATGGCGGCGGCTCGAATGGAACGCGTGTCCGGCTGTGGAAGGTCGAGTTGCAAAAGCTCGCCGACGATACCGGCCTCATGCTCCACGTCCATCACTATCCGCCCGGCACGTCCAAGTGGAATAAGATCGAGCATCGCCTGTTCTGCCACATCACGCAGACCTGGCGCGGGCGGCCACTCGTCGATCGCATGGCGGTGGTCGAGCTGATTGCCGCGACGACGACCAAAGCCGGCCTGAAAGTCGAGAGTGCGCTCGATACCACGACCTACCAAAAGGGCATCAAAGTCAGCGATGCCGAGATGAAGACGCTCGACAGCCGCCCCGACGTCGGGAGGCATTGGCATCCCCACTCGCTGCCGCCCCTTGGCGCGAACGAGCATATCGCCGGCCCGCCAGTCGATATCGTCCAGGGTGAGGGCCACGACTTCGCCGGCCCGCATGCCGAGCCTGGCCAGCATCATGAGGATGGCGTAGTCCCGTCGTCCCAATGCCGTCGTTCGATCGCAACGGTCGAGGACCCGTTGAACTTGTGAGGCAGACAGATAGGTCGGCAGGCTGGCGAGCTTCCATCGCCTGATGGAGGGGACGCAGCCGGCCAGAGCGAGTGGGTTCAATCCTCTGAGGTGGAGGTATCGGAGGAATGCCCGCAGCGCCCAGCACATCGCCTTCCCCGACCCCGCGCTCTGGTCCCGGGCGTAGCGCTCGATGTAGTGGGTGACGTCCTTCCAGCTGATCTCGCCGAGATCGCTGGCGCCAGTAGGGCATACCTCACGCAGGAACCGGCGGATAATCGGCAGGTGGCGGATGATGGACTTCTCGACCAGTCCACGTTCCCTGCGCAGATAGTCGGCGAACTCCTCGAATATCTGCTCCTGCGGCGTAGTCGGCGCCGACGTCGCCAGCGCGATCATGCCTGCGCCGCGTAACACCGACAGCAGCCGCTTCAGCGCCGCCCGGTCGCCCGGCTGGATGAACTGCTTCCCCGCTCGGTGCCGGAGGTACCGCTCGACTATGGGCTCGTTGAGATCCGTCAGCTTCGAGCGGCTTCTCGCGAGCCAGCCCAGCAGACCGCCGATCACGCTGAGGCATCGCCAGGTGCCTTGGCGCCCAAGCTCATCTCTGACGAGACGCTCCGCGTAGAGCTCGACGAGTTGCCTGTGGGGACCACTCTTCAGGCGCCGGAACAGCCGGCTCCTGCCCAAGTACTCTTCTGTGATCATCCTGTTCTCCGCCGCTGTTGAGAGCGGAGACACAGGGCAAACTATGCCGAGCCCATCACATGCCGATCACGACGAATCCTGGGGAAAACGAGCCCGTTCGGCAAAGTCCGGCGGGCGGCATAAAGCGCAAAGCTCAGCGACGTCGATCCCCAAGCCTGGCTCGCCGACGTGCTCGGCCGCCTCGTCAACCTGTGGCCAAACGAGCGTCTCGATGAGTTGATGCCGTGGGCTTGGCGAGCCGATCAGCACCAGGCCGATCTCGCCGCCTGACCCACAAGGGTGTCGGTAAATCGCTTACGGCAGAACCGTCCCCTATGGGGTCTACGACATTGGCGCCAATGAAGGGTGGGTCAGTGTCGGCATCGATCACGACACCGCAGCCTTCGCTGTCGAGACCATTCGTCGCTGGTGGCGGCACATGGGCGGCAAGCGCTATCCCAAGGCCAAGCGCCTGCTGATCACCGCCGATTGCGGCGGCAGCAATGGAGCCCGCGTCAGACTATGGAAGGTCGAGTTGCAGAAGCTCGCCAATCAGACCGGATTGACTATCGCCGTCGCTCATCACCCACCCGGCACCAGCAAATGGAACCGCATCGAGCACCGCATGTTCGCCTTCATCAGCCAGAACTGGCGCGGTAAACCCTTGCTCACTCACAAGGTCATCGTGCAGCTGATCGCCGCTACCAAGACCACCTCAGGTCTCTCCATCGCCTCCGCCATAGATGCCGCACGCTATCCGAAAGGTGCCAAGGTCTCCGACTCCGAGTTCGCCAAACTCAAGATCAGATACGATACGTTTCATCCCGACTGGAACTACACCATAGTCCTCCAGCGACCTCCGAATGCCTCATCAAAATGAAGCACTTGTTTTGTCACAGACCCTAAGTTGGCGCTGCTCCGCCCGGTTCGCGCCGGCCACACGCGATGACATAGGCGGCGGCGCTGCGGGTGAGTCGAGGCCACCCCAACGGCTTCACTTCGACTATTTCGCCACAGATCCTAACCTCAATAGCGCGACTCTACCCCATTGCGCGCATCGCGGTATCCATCGTCATATCCGCGGTGCGTGCCGTCGTGCACGCCGCTCGTATATGGATCGTGACCATGGGGAGGATGGTTATGATAAGACCGTCCCAACGATCCATCAAAGTAGCCATTTCTATAGCCGTAAGTGTATCCCGTATTGTAGCCTGTTTGGTAGGCATTCTGGTAAGGATTATCTGCCGCTGCGGGATTCTGGATGATGGGAACACTCGTGAACGAAAGACCCATCGCCATGGCCAAACATATGCTTTTCCAGCTTGCTTTCATGGACTTACCCTCCCCTTTAGGCGATCCACCAGTTAGTTTTCTGATAGGTTAGATTGCCTCCGCGGAACGTGTCAATGACTTTGCGCCACTTGTCGTCAGGAGTTTAGTGAGCAATTCAGCGGTTGTTGCGGCGCGCTTTTGTCGTTCGACGGCGGGTTGATCTAGACGGCTTCAGGCAAGGCAAGGGGTCGCGGGATTTTGCCTTTGAAGCGGTTGGGGTTCCTGCGGAACGCGGCATCGAGGGCGGATTGGCGGGCGACCAGCACGGCGATGGCGTCGGCCTGTCCGTGGTAGACGCTGTGCGACGTCATATAGGCGATGCCGGAGTGACGATGGATCGTGTTGTACCAGGTGAAGAATGCCTGGCAGCGGGCACGCGCATCCTCAAGGCTGCCGAAGCGCTGCGGGAAGTCGGGCCGGTACTTCATGGTCTTGAACTGCGTTCGGAGAATGGGTTGTCGTCCGAGACGTGGGGCCGGCTGTGGCTCTTGACGATGTCGAGATCGACCAGCAGGGCTGCCGCCGGCTTGGACCGCATGCTGGCACCACGATCGGCGTGCAGCGTGAGCCTGCCGGGCTCGACGGCGTGGCGGGCCACGGTTTGGGCAATCATCTGTTCGGCCAGCTCGGCAGTTTCGCGCGGGGCGACCATCCAGCCGACGACGAGACGGCTGAAGATGTCGAGCATCACGTAGAGGTGGAAGGCTGTCCACTTGGCCGGCCCCTTGCGCTTGGTGATATCCCACGACCACACCTGGTTGGGAGCAACGCCCAGCAGCTCGGGCTTGCTGTAGACCGCATGGCGGCGCTGGTTGCGCCGCTCGTGGCAGCCGCCATTTGGCCGCCAGCAGGCGGTACATGGTGCGCACCGAGCCGAAGTATTGGCCTTCGTCGAGCCGCGTGGCATGCACTGCCGCAGGCGCGCTGTCGATGAAGCGCTCGCTATCGAGGGTGCCGAGCAGCACCTGCTGCTCGCAGGGCGTCAAGGCCAGCGGTGGCGGTGGCGGTGGCGGCGGCAGCGGCTGGGCGCGGTGCCGGCGGTCCGAGCGGCGCAGCGCGAGCGGGCGCTGCGGCGAGCCAAGGTGCCGCGCCACTGGCCGAGGGCGCGGCAGGCAGCGGCGTTGCCGACCACCGGCGCCAGCTCGCGCATCCCGGCGATCACGTGCTCTCGCCGTTGTCGTCGATCGGGTGACCCAGCAAGGCCGCGACTTTTTTTGGACCTCGATGACAAACAGGGCCTTGTCGAGCCGGTTCTTGAGGCGATCATTGTCACGCGTCAAGCGGGCGATCTGCAGCACCTGGTCGCGATCGGCGGCAGGCTTGGGGCCGCGCTTCCGTGGCGCCAGGGCGGCCCTGCTCCGCCGCCTGGCGTTACCGGCGCCAGGTGCTCAGGCTCGACGAGTACACCCCCTCGCGGCGCATCAGCGCGCCGATCTCGCCGGGCGCGCTGCAGCGGAAAAGAACCGCCGACCACGCGGCACCACCTCCAGCCCGCCATCAGCCGGTGAAACTTTTGCCGCCGATGCTGGCCCATCTGCAGTCGCCCTACGGGCTCCTTCCGATGCGCCGGCATCGGCACGAGCGCTCGCCTCGTCCATCGTCGCTTTGCGATATCGATCGATTGTCATTGGCTACCTTGTCGCCCACCAATCTCTACAGGGAAGTGGCGCAGGTCTCATTGGCACGGAGGGCAGCATGCTTTGCGCGATCGTGGCTGTCGCCCGCAAGCTGTCAGGCATCCTGCACCGCATGTGGATTGACGGCACGGAGTTCCAGGTGGGCTTCGGGGCCAAGGTTGTCGAGAAGCTCAGGTTGAAGCCGGCATAGCAAGG
>JACPOB010000186.1 GCA_016185145.1 Rhodospirillales bacterium | reverse complement strand
TCAAGCAGCTCAGGGAGCACATCGATGCTTTCATCGACGCCTACAACACGAACCCCAAGCCCTTTGTCTGGACAAAAACCAAAGTTCACCAAAGACGCGTCAAAGACCGACGTATCAGTCAATTATGATTCCAGGTACTAGTCCTCTGGAACTGAAGTTTGTTACATTATAAGCAGGCGCTCTGAGCGATTGAAGGAGAGCGCTGATGGCGAAGGCATTTGCGAGGGGCCGGCCGATCGCGGCGTTGGTGCTGAGTGCGCAGGAGCGAACCTATCTGGAGCGGCAAGTCCGTCGCCGCCGTGTTGCCCGATCGCTGTCCGAGCGATGTCGCGTCATTCTGCGGTGTGCAGACGGATTAGCCAGCAAGTCCGTGGCTGCTGAGCTTGGGCTCCATGAACACACGGTTGGCAAGTGGCGGCGACGCTTTTTAAAGGATCGCTGCGATGGTTTACTCGACGAGGCTCGTCCCGGCCGGCCTCGAAGCATCGATGACGACCAGGTTGCCGCTGTGATCGAGCGGACATTACGCACCACGCCGGCGGACGCGACGCACTGGTCGATTCGTTCGATGGCGGCTGAAACGGGGTTCTCGCATACGACGATCCGTCGGATGTGGGTGGCGTTCGGCCTACAACCGCACCGCAGCCAGACCTTCAAACTGTCGAACGATCCGCTGTTCGTCGACAAGGTACGAGACATCGTCGGCCTTTACCTCTCGCCGCCCAACCGGGCGCTTGTTCTTAGCATTGACGAGAAAAGCCAGATCCAAGCGCTGGATCGGGAGCAGCCGGTTTTGCCGATGATGCCTGGCGTACCCGAGCGCCGGACGCACAATTACGTGCGGCACGGCACGACCTCGCTGTTTGCGGCGCTCGATGTCGCATCGGGCTTCGTCATCGGCAAGTGCTACAAGCGACACCGGGCAGCCGAGTTCTTGAACTTCCTCAAGGAGATCGATGCTCGCGTCCCCGAGGGGATCGCGGTCCATATCGTCATGGACAACTATGCCACCCACAAGACGTTCAAGATCAAGGCGTGGCTCGCCCGTCGTCCGCATTATCATGTCCACTTCACGCCGACGTCGGCATCATGGATAAATCAGGTTGAGCGCTGGTTCGCCGAGCTCACCAGAAAGCGGCTACGGCGCGGCGTTCATACCTCGGTCAGAAAGCTCGAAGCCGATATCCACACTTTCATCGACCGACACAACGAAAACCCCAAACCATTCAAATGGGTCAAATCAGCCGACCAAATCCTGGCTTCGGTCAAGCGCTTCTGCCAGAAGACACAGCAGACATTAGGCCGCGAACTTTAGATTCACGTGACTAGTTGCACAGGGTGTCTTCCCTCTCCGGATGTCCTTCCAATCGCACTCCCTGCTCATTACAGGAGGCGACAATGATGCAACTCATCACTCAGGATCATTACGGGGAGTTCGTGGAAGAGCTCGCCGAGATGCATCGCTTGCGTTATCGCGTATTCAAGCGACGGCTCGATTGGGATGTAGAGGTCAGCGGCGACCTCGAGGTTGACGAGTTCGACGCCCTTCACCCGGCCTATCTCCTGCAGCGTAGCCCGAGCGGCCGCGTCCAGGGCTGCGTGCGCCTGCTGCCCTCGACCGGTCCCAGGATGCTGCGGGAGACGTTCGGCATTCTCCTGGGCGGCCAGTCGGCCCCAGCCGATACCGGCGTCTGGGAGAGCAGCCGGTTCGCCCTCGACGTGGGTCACGATGCGCCCGCGGCAGCAGGCCGCATCGCCAAGACGACCTACGAACTCTTCATCGGCATGGTCGAGTTCGGCCTGGCACGTCGGCTCAGCGCCATCGTGACGGTCACCGATGTCCGTATGGAGCGCGTGCTGCGACGTGCCACCTGGCCGTTGAAGCGCCTTGGGGTGCCCTGCGCCATTGGCGCTACGCAGGCTGTCGCGGGGTACCTTGAGATCTCACACCAGGCCGCTTGCCCGCCTGCGCCACCTGGGAGAACTCCAACGTCCTGTCCTGTGGGCGCCAATCGCCCTCGAGGCGGCATAGGGCGCACGTACCGCCCGATCGAGAGGAGGTCAGTTGGCACAAGCGGATCGTCGGTCTGGCATCGGGGGAGTTAGCCGGCGGTCCGCCTCGCCCAAGCGCGAGGAACCGCAATGGTCGATCGTCCCCCGTTTCCTGCGAAACAGCCGTGGGATCGCTCAGAAGCGTATGCCTACACCGCCACCTTGCCTCGCCGTGCCTGGGCCTGGGAGTTCCTACGTCGTGATCCGTGTTTTCAGCACGCCTGGGCTGCTGCTCAGCCGATGGTTTCCACGGAGGCCTCGACGGCTCGCCTGGCTGTCCTGACGGCCATCCGTACGCTCAATTTCTTGGAGCCCTGGGGCGTGATTTTTTGCCGACTCACCCGAGTACGACTCCAGGACGGCAAGGGTCTTCTGGCGCCCCGAATCCTGCCCGCACGTCCTGCCGCTCACCGCCGTTCGAGACGACCTTTCTGATTCATTCTCCCTTGCCGGAATCCGTCTTGCCACAGCCTTGCTCACCATGCCGGCTGGACGCCAGCACGTCCTGGTTCGCGACGGGCCGCGCAATCTCCAGTTCGTGGCCGACGGCGCGAGCATGCTCGAGCCCGTCAGACTGCACACCGACGCGCTGGTCGATGCCCGCTCTCTGCGCCAGCGGCTCGCGGCGCTTGAAGCGCTGAACGCCGTCGTCCAGGAGGGACGTCTACTCGCCGATCTTTACGCCGCAGATCCCAGGTCGCGCCGGCTGCGCCAAGTCCTACAGGCGCTCGACGGCTGGCTGGCGGGAGCGACCTACCGCCAGATTGGCATTGCGCTCTTCGGCGAGAAGCGGGTGACGACGGACTGGTCGGATCCCCGACACCATCTGTTCAATCGGGTGCGTCGCGCGGTCCATCGTGGACGCTCGTTGATGACCGGCGGATATCGGCTCTTTCTCACTTGATTAGCTTTTTCGTCAGCCGCGCTGTCGTCAGCGGCGCTCCTCCGCCCGCCTTCGGCGGGCGCGGTGGCCATCGCGCTCACGCGCGATGACTCTTTCGTGGCTTTCCCCGGCGCGCGGGGTGGGCGGCGCTCCCTTCTAGGCCCGCCGCGGCGTGCCGCAACCCGCTGACGCGGGTCCTCCACTGCGTTCCGGCCCTTCGGGTGCGGCCCGCCTCCGCCGGCGGGCCTCTCCGGTCGCTTCTCGCCGCCCACCCCGCTTCCGGGGAAAGGCTCGGGAGGTTTGGCGAACGGAGGCTGCCAATGCAGTCAAAGGAGCGAGGGCCGACAGCGAGCCAGAGGCACACAAGGGAGAGCCTCTATCAGGAGGTCACGGACCGGATCGTGGCTAATCTGGAGCAGGGGCGCGCGCCGTGGGTCCGGCCGTGGGGCAAGAGCCCGGCCGGCGTGGGCCTGCCACGCAATGCTGCCAGCGGCCGGCCTTACTCGGGCATCAACATCCTCATCTTGTGGGACGCGGTGCTTGCGGAGGGCTGGCCCGCGCAACGATGGCTCACCTTCCGGCAGGCACGGGACTTGGGCGGCATGGTGCGCAAGGGCGCACGGGGAACGACGGTGTTCTATGCCGCGAAGTTCGTGCCTAAGCGGCGGGGTGCGGAAGGCCGACCGGAGAACGAGGGGGCGGATGACCCACCCAAACGCCCCGATCAGCCACGGGCGGTGCCGTTCCTCAAGCGCTTCACCGTGTTCAATATTGCGCAGTGCGAGGGTCTGCCGGACGAGCTTGAGGCAAACCCGGTAGCGACGAGTGAATGCAAGAGGCTTGCGGACGCGGACGCGCTGATCTCGGCCACTGGTGCCGACCTGCGCATTGGCGGGCAGGACGCGTTCTATTCTCCGAACGGCGATTACATCGTCGTGCCGCCGCTCACGGCGTTTGGCCAAGCCCTCGACTACTACCGCACCTGCCTGCACGAACTCGGCCACTGGACGAGCCATTCGGTACGGCTGGCGCGCGACCTCTCGGGCGGCTTCGGATCGCCGGCCTACGCCCGTGAGGAATTGGTGGCCGAGATGGCGAGCGCCTTCGTCTGCGCCGTGCTGGGCATCGAGCCCACGGTACGCCACGCCGACTATCTCGCATCCTGGCTGGAGTAATGGCGAGCTCGCCATTACTCCAGTAATCAGCAGCAGATCATAATGTGAAGGAGCACCGCGTTTCCGGTGTTATGAGGGGATGGTGTGCGATCTCCTCCACATTATCTCTTTGCCGCTAAAGGGTATCGAGCCAGGCGAGAACGCTCTGGTCCTGTTTC
>JACPOB010000185.1:30407-53545 GCA_016185145.1 Rhodospirillales bacterium | reverse complement strand
GGCTCGCACGACAAGACGTTCGAGGTCGCCACCGCCGGAACGGTGCGCGTGGTCGCCGATGACGGCACGGTTCTGCTGTCACAGCCGGTCGAGGCCGGTGACGTCTTCCGGATGTGCCAGGTCAAGGACGAGCCGATCCAGGACTGGGTCAAGCTCGGGGTGCGCCGCGCCCGCCTGTCCAACACGCCGGCGGTGTTCTGGCTCGACGCCAAACGCGCGCACGATGCGCAGTTGATCGCCAAGGTCGAGAAATACCTCAAGAACGAGGACACAAAGGGTCTCGACATCCGCATCCTGGCACCGGTCGAGGCCATCAAGTTCTCGCTCGATCGCATCCGCCAGGGCCTCGACACCATCTCCGTCACGGGCAACGTGCTGCGCGATTACCTGACCGATCTCTTCCCGATCATGGAGCTGGGCACGTCGGCCAAGATGCTGTCGATCGTTCCGTTGCTGGCGGGCGGCGGGCTGTTCGAGACCGGCGCCGGCGGCTCGGCGCCCAAGCATGTCGAGCAGTTCCAGCACGAAGGGTATCTGCGCTGGGACTCCCTGGGCGAATTCCTGGCGCTCGGCGCTTCGCTGGAACATCTGGCGCAGACAACCGGGAACGAGGACGTGAAGGTCCTGGCCGAGACGCTCGATGAGGCCAACGGCAAGATCCTCGAGAACAACCGCTCGCCGGCACGCAAGGTCGGCGAAATCGATAATCGTGGCAGCCATTTCTACCTGGCACTGTATTGGGCGCAGGCGCTGGCCAGGCGGGACAACAGCACGGCCCTGTCGGCCCGCTTCAAACCGCTTGCGGAGACGCTGGCAGCCAACGAGGCAAAGATCGATGCCGAGCTGATCGCCGCGCAGGGCAAGCCGGTGGATACCGGCGGTTATTATCGGCCCGATCAGGCCAAGACATCGGCAGCGATGCGGCCGAGCGCGACGTTGAACGCGGCACTCGCCGCTCTTTGACGCGGCGTCAGGCGTAACCGCCCCGGGCAACCGGGGCGGCTTGCTGGGAGGGAAGCAAGATGCCGAAGATCAAGGTGAAGAATCCGGTCGTCGAGATGGACGGCGACGAGATGACCCGCATCATCTGGAAGTTCATCAAGGACAAGCTGATCCTTCCCTACCTCGACATCGACCTGAAGTACTACGACCTCGGCATCGAGCATCGCGACGCCACCCGCGACCAGGTAACGGTCGATTCGGCCGAGGCCACCAGGAAGTTCGGCGTCGCCGTGAAGTGCGCCACCATCACGCCCGACGAGGCGCGCGTGAAGGAGTTCAATCTCAAGGAGATGTGGCGCTCGCCCAACGGCACGATCCGCAACATCATCGGCGGCACCATCTTCCGCGAGCCGATCGTCTGCAAGAACGTGCCGCGCCTCGTGCCGAACTGGACCAAGCCGATCGTGATCGGCCGTCACGCCTTCGGCGACCAGTATCGCGCCACCGACTTCGTGGTGCCGGGCAAGGGCAAGCTCACGATCAAGTTCGAGGGCGCCGACGGCGAGGTGATCGAGCACGACGTCTACGACTTCCCGGGCGGCGGCGTGGCGCTGGCCATGTACAACAACGACGAATCGATCATCGGTTTCGCGCGCAGCTCGTTCAACTACGGCCTGATGCGCGGCTGGCCGGTCTATCTCTCGACCAAGAACACCATCCTCAAGCGCTATGACGGCCGCTTCAAGGACCTGTTCCAGGAGGTGTTCGACAAGGAATTCGCCGACAAGTACAAGGCCAAGGGCATCACCTACGAGCACCGCCTGATCGACGACATGGTCGCCTCGGCGCTGAAGTGGGAAGGCGCCTTCATCTGGGCCTGCAAGAACTACGACGGCGACGTGCAGTCCGACACGGTGGCCCAGGGCTTCGGCTCGCTCGGCCTGATGACGTCGGTGCTGATGACGCCGGACGGCAAGACCGTCGAGGCCGAAGCGGCGCACGGCACGGTGACGCGCCACTACCGCGAGCACCAGAAGGGCCGCCCGACCTCGACCAACCCGATCGCTTCGATCTTCGCCTGGACGCAGGGCCTGCACTATCGCGGCACCTTCGACGGCACGCCGGACGTGGTGAAGTTCGCCGCGGCGCTCGAGAAGGTCTGCGTCGAGACCGTCGAGAGCGGCAAGATGACCAAGGACCTCGCGATCCTGATCGACAAGAACCATCCGTTCCAGAACACCGAGGACTTCCTCGCCACGCTGGACGGCAACCTCAAGGCCAAGACGGCGAAGTGGTAGTCGAGAGGCTAGGAGAGGGGGAATCGACGTGCGTGGCCCCCTCTCCCAACCTCTCCCCCTAACGGGGGAGAGGAGAATGATCGTTGGCGGCGCCGACGGCTGTCGCACCGGATGGGTCGTCTGCCGGCGCGACGCCGACGGCACGTTGGACGTAAGAGTCGTGAAGACCCTCGCAGAAGCCTGCGAGGGTCTTTCCGTTCTGGCCGTCGACATGCCGATCGGCTTCGTCGACGTGCCGCGCCCGCCGCGCGTCTGCGAGGTCGAGGCGCGCAGGCTGATGCCGGGCAAGGCGAGCTCGGTCTTCCCGACGCCCTGCCGACCGGCGCTGGCCTGCACGACGCACGCCGAGGCCAACGCCACCAGCCGCAAGCTCGGCGTCGGCATCAACCAGCAGACCTTCCACCTGTTCCCCAAGATGCGCGAGGTCGATGAGCTTCTGTGCTCGCGACCGAAACTGAAGCGCATCGTCTACGAGGCCCATCCCGAGCTTGCCTTCGCGCGCATGAATGGCGGCAAGCCGGTGCTGAGCAAGAAGCGCCAGCCCGACGGCTACGCCGAGCGCTGCAAGCTGCTGGCCGGGCACGGCTTCCCCTGCCCCGTCGATCGCCTCTCCGGCGCCGCCCGCGACGACATCCTCGACGCCATCGCCGTCTGCCGCACCGCGCTGCTGATCACCAAGGGCGAGGCTACCCGCCTCGGCCCGGCCAAGCTGCGTGACAGCCGCGGCCTGCCGATGAACATCTGGTTTTGATGCTGGGGGCGCGTCTTCTCATGCTCTTCCGGACCGCGCGCTGGGTCGCGTCAGACGCGACCTCCCTGCGCGCTCATGATTCATGAGCGAGCTGGAAGCTCGCGGTCCGAAAGAGCATGAGCGCGCTCCAGCCTACTCCGGCTTGATGCCCGCGGCCTGCAGCACCGGGCCCCAGATGCCGGCCTGCACGGCCGTCCAGTCGGCGAGTTCCTTGGGCGTGCCGCCCATGGCGACGAAGCCGCGCTTGCGCAGCTCCTCTTTCATCTCGGCCGTCGACACGCCGGCGTTCAGCGCCTCGTTCAGCTTGGCAATGGCCGCGGCCGGCGTGCCGGGCGGCGCGATCAGCGTGTAGACGATGGTGCCGTCGACGTCGCCGAAACCCTGTTCCTTGAAGGTCTTGATGTCGGGCGCCAGCGCCGCGCGCTCCGGCGCGGCCATGCCATAGGCCTTGAGCTTGCCCGCCTGGATGTGCGGCAGCACGCTGGTGAGGCTCGACATGCCGAGCTTGATGTGGCCGCCCAGAAGGTCGGTGACCAGCGGGCCGGTACCGCGAAAGGGCACGTGCGTCAGCCTGATCTTGTTCAGGATGGCGTAGCGCTCGGTCGACAGGTGCATCGGCGTGCTGACGCCTGCCGTGCCGTACTGCACCTCGCCCGGCGCCCTGCGCGCCGCCTCGGTGATCGCCGCGAGATCGGCCCACGGCGCGTCGGCGCTGCCGACGAACACCGATTCCTGCTTGGCCACGAAGCCCACCGGCACGAACGCGGCCGGGTCGAAAGTGAGCTTGGTGACCAGAAAAGGGTAGAGCATCTGGTTGTTCGAGCTCACCAGCACCGTGTGCCCGTCGGGCGGCTGCTTGGCCACGTACTCGTGCGCCAGCGCACCGCCCGCGCCGCCCTTGTTGTCGATGATGACGGTCTGGCCCAGCGCCTTCTGCATCGGCTCCTGGATGGCGCGTGCCAGCGCGTCGGTGCCGCCGCCCGGCGGAAAGGGCACCACGACCTTGACCGGCTGAAAGGGGAAAGTCTGTTGAGCCCTCGCCCCGCCCGCCGCTGACGCGGCGAGCGACGCGAGGATAAGCGTACGCCGTTTCATCAATGGGTCCCTTATCGGTCTGTCGACGAGCGGATGGCCGCGGCGCCGCCGCCGACCTCGATCTTCTGGCCGGTGTCGGTGAGCTTGCCGTCGTCGTTCTTGAACACCTGGATGTTCTTCTGGATCATGTTCTGCACCGCCACGGTCTTGCCGTCCTTCGAGAAGGACGCGCCCTGCGACCACGCGCCGATCGGCGCCTCGCTGGTCTTGCTGAGCTTGCCGTCATCGAGCTTGTAGAGCACGACCATGCCGTTGGGCTTGAACTGCGGCGCGTCCTTGGGCCGGGTCGAGCCGCCATGCGCCACGCCCGCCACCCACTTGCCGTCGTTCGACATCATGGCGCCCTCGAGGCTCTCGTGGCCGATATCGACCGTGCCCACGATCTTGGGCTGATCGCCCGAGATGTCGATGACGGTGAACATGCCGTTGGCCTTGGGATCGCCGAGGCTCGCCACCACGGCGTACTTGCCGTCGGGCGTGATCGACACGGCATAGGGCCGGGGCGCCACCTCGAGCGTGGCCTTCTCACTGACCGAATCGGGGCCGAGCTTGACCACCGAGACCTTGCCGTCGCCGTTGCGCGTGGCGACGCCCGTAGCGCCGTCGGGCGAGACGGCGACGTGGCTCAGCAGCGCGGCCGCCGGCACCAGGTCGATGGTCTTGACCAGGGCCACCTTGTTGCCGTCGATCGCCAGGATCGAGATCGAGCCCGCCATGCGATTGGCGATGTAGGCGCGCTTGCCGTCCTTGGTCATCGAGATGCCGGCGGCGCCGGCGCCGGTGTTGATGGTATCGAGCACCTTCTGGCCCTTGAGGTCGACGACGCTGACCTTGGTGTCGGGCTTGGTCTTGGTCTTGTCCGCCGGATCGATCTGCGTGGAGGCCGCGACCAGCGCCAATGATTCGTCGGGCGTGATGGCGACCGAAGTCGGCGGGCCGACGACGCTGCCCGGCACGTTGTTGACGGTGCCCAGAACCTTCACCGGCGACTGGCCGAGATCGAGGATGGTGATCGAATCCGGTGTCGGATTGTCGGCGTTGCTGGTGACGCCGTTCACCTGCTGGACCTTGTGGTCGTTGGACGAGACGGCGATCTGCGCCCAGGCCGGGGCGGCAGAAAGACTCAACGCGACGCAAACGCCTGAAATGGCTGATTTCCGCATGGCGTCCCTCCTGGCCCGCTCGCTTGATTGGAGCGTTGGCTGGCGGGCAGCCTAGAGCATGCACCGTGCAGATGGAATCACGGTATTGGGAGCGCGGACCTCCAGGTCCGCATCATGAGCGGACCCGGAGATCCGCGCTCCTGTCAGACCATGCCCAGCGCGTGCTTATAGGTGTCGAGCAGCGTCTCCTGCTCGGCCCGGTCGGCGGCGTCCATCGAGCGCAGCGAAACGATCTTCCGCATGGTCTTGACGTCGTAGCCGACGCCCTTGGCCTCGCTGTAGACGTCCTTGATATCGCTGCCGATCGCCTTGCGCTCCTCCTCGAGCTTCTCGATGCGCTCCACGAAGCTCTTCAGGCGGTCAGCCGAGATCGGTCCGGCCTTGGTCCTCTTCGAAACGGCGCTGCCATCGGGCATGTCCAACACTCCTTGATCGCGTCGGCCGGACCATAGGAGCGCAGGGCCTCCGGGCTCAATGACACTTCTGCGATGAATGATGGGGATAACGGGGAGAGCCGGGGGCACGCCATACTCTTCCGGACCGCGAGCTTCCAGCTCGCTCATGATTCATGAGCGCGCAGGATGCGCGCGGTCCGGAAGAACATGAGCATGACGCACCACTGGACCGGCGCCCCTAGCATCACCCGTGCTTGTGCGCCTTGTCGAAAGCCTTCTTCTGGTCGCCGGAAGCTTCCTTCTGGTGCTTGGCCTTCCATTCGTCGTACGGCATGCCGTAGACGATCTCGCGAGCCTTGGGATCGGCGATCTCGATGCCCTGCTTGCCGGCCTCCTCGCGGTACCAGCGCGACAGGCAGTTGCGGCAGAAGCCGGCCAGATTCATCAGGTCGATGTTCTGCACGTCGGTGCGCTCCTGCAGGTGCGCGACCAGCCGGCGGAAGGCGGCGGCTTCGAGTTCGGTGCGGGTCTTGTCGTCCATGGCGGTCTCCTGCGCACAGGATATGGGGTTGGCCGCCAGTATAGTCCAGCAGGAGCTGTCACACGACAGGCCGTGCATTACCGCCCGCGTGGCGTCTCGGCCAGGTGCTGCGTCGGCTCGTCGGCGCAATGCCTGACGACCTTCACCGCCCGGCCGCCCGCTCCGGCCTGCAGGTCGACCACGGCGTTGCCGTCGAACGACGGCGCCTGGCCGTGCGGCTCCTGGACCAGGTCGAACTTGAGCTCGAGCCGGCGACCCGCCTGCAGCTTGTCGAGGAACGCGTCCGACAGGAGCGGCATGGTGCCGTCAGCGGCATCGGCGACGACGACGAAATCATCGGCGAACAGAAGCTCGCCGGCCTGGCTCACCCCGTCGACCACCAATTCGACGCGCGGATCGTCCTTCAGCACCGCACCGGCTGCTTTCGGTGCGAGCGGTCCGTTGCCCGAAAGGTAAAGGCGAAGCTGCAGGCCACGCCGCTCCGGCCCCTGCTCGCACGACAGCACGACGGTGTCGATGTTGAGATCGGTGCTCGTGGGCTCGGCCATGGCATAGCTGGGATTGCGGACGTTCGCTTCCAGCTCCCAGCCGCCGCCGGCGGCGCCGGCAGAGCCCGCCATGGCAGGAGCGGCGATGCCGATCAGGCCAGCAGCGAGTGTAAGAGAACGGAAATATGCCATGGGTGCACCGGATTGCCGATGTGGCGGGGAGTCATAACGCTGCCCACCAACAAGAGTTGCTGTACGCCCTTCGAGTGTCTTGGCCGTATCGTGGGCCGCGAGAATTGTGTCGTCTGTGTCGTTCCGCACGGAGCCTATGGCTCAGGGCTGCCGTGACCACGCTATCGGTTGCGTCACGCCGTCGATGATGATGGTGCGGAAACCGACGCCGTAGGCGGCGTCGATGACGGCCGGCCGCAGGGCCTCGTCCGGCGGCCCGTCGGCCGCAACCCTGGCATTCGCCAGAACGATGACGCGATCGGCAAACCGGGCGGCGAGCCCAAGGTCGTGCAGGCTCACCACCACGCAGCCACCGCGCGCGGCCTCGGCGCGCAGCACGGCCATGGCGTCGAGCGCATAGGCCGGGTCGAGGCTCGCCACCGGCTCGTCGGCCAGCAGGATGTCGGCCTCGGTGGCAAGTGCGCGCGCCAGCATCATGCGTGCGCGTTCGCCCTGCGACAGCGCATCGATGGTGCGGTCGGCGAACGCCAACCCGTCGACCCGGCGCAAGGCGCGCTCGACGGCCTCGGCATCCGGCGCAGCCAGGGGCCGCTCGAGGTTGGCGCCGTGCGGCAATCGCCCCAGGGCCACGAGATCGCGGCCGAGCAGCGGCCAGTAGGCCGAAGCCCCTTGCGGCAGGTAGGCGATGCGCCGGGCGCGAACGGCGGCGGCAAGCCCGGCGATCGGCTTGCCGTCGAGCTCGACCCGGCCCGCCGCCGGCCTGTCGAGTCCCGCGAGTTGGCGCAGCAAGGTCGTCTTGCCCGCTCCGTTCGGACCGACGATCGCCGTCACCTGATGGGGGGCAAAGACGACGTCGATCGCCTCGAGGACGGTACGTGTCCCTCTCCGGCAGGCGAGCGCGCGGGCGGCGAGCGTGCTCATGCCGCCAACCATGCCGAGCGCGCGCGGCGCACCACGTAGACCAGGAACGGCGCGCCGACCAGCGAGGTGAACACACCGAGCTGCAATTCGAAGGCGGTCGGCAGCAGGCGAACCAGGATGTCCGCCGCCAGCACCAGCCCCGCCCCCGCCAGCATGGACGGCACCAGGGTGGCGCCCGGCTTGTAGCCGACCCGGACGCGCACGAGATGCGGCGCAACCAGGCCGACGAAGCCGATCACGCCCGCCACCGACGTCGCCGCGCCGACCATGAGGCCTACTCCCAGGGTCAGTCGCAGGCCGAGCCGGCCGGTGTCGACGCCCAGGCTGCGCGCGGCATCCTCGCCCAGCGACAGCGCGTCGAGCCAGCGCCCGGCGCCCAGCACCAGCAGTGCGCCCGCAACCATGAACGGCGTCGAGATCGCGAGGTAGCGCAGGTCGCGATCGGTGATCGAGCCTGCGAGCCACAGCGAGATCTCCTGATAGGCGAACGGATTGGGCGACGAGGCCAGCACCAGGGCGATCAACGCCGCGGCGATGGCGTTGATCGCCACGCCCATCAGCAGCAGCGACACCGTGCCGGTGCCGGCGCGCACGGCCGTCATCAGCAATGCGACCGCGATCGCCGCACCGGCGATGCCGGCCAACGGCAGGACCAGCGTGAAGGCCGCCGCCAGCCCGCTGTAGAAGGCGCAGACCGCGGCGAAGCTCGCGCAGGCCGACACGCCGATCACGCCGGGTTCGGCCAGCGGATTGCGCAGCCAGCCCTGCAGGATGGCGCCACTGAGACCGAGCGCGCCGCCGATCAGCAGGCCGAGCGTGGCGCGCGGCACGCGCAGCTCCCAGACGATGGCCCAGCCGATCTCGTTGCCCAACCGCCAGGGCCACAGCGCCGGGCCGACGGCGAGCGAGATCAGGTAGAGCGCCACCACGAGCGCGACCAGCCAGCGGTTCATCGCTGCGCCCCGCGCAACAGCTTCAGGGCCTCGACGTTCTCCGGCCCGGCGCAGACCGTGTACTTCAGCGGGATCGACACCAGCCGCGTGCTGCCCGCCAGCGCCAGCAGGGCATTGTGGTCGACGAATTCCGTGGCCCGCGCTGGCTTCGCATTGGCGTTGCCGTCCAGCACCAGCACGTCGGGCCGGCCCGCCAGCACCGCTTCGAGCGGCAGCCGGCCATAGGCCGGGACGCCGAGCTCGGCCGCAAGATTGCGATAGCCCGACAGGTGCAACAGCTCGTCCATCAGGCTCCCTTTGCCCGCCGTGGCGCGATTGGCCTGCAGCACGGCGGCGAGCGCCGTCGGCGGTCCCGGCCGGCCGAGCCGCCGGCGCTGTTCCTGCATGTCGGCGATGATCGCGCGGCCTTCGGCCTCGCGGCCGAGGGCGGCGCCGATGCGGGCGATCGATCCTTCGGCGTCCTCCAGCGACGAGGCCCACGGCACTTCCAGGATGGGCACGCCCGCCCTGCGCACCAGCCGCTTGAGGTTGGCGTGCGCATCGCGATCGAAGATCACGAGGTCGGGCCGCAGTTCCAGGATCGATTCGACCTTGGCGCGCACCGGCGGGATGGCGCGCGCCCGGTCGGACAGCACGGAGAGGCGCGGGTCGTGCGACAGGTAGCTCAGGCCGACGAGCTGGCCCGGCGCGGCCAGGCGAAGCGCGGCCTGGTCCAAGCAGAGGTTGACCGTGACGACACGCTGCGGCGCCTGCGCCCAGGCCGACGACCCGGCGAGGCAGCTGACGGCGACCAGCCAGCGCATCCAACCGGTCATTGCAGCACGCGCCAGTTCGCGAGGCGCCGCGCCTGGGGCATCCAGTCGACCAGGACGATCGCCGCCCGGGGCGAACAGTGGGAGGACGCGATCTTGCCGCCGACGGCCGCCACCGATTGCGAGCCTCGGAAGTCCATGGAGTCCTCGCCGGTGCGATTGCACACCAGCACCGGCCGGCCGGTGTCGAGCGACGCCCTCTCCCACTCGCCGTTCGGGCCGTGATGCCCCGGCGCCCAGGCCGCCGACGATACGAGGAGATCGACGCCCTGCGCCGCCGTCTCGTCGACCAGCCGCCTGGAATACATGTCGGCGCATACGAACAGTCCGAGCCGCCCGATACCGTCGACCGCGATCGTCGTCGCCCGGTCGCCGGCCGTCGACCACGATTCGGAGCCGATCTTGAGCACCATGATCTTGCGGTGATGGCCGAGCCTGGCGCCGTCGGGAGCGAACAGGATCATGCTGTTGAACAGATGCCGATCCGCCTCGGGCGTTCCCAGGACCAGGAACACCGACGCCCGCCGGGTGAGGTCGGCCGCCCAGGCGAAGAGCGCGGCCTGCTGCTCCGCGATCCAATCTGTGCCGATGAGGTCTCGGAAGCCGTAGCCGCTGATCGTGAGCTCCGGAGTGACGACGAACTGCGCGCCCATGGCCGATGCGCGCAGCACAGCGTCCTCGGTCATGCGCTTGTTGTGATCGACTTCGCCCGGCCGCGGAGCCAGGTGAAGAAGGGCCAGGCTGGCCGGCTTGTTTGTCCTTGCGGTGCTCACAGCAGGCCAACCTATCGCACCCGTCGCTGCTTTCAGCAGATTTCGCCGGCCGTCTTTCCTCAAAATCTCGCCTTCACGCCAAAGAAGGCCTGGAAGTACGGCGCCTGGAAGCCCTCCGGCTCCTCATAGACGCGGTTGAGCATGTTCTCGGCGCGGGCGAAGAGCTGGACGCTCTTGATCACGTCGTACTGCACCGTGGCGCGCAGCAGCGTGTAGGGCGACGGGTTCATGATGGCGCCGGTGGTGGCGTTGAAGTCGGTGCGGCTCGAGACCTGCAGCACGCCGATGCCGAACAGCGTGTCCTCCCACGGCCGCACCTCCGCACGGACGTTGAAAACGTCCTGCGGTCGGCGCACCAGGGGCTGGTTGGCATCGACGTTACGCGCGATCGTGAAAGTGTAGTCGAAGTAGAGATCCAGCCACTTCAGCGGGCTGATCTGCACGAAGGTCTCGAAGCCCTCGCTCTGCGCGTTGGCGACGTTCTGCAACGAGGTGAAGGGCGGCGGGCACTGGATCAGGCCCGAGTAGGTGTTGAAGAAGTAGGTGATGCCCGCCTTGACCTTGCGGTCGAAGATGCCCTGCTCGACGCCGACCTCGTAGCCGCGGCTGTACTCGGGCTGGATGTTGCGGTTGCCGCCGCAGAAGAAGCCGGTGCCGTACAGCTCGAACAGCGACGGCGCCTTGAAGGCGGTGCCGTAGGATGCCTTGACCTTGGTGTCGGTCGGCGCCCACAGGTAGGACGCGCCGGCACGCCACGTGCCGACATTGCCGAAAGTGTCGTTGAAGTCGATGCGCCCGCCGACATTGAGGTTGAAGCCCGTGAACGGATTGAGCCGCAGCTGGCCGTAGAGACCGGTCTGGGACATCGTGCCCCACGCCTGGGCGGCGAGCGATCCGGGCGCTATCGAGCTCAGCGTGTTGCTGTAGGCCCACTGCCGGTCGTAATCGAGGCCGGCGATGACCTCGACCTCGTCGGTGACCGTCACCAGGTTCTTGAAGTCGCCCTGCAGGCGGCGGCCGTTGAACAGGGAATCGATGTTGAACGGGAAAGGCACCTGCGGGCTGGCGTAATCCAGGTCGTGCCGGGTGATCGTGCTGTAGTTGACGCCAATGACGGGCTTCCAGCGGCCGTTGAAGTAAGAGCCTTCGATCTCGCCGCGCGTATAGAACTGCGACGTGTAGCCGTTGGCGTTGGGATCCTCCTGCCCGGTCTGGTCGTAATTGAGCTTGGTGTCGATGTAGCGGCCGAACCAGTTGAACTGGGTGTTGTCGTTGATCTCGAAGCCGAGCCGCGCCGCGAAGGTCAGGTTGCGATAGGGATCGATGTCGACGTAGCCGCCGTTGGGCGTGAAGCGCGCCGGCACCGGCGTGTCGTTGGGCGTGAACGTGCCGGCGAAGGTGACGTTGTAGTTGAAACGCCCCTCGCTGCCGCGCACGTAGGCGCCGCTGTTGCTCCACATCCGGGTGCCGAGCTCGGTGAAGGCCACGCCGTTCATCGGCCCCTTGCCGGCCTTGGTGACCAGGTTGATGACGCCGCCGATCGCCTGGCTGCCGTACATCGTGCTCATGGGGCCGCGCACGATCTCGATGCGATCGAGGTTCTCGGTCAGCAGGTGCGCGAAATCGGGCGCCCCGTTGGGCGTCGACGGGTCGTTGACGGTGATGCCGTCTACCAGCACCAGCACGTGATTGGAATTCGAGCCGCGCACGAACACCGAGGTCTGCGTGCCGGGACCGCCCGATTGCTGGACCGAGACGCCGGGGACCGTCTTGAGCACTTCGCCCGCCGTCCTGAGCTGACGCCGCTGCATCTCCTCCTGCATGACCACGGTGTAGCTCGAGGTGATCTTGTCGGGATCGGTCGGGAAGCGGTCGGCAGTGACGACCAGCGGCGGCAACGTGCCGGCCGGCTCGGTCTGCGCGCGCGCGGCGACAGGCGAGAAAAGAAGCAAGACAAGCAGAAATCGACGGAATGGCGTCATCAGACGATCCTCCAAACAGCAACACGCACAAGGCGCGTCACCGCTCGGTTGACCGTCCCGTTGGAACATCCCGTCCACGGAAGAGCGACGCTATCGCCGGCAGGTCTTCTGGCTTGCGGGTCTCGGCTCCTGCCCGCCTTCCCGAACCGAAGTCCAGTGGCCTGATGGGCAGTCGCTCGCCGCTCACAGCTGCGGGTACAGCCGCCGATTGGTCCTCGCGGACGCCACGGCGTTCCCTGTTCGCCTCCCGTTAAGGAGGACCGACGATGCGTAGACTTTTATCGCGTCGGATCGCGGCGTCAAGAATTTGCCGCGATGGGCTCCTGCAGCCACTGCCGCTGACGCTGGCCGATGCGGAAGCCGAGGGCGTGACGCCGCTCGTCGCTGTCGGCGCTCTCGATCTGCGAGCCGGCAAAGGCGGCCTGCTTGCCGGCGACTAGGTCGGGATCGCCGAACTGCTTCATCAGCGACTGGAAGGCACGGTAGCGATCGGCGTCGAACGCCGTCGGCTGGCCGTCGGCGCGCAGCAACGGGTGCGCGGGAAACAACGACATGCCGGCAAGCCAGCCGTCGGGCACGGGAACCGTCGCGGCGTTGAGGCGGCCGTGCGCCAGCAGGCGCGGCAGCACGTGGGTGTGCGGACCCTCCGGCGACTTGCCGTCGGGCGCGGGGATCGGTTGATAGACCTCGACACGGCCCATGCGGCAGCAGAAGACACGATGCGGGCTGAGTGTCGGCAGCCCGTGAACCAGCGCATTGTTCTCCAGCATCGGGCGGCCGCAAGCGGCGCGCAGCAGCGCGATGGCTTCCGGATCGGCCGAGCGCACGCAGATGTCGGCCTGCTCGCCGCCGAGGCCGAGATCGAACAGGATGGCGTCGCGATCCTGCGGCCGCACGGCGTCGCGGTCGGGTCCGAGCTCGCAGACGACCGTGCGACCGCTCATCGCCGCCGCCTCCTGCGGCAGGCAGAGCACGACGCCCTGCCCCCAGCTCTCGATGCACGAGCTGATCGTCTCGTAGGCGACCGGACGCAAATCGGGCAGCACCTCCAGGCGAATGGCGCCGCGGCTGGTCGCCGCCACGATCGCGGGTTCCGTGGAGATATCGACGGGTTCGTCCGGATCGCGATGGAATTCGGCGATGGCGCCGAAGCGGCCGCAGGCCCACGAGGCGTGTGGGTCAAGGATATGGTCGACGAGAAGAGCGCGAAGCATGGGGCGACTCATATCATGCTCTTCCGGACCGCGCGCATCCTGCGCGCTCATAATCTCGAGCGCGCAGGATGCGCGCGGTCCGGAAGAGCTTGACTTCACCTCAGAAAGCAGCCGTGAGCGACACCAGGAACGTGCGCGGCGCGCCCATCGACAGGCCGAAGGTCGAATTGGCCGAGGCCGCAGCCAAACCGAGCATGGACAACTACGTGTTTATCAGCCGTTGGTCGCGCGACGGGAGGAGCCCGCCGCTCCTCCCGGCCATTCTCGGCCCACGCCGTCAGAACCTGACCTGGCCCGACTTCCCGGCTGAGTTCTTCAGGACCAGCGTCACCTGGGTTCCCGCCGCCACCGGGTTCTTGGCCTCGCCTTTCAGGGCGCTGTCACCCGACACCGCGAGCTGGACCGTCTCGCGCGTGCCGCCCGACACCAGCAGCACCGAGCCGCTGAAGCCCTTGGCCGACACCGGCTTGTTGCCTTCATCGAACAGGTTGACGGCCACGGCATTGCCGGCGACCACCAGCTCGGCATGGACGCCGGCGACGTCCTGCATCGGGCCGCCGTTGGGCCCCTTCACGTTGCCGTGGCTGTGCTGGGCGATCGCCACGCCGGACCACAGGATCAGGGCAACGACCGTCATGAGCCTCTTCATCAGTTTTCTCCTTGTTGAACGGGCTTGTCACGATGGAACAGCGAATAGAGCGCCGGCAGGACCACGAGCGTGAGGATCGTGGATGAGATGATGCCGCCGATGACGACAGTGGCGAGCGGACGCTGCACCTCGGCGCCGGGCCCGACCGCGATCGCCATCGGCACGAAGCCGAGCGAGGCGACCAGCGCCGTCATCAGCACCGGTCGCAGGCGTTTCATGGCCCCTTCGCGCACCGCCTGGCCGACCGGCATGCCATCGAGGCGCAAGCGCTGAATGAACGAGATGATCACGAGGCCGTTGAGGACGGCCACGCCCGACAACGCGATGAAGCCGACGCCGGCGCTGATCGACAGCGGAATGTCGCGCAACGCCAGCGCCGCCACGCCGCCCGTGAGCGCCAGCGGCACGCCGCTGAACACCAGCAGCGCGTCGCCGACCGAGCTCAGGCTCATGCATAGCAGGACGAAGATCAGCAGCAGCGCGACGGGCACGACGATCGCCAGCCGCTCCGACGCCGCGACGAGCTGCTCGAACTGGCCGCCCCAGCCGATCCAGTAGCCCGCCGGCAGCTTGACCTTGGCGGCGACTTCGCGCTGCACCTCGGCGACGAACGAGCCGAGGTCGCGGTTGCGCACGTTGGCGGTGACGACCACCCGGCGCTTGCCGTTCTCGCGCGTGATCTGGTTCGGCCCCGGCGCGACCTCGATCTCGGCCACCGCCGACAACGGCACATAGGGCGCTGCCGTTCCGATGCCGGTCTGCACGATCGCCTTGCGGCCGTTCTCGCCGGTCGCCGCGGGCTGGACCGGCACCGGGATCGGCAGCGACGACAGCGCATCCAGGTCCACCCTGAGATGCTCGGGCAGGCGCGTGACGATGTCGAAGCGCCGGTCGCCTTCGAACACCAGACCCGCCTCCTTGCCGCCCACCGCGATCTCGACCGCTTCCTGCAGCTCGGCGAGGCTGATGCCGTAGCGCGCCAGCGCGGCGCGGTTCGGCTTGACCGTCAGCATGGGGAGGCCCGAGACCTGCTCGGTGCGCACGTCGGCCGCACCCGGCACGCTCTGCACGACGGCCTGCACCTTGTTGGCGATCGACAGCAGCGTGTCGAGGTCGTCGCCGAAGATCTTCACGCCGAGGTCGCTGCGCACGCCCGAGATCAGCTCGTTGAACCGCATCTGGATCGGCTGGGTGAACTCGTAGTTGTTGCCGGGTATCTCGGCGACACGCTTCTCGATGGCGGCGACGAGGTCGGCCTTGGGCCGCTTCGGATCGGGCCACTCGCTGCGTGGCTTCAACATGATGAAGTTGTCGGCGACGTTTGGCGGCATGGGATCGGTCGCGACCTCGGCGGTGCCGATCTTGGCCGCGACCTCCTTGACCTCGGGGAATTCCTTGATGGCCTTCTCGAGCGCCTCCTGCATCTGCACCGACTGGGTGAGGCTGGTGCCGGGGATGCGCATCGCGTGCATGGCGATGTCGCCCTCGTCCAACGAAGGAATGAACTCGCCGCCCATGCGCGAGGCCGCCACGCCGCTCACCGCCACGAGCAGCACGGCGAGCCCGACGATCACGAAGCGCAGGCGCACGGCCTGTTCCAGCGTCGGCGCGTAGAGCCGCTGCGCGCCGCGCATGAACAGGTTCTCCTTCTCCGCCACCCGGCCCGTGACGAACAGGGCCACGGCCGCGGGCACCACCGTCATCGACAGGATCGCGGCCGCCGTCAGCGCCATGAGCACCGTGATCGCCATCGGCGTGAACATCTTGCCCTCGACGCCGGTCAGCGTGAGGATCGGCAGGTAGACCACGCCGATGATCAGCGTGCCGAACAGGCTGGGCCTGATCACTTCCTGGGCGGCGCCGAGGATCGTGCCGAAGCGTTCGGCGCGCGTCAGCAGCCGGCCGCGCCGATGCTGCTCCTCGGCCAGCAGGCGCAGGCAGTTCTCCACCACGATCACGGCGCCGTCGATGATGATGCCGAAGTCGATGGCGCCGAGGCTCATCAGGTTGGCGCTGATGCGGTTCTCGACCATGCCGGTGATGGTGAACAGCATGGACAACGGAATGACGCAGGCCGTCACGAAGGCGGCGCGGAAATTCCCCAGGATCAGGAACAGCACGACGATGACCAGCAGCGCGCCTTCCAGCAGGTTCTTCTCGACCGTCCAGATGGTGGCCTCGACCAGCCGCGTGCGGTCGTAGATCGCGCGCGCGACGACGCCGTCCGGCAGGGAGGCTGCGATCTCGTCGAGCTTGCTCGCGACGCGTTGCGCCGCCGTGCGGCTGTTCTCGCCGATCAGCAGCATGGTGGTGCCGATCACGGTCTCCTTGCCGTCGAGCGTGGCGGCGCCGGTGCGCAGGTCGGTGCCTTCCTTGACCTCGGCGACATCGCCGATCCGGATCGGCACGCCGCCGCGCGAGCCGACGACGATGTCGCGGATCTCGTCGACCGTGTTCACCTGCCCTGGCGTGCGCACCAGGTACTGCTCGCCGTTGCGCTCGATGTAGCCCGCGCCGACATTGGCGTTGTGCGACATCAGCGCCGTCATGACGTCGCGGAAGGTCAGCTTGTAGGCCATCAGCTTGGCGGGCTCGGGCAGCACGTGGAACTGCTTCTCGTAGCCGCCGATCGTGTTGACCTCGACGATGCCGGGCACCGTGCGCAGCTGCGGCTTGATGATCCAGTCCTGGATGGTCCTGAGGTCCATCGCCGAGTAGGGCTGGCCGTCCGGCTTCCTGGCGTCGGGCTTGGCCTCGACCGCGTACATGTAGATCTCGCCCAAGCCGGTCGAGACCGGGCCCATCGAGGTCTCGATGCCCGGTGGCAGCTTGTCCTTGGCCTGCTGGATGCGCTCGTTGACGAGCTGGCGGGCGAAGTAGATGTCGGTGCCGTCCTTGAAGACGACCGTCACCTGGCTGAGGCCGTAGCGCGACAGCGAGCGCGTGTAGTCGAGCTTCGGCAGCCCGCCCATCGCCGTTTCGAGCGGGAAGGTGATGCGCTGCTCGACCTCGAGCGGCGAATAGCCCGGCGCCACGGTGTTGACCTGCACCTGGACGTTGGTGATGTCGGGCACGGCGTCGATCGGCAGCCGGGTGAAGTTCCAGGCGCCGAGGGCGCCGACGCAGAGCGCCAGCAGGATGACGAGCCAGCGGTTGTGGATGGAGAAGTCGAGGATGCGGTTGATCATGGGACCGACCTCGTTGGCGCGCAGCACACCTCACCCTGAGGAGGCGCGCAGCGCCGTCTCGAAGGGTGGGCCACGGTCTCGGTGTCGCGCACCCTTCGAGACGCGCCCTTCGGGCGCTCCTCAGAGTGAGGTTGCCGTCGGCGCTCAATGCTCATGCGACGCCCCCGCCTTGCCGATCTCGGCCTTGATGACGAAGCTGTTCTTCGCGGCGTAGACGTCGCCTGCCAGCACGCCGAACGTCACCTCGACCCAGTCGGCGTCGCGCCCGCCGAGCTCGACCTCGCGCGCGTTGAACGTGTCGCCTTCGCGCACGAACACCACGGTCTTGCCTTCCAGCGTCTGCAGGGCGCCGGTCTTGACGGCGACCTCGGCCGGCCGGGCCGACAGCACGACGCGGCCGACCACGAACAGCCCGGGCCGCAGCCGACCGTCGTTGTTGGACACCACGGCGCGGGCGATGGCCGTCTGGGTGTCGCTGGCCCCGATCGGCGAGACGTAGTCGATCCTGGCCTCGATCGGCGGTCCGCCGTCGTCGACGTCGATCGACACCGGATCGCCGAGGCGTACGCGCGCGAAGTCGCGGCGAAAGACGGCGAAATCGATCCACATGGTCGAGAGATCGGCGATCGTGAAGAGAGGCCTCGCCTCGGACGCGAACTCGCCCAGGGTCCCGTCACGGTCGATCACCGTGCCGTCGATCGGCGCCTTGAGCTCGTAGGTCGTGAGGCTCTGGTTGCTCTCGATGGTGGCCAGGACCTCGTCCTTCCTGACCTTGTCGCCCAGCCGCTTGCGCATGCTGCGGATGACGCCGGGAAAGCGCGGCGTCGCCTTCACGAGCACCTCCTGGTTGGGCTGGATGATGCCATTGAGGCGCAGGATGTCGCGCAGCTCGCGCGGGCCCGCGGTCAGGAGCTCGATGCCGGCCGCCGCCACCTGGGCGTCGGTGAGCTTCACACCTTCGTCATGATGGTCGCCGCCCTCCTTTTCGCCATGGCCGTGCCCCCCTTTGCCCGCGGCGCTCCTGGCGTTGTCCGCGAACTTCGGATCGAACACGTAGTAGGCGGCCGCGGCAACGGCGCCGGCGCAGAACAGCGCGATCACCGCGTAGCCCATTATCCTGATGACCGTTTTCATCATCGGCCTCTCGCCGCAAGGGTGATGGGGCTCGCCGTCAGCCCTTCGATGGTGGCGACTGCCGTATGGAAGCTGGTCAACGCCTCGTGCTCCATCAGCTCGGCATCGGCCACCGTGCGGTAGGCATCGAGGATCTCGAGCACGGTGAAGCGGCCTTGGCCGTAGCCCGCTTCGATGGTCGAGAGCGCCTGCCGGGCGGCGGGCAGAACCGTCTTGCGCAGGAGGTCGAGCTGCTGGAGCTGGCTCACCGCCGTGTCATGCGCCTTGGCGACGACGGCGATGAGGGAGAGCCGGTTGACGGCGCGCTCGGCGTGGACTTTCTGCGAGTTCTCCTGCGCCTCGCGGATGGCACCGCGGTTGCGATCCAGGACGGGGATCGGCATCGAAACGCCGAGCCGGATCGCGCTTTCGCCGTTCTCCGAATAGTATCGCCAGCCGATGCCGGCGGTGACGTCCGGAACGGGCTTGAGACGGGCAACCAGCATCTCGCCGTCGCGCTGCGCGCGGATCGCCGTCCAGCGCATGAGCTGCGGATTGTCGTCGATGGCCTTGATCAGGCTCTCGAGCGGCGCCGGACGGACGACGCGTCCGAGGTCGCCCGAAGTGCCGGTGAAGTCCGGCGTGTCGCGGCCCATCAAGGCCGTCAGCTCGCGCCGCGCGACGGCGAGCGCAAGGCGCGCCCGTTCGCGTTCGAGCCTTGCCAGCCCGACCGCGGCCTGCGTGCGCGACACCTCGGAAGGCGATGAAGCACCGGCCTCGACGCGGCGTTGCATCAAGGGCAGCAGCTTCTCGAGGGCGGCGGCCTGGCGGTCCAGCAGCGCGATTCGGCGCTGCACCGAGACCGCCTCGACGAAGGCGATCGTCGTCTCCGACAGAAGCTCCAGCTTGGCCGCTTCGCGTTCCCAGCGGGCGGCGTCGTAGTCGCCGAGCGCCGCCGAGACCCTCGCATCGCGCTTGCCGCCGAGCTCGATGAGCTGGCTCAGCATCAGGGTCGTCTCCGCACCACCGACATTGCTGCTCGGCCCGGGCGCGAAGTTGTCGACCTCGAAGCCGACGGTTGGGTTCGGCATCGCGTTGGCCTGCTGGCGGCGGCCGTCGGCCATGCCGATGTTGCGGTCGGCGACGGCAATGCGCGGGTTGGCATTGACGGCCGCCTGCAAGGCTTTTGGCAGCGTCAGCACCCCGTTCGCCTGCCCTTGAGACAGGGCCGGCCCTGTGGGCGCCAACGCAATGGCGGCACAGAGCGCACCCAAGGTGCGGACTTTCATGACCTGATCCCGATCTACAGCCATAGACGCGCCGATCGGCCTCACGGCCGAAGCGGCGAGCGAAAACGCGGCTTAGATCAGGCTTTGGGGGGTGGCGCGGTCGCCGGGCGTTCGAAGGCGATCAACTGACGCGAACGAAGGTGCGGCACGGGCGCACTTCCCGCATCGACGACGGCTGGCGCAGCAAGATTCGCAAAGGCCGTGACAGAGCAGAAATGGCAAGGTTCCGAGGCGATCTGATCAGTCCCTTGGTCGTCATCCTGCGAAACCGAGACCACGGCGCATTCTGCCGGCGAGGACGCGAAGCTTGCGTCCACATGCAGGATGCTGGCCATGGCGACAGCCAGCACACAGATGAACTGAACCAGGCTCTTGCCGCGCAGGAACTGCCCGAAACGCAATCGCACAACCTTACTAAAGCGAACGGCGCCGTTCATGCCGTGTCCGACGGACGTTACACTATCATGCTGAACCCATTCGCGACAATTTGACCGCTCGCGGCGTCTAGAGAGGTGATCGCTCGAAGGTTCCGCCGAACGGCTTGCCGCCCAGCATTCCTTTCATCGTGCCCGAAGCATCGCCCGCGGCGAGTTCCGCGGTGCCGCTCCGGCCGTCGCTGCAGGTGAATGTCGCGGAACCCGAACTCTGGGGATCGAGCTACCAAGTCCCATTGCATTCGACGCCGCTGCTGTTGCGCATGTCCAACGGACCGTAGTCCCGCCCCCGTGTCGTCAACGAGCCGACGAATCGTTCACCTTCCATGGTCTCGCCGCCCATCGGAATGGCTGAGCCGCAACCGGCGAGGAGAAGCACCCCCGCGAGCAACAATGGTTTCATTACCGAATCTCCATGACCGGAACGTCGAGATGACAAAAGTTATTACGTCCGCCGAATAGTCGTGCAGAAGACTGTCTGACAGGAGTGCCGTCGATTCGCTAATCTGGAGCCATGGCGACGGCAAGCCCCCTGAAGTTTCGCATCGAAGGCATGGATTGTGCGGCCTGCTGCAGCGTCGACCCGGCCAGGCGTTGATGTCGCTTCTGCTCGACGAGGCTCGCACGTCGCGCATCACGATCGAAGGCAGGATCCGTGCGCTCGGCTTTGTACCGGTCAGCGGCGCTGCTGGCAGTGCTGTCACTTTCTCGGTTTTTTGGCGCCTTATGGTCCGCCAAAAACAAATAAAATTACTCTAGTCAGACACACATGACTATGGTATACATGATCATGCCCTCCGCTCAGGACAGTGCCTTGGCCACAGCAGCGCCGATCGCGGGCGCCAGCCGGCGGCCCCAGGCACGTGCCGTAGCGCGCGTGGCGATCAGGTCCTGGCGCACTTCCAGCGAGCAGTGCGGCAGCTTGCGGGTCTGCGCATGGGCGTTGAGCGTGTATTCGTAGGAGGCGCGCGCCGAATAGGGTTCGTTGTCGCCAACCACCAGCTCGGGGTCGCGGCGCAATTCTGCCAGCAGCGGCTCGGGCAGGCGCGCATCGTCGTTCCACAGCACGCCGACCTGCCAGGGGCGCTTGAAGCCGTTCATCTGCGGCGTGAAGGAATGCATCACCAGCAGAGCCACCTTGGCGCCATTCGCGGTCATGCGGTCGAGATGGCGGTCGACCTCGCGGTGATAAGGCCAGAAGCAGGCTTCGGCCCGCGCATCGACCTGCTCTTTCGTCAGTCCCTTGTTGGCCGGCACCAGCGTGCCGTCGCTGACTTCGGGCGTCGAGCCCTCCCCGCCCGGCCAGCGATTGCAGTCGATCACCAGGCGCGAATAGCCCGAGGCGACCAGCGGGGCGTCCAGCGCCTCGGCCAGGGCCAGCGCGGCGTCGAGGCCGCCGATGTCCCAGCCGATGTGGCGCGACAGCTCGGCCTCGGTGATGCCGAGATCGCCCAGCGCCTTTGGCACCGCCTTGCTGGCGTGGTCGCACAGCAGAAGCAACGGCGCCCTGCCCTGCTCGTTGTGGACGGAAAACGGCGGCGGATCGCCGGGAACGAGCAGTTGTTGCATCGCGCCCCTATAGTGCGAAGATCGCGCAAATGAAAGATGCCGAAGCCCGTGCGCTGTTGCGCGACCTGTTCGATGCAGCGCTTGCCGCCGCACGCCCCGCGACCTGCCTCGCCCCCTACATCGAGAAGCTGCAGCCGCCGAAAGGCCGCACGATCGTGATCGGCGCCGGCAAGGCGAGCGCGGCCATGGCCAAGGCGGTCGAGGACCAGTGGCCGCATCCGCTCGAAGGCCTGGTGGTGACGCGCTACGGCTACGGCGAGGACTGCCACAGGATCGAGATCGTCGAAGCCGCCCATCCCGTGCCCGACGAGAAGGGCCGCGCCGCCGCCGGCCGTATCCTCGAAAGGGCCAAGGGCCATTCGCCGGACGATCTCGTGCTCTGCCTGATCTCGGGTGGCGCCTCGGCCCTTCTGGCCCTGCCCGCGCCCGGCCTGACGCTCGGCGACAAGCAGGAGGTCAATCGCGCGCTGCTGAAGTCGGGCGCCAACATCGTCGAGATGAACACGGTGCGAAAGCATCTCTCGGCCATCAAGGGCGGCCGGCTCGCCATCGCCGCCCAGCCGGCGCGCGTACTGAGCTGGCTGATCTCCGACGTCCCCAACGACGATCCCGGCGTGATCGGCTCGGGGCCGACCGTGCCCGACCGCACGACCTTCGCCGATGCGCTGGCCGTGCTCGCCAAGTACCGCATCGATGCGCCGGCAGCGGTGCGCGCCCATCTCGAGAAGGGCGCGGCGGGCGGCATCGAGGAGACGCCCAAGCCCGGCGATCCGCGTCTGGCGCGCGTCGAGACGATCGTCGTCGCGACGCCGCAGCGCTCGCTCGAGGCGGCCGCTGCCGTCGCGCGCAAGCGCGGCGTCGAGGTCGTGATGCTGGGCGACAATCTCGAGGGCGAGGCACGCGAACTCGGCGCCGAGCATGCGCGGAAGGCGGTCGAGCATGCCAAGAGCACCAGCAAACCGACGGTGATCCTGTCCGGCGGCGAGACGACCGTCACGGTGCGCGGCACCGGCCGCGGCGGCCGCAACGTCGAATATCTCTTGGGCAAGGCCATCGAAGCCAACGGCGCCCCGGGCATCTGGGGGCTGTCCGCCGACACCGACGGCGTCGACGGCGCCGAGGACATCGCCGGCGGCATCTTCGGCCCCGATTCGCTCGCGCGCGCCCGCGCCATGGGACGTGACCCCAAGGCGATGCTGGACGACAATGACGGGCACAGCTTCTTCGAGATGCTGGGTGACAGCATTGTCACAGGTCCGACCAAGACCAACGTCAACGATTTCAGGGCAACACTGATCGCGCCATGACCTGTTCATTTTCTTCCGGACCGCGAGCCTCCGGCTCGCTCATGATCATGAGCGAGCCGGAGGCTCGCG